>NZ_JAACFX010000003.1:0-793843 GCF_029237275.1 Pseudomonas sp. 3MA1 | reverse complement strand
ACCTGGCCTGGCGCGCGCTGCGCCCCACCTACCTGTTCAACGGCTACGGCCCCACCGAAACCGTGGTCACTCCATTGCTGTGGAAGGCGCGCCAGGGCGATGCCTGCGGCGCGGTGTATATGCCGATCGGCACCCTGCTGGGCAACCGCAGCGGCTATGTGCTGGATGCGCAACTGAACCTGCAACCGATCGGCGTGGCGGGCGAGCTGTATCTGGGCGGCGAGGGCGTGGCCCGGGGCTACCTGGAACGCCCGGCGCTGACCGCCGAACGTTTTGTGCCTGATCCCTTCGGCACTGCGGGGGGCCGTCTGTACCGCAGCGGCGACCTGACCCGCGGCCGTGCCGATGGCGTGGTGGACTACCTGGGCCGGGTCGACCATCAGGTGAAGATCCGTGGTTTCCGTATCGAACTGGGGGAGATCGAAGCCCGCCTGCGCGAGCAAGAAGCAGTGCGTGAAGCGGTGGTGGTGGCCCAGGAAACGGCGACTGGCAAGCAACTGGTGGCCTATATCGTGCCGTTGCAGCCAGATCTGCTCGGCGATGCCCTGGCCCAGGCCGAGTGCCGTGAAGCCCTGCGCCGGGCGCTGCGGGTTCGGCTGCCGGACTATATGCTGCCGGCACACTTCATGTTCCTGCAACGCATGCCCCTGACGCCCAATGGCAAGCTGGATCGCAAGGGGTTACCGCAGCCAGATGCCGGGGCTGGGCAGCAGGTCTATGTCGCTGCGCAGACCGAGCTGGAGCAACAGGTGGCGGCAGTCTGGGCTGAAGTCCTGGGGGTAGAGCGTGTTGGCCTGAACGATCATTTCTTCGAGCTGGGCGGGCACTCGTTGCTGGCCATGCAGGTGATCTCGCGCCTGCGCCAACTGCTCGATCGGGAGGTTGCCCTGCGCACCCTGTTCGAACAGCCTCAGTTGCAAGGGTTCGTTGCCGGCTTGCAGGCCTGCGAGGACAGCACGGCGAGCCAGGCTCCGGCCATGCTGCCCGTGAGCCGTCAGCAGCCATTGGCCTTGTCCTATGCCCAGGAGCGCCAGTGGTTTCTCTGGCAGCTGGACCCGCACAGCGCCGCTTATCACATCCCCAGCATCCTGCGCCTGCGCGGGCTGCTGGATCTGCCCGCCTTGCAGCGCAGCTTCGATGCGCTGGTGGCCCGCCATGAAAGCTTGCGCACCCTGGTGTATCAGGATGGCGAGCGTGCCTTGCAATTGATCCAGCCGGCATTGGCCTTGCCGATTGTCCGGGCCGATACCGACCAGGCCGGCCTGCAGGCGCTGGTGGAGGCCGAGATCGCCAGACCTTTCGATCTGCAACAGGGGCCGCTGCTGCGGGTCAGCCTGCTGCGCCTGGCCGAGGACGAGCATGTGCTGGTGCTGGTGCAGCACCATATCGTCTCCGATGGCTGGTCGATGCAGGTGATGGTCGATGAGCTGGTACAGTTGTACGCGGCTTACAGCCAGGGCCAGGATCTGCAACTGCCGGCCATGGCGTTGCAGTACGCCGACTACGCCGTATGGCAGCGCAGCTGGATGGAGGCCGGGGAAAAGGAGCGGCAGCTGGGGTACTGGCGCGAGCAGCTGGGCGGTGAGCAGCCGGTGCTGGAACTGCCTTGCGCGCATCCGCGTCCGGCTTTGCCGAGCTATCGTGGTGCGAGCCTGGAGGTCGAACTCCAGGCCTCGCTGGCGCAAGGGCTCAAGCACCTGGCACAGGCTGAAGGGGTGACCCTGTTCATGCTGTTGCTGGCCTCGTTCCAGACCTTGCTGCATCGCTACAGCGGCCAGCAGGATATTCGCGTCGGGGTGCCCATCGCCAACCGCAACCGGGTGGAGATCGAGCGCCTGATCGGCTTCTTCGTCAACACTCAGGTGATGAAGGCCGATATCGACGGCCTGATGCCCTTCAGCCAGTTGCTGCAGCAGGTGCGGCAACGGGCGCTGGATGCCCAGAGCCATCAGGATCTGCCCTTCGAGCAACTGGTGGAAGCCCTGCAGCCGGAGCGCAACCTGAGCCACAACCCACTGTTCCAGGTGATGTTCAATCACCAGAGCGATGCCCGTTTGGGGCACATTGAACAACCCTCGCTCGCGCTGCAGGTCGAAGGCCTGGATTGGGGCAGCCAGACAGCGCAGTTCGATCTGAGCCTGGACACCCGGGAAACCGCGGACGGCATCCATGCAACCCTGACCTACGCCACTGATCTGTTCGAACCGCAGATGCTCAAAGGGATGATGGGGCATTGGCAGAACCTGTTGCAGGCGCTGCTGACCGACCCTCGTCAGCGGGTGGGGCAGTTGCCGGTGCTGGATGAGCAGGAGCGATTGTTGATGGTCGAGCAGTGGAACGACACCACTCGCGACTACCCGTTGCAACGCAATGTGCAGCAACTGATCGAAGAGCAGGTGGCACGTACCCCAGATGCGCCGGCCTTAAAGTTCGGTCAGCAGAGCCTGAGCTACGCCGAACTCAACCGCCGCGCCAACCGCCTGGCCCATCGCCTGATGGAGGTTGGTGTCGGCCCGGATGTGCTGGTGGGGCTGGCGGTGGAGCGCTCCATCGAAATGGTGGTGGGCCTGCTGGCGGTACTCAAGGCCGGTGGCGCCTATGTGCCGCTGGACCCGGAATACCCACGTGAACGCCTGGCCTACATGCTGGACGACAGCGGCGTGAAACTGCTGCTGACCCAGTCTCATTTGCAGGAGCAACTGCCGATTCCGCAGGGGCTGCAAACCTTGGCGCTGGATCAGCTGGATGCGCAGTTGACGAGCTACAGCGAGCAGAACCCGGGCATCGTGCTGCAGGGCGAAAACCTGGCCTATGTGATCTACACCTCCGGTTCCACCGGGCAGCCCAAGGGTGCCGGCAACCGCCATAGCGCCCTGACCAACCGCCTGTGCTGGATGCAGGAGGCCTATCAACTGGATGCCAGCGACAGCGTGCTGCAGAAAACCCCGTTCAGCTTCGACGTATCGGTGTGGGAATTCTTCTGGCCCTTGATGACCGGCGCGCGGCTGGTGGTGGCGGCGCCAGGGGATCATCGCGATCCCGAGAAACTGGTGAATCTGATCAATGCCGAACAGATCAGCACGCTGCACTTTGTGCCGTCGATGTTGCAGGCGTTCCTGCAGGATCAGCTGGTCGCCAGTTGCACCAGCCTGAAACGCATCGTTTGCAGTGGTGAAGCCTTGCCGGTGGATGCCCAGCAGCAGGTGTTCGCCAAGCTGCCGCAGGCCGGTCTGTACAACCTTTATGGCCCCACCGAGGCGGCCATCGACGTCACCCATTGGACCTGTGTCGATGAAGGACGCGATGCAGTACCCATCGGCCAGCCGATCGCCAACCTGCAGACCCATGTACTGGATGAGCAGTTGCAGTTGGTCGCTGCCGGGGTGATGGGCGAGCTGTATCTGGGGGGCGTGGGCCTGGCCCGTGGTTACCATCGCCGTCCCGGGCTCAGTGCCGAGCGCTTCGTGCCTTGCCCGTTCCAGCCGGGTGCTCGCTTGTATCGAACCGGCGACCGGGTACGCCAGCGCGCCGATGGGGTCATCGAGTACCTAGGGCGTTTCGACCATCAGGTCAAACTGCGGGGGCTGCGTATCGAACTGGGCGAGATCGAGGCGCGTTTGTTGGAGTACCCGCAAGTGCGAGAAGCCACGGTGCAGGTGGTCGATGGCAAGCATCTGGTCGGGTACCTGGTGCTGCAGGAGCGAGCCGAGCATTGGCGTGAAGCCCTGGGCAAGCATTTGCTGGCGCATTTGCCGGACTACATGGTGCCGGCGCAATGGGTGCTGCTGCAGCAGATGCCCCTGAGCCCCAACGGCAAGCTCGATCGCAAGGCCTTGCCCAAACCCGATGCCAGCCAGCATGAGCGCCGTTACGTGGCGCCGCAGAGCGAGCTGGAGCTGAGGGTGGCGGGTATCTGGAGCGAGATCCTGGAGGTTGAGCGAGTTGGCCTGAATGACAATTTCTTCGAGCTGGGCGGGCACTCGCTGCTGGTACTGATGCTCAAGGAACGGATCAGGAAAGCCACCGGCACCGTGCTTTCCGTGAGCCAACTGATGCTCAACCCGACGGTTGCCGGGCAGGTGGCCTGTCTTGAGGGTGAAGCCCGCAGTTCGTTGATCGTCAAGCTCAACAGTCAGACCCAGGGCACGCCGTTGTTCCTGTTCCACCCCAGCTATGGCTCGGTGCATTGCTACAAGGCCATCGCGCTGGCGCTGCGTGAGCTGTGTCCGGTGATGGGGGTCATGTGCCGTGCCCTGGCCGAGCCCGGCAGCGAGGTGCCGGCCTGGCAGGCGATGGTCGAGGACTATGCGGCACAGCTGCTCGATGCCCAGCCGCAAGGCGCGTATCGTCTGGCGGGCTGGTCCCTGGGTGGCAACCTGGCCATGGAAGTGGCTCATGTGCTGGAGCAGGCCGGGCGTGAAGTCGAGTTCCTGGGCTGGATCGATGCATCACCACCTTACTGGTTGAAAGCCTACTGGGACACGGCAGTAATTGCCGACAGTGATGAGATCCCGGTCAACTGGCGGCGTGTCGAACTGCTGCAGGTGATGTTCGCCGCCGCGAGCCCGCAGATCCGCCAGGCCTGGGAGCAGGTTCAGGCGTCTGATGTCAGCGAAGACGAACAGTGGCAGGCCTTCGACGCCTGGGCCGAGCAAGCCCTGGGCGATGCCTACATGGAGATCAAGGGCGAGTTGCTGCAAGGCAATGAAGCCGAGATTTCCTGGGAGCTGGACCGTGCCCTGGGGCAGCGCCTGCGGGATGCCGACTTCAAGCGGATCAAGGCCCCGGTAAGTTGCTGGTGGGCGGCGGCCAGCCGCGCCGGGCAACATCGCCAACTGATCGAGGCGAGCATAGAGCAGTGCATGGGGCAGCCCTGCATCAGGCAGTCGCAACTGATCGATTCCACGCACGAGCGGATCATCGACAATCCGGCATTTGTGCAGAGCTTTGTGGCGGCCATCAAGTAGCAAGGGTCGGCAGTCAAATGCCCCTGGTCATGACAAGTGACCAGGGGCATTTTTTTGCCTGGGCATTCGTGCGACCGGAGCAGGGTTCAGTGGTGGGCGCCGGTTCCGGTCCGGCCGGCAGGGCACAAAGGCTGTCGGGCGGGCATGAAAAAGCCCCTGCTCGCTGAGGCGAGCAGGGGCTTGGCGGTACGCAATCAGAAGTTCCAGCGAGTGCTGAGCATCACGTTGCGCGGGTCGCCGTAGTACGAGGAGTTATAGAAGCCGATATTGGTGTAGTACTTCTTGTCGAACACGTTGTTGACGTTGAGCGTGGCCGATACGTTCTCGGTGATCTGGTAACGCGCCATCAGGTCAACCAGCCACAGTGGGTCCTGGGAGAACTTCTCCTGAGTGCCCTTGCCGTAGTTTTCGAGGATCTTCCAGCCAGCGCCCTGCCAGCGTACGCCGCTGCCCAGGGTCAGCTTGTCCAGAGGGCCGGTCAGCTTGTAGGTGGTGTAGAGGTTGACCTGGTCCTGGGGTTCCCAGGTGGAGACCTTCTGGCCAGCCTGGTCGCGGATGATCTTGTGGGTGTAGCCGGCCTGCAGCTGCCAGCCGGGGGCCAGCTCGCCGGAGATTTCCGCTTCGTATCCCTTGGCCTTGGACTTGATGCCCTTGGAGGCGTAGTCCAGCCCCGGGTAGCTGTTGGGAACATAAGCGAGATCGTCGACCGGACGGTTCTCTTCATGCACTTCGAAGTAGGCCAGGCTGGAGTTCAGGCGGCCGTCGAAGAACTCGCCCTTGAGCCCGATCTCGTAGTTCTTGCCTTCGTTCGGTTCCAGCGGCTTGTTGTTGCGGTCGCGATAGTCATCTTGCGGCAGGTAGATCTCGGTATAGCTGGCATAGGCCGAGAAGTTTTCATCGAGGTCGTAGACCACGCCGGCATAAGGCACCACCTTGCCGGTGTCCTTGACCTGGCTGGTGCCGCTGACCTCGTAGTTGTTGACCCGGGTGCCCAGCAGTACGTGCAGGTCGTCGGCCAGGCTGAAGCGGCCGGTGATGTAGCTGGCGCTTTGCCGGGTCAGTTCGTCGTTGCGCTTGGTCTGCGGGCCCCAGTCCGGTTTGGGAGCGTCGCCATCCCAGTTGAAGTAGTCGTGGCTGTTGTTGTAGTTGGTGGCGTTGGTGTAGTCCCGGCCCAGCCAGCGGGAGCGGGAAACCGAGGTGCCGACCACCAGCTGGTGCTCGCGACCGAACAGGCTGAAGGGGCCGGTGGCGTACAGGTCGCCGGTGTCGCTGGTGGTTTCGCCGGTGTATTTGCGGGTCAGCATCGTGGCCTTGCCGGTGTTCACATCCGGCGACAGCAGGGCGGCCAGCGGGGCGTTGTAGCCATTGATCTGGTGGTTGTACTGCGCCTTGGCCACCCAGCCGTTCTCGAAGCTGTGCTCCAGGGTCGAGAACACGGTGCGGGTGTATTGCTCCCAGCGGCTGAACTTGGCGCCGTTGTTGAACGAGCGCGGCGTGCTGATGCGGTTGCCGGCGGAGTCGAACAGCGAGGCCGCCCCGGACCAGCTGGAACCTTTGGGGTTGCTGTCCTGATAGTCGGCACCGACGGTCAGCAGGGTGTCCGGCGACAGGTCGAACTCGAGAATCCCGTAGTACACATTGGTCTGGCGCGAGTAGTGGTCGAGGAATGACTTCTTGTCCTGATAGGCCGCCACGGCACGGCCGCGAACGTTGCCGGTTTCGGTCAACGGGCCACCGACGTCGATTTCCGAACGGTAGTTGTCCCAGGAGCCGGCCCCCAGGTCTACATAGCCCTTGAACTCGGAGGTCGGTTTCTTGCGCACCATGTTGATGGTGCCACCAGGGCCGCCGGCGCCTGTCAGCAGGCCGGTGGCGCCTTTGAGAACTTCCACGCGGTCATAGAGCACGGTGTCGGTGAGGGTATGCCCGGACGAGTACTGCGGGTCCTGCAGGATCGGAATACCGTCGTACTGAAAGTTCTGGATGGCGAAACCGCGCGAGAAGTAGGCGGTGCGCTCGCTGTCGTAGGTGGCGACCGTAATCCCCGGGGTGTGGCGCATCACGTCGTCGATCGACTTGAGGTTGAAGTCTTCCATGGCCTGGCGGGTGACGACGGAAATCGATTGCGGTGTTTCCCGTGGGGTCAGCACCAGGCGTGTGGCAGTGGCGATGGTGCCTGGGGTGTAGGAGCCGGTGCCTTCGGTGATGGTGCCCAGCTGATTGGCGGTGACTTGGGTCGTGCCCAGTTCCAGCCCCGCCGAGTTACCGGCAGTGGCGGTGATGGTGATCGAATTGCCCTGCAGGTTGTAACCCACGCCTGTGCCCTTGAGCAGGTTGCTCATGGCCTGGTCAGGCTGCAGCTTGCCCTTGACCGCAGCGCTGCGCTTGCTCTGCACATCTGCCGGGTTGTACAGCACCTGCAGGTTGGTCTGCCGGCCGAACTCCTGAAGAGCACTGCCCAGCGACTGGGCAGGAATATCCAACTCGATCTCTTGCGCTTGTACGTAACCGGCTATCGGTAGCGAAACCGCAAGGGCCAGGGCACTGGGCAGCAAGTTGATGTTCAGGGCCCGTCGCATGGATAGCGCTTTACTCAGGGGACTGAGACCGAGTAGTGCTGACATGGATGCTTTCTCTTCTGTGTGTTGGCTGTTTATAGGTATTTATTGCGGTTAATTCTCATTACCACTAGTGTGACGTTCCTCCTTGAACAAACCGGAAAAAAACTCAGGCCGGCTCCATTTCCTGCACCACTTTGCCGGCGCGCAGGCGCACCAACTGGTCGGCGATATCGAAATAACGGTCGTCGTGGCTGATCACGATGATGGTCTTGCCCAGGCGCTTGAGATCGGGCAGCAGCTCGGTATAGAAAATCCGCCGGAAGGCCGGGTCCTGGTCGGCGGCCCATTCGTCGAATACCAGCACCGGCCGTTCTTCGAGCCAGGCATTGACCAGGGCCAGGCGCTTGCGCTGGCCGGTGGACAGGTCGGTGGTGGTGAAGGCACCGTCCTTGACGCTGACCTTGTGGGCGATCTCAAGGCGGTCCAGGTACTGGGCGGCGACGTCCAGGGGCTTGCCGGTGCTGCCCTGCACCAGGTCATCGAACAGGTAGTAGTCGGCGAACACCGTGGTGAACATCTGGCGGTAGTCGTCGCGGACCAGGTCGGTGACCGCTTCGCCATTGAGGCGGATCTCTCCGGATTGTGGCGGATACAGGCCCAGCAACAGCTTGATCAGGGTGGTCTTGCCGCAGCCGTTCTCGCCAACGATGAAGACGATGTCGCCCTGCTTGATGCGCAGGTTGATCGGCCCAAGGTGGAACGGCTCACTGCCTTCCACCGGCGGTGGGCTGTAGCGCACTTCGCGCAGCTCCAGGCTGTGCACCACCGCTTGCGGTGCTTCGCTGTCGTCCATCAAAAGGTGCGGCTCGGGAGAGGAGAAGCGCTCGGACAGCTCGCTGATCCGGGCGAAGGCGATCCTGGCCTTGCCGACGATGGGCAGGTAGCCGACCACGTGCTCCAGGGGGCCCTTCATGTACAGCAGCACCAGTACGAAACCGGTGATCACTGCCGGGTCCGGGTTGGGGTAGTAGGCCTGCATGGCCAGGGCCAGGCCGATGACCACGAAGAACAGCATCGAGCCGAAGCTCTTGGCCAGGATGTAGATGTTCACCGAGCGCACCTGGATATCGCTGATGCGGTCGGCGGTTTTCTGGATACGCTGGGTGTTCATGCGAAAGCGCCGCGGCCGGTGGATACGCAGTTCCTTGGCGCCGGAGGCGATCGCGTTGTAGTAGCGCTGCAGATCGTCCTCGTGGTCGCGGGCCTCATCGAAGCCCTTGATGCCCTTGCCACCGGCCACCAGTTGCACACTGGTGCCGATGATGATGGCCACTACCATCATCAGGAACATCGGCACCGAGAGGTACGCCAGGTAGCCCAGGCAGCCCAGGGTGACGGTGGTGGCGATGGCCAGGGGGGTGAAGGCGAAAGAGAAGTCGCTGATGGTGTCGACGTCATGGGTCAGCACCGGGATCAGGCGATGGGAGCGATAGCGTTCGATCTGGGTGATGGGCGCCGAGAGGACCTTTTCCCCCAGGTCCTTGCGCAGGGCGGCAATGATCCGCTGGCCCACATAGTTGGTGCCGATATCCGAGACGATGGAGCTGGTCAGCGCCAGCACGCACAGGGCGGCGAAGGTCAGGACCACGCCTTGGGTCATGCCGGTTGCCGAGTGCAGGGCGTTGTTGATGGTGGCCAGCAACAGGGTGATGGCCAGGCCGCCGGCCATGCCCAGGGCGACGGAGATCACCACGATGGTGCGAAAGGGCCTGAGCAATGCGAGCAGACCGTTGAAGGCGCCGCGCTTGGGGTCGGTCATAAGTGCTTCCCGGAGAGTGGATAGAGGGTCGTTGCACGCAGACCCTTACCCCTGACAAACGAAGCGCCGGCGCGAGTATTTAGCTCGGCCTGCCAGCCTGGCGGACGCTGCGGATAAATTGCCCGGCCCGTGGTTCGTTCTTGTGCTGTGGGCGCACGTGTATCGACGCCGTGCCTGAACCATTCAGCGAGAGCGAGTCAATGACGAAGAAGAATCTGGTGTATGTCTGGTCCCTGCGTAACGCCGCCGCCGACAAGGCGGGACAGCCGGTGGCCTACAAGGACCACGAGCGCTACATGAAATCGGTGCTGGAGTTTCTGGTGGAGACGCTGAACCAGACGCCCCTGGGCGAGGCCTATGAACTGGTGGGTGTGGTCTACGACGATGACGAGCAATCGCCGCGGGACCAGCAGCTGGTCAGCGACTACGGCTTTGCCTATCAGCCCGGGCGCCAGTGGCTGTACCCGGCGGACCTGGAAGTGCAGGGCCGGCTGGTCAACGACCTGCTGCTGAGCGTGCCGTCCACCTATCGTCGCCATCCCCGCGGCAGTGCCGAACACATCGCCGGCAAGCAGGATTTCGAACGCCGCCTGCACGACACCCTGGTGGAACTCAAAGCCGACATCGTGGTGCTCGACGGCCTGCTGGTGATCCTTGATGAGCTGGTGCGTCCGGGGGCGCCGTTCGCCCGGCGGATCATGAATATCCACCCGGGCATCACCCGCATCGAGTCGCCCTATGAGCGTCGCGGTGCCTATGCCACCTGGAATGCCCTGTACGGTGCCCGCGGGCAGAAGGTGGTGGACTGGAGCACCCGGGAAACCGAGCCGACCGAGCCCTTGTACCTGACCGGCGCCTCGTTCCACTACGTGGACAACGGCATCGATTCCGGTGAAGTGCTGCATGACGTGCTCAACACCGAGATCGGGCCCGAGGACACCATCCTTGAGCTGCGCTGGAACAACTTCAACAACAGCCTGTTCCCAGCCTTGCATGAAGGCCTGGAACTGCTGGCCAAGCAGGCCTGAGTCAGGCTCAGCCGGGGCTTGCCGCCCCGGCTGGCACCAGGCGTTACAGAACGCGCACTACGCGAAAGCCGATCCAGTCGCCACGGGCGTTGGGGTAGATGCTGTTGCGGTTGCCCGAGCGCGAGAACACCGGGGCCTCGCCCCAGTCGTTGCCCCGGATCTGCAGCGATTCGCAGCCGGCCTCGACCCAGGCGCTGCCGTCGGTGGGGGCGCCAACATAGTTGGGGTGCTCGCAGTCGGCGATCCATTCATAGACGTTGCCATGCATGTCGTACATGCCAAAGGCGTTCGGCGGGTAGCTGCCCACCGGCGAGCTGAAGCTGTAGCCGTCCGCCGGGCCATAGGTGTTGGCGTGCTTGGCGATGCTGTAGTCCTTGCCTTCGTCGAAGGGGAAGGGGAAGGGGCTGCTGGAGCCGGCCCGTGCCGCATATTCGCGTTGCGACTCGCTGACCATCTGGTAGCTATGGCCGGTTTTCTGCGATAGCCAGGCAACATAGGCCTGCACTTCGGCAAAGTTCATGCACACCGCCGGCTGGCGCGGGCCCTGCGGGTAGCGCGGCTTGCTGGCGATGCACTCGCGCCCGGGGCGGGTATCGCCGTCGGGAATCTTCACCCCGGTCTGGCGGATGTAGCTGTCCCATTGCGCAGCGGTGATCTGGAAGCGGCTCATGGCGAAGGGCTTGGCGAAGGTCACCTGGTGCATCGGGCCTTCATCGGGCTCGCGGCCGACTTCGTCTTCCGGGGTACCCATGGTGAAGGTGCCGGCGGGCAGCACGACCATCTCCGGGCAGTCCTTGCAGTCCTTGAAGACCTTGCCCGGTTGCGGGTCGGCGGCCTGGGCGGCGTTCGGCAGCAGGCCGGCCAGAAGTATGCCTAGGGCCAGGGCGGCCAGTGGCTTGAGCGGTGGACGGGATGGAGGATGGTTCATGAGTCATCTCGATCAAGGGAAGAAGAGGCGGGGGCGCGAGCACCCGGTCAGAGTCTTTTGCCCAGCAGGGCCATGAAGCGCTCGATTTCACCTTCGTTGTTGAGCAGGCCGGGCGCGGTGCGCACCACCGGGCCGACATCGCGGTCCACGGCATCGACCACCACCTTGTTCTGCATCAGGTAGGCGGCCACCTGATCGCAGTCCTGCCCCTTGACCCGAAAGAAGGTGAAGCCGGCCGACAGTTCGGGGCTTGCAGGGGTCACCAGTTCGATCTGCGAGTGCGCCAGCAAGCGTTGCTTGAGCTCGCTGTTGAGCTGGTGGATGCGCGCCTGGACCTTGTCCTTGCCCAGTTGCAGGTGCAGCTTGAAGGCTTCGTCCAGGGCCCAGCGATGCTCGAAGGCGTGATAGCCGCCCGGGGTCATGGAGGTGGCGAAATTGTTGTCTTCGGAGAAGGTCGGGATGGTCGGCGTCAGGTCCTTGAGTTGTTCGGAACGGGCGCAGATGATCCCGGTGCCGCGGGGGCCGAACATCCATTTGTGGGTGCCGGCGATAAAGTAGTCGCAGTGCATCTCGGGGAAGTCCAGGTTGTCCACGCCGAAGCCGTGCACGCCGTCTACCACGTAGATGATGCGGTCCTGGTCATCGCGGTTGCGGTTGAACTCGTCCACCAGTTGGCCGATCTCGCCGATCGGCAGTTTCACGCCGCTGCCCGACTGCACCCAGGTCATGCCCAGGACCCGGGTATTGGGGCGGATGCCGCGCTTGATCGAGTCGAGGATTTCATCTTTGGACACCCGGTGCGGGTCCTTGAACAGGCTGATCTTGCGCACCTGGGTGCCTTGCTTGCGCACCCGGTATTCCAGGCTGTACTCGGTGGCGTAGTGTTCGTGCACCGTGGTCAGGATTTCCTGATCGGGCCGCACGTGAAGGCCGCCATAGATCATCGCCAGGCCTTCGCTGGTGCTGCCGGTGAGGGCGATCTGCCCGGGCTTGGCGTGCAGGTAGCGGCCCGCCCATCGACGCACCTCGGCCTCGCGTTTCCAGGGTTCCTGCAGGTCCCAGTCCATGGCCAGCCCGGGGTTGCGGTCGATGTTGGCGCGATGCCGTTCGATGGCTTCACGCACAGGCCTTGGGTGCGAGGTCACCAGGAAGTTGGAGAAGTGCAGGTAGTTCGGATCCTGGTCGAACAGCAGGCGCAATTGCGCCCATTTGTCGTCGGGGATGGGGCTCGGGGTGCTGGCGCCGGAGCCGGATGCGGCCAGGGCACTGGCGCCCAGAGGCAGGCTGGCGGCCAGAATGCCGGCCTGTTTGAGAAATGTGCGGCGATCGGTCATGGGCTCAGTTCACTGGTTGGCAAAAAGGGAGCATCAACGGTTGGCCACAGGCTTGGCGGACTGCTGCACCTGTGCCCAGACCCGCAGGAAATTGCCGCCCCAGAGCTTGGCGATGTCCGCTTCGCTGTAGCCGCGCTGCAGCAGTTCGGCGGTGACGTTGCGGCCCTCGCTGACATCCTTCCAGCCGTCCAGGCCGCCGCCGTCGTTGAAGTCCGAACTGATGCCGACGTGGTCGATGCCGATCTTCTTCACGGCGTAATCGATGGCGTCGCCGAAGTCCTTGAGGGTGGCCTTGGGTTCCGCTTCGACAATGCCGTACAGCTCGCCGGCGTATTCGCCGAAACGCTGCTCGGGCCACACGGTGATGATGGCGTCGCCGGGCATCAGGGCCATTTCCAGGCCGGTCAAGGGTTGCAGGTCGAACCGCGCGCGCAGGGCGTTGAGCTTGTCCCGGGTCGCTTGGCTCAGGGGCCGCAGGTAGGTGGGGAAGCCGACGATCTGCACCACGCCGCCGCTGTCCTTGATCAGCTGCATTTCCTTGTCGCTGAGGTTGCGCGGGATATCCACCAGGGCCCGAGGGGCTGAGTGGGAAGCGACGAAGGGCGCGCGGCTGAGCTGGCTGACCTGCTCCAGGGCCTTGGTCGACATCTGCGAGACATCGATGATCACCCCCAGGTCGTTGAGCCGCCGCACCGCTTGTTGACCCAGTTCGGACAAGCCGCCGAGGGCGTCCGGGGTGTCGTTGAAGAACGGCAGCGGGCGCGAAGAGTCGGACCAGGCGTTGTTGCCCACGTAGCTGAAGCCGAACATGCGCATGCCCCGGGCCGCCCAGTGATCGAGCTGGTCGAGATCGGTGCCCAGCGGATAGGCGTTGAGCATGCTGAGGAACACCGCGAATTTGCCTTCACCGTTGAGGCGGCGGAAGTCGTCCGGGGTATAGGCAATGCCCACCTGGTTGGGGAAGTCGCGGACCATGCCGGTGAGGATCTTGTAGCGCGCTTCCTGCTCGTTGCGCGCGGCGTCGACAAACCCCGCCGTGGGGCGATGGGGGGCATTGGGCCCGTTCCAGATTTCCGGCCAGCCGAAGATCGTCAGGGCTGCGCCGGACAGGCGTCCGCGTCCGGCCTTGGCCAGGTCGAACTGGCCGCTGCCGTCCTTGTCGGCCTCGTTGCCGGTGCTGCCGAAATCCAGGGGCACGGTGATGTGGCTGTCGAAGGAAAGGATGCGCTCCTGCAGTTCTTCGGCCTGTTTCATCACCTTGACCGGGTAGCCGGGGTTGTCCCTGAACCAGTAGTCCCAGGCCAGGAAACCGGCGCCGGCGCCAATCGCCAGGGCCAGCGGCAGGCCGATGTAAAGAGCCTTCTTCGAACGTGGTTTTGTCATTGCCATCTCAGTCGGGTTCGCCGTCAAGGTGCAGGCACGGGGCCTTTGCTATCTGGGAGGAACGAGCGACGGTTGGGGAAATTTAACCGGCCTTGCAGGGCGGTAAATTTCCTTGGGCAGCAAACGTCCTAGCTTGGATAAGGCCTGCATCAGGGCTGACACAGGTAGGGCAATGACGATTTCTCGACGAGGGTTCATGGCGGGCTTGGCGCTGACGGGCGCAGCCGTGCCGGCGGCGTTTTATGTGCATCGCGAGTTGACGCGTGAGGAAGAGTTTCCCGTTACCCCGGGCGAAGCCACGGTGGACCTGGCGGACACTGCCGGGCAACGCCTGGCGGACCAGTTGCGGGGCATCTGGAGCATTCGCTTCGAAGGCGCCGATGCCGGGCTCGATGGCTTGGGGCGCCAGGACTTGGAAGTGTTTCTCGACATCGCCCAGCGCGGGCGTGGCCTGCGCGGTTACCTGGATACCGCCGAGGGCCTGCGCGGCGCCGCCGAGCCGCGCTACCGGATCGTTGCCGACCTGGTGAGCCCGCAGCCGGGTGCAATGTACTGGCGGCTGATCCCGGCCAGCGCGGCGGATGGCGCCGCCACTTATGAATTCAAGATGAGTCTGGATGAGGTCTGGGCCGGTTTCGCCAATGCCGGCAGTGGCACCCTCAGCGGACGCGTGGAACGCCTGGACCGGCCCCTGGCACTGCCCGCCCTGGATAACCGCTTTGTCGCCACCAAGCAGATGTTTCCCGAAGCCCGCCAGCGTATTGGCTTGAACCCGACGCTGCTGGCCTGGCTGGTGTCGCCCGAGCATCGGTTGTTCCACCAGCTGTGGCACGCGACCCGGGACAAGTGGCACCGGCTATCCGAGGACAAGCGCGACGCCCTGCGCGGCATCGGCTGGCAGCCCGGCCCCCGTGGGCAGGAGCGCGATGCGCGCGGGCCGAAGAAGGACCGCAACGGCTCGGGCATCGATTTCTTCTTCATGCACCGGCACATGCTGGGCACGGCGCGTTCCATGCAGGACTTGCCGTCCTGGCAGCATTTCCCCCTGCCGCAGCCGGAACTGCTGCGTGATCGCCTGGGGTTCGCCCGCTATTTCGACAACCATGACGGCGGTTCCCTGCCGCCGGCGTGGCTGGCCGATGACGATGACGACTACAGCCAGTGGGTCAGCGACATCAAGGCCGGTGAGACCTACCACAGCAACTTCCAGGTCTGGGAGTCGCAGTACCGCGACCCGCGCTACCTGGCGAAGCTGACCCTGGGCCAGTTCGGCTCGGAAATCGAACTGGGCCTGCACGACTGGCTGCACATGCGCTGGGCCTCGGTGCCGCGTGATCCTTCCAGTGGTGCGCCGGTGCCTATGGCCCGCGATCCGGCGGATTTTTCCCCGCGCTGGTACCAGCCGGAAAACGACTTTCTCGGCGATCCGTTTTCGTCCCATGTCAGCCCGGTGTTCTGGCGTTTCCATGGCTGGATCGACGACCGCCTGGAGGACTGGTTCCGCGCCCACGAGCGTTTCCATCCCGGCGAACTCAAGCGCCTGGAAGTCAACGGCGTGCCCTGGTTCGCCCCGGGGCGCTGGGTCGAGGCCGGCGACCCCTGGCTCGGGCCGCTGACCCACGGTTGCAGCACCACCCCCGGATTGCAGAGCGGCAAGACCGTGGAGATGGACCCGGAAACCATGAAGCTGGCCCTGCGCATCACCTTTATCGAGGATGAAAAGCAGCTGGCGGATCTGCTGCGCAAGGTGCCGCGCCGGCCCTGGTATGCGCGGCATTTGAAGGTCAGGCAGCGGCTGCTATAGCGGCGCCGGACTGATTGTGAACTTCGAATCTGGAGGTCGTTGCTAGGGGTGTTCAGATCGAAAGGGCCACCTCGGCCAGGAAGCTGAACAGTTCTGTGTATCCAGTCTGCTGCCATGCCTGGGTTTCATGATCGAAGAAGCACACCTCTGCCAGGCATTGGTTATTTTCAATCCGGAATCCGTAGAAGTCGCCGCAGCCGTTATCTGAGAACAACAGGTGGCACTGGCCAATCAGTGGGTGTTGTCGATTGATTCTGGCCAGGTTGAAATCGCTGTCTCTGTCCAGTGAGTAGACGATTGCGAAGGCAAAGTAGCCGCCCCCATATTTCTGCAGGAACTGGCTGTACTCGACAGGAAGTTGCAGCGCCAAGTCATTTTGAGCCTCGGTGATGTCCTCCTCGGTGGCGGCGCTGTCCGAAGGGAGCTCAAACCAGATCGGATGGAGGTTCTTCTTGGCATCCAGCAGTTGTTCAAATTCACTGAAGTTCATTGTCCTGGTCTTCTTGAGGGGCGAGGCATCAGGTGTCGGCCAGGGTTTCAGGCGCTCCGTGATGGTTCAGGAGCCGAGTTAGCGCTGCTATCTCCTGAGCTTTCGGTTTCTTGCTGGTCACGGCCTCGTAGATCTCGTTGAGGATCAGATCCGGGTCCTTGTGGGTGAGCTGTGAGATGACATTCGCCAGGTTTCGATCTGACAGATGTTCATATAGCGCTGCCAGAAGAGGGCGGTAATCGGTTGGGCTGACTCCGTTCGGGAATGCTCTTTTCAGCATCGACAGTACGTCTGCCAGGGAGGCGTCCAGCTCGGTTCCGAGGGGCATGGTGGGGGCGTTGCTCGCGTCTGTGGGTGGTCGGACGATTCTAGGTCATCAGCGCCCTGGCCGTCGCTGCGACGATGGCCAGTGGTGATACCGCTGGCCATGCGAGCCTTTGGTGATTCATTGATTCCAGCCGCCACCCAGGGCCTTGTACAGGGCAATGCTGGACTGCAGCCGTGACAGCCGCAGTTGCACGTTCTGATCCTGGGCGGCTTACAGGGTGCGCCGGGTTTCCAGCATGGTCAGCAGCTCTTCGGCGCCGGCCTGGTGGGAAGCCGTCATGAGCTTGTCGCACTTTCTTGCAGCGCCTGTTCTTGTCGGTCGATAGCCTGTTCCAACTCAGCAGAGCGGCGGGCCCATTGTTCGGGCGGCAGTGGTTTGGACCATTCGATGATCGCGGGGTTGGTCAGATCAGGAGGAGGAGAAAGCTTCCAAGCCTGAACCATCATGATCAGCGGAGTGCCAAAAATAAAAATGGAGACGAAAAACCAAAGAGCTTGGCCAAACTCCTTAGCGAGCAGGTGATCGCGAATCTCCGTCACGAATCCCCACAACGAGCCCCAGAAAACCCCCTCTTTTCCAAGCTTTCCCCTTAAGTCCTCCAGATCACCATCACGCGGGACTGCATCCGGCCCGATCTCCATATAACTGCGCATGCATTCCCACAGGCTCATGGCTGTTTCCCCGCCGCCACAGCTAAACCCCAGGCTGAAGTCGCGTTCCTTTTCCGGAGCGTCGGGATCGGGATTGCGAAAGCCCACCACCAGCAGCCCTTGAGTGGTTTTGCCGTGTTGCCCAACGGAAGACATGGCGATGGCCTGGGCGGTGACTTGTTCCCACGGCACGATCCAGTAACGACCGTCGGCAAAGGGCACACAGACTTCGCGGCGTTGGCGGTTGAAGCGGACAGGTAGAGGGACCGATTTGGTCAGGCCATATAGAAGGATGAGGATCGGAATACCGAGCATGAACGAGAAAATAATAGTCAGTCCTAGGTTTTCTCCTCCAGCTCCCCCCATGTTCCACAGTATTAATAGCGCTGTTAACACTGATGGCCAGAGCACCATCACGAACGAGCCAATGCTGTAAGAGCCGATATCCAGAAATACATCGTTCTTGCGCCAGATGGTGTTGAGCACATCCTTGGGTGATTGACCGGTGGGGATGGCCGGTGGTGCCAGATAGTCCTCTCTTGAAAGAAAACCTTGTCGGCCACGTGGTGTGCTTGAAGTCATGCCCGTTCCTTGGGATCCAGATAGTTGAGAGGCTGGCCGGCGCCCAGCCGGTAAATAGCGGCGCGATCCAGCTCTGGAGTCGGTTCGCCAGGACGCAAGGTGATGATTTCACCGTCCGGACTCAATAGCCCGCCATTGGGTGCCAGCACATAGGCCATGCCCTTTGGGCCGCCGATGGTTGCACCGCCCCCAGCCAGCAAGGCCATGGGGTTGTGATAGCGGATGCGCAAGGAGAGGCGGGTCAGGGATCGTGGAAAGCTGGCCGTCAGACGCAACCCCTGACCTTCATCGGCAGGAATCCATTGGCATTTGCTGGCCCGCAACCAGTCTGCTCCCAGGTCGATCGATGTGCCTTGGGTGCCGGTGTTGAAGTGGGCCGTGTAAGGAGTGGGGTTGCCGCTCATGGCCAGATCGACTTCCGTCGACTCGGGAGCCGCGCCGGGCAGGTCGATGGTGAGCCGGGAGATGCCGTCCTGGGTAATGGTGTCGCCCAACGCGCCGCTGATTCTGACTTGGCGCGTTTCCATCCCCAGGCGAGGCTGGTATAGCAGGGTAAATAGCAGGTTGAGTTCATTGAGTTGGGTTTGCGGATCGATACTCTGGTTGGTTGCGGCTCGGCGATGACTCCAGCAGCACCAGCTTCTGGCTCTCAGGGTGATCCTTGCCGATCACCTGGACGATCAGTTTGCCGGCTTCGCAGGCTGGGCCCGGGCTCAGGCTACCGATGGATGCGCTCATGTCAGTGACTCCTTGTCTTGCCAATGCCGACGTAACAGTTCCAGGCGGTCCTCATTGCTGGTGTGTGAAGCCAGACGCGGCAGGTCGTGGTGGGCATAGCGCAGCCGCAGGTCGAGAAAACGCTGCAGTTCCTCGGCCTGTACGAAGCCCAGATCCATGCCCTGCTCCAGGTACTCACTCGCTTGGGTGAATGACAGGTCGCGCTGCCGCTTCCACCATTGATAACTGCATGGGCGTGCCGCCCTTGGGCTTCTGGTACAGCTCCACCAGAGGCAGGTGTTCCTTGAGGCGTTGTTGTAGAAGCGCCCCCGACAACAGTGACGCCGGAGCTGGCGATTCAATCTGGCTTTTCAGGCGATTGGCGTTGCTGTTCAAGATTCTTTTTTTGTTCGATATCGATGAGTCGAGTGGTAGGGCCATTTGGCTCTAAACGTTCCATCACCAGTTTTGGCCATCGTTTCCGACTACGAAGTTTGGCAATGCGACAGGTAAAGTCTTGAATAGTATGAGTCGGCCATAAGATGGCTCCACCAACCAGTAAAATCAAATCAGAAAATTCGAGAAAATTCTTTCCGCCGGCAGCTCTATATTCTTTGATAATTCGCTTCCAGCTGTTCCTGAAGAGACTTTCCGTACTTTCTGCCATTGCTAACTGACTCTTGATAAAAGCATCGGACTCACTGTGATTCCCCTGTTCATCGAACCATGGTCCGTTGTTCATATAGGATCGTAAGTATTCCCAAAAACTTTCTTGCAGATCTAGGCTTTTCCCCATTGGCAGGCCAAGGCTAAGTAAAAACTGCTTGTCCGGGTTGTCAAGACTTTGAATCAAAACTTCCAATGATGCATTCCGTGTCCCTCCTGTATACGGGCCCACCATTTGAAACTCATAAGCCATCGCAGCTATACCGTCCCATGGGGAGTGGAATAACTCGTCGTCGTGCTGGAAGTATACTTCTCGAGTGCGTCGATTAAATAATATTGGCGGAGGCATTGGGCTGAGCACCTCACAAATAAAAGGCACTATAAAAAAAGCTGCCGCGATTAGAAAGTTCTCCAATGCGGATTGATATCTCCCGTCCCACAAAAAATATAGAGAGACAAACAAAAACATTACGCCTGCCATTCCTGCAAGTATTCCTGTTAGCGCACCCTTGTACAAACCCGCCCCATTAGTTAAAGCCAGATATTGTTCATTTTGCTCTTCAATATCGAATAAACTCATCGGTGGTTGGCCCGTTGGTTTATCTGAGTGCAATATAGTATGCAAATTATTTTTGGTTGGTTTTTCTGCTAGCAGGGCCAATAACTTATTGATACTCATTAGGATCAACTCAAATCAATTTCGATCGAAGGTAGATACAAACCTTCGGAAGGTTGATAAATCAATGTTCCATGGATGCGAAAGAGTTTTAGCGTATCGCTCTGATGATAGGCGGCGCTAAGACGTAGTACGCCTGGCTCTCTGAGGATTCGACTGCCGGATTCCAGCTTTAAGGGATTGGGGTCCTCTTCACCCCATTCCAAAGGAAGAGAGAGTTTACGAGGTGGGCTGAAGTCCATTAGAGGCCGTTCTTGAATCCAGTCCTCAGTCCCGCTAAAACTCACCATGCCTTGTTGATAACGTGTTTGGCCCTCCAACAAAATAACTAATCGAACTTCATCGACCCATTCACCACTTACCGGGTTGATATCGGTCCAGCGCTGTAACTGCATTGTTACTGGAGCTACAGCCTGATAGTAGGCTTTCATTGTGTCTTCATAGCGCCCTGACCATTCGGCTGGCCGAATTCCGAAGCAGGTTTGTTTGACCCAAGTCTCCAGGGGACTGTCCTTGGTATACATTCGGGTTAACAGGCCACCAAATATGGTAATAACCAGTCCGGCTGCTTGTGCCACAAGCGGTACAGGCACTACCGAGACACCTCGTCCCAATGCTACGGAGCTACCCATTACGACTGCAGCACGGGCGACTCGCAGTGCACGGAACATTTGCACCGAAACCCGCATATAACCAAGACTAGCAGTGCTCAGACCCAAGTTAATTGATGCCGTATCTAGATCTCCTGATCTATAAGAGTCCAATGCATCCCAGCCGTAGACGATCGCATCAACTCCAGCAGATGCCGCTTGAGCGATCATCACACCTGCGCCAATTTTTAGTGCCCTCTCAAGCAGCTTTTGAGATTCAGGATTTACCCTGTTTGATGTTCCTGAAAAACTCTCCCATCGGACTTCGGCAGTGTGTTGCAAAACTGCTGAGACAGCAGTTCCAAATATTACAACGGCATTTGTTGCGGCTAATCTATTTTTATATGTTTCATTTTCAATGATGGTATTGAGACTGCCTTTCAAGTTCCAAGCCGAAATCAACGCAATCAACACCTTCAACGGCGAATCATTCAACAGATCACGCACATTCAACGGCAGATCAAGTTTCGTCGCACTTCGGGGCAATGGAGGCAAATTTCCAGCTCCCGGTCCAGGCGCTTTTACCGTTGGCGCGGGCGCACTGCTTCCATAGCCCGGCGCAGGATGTGCGGGGACGCCGTGGCGTGCTGCCGGGACGAGGTTCAGGTGAGGGTATTGCTGCACCTGCTTGGCAATGACCGAAGGCTGGCCTTTGCCTGTCGGCGCGTCGCCAGACGGTTTACTGTCAATACGGGCCTTACGCGCTTCCTGTTCTTTCAGTTGGGCGATTTCATTTTTCAGGCGTCGGCGTTTCGCTTTGTTCTGTGTTCCATCGAGCTGTTCGTCAAGCCAGGCCATGCTTTGTTTTGCGCTCAAGGCCTGGACTTCTAACGCTTGTTGGCTACGCGCTAGCATGGCCATCATCAGGGACATGGAGGCTTTTTTAACGTGTTGATCCTGGCTGCTCAGATGGCCGCCAGCCACCGGGGCCATTGCGGCAAAAAAAGCCTCTGTCGGCCTGGCCAAGGGCAGTTCCGACAGTCTGCTCGCTCCTGCATTCAACGACGCCGCAAGGGTCAGGGCTTGGGCCATACGCTTGGCCGTGGGCTCGACAGGTTCGAGGTTTTCAGGAATATGCAGCAGTTGTTTGATTTCAGTGCCTGAAAGGCGTTGCAGCAGCCCCAGCACTGTCCAGAGCAACCACGGCTTTTCGTTGTCCAGGTCCATCGCTTGATGCAGCGCCTGGACCCCAATGGCCGTGGCAGACGGGCCGAGGCAGGCTGCGGCGAAGCTGGCCTCCAGCAGGTCACGGGCCTCATGCTGGGTGATGTCCATGTGCCCGCAGGCGGTTTCCAGGGTGGCCGGGCCCTGTTGACCCAGGGTGCCAAACCAGTCTGCCCATAAGGTGACGATCCGCCGACGATCGAAGTCGAGTTGGTCGGCGGCCTGTTTCTGCTCGCGCCATGTGCGTTTCAAGGCTTCGTAGTCGGTGTCGCTGGGCAAGTTGGCCTTGAGCTGTTTGTCATGCTCACTCAGTTCTTGGAGCACGCTGGCGACCATCCAACGGTCGCGATGCGCCAGACTTTGCTTGTCGAAAGCCAGATTACGGGCACGTACCAGGCCGGCCAGATCGATCAGTACTCCCCAGGGATCGTCGACGATTGCGTAATGCTGTTGTTCACAGCGCTGCATGCGGCGCAGGATCGGGTCGTTCAATTGCCAGGGTTGTGGTTCTGGCAAATAGCTCCAGCGGAAGTTTTCCGGGGTACTGTCTCCGAGAAACTTCCGCGTGCTGGACAACAAGCCGCTTTCGGGGGCCATACCGGGCGTCAGGTTGCGCATGACACGTTGACGGACATTGCCCTGGGTCTTGACGGCAGTGAACTGCGAATCGCTCCAGCGTACCGGCGACCAGGCCAGTTGCGCGGGCGCACCGGCCGGTAGCAGCAGGTAGACCTGGGCTTGTTTCTCCAGCACCGGACCACCGCGTGGTGTTTGGCTCAACAGGGTGCTATCGACCCGGTATTCGCTAAGCAGGTGAGTGCTGTCCTGCCAGACATACAACCAACCGTCCCGTAGCAGGCGCGGCACGTACCCCAGGGGCCACTGGGCCAGTGGCGGATGATCGGGCCCCAGTTCCGGGAACTGGCCGCTCACTGCTTGCAGGCCCAACGCGCTGGCGTCGATGCTGGCGAGCTGCGGTTCCGAAGTGACCGGGCCAATGGCATAACGCACGGGCAGAACAGCAGCCAGCAACGGGCAACTGGCCGGTTTGAAGTGTTGCGGAGCATGTGCGGCCTGGTTCATTGATCGGTTTCCTGCGACGGCTCGGGCTCTTCTGTGAGGGCGCCTAGTAAAGGCCAGCTCAAGGTGATATGGGCATCAAAGCTGTCACCAGCGGTTACTAGGTCCAACTCCGGTTGGTGGTTGCGCCAGGTGGGTATCGGACCTTGTGCGTCGCGCATCCAGAGCACGTCGATGCCGTGCCAGAAGCCTCGGGGCCATTCGACTCCGGCCTTCCAGGCCCGCAGTAGCGGCCGCGCATCGCCCAGGCGCAACCAGAATTTACGGCTGTCCGGCGAGCGCACTTGCAGGCGGCGTTGCAGACAGTGAAACAATTGTTCGGCGGGCAACCGGGCCTCCAACCACAACCCGTGGCGCAGTTCTGTCACGCCGCTGCTCCAGCCCTCATACAGGGGGCTGTGGCGCGGTGCGTCGAGCAGAATCGGTCCCGACTCCTGCAGCGCGGCATAGGGGGTTTCCAGTAACAGTGGCAGCGGTTGATGGCTGGGATAATGCTGATACAGCCAAGCCAGAATATGGTCCTGAGAGGCGCCGTCGAGCAGCAGCGCACCGTGGTGTGTCGGGTTCATGAGCTAGCCTTCCTGGCACGTTTTGCCGCTTCACAGACTTCACACACTCCGGCCTTGGCTTGACGAAAGACCAGGTGTTGCTTGACCAGGGCTTCCAGCGGGATGCCCGGCTTATCTTCATCCGCCGCCTGCAACGGCCCCGGCAACAACGGCGTCGCGCCAGTGCCACTGCCCGGGCTGCCGCCGGAGTTGTTATTGACCAGGGCGCCGCTGAGGGCCACGCCGCCGGCGTCGATCTTGATCCAGCTGCCGCCGCCCTTGAGGGTCAGTTCGCTGCCGGCTTCGAGCACTACTTTCAGGCCGCTGGCGAGGTGGATTTCCTGGCCGGCTTCGATGAACAGGCCGTTGCCCAGTTGCAGGTGCTGGCTGCCGGCGATGCTCAGGTGATCACTGGCGCGGGCTTCGACTTTGCGGTCGCCATGCACGGTGTGGTGTTCTTCAGCCTTGAATTCGCTGTAGCTGTTGGCTTCCAGCGTGTCGTGGCGCTGGTGGCCGACGCGGATTTTCTGGTCGTGTTCGATGTGCTGGTTCCAGTCGCGCTGGGCGTGGATGAAGATTTGCTCGGCGCCTTTTTTGTCTTCGATGCGCAGTTCGTTGAAGCCGCCGCCACCAGGGGAGCTCAGGGTCTTGAAGGTGCTGCGGGTCTTGTGTTGCGGCAGCGGGTAGGGGACGACGTTTTCCTTGTGGTACAGGCAGCCGGTGATCAGGGGCTGGTCGGGGTCGCCTTCGAGGAAGGTCACCAGCACTTCCATGCCGACCCGGGGGACGGCGATGGCGCCGTACCAGGCGCCGGCCCAGGCCGAGGACACCCGTAGCCAGCAGCTGCTCTTGTCGTTGCCCTGGCCCTCGCGGTCCCAGTGAAACTGCACCTTGACCCGGCCGTGGGCGTCGGTGTGGATTTCCTCGTCCCGAGGGCCGGTGACCTTGGCGGTCTGGCTGCCGAGAATCCGCGGCTTGGGGTGTTCCAGGGGCGGGCGATGGGGCACCTCCCAGGGGGTGGCGGTGAAGCGGTTGCGGTAGCCCTGGTGAAAGCCTGTTCCGGCCCGAGTGTCGCTGGTGATGGACTCTTCCAGCACCTGCGGCTGTTTGCCTTCGTGGAGGACTTCGGTCAGTAGCCACAGGTCGTTCCAGGCCGGGTGGGGGTGCCCGCTCAGGGGCAGGAAATGCCCGCTGCGCAGGCTTGGCTGGTCGCTGTGGCCGCTGGCCTGGCGGTAGTCGCTGCGGTGCCGTTCCAGGGCGCGCCTGGCCAGATGCTTGCCGCGCTCGCGGTCGGTGAAGCGTCCGGGGTAGGCGTAGTCTTCAAGGTCCGGCTGGGCTTTTGGCTCTTGCGGTTTGGCCGCTCCCTGCATCTGCAGGCGCGGTTTTTCGAAGTCGTAGTCGCGGCGCGTGGTGCGGCTGGGGCGCGCCTCGAAGCGCAGCTCGAAGCGCTTGATCACCGGTTCGCTGGCCACCAGGCCGGAGTCTTGCCGGTAGGCCACCGGGGCCAGTTTGCGGAACACCGTCTGGTCTTCGCCGAACACCAGTCGATGCCCTTCGCGGCTGTGCTGAAAGTGGTAGTGCAGGCCCTCTTCCTCGCACAGGCGCTGGATGAAGCGCAGGTCCGATTCGTCGTACTGCACGCAGTACTCACGCTCCGGGTAGGAGCCGGCGAGGTGGAAGTGGTAGTCGTTGCCGAGGATGCCGTGTTCTTCCAGCACCTGGGCGATGATCTGCGGCACGCTCCGGTGCTGGAAGATCCGTTGGTTGATGCGCTGGCCCAGATAGGCCAGGCGCGGGCCGAGGGTGATCCGGTAGTGGGTCAGGCGACGACCGCGGTCGCCTTGGGCGATGCGCTGGATCTGCCCGTGAATGCCGCTGCCATCGGCCGCCAGTTGCAGGAAGGCCGGGGTGTGCAGCAGCGCGTCCAGGTCCAGGTTGGAGCGTTCGCTGACCAGTTCCAGGTCGAAGGCGAAGGGCCGGCTGATGCGCTCCCGGCCCTGCAGGCCGAGCACTTGAAAGTCGTGGGGGCGACCCTCCAGGGTCAGGCTGAAATGCGTCTGGTCGGCGGCGGCGAACATTCCCTGTGCCTCGATGCGGGCAGTGCAACTGCTGAGTCAATAAGGGCCCGGGCCAGCGGGGCTGGCCGGGGCGCGGTAAGGGTCGAGCGGCCTTCCTTAGCCGGTGACCGGGGTCCGCCAGTCATCGGAACCGGAAGTGCCGGAGACTTCGTGGGTCCAGGTGATCTTGCGGTAGGTGAAGTGCACGTCTTCCAGGTGGGTGAAGTGAGCGTTGCCCGGGTCCTGGCAGTTGTGCATGTAGTCCTTGATGTCGACGATGATCGCGTCCTCAAGGGTGGTGGTGTAGTAGTGCTCCTGGGTGCCGGCGGCGGAGGTGCGGTACCACTGGATGACGATCTCGGTCAGGCGCTCGCCCGAGGTCAGCGCCGCCAGCAGCAGCGGCGAAGCCTTGTCGAAGACCTTGGTGATGATCACCGGCTTGTGCACGCGCTGACCGGTGGGCTGGCCGGACTGCGGATCGCGGGGAATGATCACTTCGTGCTGAAAGCCCTGGACCATGACCTGGTCTTCATGACCTTCCTGGTAGGTGTTGCCCACGGAATCGGCGGTAAAGGCCCCGGCGGTGATCAGCCCCTGTTTGGTGCCGGTGACGGACATATACGCTGGCGTTGCCATGCATGCTCTCCTTGCAAATCACTAAAGAAACCCCGGCCAGACGGCCGTGGGGTGCAGAGGTGAGTACAAGGTCTGTGCCAGCAATTGATTAGTTGTTTTTAATCAATAAGTTACCGATTTTTCAGCTATGAGCGACGGCGTTTTTCGAGGAAATACCGGGAAAAGTGCGCAACATGTTGCGCAGTGCTGTGCAAGATCTTGCGCACCTTGAAGCAGGCCATGCCGCAAGGCCATTATCGCGATCTGTGCACAGGTTTATCCACAGATGGCTGCGCAACATGTTGCGCAGTGGCGGGGTTATCCACAGGGGGCGGGGTTTAGTCGTTTGGCTGCTATCACCGCGCCTCGGGTCCTGGCACCTGCCAGCCGCCACCCAGGGCCTTGTACAGGGCAATGCTGGATTGCAGCCGCGCCAGCCGCAGTTGCACGTTCAGATCCTGGGCGGCGTACAGGGTGCGCTGGGTTTCCAGCACCGTCAGCAGGTCTTCGGCGCCGGCCTGGTAGCGGCTCTGGGCGATCGCGAAGGCCCGTTGCGCCTGATTCAACTCCTCGCTCTGCCACTGGCGTTGCTGGTCCAGGCCGCGAATGCTGTTGAGGGCTTTTTCCACATCGGCAAAACCATTGATGATCGCTGCGCGATAGCTTTCCAGCAGTTCTTCCTGCCGGGCCGTGGCCTTGTCCCGTTCGGCGCTCAGGCGCCCGGCATTGAAGATTGGCGCCACCAGCCCGGCGCCGAGGTTGTAGAAGGGGCTGCGCAGCAGGTCCGGGGCGTGGCTGGCGCCGGAGCCGAGGCTGGCGCTCAGGGTCACGCTGGGCAGCATCGCTGCGCGCGCCACTTGGATGTCGGCCTGGGCCGCGGCCAGTCTGGCTTCGGCGCTGGCAATGTCCGGGCGACGGGTCAGCAGGTCGCTGGGGACGCCGGCATTGATGCTCGGCCATTGCAGTTGGGCGAAGTCCTGGTGGCCCAGGCTGAGCCCCTGCACCGGTTGTCCGAGCAGGGCGGCGAGGCTGATCCGGGCTTCTTCGGCCTGTTGCTGCAGCAGTGGCAACTGGCGTTGCTGGGCGGCGACCAGGCTGCGTTGCTGGGCCAGTTCCAGGGCCGTGGCCGAGCCTGAGTCATAGCGGGTCTGCACCAGCTTGAGCACGTTCAGGGCGTTGTCCAGGTTCAGTTGGGCGATGCGGCTTTGTTCGTTCAGCGCCAGGGCCTGGGTGTAGCTGTTGGCGACGCCGCTGAGCAGGGTCAGCTCGACGGTGGCCCGGTCGAACTGGCTGGCCTTGATCCCCAGCAGGGCGCTGTCGCGGGCGGCGTGGCGGCCGCCCCAGAAGTCGATCTCGTAGCTGGCGCTGAGGCTGGTGTCGAAATAGTCCACGGCCTGGTTGTCGCTGGTGGCGTCCAACTGGCTGTAGCCCTTGCCGCGCAGCAGTTTCTGTCGGTTGGCGTTGAGCCCGCCCTTGAGCTCGGGCAGCAGTGGCGCACCGGCGATCACCGCGCTGGCCTGGGCCTGGCGTACCCGCGCCATGGCCGCGGCGAGGTCGAAGCTGCCATCGCGGGCCTGGGCGATCAGGCGGTCCAGGTCCGGGCTGGCGAACTGGCTCCACCATTGCCGGTGGTCGGGTTGGGCGGTGGGGGTGTCGGCTGTTTGCCAGGTGGCGGGGGCTTGCAGGCCGCTGTCCGGGCGCGGTGCGGTGCTGTTGCAGGCGGCCAGCAGGAGGCAGGCGACCAGGAGGCTCAAGGGTGTTTTCATCGAACGATCATTCACTGGTAAGGGCCGTGACCGGGTCGAGCCGGGCAGCTTTGCGGGCCGGCATGAAGCCGAAGATGACGCCGGTGACCAGGGCGCAGCCGAAGGCGCCGAGCACGGCGACCAGGGAGAAGGCGATCGCCACTTCACTGAGGATCAGCACGCCACCGATCAGCAGGGCCAGGGCGATCCCGGTCAGGCCGCCGACCACCGAGAGCATCACCGCTTCGGTGAGGAACTGGCGCAGGATGTCGCGCTGGCGAGCTCCGGTGGCCATGCGGATGCCGATCTCCCGGGTGCGTTCGCGCACGGTCATGAGCATGATGTTCATCACCCCGATGCCGCCCACCAGCAGCGAGATCGCGGCGATGGCGCCGAGCATCAAGGACAGGGTGTTCTGGGTGCGGGCCTCGGCCTGGATCATCGCCGCGTTGTTGGTCAGCTCATAGTCGCGCTGGCCGTTGTGCAGGCGCAGCATCAGTTGGTCGATGGCTTGTTCGGTTTCCTTGACCTTGCTGGCGTCCGCCGCGGCGATGGCCACGTATTCCGGGTTGCGGCTGCCGAACAGGCGGGTGCTGGCGGCGGAGTAGGGCACGGCGATGCGATCGTCGCTGTCCTGGTCGCCGGAGCTGGCGCCCTTGCCCATCAGCACGCCGACCACCTGGAAGGGCGCGTTTTCGATGAGGATGTACTGGCCGATGGGGTTGGCGACGTCCTTGAGCAGTTTTTCCCGGACCTTCTTGCCGATCACCGCCACGGCGGCGCCGGCCTGTTCGTCGGCCTCGGTGAAATAGCTGCCTTCGACCACCGGCCAGTTGAAGATGTGCGGAAAGTTGGTGTCGTTACCGCCCACGTAGCTCATGTGGTCGGCGTTGCCGAAACGCACCACGGCTTCGGCGCCGTTGACCGGCATGATGCGCTTGACCTGGGGCAGGCTGGCCACGGCGGCGACGTCGTCGAGGCTGATGACGCCTTGCGGTGCGCGCGGGTTGGGCGCGTGTCCGCTGAGGTAAAGGATGTTCGAGCCAAAGGCGCCCATCTGCGCCATCACCTGGCGCTTGCTGCCTTCGCCCACCGCCAGCATCACCACCACCGAAGCCACGCCGATGACGATCCCCAGCAGGGTCAGGGCGGTACGGAAGCGGTTGATCCACATCACCCGCCAGGCGGCCTGCACGGCGTCCAGCAGTTCGCCTTTCCAGGCGCCGCTGGCGTCGCTGCCGTCGGCCAGGCGCTGGCGCAGGTCCACCGCCTGCAGGGCGCCGGGGTTGGCGCTGGTCTGTACCGACGGGTCGTGGTGGGCGGTGTCGCTGATGATCTCGCCGTCGCGGATTTCGATGATGCGCTTGGCCCGGGCCGCCACTTCACGGTCGTGGGTGATGAGGATCACCACGTGGCCCTGGCTGGCCAGTTCGTCCAGCAGGGCCATGACTTCGGCGCCGCTGTGGCTGTCCAGGGCGCCGGTGGGTTCGTCGGCGAGGATGATGTGGCCGCCGTTCATCAGGGCGCGGGCGATGGACACCCGTTGCTGCTGGCCGCCGGACAGCTGGTGCGGGCGGTTGCCGCTGCGGCTGGCCAGGCCCAGGCGCTCCAGCAGGGCGGCGGCGCGGGCGTGGCGTTCGGCGGTCGGGGTGCCGGCGTAGATGGCCGGCATTTCGACGTTTTCCTGGGCCGAGGCCGAGGGGATCAGGTGGTAGCCCTGGAACACGAAGCCAAAGGCTTCGCGGCGCAGCCAGGCCAGTTCGTCGCTGTCGAGCTGGGCGACGTTCTCCCCGGCAAACAGGTACTCGCCGGAGGTGGGGCGGTCCAGGCAGCCGAGGATGTTCATCAGGGTCGATTTGCCGGAGCCTGAGGCGCCGACGATGGCGACGAACTCCCCGGCGTGGATCGACAGGTCGATGCCGCGCAGGACATCGACCTGCGGGCTGTCGCCACCACCGTAGGATTTGCGGATGTTTCTGAGGTCGATCAGCGGCGTCTGCATTCAACCCCCGCTGCTGTTGGTCGGGCCGATCAGCAGGTGCTCGCCTTCGCTCAGGCCGTCCAGCACCTGGATACGCAGGCGGTCGCTGATGCCGACCCGGACCTTGCGGGTCTCGATCGAACCGTTCTTGGCCACCACCCGGGCCATCTGCCGGTCCGGCTCGCTGCTGCCCTGCAGGGCGGCGATGGGCGCGGTGAGGACGTTCTTTGCCTGGCTGGCGACAAAGAACACCTGGGTGGTCATTTCCGCCATCAGCGCGTTGTCGGCGTTGTCCACGTCCAGCAGCACGGTGTAGAGCACCACCCGGCCGCTGCCGCTCTTGCTGGTGCTGGCCGGGCTGCCGCCGCCCTGGCTGGTTTCGTTCAGCGGCTTGGGCGGGATCGGCAGGATCTGCCGAACGGTGCTGGTCCAGCGCCGGTTGCCGCCGCTCAAGGTGGTGAAGTAGGCCTGCATGCCGGGTTTGACGTGGCCGATATCGGCTTCCGAGACTTCGGCCCAGACGGTCATCGGCGAGAGCTTGGCGATGCGCAGGATCAGCGGCGTCTGCTGCTGGGCGTTGAGGGTCTGGCCTTCGCGGGCGTCCACCGCCACCACGGTGCCGGACATGGGGGCGTAGATGCGCGTGTAGCCCAGCTCGGCCTGGTCGCTGCGCAGGCTGGCCTGGGCCTGGCGGATCTGCGCCTTGTACATGTCGATTCGCGCCTGGGTGGCCTTGAGTTCGGCCTGGGCGGTCTGCACGTCTTCCTCGCGGGTGGCGCCACCGGCCTTGAGGTGCTGCTGGCGCTGGTATTTCTGCCGGGCCAGCTGGTTCTGGGCGTATTGCTCCTGCAACTGGGCCTGCAGGTTTTCGATGGAGAAACGGCTGGCGTCGAGCTTGGCCTGCTGGGTGGCGGGGTCGATTTCCACCAGCAGCTGGCCTTCCTTGACCGTGTCGCCGGCTTCGACGTGGATCTTGCGGATCTGCCCGGAGGCCTGGGCGCCGACATCCACGTAGCGTCTGGGTTGCAGGGTGCCCAGGGCGGTCACGCTGCTTTCGATATCGCCACGGCTGACTTGCACGGTGGCGAGTTGGTCGCGTCCGGGGGGGATGAAGGTCCAGGCGCTGATGGCGACAACGGGAATCAAGCACAGCGCTGCCAGCAGGGCGCGCCGGGTATGTCGGGGACGTTTCATGCAGGGTTCCGGCCATGGGGAAATCGGCCCGTCAGCGCAGCCGGCCGCGGGGCAGGCCGCGAGGCTTGCGAGCACCGCAGGAACGGCGAAGACGGGGAGCTGTCAGGTAAACGAGCGGCCACAGGGTGAATTTAACTGCCGACACATGGAGTTACAGCTGTCGCCGGACTGGTAAATGAAGCGTTGTGGCGATGCGCCACTTTAAATCTATATGAGAATTACTATAAATTACGCTGCCGCTGAACAGCCATCATCCATTGCCGGGTGCAAGCGGCCATTGCCGGCCTTATTCAAGGACAGAATCGCCCCAGCGGGCGGTCGGGAGCCCTGTTGGAAAACTACTATCGCGAGCTGATGTGCTTCCTCAACGCCAAGCTGGGCAATCGCCAGGTGGCCGAGGACGTGGTGCACGACGCTTATGTGCGGGTCCTGGAGCGCTCCAGCGATACCCCCATCGAGCAGCCGCGGGCGTTTCTCTATCGCACGGCGCTGAACCTGGTGGTCGATGGCCATCGGCGCAATGCCCTGCGCCAGTCCGAGCCCCTGGAGGTGCTGGACAACGAAGAGCGCTATTTCAACCCGTCACCGCAGACCAGCCTGGACCACGGCCAGCGCCTGGAGATGCTGCAGCGGGCCCTGGCCGAGCTGCCGCGGCTGTGTCGCGAGAGCTTTCTGCTGCGCAAGCTCGAAGGCCTGTCCCATCCGCAGATCGCCGAGCAGCTGGGGATTTCCCGCAGCCTGGTGGAGAAGCACATCGTCAACGCCATGAAGCATTGCCGGGTGCGGCTGCGGCAGTGGGAAGCGCAGTAAGGCGTTGCTGTTGCGGCCTATTGAGTTAAATTTTTTTTCATTGTCCTCGTCCCTACTCAACAGACGATCTGCTGCCTTGCATGGGCCAGTCGGGTCACCGTGAGACTTTAATCCCCCGCGTTGAGGCGGTTTATCCAGAGGACACTGGAAATGACACAGGCAATTGCATCGGCCCACGTTCACGATCTGATCGGTATCGGTTTCGGCCCCTCGAACCTGGCGCTGGCCATTGCGCTGCAAGAGCGCGGGCAGGAGCAGGGTCCGCTGGACGCGCTGTTCCTCGACAAACAGGCCGACTATCGCTGGCACGGCAATACCCTGGTGACCCAGAGCGAACTGCAGATTTCCTTCCTCAAGGACCTGGTCACCCTGCGCAACCCCACCAGCCCCTATTCCTTCGTCAACTACCTCAAGCATCACGGGCGCCTGGTGGACTTCATCAACCTGGGCACCTTCTATCCGTGCCGCATGGAGTTCAACGACTACCTGCGCTGGGTGGCCGGGCACTTCCAGGAGCACAGTCGCTACGGTGAAGAGGTGCTGGCCATCGAGCCGCTGCTGCACAACCAGCAGGTCGAAGCGCTGCGGGTGATTTCCCGGGATGCCCAGGGCAGCGAACAGGTGCGCACCACCCGTGCGGTGGTGGTCAGTGCCGGTGGCACGGCGCGGGTTCCGGAGACCTTCAAGGGGCTCAAGGACGATGCGCGGGTGTTCCACCATTCCCAGTATCTGGAGCGCATGGCCAGCCAGCCCTGTGTCAATGGCCAGCCGATGAGCATCGCGATCATCGGTGGCGGGCAGAGCGCGGCGGAAGCCTTCATCGACCTCAATGACAGCTTCCCTTCGGCGCAGGCCGACCTGATCATGCGTGGCTCGGCCCTCAAGCCGGCGGATGACAGCCCCTTCGTCAACGAAGTGTTCGCCCCGGCTTTCACCGACCTGGTATTCCAGCAGACCCGCAACGAGCGCGAGCGTCTGGTCAACGAGTACCACAACACCAATTACTCGGTGGTGGACATCGACCTGATCGAGCGCATCTACGGCATCTTCTACCGGCAGAAAGTCTCAGGCGTTGCGCGCCACAGCTTGCGCACCATGACCACGGTGGAACAGGCCACGGCCACGGACCTGGGCATCGAGCTGATCCTGCGCAACAACGCCACGGGCGAGCGCGAAGTGCGTCATTACGATGCCGTGGTCCTGGCGACCGGCTACGAGCGGCAGATGCATCGCCAACTGCTGGCACCGCTGCAGGAATACCTGGGCGACTTCGAAGTGGACCGCAACTATCGGGTGATCACCGACCAACGCTGCAAGGCCGGCATCTACATGCAGGGCTTCAGCCAGGCCAGCCACGGCCTGAGCGATACCCTGCTGTCGGTGCTGCCGATCCGTGCCCAGGAAATCGCCGACTCGCTGTACGAACACGGCAAGACTCGCGGCCACAGCCGTTCGGCGCGCGACCTGCTGCTGGCCACCGCCAGCTGATCGGCGGCCCGGTCGCTCTGGCGTTGCCGGAGCGGTCGGGCGGCAAGGCGTTCTTGCGGATGTCTTCGCTGGCAAGCCCGCTCCTACCGCCGGGATATCCCGGGTGTTTTTTGTCGGCGCCAGCGTGCCGGCGAAGGTATTCCTGAACCTTGGCTGAAGAACGTTTCAATTCCCCGAGCCAGGGTTTTTCCCCGGTTTACTCTGCCAAAGGTGCGGCGTAAGCTGCGCGCGTTTTCAATCAATGGAGACCCAGTGTGGGTACTTGTTCGAGTGACAGGAGTCGGCCGGTCTTGACCACCGGCGCAGTCCCGGCAAGATAACGCGCAGCCTTTTTTCTGCCGTTGTCTCGCCGTACAGCGAGAAGCGGCATCCCGATCGCGGCCCTTTTGTGGCCCGCCTCCCGACGCCCCTTCTGTATGACTCTGTTTTGCGCCCGGTCCGGCCTTGCGCCGCGTCGTGGTGGCATCGACGCGCGGGTCCTGCGACCTGCGGGCCGGCTGTGCGTGGGCGCTCCAAGCGTCCTGCAATGCCCGGCCGTACCTGCCTGAGGTGGTCCTGCGCGGTCCTTGTGGGGGAGCAGTCATGGGTTACATCAGCCAGCGTCACCATCGTCAGCAACATCGCCCGTCACTCACGGTGCGATTGCTTCGGGCGTGAGCCCTGTCCCGTTTTTTCCTTGCCCGACTGTTTCCTTGCCTCACTGACGTCCCTGAGCCGCTGCTCGCTGGGGACGTGCTGGAGTTATCACCATGAAGCTCAGCCTGTTGAAAGAATTCTTTGCCGGATTTCTCCGTACCCGGCACTTTTCCCGGCATTTTCGTCGCCTGGCGCTGCTGGACAGCATCCGCGATGCCAGCGTCAGCCGCGATGTGCCGCCAACCCTGGGGCAAACCCTGGTGGCGGCGGCCAACAGCGACGCCGCGCAACTGCTGGACCAGCTCGGCAGCCACACCGACGGCCTGAGCACCGAGGAGGCCGAAGCCCAGCGCGAGCGCTATGGCCTCAACGAGGTCGAGCACGAGCAGGCGCTACCCTGGTGGACCCACCTGTGGCACTGCTACAAGAACCCGTTCAACCTGCTGTTGACCCTGCTGGCGGTGATCTCCTGGCTGACCGAGGACATGAAGGCGGCCACGGTGATCTTCTCCATGGTGGTGCTCTCGACCCTGCTGCGCTTCTGGCAGGAGGCCAAGTCGAACAAGGCCGCCGACGCCCTCAAGGCGATGGTCAGCAACACCGCCACGGTGATGCGTCCCGGGTCGGCGCCCCAGGCGGCGCCGATGCTCGGGCGTTTGCTGGGGGCCGCCGCCGAGGCCAAGGGCGCCCAGCGCATCGAACTGCCGATCAAGCAACTGGTGCCCGGCGACCTGATCGTGCTCTCGGCCGGCGACATGATTCCCGCTGACTGCCGGGTGCTCAGCGCCAAGGACCTGTTCGTCAGCCAGGCGGCGATGACCGGCGAATCCATGCCGGTGGAAAAATTCCCGCGTCAGCAGGACGCCGATACCAGCAACCCCCTGGACCTGGACAACATCCTGTTCATGGGCACCAACGTGGTCTCGGGTTCGGCCACGGCGGTGATCCTGACCACCGGCAACAGCACCTATTTCGGTGCCCTGGCCCAGCGGGTCAGCGCCACCGACCGCGCGCCGACTTCGTTCCAGAGCGGGGTCAACAAGGTCAGCTGGCTGTTGATCCGCTTCATGTTCGTCATGGCGCCGCTGGTGCTGTTCATCAACGGCTTCACCAAGGGCGACTGGATGGAGGCGCTGCTGTTCGCGCTGTCGATCGCCGTCGGCCTGACCCCGGAAATGCTGCCGATGATCGTCACCTCGACCCTGGCCAAGGGCGCGGTGTTCCTCTCGCGCAAGAAGGTCATCGTCAAGCGCCTGGACGCGATCCAGAACTTCGGCGCCATGGACGTGCTGTGCACCGACAAGACCGGCACCCTGACCCAGGACAAGATCTTCCTCTCGCGGCACGTGGACGTCTGGGGCGAGGACTCCGACGACGTGCTGGAAATGGCCTACCTCAACAGCTACTACCAGACCGGGCTGAAGAACCTGCTGGACGTGGCGGTGCTGGAGCACGTCGAAGTGCACCGCGAGCTCAAGGTTGGCACGGCGTTCCAGAAGGTCGATGAAATTCCCTTCGACTTCAATCGCCGGCGCATGTCGGTGGTGGTGGCCGAGCAGGACCACCCGCACCTGCTGATCTGCAAGGGCGCGGTGGAAGAAGTGCTGGCGGTGTGCCGTAACGTGCGTCATGGCGAGGCTGAGGAAGCCTTGACCGAGAGCCTGCTGGCGCGGATTCGCCAGGTCACCGCCGACCTCAACGAAGAGGGCCTGCGGGTGGTGGCGGTGGCGGCCCGGCCGATGCTCGAAGGACGCGACACCTACAGCCTGGCGGACGAGCGCGAGCTGACCCTGATCGGCTATGTGGCGTTCCTCGATCCGCCCAAGGAAAGCACCGCACCGGCCCTCAAGGCCCTGGCCGAGCATGGCGTGGCGGTGAAAGTGCTGACCGGCGACAACGAGCTGGTGACGGCGAAGATCTGCCGCGAAGTGGGCCTGGAACAGCAGGGCCTGCTGATGGGCAACGACATCGAGCGCATGAGCGACGAGCAACTGGCCAAGGCGGTGGAAACCACCAATGTCTTCGCCAAGCTGACCCCGACCCACAAGGAGCGGATCGTCCGCCTGCTCAAGGCCAACGGCCATGTGGTGGGGTTCATGGGCGACGGGATCAACGATGCGCCGGCGCTGCGCACCGCCGACATCGGTATTTCGGTGGACAGCGCGGTGGACATCGCCAAGGAAGCGGCGGACATCATCCTCCTGGAAAAGAGCCTGATGGTGCTGGAGGAGGGCGTGCTGGAAGGGCGCCGGACCTTCGCCAACATGCTCAAGTACATCAAGATGACCGCCAGCTCGAACTTCGGCAACGTGTTCTCGGTGCTGGTGGCCAGTGCCTTCATCCCGTTCCTGCCGATGCTGCCGATGCACCTCTTGGTGCAGAACCTGCTGTATGACATTTCCCAGATCGCGATTCCCTTCGACAACGTCGACGAGGACATGCTCAAGCAACCCCAGCGCTGGCAGCCGGCGGACGTCGGGCGTTTCATGGTGTTCTTCGGGCCGATCAGCTCGATCTTCGACATCACCACCTTTGCCCTGATGTGGTATGTGTTCGACGCCAACACCCCGGACCACCAGACCCTGTTCCAGTCCGGCTGGTTCGTGGTCGGGCTGCTGACCCAGACCCTGATCGTGCACATGATCCGCACGCCGAAGATTCCGTTCCTGCAGAGCCGCGCGGCCACGCCGCTGCTGGTGATGACCGGGATCATCATGGCGGTGGGGATCTTCCTGCCGATGGGCCCTTTGGCGCACTACTTCAAGTTGCAGGCGCTGCCGTCGCTGTACTTCGTGTTCCTGCCGCTGATCCTGCTGGCCTACATGATCCTGACCCAGGCGGTGAAGGGCTTCTACGTGCGCCGTTTTGGCTGGCAGTAATGCTGCCCTGTAGGAGCCAGCTTGCTGGCGAAGGCTTTCTTGCCAGCGAGAGTTACCCCGCTGGCGAAGGCGCCCTCACGGGCCGCTTCGCTGGCAAGCCAGCTCCTACGGTCGCCCGTGTGTCCGCGGCAGGCCATGAGACGTTCATGGACCGCTGCTAGAGTCCTCTGGTGCCATTCATGCCCTTCGCTCAAGGACAGTCGCCATGCAAGCCCTGCACAACATCAACCTGGACTCGCTGATCGACACCCTGGTCAGCCTCAGCGCGGCTTTCATCCTCGGTGGCCTGATCGGCTTCGAGCGCCAGTATCGGCAGCGCACCGCGGGCTTGCGCACCAACGTGCTGGTGGCGGTGGGCGCGGCGATCTTTGTCGACATGGCCAACCGCCTGGGCGGCGCCGACGGCGCGGTGCGGGTGGTGGCCTACGTGGTGTCGGGCATCGGCTTTCTCGGCGCCGGGGTGATCATGCGCGAGGAGGGCAACGTCCGTGGCCTGAACACCGCGGCCACCCTCTGGGCCTCGGCGGCGGTGGGCGCCTGCGCTGGCGCCGACCTGATCCTCGAGGCGTTGCTCGGCACGCTGTTCGTGCTGGCCGCCAATACCCTGTTGCGGCCGATCGTCAACAACATCAACCGCCAGCCGCTGGACGTGATCTCGGCGGAGGTCACCAACATCGTCTACGTTATTGCCCATCGTTCGAAACAGAAGGCGGTGTTCGCCCTGCTGGAAGCCGAGCTGGAACGCAGCAACTACCCGGCCAGCGATGTCGACGTGCATGCCTTTGGCAATGACGATGTGGAGATCGAGGCGACCCTGGCCAGCACCTCGGTGGACGGTGACGAACTGGACGCGCTGGTGGCGCGGCTGTCCACCTCGGCCCTGGTGCAGCAGGCGTTCTGGAGCCCGAGCACCACCGAGTGACCGCTGTGCGTTGACGGCCTTGCGCGGTCTTTCTCGGTTCTCAGAGGCGTGTGCCGGTTTACAGGAAAAGCCTTACATCAAAACAAGACCGTGCCCGTCTGCAAAAAGCGGGTGGCGATTTAAGGTAGTGGACAACCTTTTACCGAGATGGCGATCGGAACTGTGTGACAGCTGACTTGTCCGAAAAAATCGTCAGCAAGCCCATTCTGGGCGTGGTTTTCAGATTAATCCTAGAGAAAACCCTATGACACTTCCCTAGCCTTCTACCGATCTAGGAGGAAGGCCGGCAGTCGCCGGTCGTAGTCTCAAAAGCAGGATCCAGAAATGTCCAATAGAGCGCTGCGCATACTGATTGCCGATGATCAACATTTTCATCGGATGCAGATCGAACGAACCCTGAATCAACTCAATTACTACCGCATTGCCCCGGTGCACACGCTGGAGGAACTGCTTTCGCTGGTGGAGTACGCCTGCGATCCGTTCGATCTGCTGATCATCAACGGCACCCTGGCCACCCACAGCGGTTTCGATCTGCTGGATTTCTGCCTGGACAACCCCCAGCTCGGTCACGCCCTGATCTATGACAGCCAGCGCTTTCCTCCCATCCCCAGCAGCCTGCGGCACCGGATCCAGGCCAGTCGCGCCGAGTTGCCGGACAGCGACGCGATCCGGCGCCTGATGCAGCAGATCGATCCGCCGGTGTTCAGGAGCCCCAGGTCGGGCATTCAGTGGCTGCCGGAACTGCAGCACGGCGGCTGGCGCGCCAGTGCCAATTGATTGAATCGCGCTCTATGCAAAACGGCATCCCCAGGGATGCCGTTTTACGTTGCGCTGCGGGCAAGGCGTCACCGATGGAACCGGCGTCGGCTCAGGCCATGTCGCTGTGGCTGAACTCCTCGCCGAGAAAATCGATCAGGCTGCGCACCGAAGGCAGCAGGCCACGGCGCGACGGGAAGATCGCATGCACGATCCCGCAGCGCGGCGCCCAGCCGGGCACCAGTTCCTGCAGGCGTCCGGCGTCCAGGTCTTGGCGAACCACCACCTTGGGCAGGTGGACGATACCGATGCCCGCCAGCACCGCATGCCGCAGCGCCAGCAAGTCATCGGTGACCATCCGCGGCCGGTGGCGAATCAGCGCCTCGGCGCCGTCCGGCCCCAGCAACTGCCATTGATAGTCGCGTTGCGCCGCTCCCCAATGCAGGCTCGGCAGGCCGCTGAGATCGGCCGGTGCCGCCGGGCTCGACAGGCGCTGGAGAAAGTCTGGATGCCCCACCAGGCACTGGGTGCTGTTGCCCAGCACCTTCATCACCAGGTCGGTGTTTTCCAGAGGCGGGAAGCGCACCCGCAGGGCAATGTCGAAACCTTCGTGGATCAGGTCGACCCGGCGGTTGGTGCTTTCGATGAACAGCTCCACCAGCGGGTACTTGAGCATGAAGCGGGTCAGCATCGGCCCGACCCAGGAGTTGAGCAGCGCCGTGGGGCAGGCCACCCGCACCAGGCCCTGGGGTTCGGAGCGATTGCGTTCGATGACTTCCGCCGCGCCCTCGGCTTCGACCCGCATGGCCAGGCAGCGCTGGTAATACTCCTGGCCGATCTCGGTCAGGGAGCAATGACGGCTGGTGCGCTGGATCAGGCGCACGCCGAGGCGCTCCTCCAACTGGGCAATCCGCCGGCTGAGCTTGGACTTGGGCATGTCCAGGGCCCGTCCGGCCGCGGCAAATCCCCGGTGCTCGACCACTTGGGTGAAGTAGTAGAGGGTGTTCAGGTCTTCCAAGATCGTTCTCCAAATAGAACGCTAAGGGCGATTTTCGCAGTCTAGCGCGGCAAAGGTGCGAGTTTTAAGGTGTGCCCATCAGAAAGTTCTGGAGGGCAACATGAAAAACATCATTGGCATCTACACCGCTCCCCGGCCCCATTGGGTCGGCGACGGCTTCCCGGTCCGCACCCTGTTTTCCTACGACAACCTGGGCCAGCACATCAGCCCGTTCCTGCTGCTGGATCATGCCGGACCCGCGCAATTCAGCCCCACCAGCGCCCGCCGTGGCGTCGGTGAGCATCCCCATCGCGGTTTCGAAACGGTGACCATCGTCTACGACGGCGAAGTGGAGCATCGCGACTCCACCGGCAGCGGCGGCAAGATCGGCCCGGGCGACGTGCAGTGGATGACCGCGGCCTCGGGGATCCTCCACGAGGAGTTCCATTCCGCCGACTTCGGCCGGCGTGGCGGCAACCTGGAAATGGTCCAGCTGTGGGTCAACCTGCCGGCGAAGGACAAGCTGGCCGCGCCCGGCTACCAGACCATCGTCGCGGCGGACATCCCGCAGATCCCCCTGCCTGGACACGCCGGCAGCCTGCGCCTGATCGCCGGTGAGTTCGACGGCCAGCAGGGGCCGGCCCGCACCTTCACCCCGATCGATGTCTGGGACCTGCGCCTGCAGTCCGGCAAGCACCTGGAGCTGCCCCTGAAGGCGGGGCGCAACACCGCCCTGGTGCTGCTGCGTGGTGCCTTGCAGGTCAATGGCCGGGAGCGGGTGGAGCAAGGGCAACTGGCGCTGTTTGAGCGCGACGGCGACCTGATCAGCCTGCAAGCCAGCAACGACGCCATTGTGCTGCTGCTCAGCGGCGAGCCCATCGACGAACCCATCGTCGGCCACGGCCCGTTCGTGATGAACAGCGAAGCGGAAATTCATCAGGCCTTCATCGACTTCCAGTCGGGACGCTTCGGCCGGATGGACGCAGGCGGTCACTGACCGGCTGCACTGGCGCGGCTCGCATCGGCCACTAGGCTTTGGCAGTCGCGCGCTGCACCCCGACGCCCGCCCTTGCTCCGGCGGGGCGGGCCACGGGTTTCATTCCCGCCGGGTCATCCGGCATCGATCATTAGCGAGGACTCACCATGACTAACGCCTACCAACGTCTCGACAAGGAAAACGCCGCCGTGCTGCTGGTGGATCACCAGGCCGGCCTGCTGTCGCTGGTCCGCGATATCGAGCCCGATCGTTTCAAGAACAACGTGCTGGCCCTGGCCGACCTGGCCAAGTACTTCAAGCTGCCGACCATCCTCACCACCAGTTTCGAAACCGGCCCCAACGGCCCGCTGGTGCCGGAGCTCAAGGCGCTGTTTCCCGACGCGCCGTACATTGCCCGTCCCGGCCAGATCAACGCCTGGGACAACGAAGACTTCGTCAAGGCGATCAAGGCCACCGGCAAGAAGCAGCTGATCATCGCCGGGGTGGTCACCGAGGTGTGCGTGGCGTTCCCGGCGCTCTCGGCCCTGGAGGAGGGGTTTGAAGTGTTCGTGGTCACCGACGCTTCCGGCACCTTCAATGCCCTGACCCGGGATTCGGCCTGGAACCGCATGTCCAATGCCGGCGCGCAACTGATGACCTGGTTCGGCCTGGCCTGCGAGCTGCATCGCGACTGGCGCAACGACGTCGAAGGCCTGGCGACCCTGTTCTCCAACCACATCCCGGACTACCGCAACCTGATGACCAGCTACAACACCCTGACCCAGGGCAAATAAGCTCCCGGCGCGGCGGATCGCAGCCCAGCCGGAGCCTGCGAAGACCAACCGGCGGTGAGGGCGTGCATGCCCTCACCGCCGGTTGTGCGTTGGCCATGCGCGGCACAGTCCGGCACTGGCGGCAGGCGCCGCGCCCTGGGCCTTTGCAGCTATACCTGCTCCTGTGCCTTTCGTGAGATCGTGCCGCCATTGTCCTGCTGGAGTTACCCGATGCTTGCCCCCTTTGCCGATCACCTGCTGTTGGCCGCGCTGGCGCTGTTGCTCTTGGATCTGGCCCTTTGGCACCTGATCGGCCGCCAGGGCGATCGCTGGAAGCTGGCGGTGCGGGTGCTGATCTTTTGCCTGTACAGCCTGATGCTGTTCAACCAGGGCCTGAGCCCGATGCAGACCGCGCCCTGGCCGGATGATGTACCGCTGCACCTGGCGGCCACCGGTTTGCAGATCGGCTGGTGGCTGTTCGGCGCGCGGACCCTGACGGTGCTGCTGGGCACCCTGATGATGCAGCGGGTCGGCCACACCGGGCGGCTGTTGCAGGACCTGATGGGCGCCCTGATCTTCCTGATCGCCATCATCGCCGCCCTGGCCTACGTGCTGGACCTGCCGGTCAAGGGCGTGCTGGCCACCTCCGGAGCCTTGGCGATCATCGTCGGTCTGGCCCTGCAAAGCACCCTCAGCGACCTGTTTTCCGGGCTGGTGCTCAATACCACCAAGCCCTACCAGATCGATGACTGGATCGCCATCGACGGCACCGAAGGCCGAGTGGTGGACATCGACTGGCGGGCGACCCGGCTGCAGACCTCCCAGGGCAGCATGGTGGTGATCCCCAACTCCCTGGCGTCCAAGGCCAAGATCACCAACTTCAGCCGCCCCAGCGATATCTATGGGTTGTCCATCAGTGTGCAGGTCAGCCCCCACGCTCGCCCGCAAAAGGTCATCGAGGCCCTGGAGCGGGCCATGCTCGGCTGCCGTTTCCTGCTCGCCACCCCGGCCCCCAGCGTGGCCCTGAAAAGCTCCGCCAGCAGCGGCGCGGAATACGAGATCAGCGGCTTCGTCGCCACCATGGGGCAGAAGCGCGAGGTTCGAAACCAGCTGTTCGACCTGGCCTTCCGTCATCTGCAGGCCAGCGGCATCAGCCTGCTGTCCAGCGCCGAGCCGGTGCAGAACCAGGCGCTGTCCCGACCCCGGGCGCTGCTGGACGCCTCCAGCATCTTTTCCACCTTGCGCCAGGAAGAGAAGGACACCTTCAGCCAGAACATGCAGTTGCAGACCTTCCGCGCCGGCGAAGTCATCCTGCCGGCGGGGGCGGTCAGCGATCACCTGTTCATCATCGAATCCGGCGTGGTGTCGGTGACTATGCAGCGCGACGGCAAACCCTTTGAAGCCGGACGCATGGGCCCGGGCGAAGTGATCGGCGAAGCGGGCGTGGTGGCCGAACAGGCCACGGTCGCGCAGTTCTCGGCCAAGACCTTCTGCAGCCTGTACCGCATCGACAACGAGTTCCTCAAACCCTGCCTGGACGCCCGCCACGACATCGGCGACGCCATGAAGAACCTGCTGGATTTCCGCCAGCACATCGCCCAGAGCCTGGTTCAGACACCGCCCGCGCCGGTGGCGAAAAAGGGCTTTCTGCAGTGGCTGCGCAGCCGCACCTGAGGCGTCCCGGCGCGGTTTCTCATTTGAAGTAGGCCCGCGGCGTGGTCCCGGTCATGGCCTTGAAGAAGGCGATAAAGATGCTGTCACTGGCAAAGCCCAGCTCGAAGGCGGTGTAGCCGATGCTGCGGCCGGTGGCGAGCAGTTCGATGGCGCGCATCAGCCGCCATTGCTGACGCCATTGCTGGTAACCCAGGCCGGTTTCGCGCTGGAAGATCCGGCCGATGGTGCGGCTGCTGGCGCCGACCCGGGTGGCCAGCACTTGCAGCTCCGGTGGCAGGCACTGCAGGTCGTCCAGCAGCGGTTGCAGGCGTTTGTCCCGGGGCAGGGGCAAGGACAGTGGCTGGTGCAGCGCGGCACCGATTTCTTCGAGGCACAGGCCCAGCAGGTGCGGGTAGCGGCCCTGGCTCCAGTCGCAATCGAACGCCGCCAGGGCCATGGGTTCCAGCACGGCGCGCAGCAGGGGGCTGACATCGATCACCGCCACGTCCGCCGGCAGGCGCGGACTGAGTTCGACGCTGAAATACAGCGAGCGGTAATCCACGCTCTGCTGCATTTGCGCCCGGTGCTGCACCCCGCCGGGAATCCAGGCCGCCCGCGAGGGCGGCAACAGGCACAGGCGGTCGGCCAGGGTGATCCGGGTGCAGCCCTGGCGGGTGTACAGCAGTTGCCCGCGTCGGTGCCGGTGCAGGCCGGAATCATGATCGCCGAGGGTGGCGGCAATGCCGATCACTGGCGCGCTGAAAGGGTCCGGGTCGAAGCGTGCCTGGGGATCGAGCCATGCCATCTTTGTCCGATTTCCACTGTTTGTTGGCAGGATTGCGATAATACGCCAGCCTCGCCTGCCTAGAATCGCCGGCATGTTTTTTTTGCCGAGTCCCGCCTGATGAACCGCCGCTCCCTGTTGCCCCTGGCCATGGCCCTGCTGATGTTTCCGCAGATCGCCCAGACCCTCTACAGCCCGGCCTTGAACGACCTTGGCCGGGCCTTTGGCGTGGCCCCGGCACAGGCGGCCCAGAGCCTTTCGGTGTTTGTCCTGGGCTTTGCCCCGGGGGTGTTGCTGTGGGGCCGGGTGAGTGATCGCTGGGGCCGGCGCCCGGCCTTGCTCGGCGGTCTGGCGCTGTATGCCCTGGCGCTGGGGCTGGAGTTGCAGGTGCAGCGTTTCAGCGCGCTGTTGCTGTGCCAGGCCCTGGCGGCGCTGGGCGCGGCGGCGGGCTCGGTGGTGACCCAGACCCTGCTGCGCGACCTGTTTCGCGGCGGCGAGCTGGTGCGGGTGTTTTCCCTGGTGGGCATGCTGCTGGCGGCGAGCCCGGCGATTGGCCTGTTCAGTGGCTCCGCCCTGGTGCACGCCTGGGGTTACCGGGGCGCCCTGGCCGGCTTGTTGCTGCTGGCCCTGGCCTTGCTCGGCTGGTGCGCCCGGGCCTTGCCGGAAACCCGTCCGCCGGCGCAGCCCCGGGTGCCCCTGGTCGCGACCCTGTGGCAAATGCTCGGCGATCCGGGCATCTGGCGGTCGGCGCTGCTGGTGGCGCTGTTCAATATTGCCTTGCTCAGCTACTACAGCCTCGGGCCATTCCTGTTTCGCGATCTGGGGCAGGACGAGCCAGGGTTCGGCTACAGCGGCGTGGCCCTGGCCCTGGCTTCCGGGTTGGGCGCCTGGCTCAACCGCCGGCTGTTGGGCCGTGGCTGGAACAGTGCAACCCTGCTGCGGCTGGCGGCCCTGGCGGTGACCGTCGGCGGCCTCGGGGTGACGGCCTTGCAGCACAGCCTGTGGCTGGTGCTGCCGATGCTCGGGGTGGTGCTGGGCTTTGGCCTGGCGATCCCGAACATTCTCGGCTCGGCCCTGACGGCCTACAGCGACCGGCTGGGCAGTGCCGGGGCCTGGTTCGGCCTGTTCTATTACCTGCTGATCGGTGCCGGGCTGCTGCTGGTGGGCTGGGGACAGGCCCTGGGCCCGAGCCTTGGCCTGTGCGGTGTGGCGGCCTTGCTGCTGTGCCTGGGCGCGGGCCGCTGCCGATGAATCCGGGGTTTGCGACACACGGTCGCCCCGGATGCCGCGAAGGGGCCATTGTTTGACCATGATCAAGCCGCTGCCCGGCGCATCCGCGCAGCCTGTCGGCTGATCCGCGCAATGGCGCACCCCCTTCCCGCAAATGGAGAACGGCAACATGGCCAAGATGAAAGCCGCGGTATTCGTGGAAAAGAACCGCATCGTCCTGGAAGACAAGGACATCCCCGAAATCGGTCCGCTGGACGCCTTGGTGCGCATCACCACCACCACGATCTGCGGCACCGACGTGCACATCCTGCGGGGCGAGTATCCGGTGGCCAAGGGCCTGACCATCGGCCACGAGCCGGTGGGCGTGATCGAGCGCCTGGGTTCCCAGGTCCGTGGTTTCCACGAAGGCCAGCGGGTGATCGCCGGGGCCATCACCCCCAGCGGCCAGAGCTATGCCTGCCTGTGTGGCTGTGGTTCCCAGGACGGCCCGGACACCCGCCACGGCTTTCGCGCCACCGGCGGCTGGAAGTTCGGCAACACCATCGACGGCTGCCAGGCCGAATACGTGCGGGTGCCGGACGCCCTGGCCAACCTGTGCCCGATCCCCGACGGCCTGAGTGACGAAGAAGTGCTGATGTGCCCGGACATCATGTCCACCGGCTTCTCCGGCGCCGAGCGCGCCGAAGTCAATATCGGCGACAGCGTGGCGGTGTTCGCCCTGGGCCCCATCGGCCTGTGCGCGGTGGCCGGAGCCCGGCTCAAGGGCGCCACCACCATCATCGGCGTCGACACCGTGGCCGCGCGCCTGAGCGTGGCGCGCGGGCTGGGGGCGACCCATGTGGTGGACTTCAAGCAGGGCGACGTGGTCAAGCAGATCATGGACCTCACCGATGGTCGCGGGGTCGACGTGTCGATCGAAGCCCTGGGCACCCAGGGCACCTTCGAATCGGCGCTGCGGGTGCTGCGTCCGGGGGGCAAGTTGTCGAGCCTGGGGGTCTATTCCTCCGACTTGCGCATCCCTGTGGATGCCTACGCCGCCGGCCTCGGCGACCTGAGCATCCTCAGCACCCTGTGCCCCGGCGGCAAGGAGCGCATGCGCCGGCTGATGGAGGTGGTCGCCAGTGGCCAGGTCGACCTCAAGCCCCTGGTCACTCACCGCTTCAAGCTCGATGACATCGAGGCCGCCTACGAGCTGTTCGCCAGCCAGCGCGACGGCGTCATGAAAATCGCCATCACGCCATGACCCGCGCACCGGGTGGCCTTGATGCACATCAAGGCGCCCGGGCCCGTCTGCCTCGACACTTTGGCCATTACCGTCCAAGGAGGTTCACCATGAGCCAGTACCAGCGCCTGCTGCTGATTGCCGATCCCCAGCAGCACCAATCCCCCGCGGCTCGTCGCGCCGCCGTCCTGGCCCAGGCCACTGGCGCAGCGCTGCATGCCCTGGTGTTCGTCGAACCGCCAGCGCGCACCTACCTGTGGGAAGAACACCTGGAAGACAGCGAACGCCAGGCCTACCTGCAACGCCATGAACGCTGGTTGCAGGTGGAAGCCGAATGGATGCGCGAGCAGGGCGTCGAGGTCACCACCCAGGTGATCTGGAGCACCCAGGTGCTCAAGGACATGCTGGCCTACATCGACGAGTTCCAGCCCGACCTGCTGATCAAGGACGTGACCCTGGAATCGGCCCTCAAGCGGGTCTTCGTCACCCCGCTGGATTGCCACCTGCTGCGCGAGGCACCGGTGCCGGTGCATCTGGTCAACGACGCCCCGCACAAACTGCCCCGGCGCATCGTCGCCGCCGTCGACCCGGCCCAGTCCGACACCCAGATCCGCGGCCTCAATGGCCTGATCATCCAGACCGCCAACGCCCTGGCCCTGCAATGCGATGCCCAGCTGCACCTGCTGTATGCCTACGACCTGATGCCGATGCTCGATGGCGTGGCGCCAGTGGCGTCCACCGCCTGGAGCGTCAACTGCCTGGACGAGCTGCGCGAGTCCCTGCACAAGGAGTTCGAACGCCTGGGCGATGAATACAACGTGCCCCAGGAATTTCGCCACTTCATCATGGGCCCGCCGGTGCCGGGCATCGCCCAGTTCGTCGACGAATACCTGGTGGACGTGGTGGTCATGGGCACCGTGCACCGCACCGGCTTTGGCCGGCTGATCGGCAGCACCACCGAGCGTGCCCTGTACTCGATGCCGGGCAGCGTCCTGGCGGTGAAAGGCGGTGGGGCCTCCTGAACCGCGGGAAGTAGCTACGCCGATTCGCCTTCTTTTGTAAGGCAAATCCGAGAAACTGCCGGCCGCTTGAATGCGTCGGGTGAGCGGGCTAGGGTGCTGGAGCCATCGCCCAATCGATGGCTCGGATGTGCAAGTCCGGTCATGTCGGCGCATCGTTGTCAAAAGCAGTTTCCGGGCTTTCTTGCCCTTCGTTTCTGCGTTATGGCAGCCGTGCGTGGGAGACTTTCGAGTCTGCCGGGTTCCGATATGCCCGGTCTTGCACACCTGCGTACGGCTGCCACCTTATTCGTGTGCAAGCGAACGGTGGCGGCTCCCATGAGTTTCATATCGGAGTTTGATCATGAAAAAGATTGTCTCCGATCCCCCCACGTCCTATCGCGATCCCCAACTCAAGGCCGCCAACGCCACCCTGCGCGTGGCTCTGGCCCGGCAACCGCAGGACCCGGCGCTGTTCCAGCGCAACACCCAGGCCAAAGCCGTTAGCCCCGACTCGCTGTTCAGCGTGCGCGAAGGCGTCAGTGCTGAAGAGGCATTGGTGCATGTGGCGTTGTTGCTCAAATGCGCCGAGGAGGTCTGCGATGAAATCACCCAGCAGGGCAGCGGCATCGAGCGCGGGCTGATCTGGTCCATGGTGCATTCGGTAGAGATGGCCCGGGCGGTGGTGGAGGCGTTGCTGGACGCCGGCCCGCAAGGCCTGCATCGCCTGGGCTGACGCTTTCGCTGGCAAGCCAGCTCCTACGGAGGGAGAGACCGCTTCAGCGGCGGGCCGGCCGCAAGGCCGCCGTCGCGCTTGATCTGCCTGCATCTTCAACCCGCTGCAAAAACCAAGCGCCCGCACTTTAGTTCTGGTCCGATCCTCGGCCCTTCGGGCCTCGGTTATAAAGCTCGCCACAACCTCACCGCTGGCGGCTCCTTGCGTTTGGCTCGCCATGATTGGGTGATTTTCCAGTGCTTTTTTCACTGTTAATCCTGTCGCCATGACCCAAGCCCCCTCACATCGCCCTCACATTGCCTGGACGCTGTATTTCTGCGTGCTGTTCAACGTGTTCGTCTGCGGTCTGGGTCATGGACAGATGGCGGCACTGGAGATCACCGGCGTGGGCGGGCAGTTCTGTCACGCCCTGGGCGAATCGGCATCGACCCTGGATGAAGGCCCCAGCGACAACACCCGCCCCGGCACCTTGGGGGCTTTTGTCTGTCCCCTGTGTTCGGCGGTGAGCCTCGGGCTGGGGCTGCTGTTCTGCTTGACCTGGCTGCTGCTGGGGCGACGCTCGGCGCGGGTCAAGGTCGAGCAGCGCAGCAAGGCGCCGCCGCGTTACTCCTGGCCGTCACTCAATCCTCGGGCTCCTCCTCTGCGCGCCTAGCGCTGCTGCGCGACGGCCCTGGCCGCCGCGTCATTTTCATCCCCCGGTACTTTCCTGCGGTCGCCATGGCGACGGCGGCCGGGGGCTGTTCGATGATTTTTTCGAGTCCGAGTCCATGACGTTCCCTTATCGCTCCTCCAGCTGCGCGGCGCTGTGCTGTGCGCTGTCGTTCAATGCCCTGGCCGATGCCCCGCTGCAATTGCCGCAGACGCGCATCAGCGCCGACGAGCTGCCGCAACCCGGCCTGCAACTGGATACCCAGACCAGCACCGGTTCACGCCTGGGCCTGACCCCGCGGGAAACCCCGGCGTCGGTGAATGTGGTCAACCGCCAGCAGATCGAGCAGCGCGGCGCCGCCAACACCCAGGACATCCTGGCCAGCGTGCCGGGGATGAACGCGGCGGCATCGCCGGGCATTCCGGGGTTCGTCTCCTATCGCGGGTTTTCCGGGCCGCAGATCACCCAGCTGTTCAACGGCATCAGTGTGCAATACGACTCCATCGCCGCCCGTCCCGTGGACAGCTGGATCTACGACCGGGTCGAGGCGGTGGGCGGGCCGTCGAGCTTTCTCTATGGCACCGGCGCGGTGGGCGGCTCGATCAACTACATCACCAAGCTGCCTTCGCGCACCGAGTCGTTCAATGAAGGGCGAGTCAGCTATGGCTCCTTCGACAGCCGTGAAACTTCCTTCGGTTTCAACCATGCGCTGAACGACGGCGCCGGGCCGCGGCACTACGCGCGCTTCGATGTCAGCCACACCAGCAGCAACGGTTATGTCGACCGCGAGCAGCGCGATGCCTGGACCACGGCGTTTTCCCTGCTGACGGATTTCAACGACCAGCTGTCCCACACCCTGGCCTACGAGTACCAGAACGAAAGCGTCGACAGCCCTTACTGGGGCACGCCAGCGCTGAACCCCCTGGGGGGCAAGATGGAAGTGGACAAGCGCCGGCGTTTCGAGAACTACAACGTCAGCGACGGTCGCTATGAACAGCGGGTGCAGTGGTTGCGCTCGATCATCGATTATCAGCTCGATGAGCGCACTTCGCTGCGCAACACCCTGTACCACTACAACGCCGATCGCGAATACCGCAACCTGGAAAACTACGCCTACAACAGTGACAACAGCCAGGTGCTGCGTTCCGGCATCCTGCTTCAGCGCCACGCCCAGGAACTCAACGGCAACCGTTTCGAACTGCTGCACCAGAACTCGCTGTTCGGCCTCGACAGCCAGTGGTCGGCGGGCCTCGACTACAGCCACAACGTGATGAGCAACTACCCGCGCTCGGTGTCGGGCACGCTGCCTGGCGTTGCGCCGGGCGACTTCGATCCGGGCAGTTTCTGGGACTTGCCGGGCATGCAGCGCGGCTTCGAGAAGAACCGCCGCAACCAGGTGGACACCTGGGCCCTGTTCCTGGAAAACCGCCTGCAACTGACCGATCGCCTGTCCCTGCTCAGTGGCTTGCGCCATGACCAGATCGACCTGCAAGTGACCAACTACCGCGCCGTCACCGAAGCCAACCCGGCGTTCTTCCAGCGCAAATACCGGCCCACCACCGGGCGTCTCGGGCTGGTCTATGAGCTGACTCCGGCGGCCAACGTCTACGTGCAATACAGCACCGCCGCCGATCCGCCGTCGGGCATCCTGACCACCGCCAGCTACGGGCAGGTGCGTGACTTTGACCTGAGCACTGGCAACCAGTGGGAGATCGGCAGCAAGTTCGATTTCCTCGATGGCCGTGGCTCGGCGACCCTGGCGGCCTACCGCATCGAGCGCAAGAACCTGTCCACCGCCGACCCGAGCAACCCCGGCAGCAGCCAGCCGGTGGGCCAGCAATCGTCCCGCGGTGTGGAGCTGGCCGGTTCGTTGCGGGTCACGCCCAAGCTCTTGGCCGAAGGCAACCTGGCCTATGTCGATGCCCAGTACGACGAGTTCTATGAAAACGTCGGCGGGCGCCCGGTGTCGCGCAAGGGCAACAGCCCCACCAACACCCCGGACAAGGTGGCCAACCTGTGGCTGAGCTATGACCTTGCCCCGTCCTGGCAGGTGGGCGGCGATGCACGCTACGTGTCGTCGATGTACGCCAACGCGGCCAACACCCGCTATGCGCCGGCCTACACGATCTTTGGCGCCTTTGTCGGCTACCAGTTGAATGCCGATACGCGGATCACCGGCCGGCTGCGCAACCTCACCGATCAGGTCTACGCCCGCACCACGGGGCCAACCCAGCTGTACCTGGGGGCGCCACGGACCTTCGAGCTGGCGCTGCAAACGCGCTTTTAACCTGAGCCAGCGGGGCGCCTGACAGCGCCCCGCGCCTCTGTGAGATGGCTGTTTTTGTGAGAGGCCTGCGATGAAGCGTTATCTGTACCTCTGGCACCGTTGGCTGGGCATTGTCGCCTGCCTGTTCATGGCCCTGTGGTTTATCTCCGGGGTGGTGATGCTGTATGTCGGCTACCCCAAACTGACCCCCGCCGAGCGTCTGGCGCATTTGCCGGTGCTGGTCCTGGAGCGGGAGGGGGTCGACCTGGAGCAGGTGCTGCACGCCGCCGATCCCGAGCAGGCGCCGTCGAGCATCCGCCTGACCACGGTGGCCGGTGCGCCGCGTTACATCCTCGAATACCCGGGGCCGCGCAAGGTGGCGATCGAGGCCGACAGCGGCCTGCAGGCGTTGCCCACTGACCGGGTCGAGGCCCTGGCGGCGGCCCGGCAATTCGCGCCGGGGGTGGCGGTGCGCGATCGCGGCGCGGTACAGGGCGACATGTGGAGCCAGTCCCGGGCCCTGGACGCCGACCGGCCCCTGCACCGGGTGGCCACCGCCGATGCCGAGCGCCGCCTGTTGTATGTCTCGGGCAGCACCGGCGAGGTGGTGCGCGACGCCACCGCCACCGAGCGCGGCTGGAACTGGATCGGGGCCTGGCTGCACTGGCTGTACCCGCTGCGCGGCATCGGCATCGATGGCGCCTGGGGGCCGATCGTCACTTACCTGTCCCTGGCCGCGACCCTGATGACCGTGCTCGGCCTGGCCGTGGGCGTGCTGCGCTGGCGCTTCACGCGCACCTATCGCAACGGCTCGCACTCGCCGTACCAGGGCTTTGCCCGCTGGCATCACCTGGGCGGCCTGTTGTTCGGGGTACTGGCCATCACCTGGATTTTCAGCGGCCTGATGTCGATGAACCCGTGGCAGATCTTCAGCAGCGCCCAGCCCTTGTCGCTGGCTGCCTATCAGGGCGCACCGCTGCACCCGGCGGCCTTTCCCCTGAGCGCGAGCCAGGCCCTGCAGCGCTTTGCCGACGACGGCCTGAGGGCCCGGGAGCTGGAGTGGCGGATGATCGGCGGCAAGGGCTACGTCATCGGCTACGACGGCGCCGGGCGCACACGGATTCTGTCCATGGCCGACCAACAGGTCCTGCATCAGTTCAGCCCGGGCACCTTACAACAGGCGGCCTGGGCCATCCGCCCCGAGCGGCCGATGATCGTCCAGCAACTGACGGCCTACGACTTCTATTACTACGCCCGCGAGCCCCACAGCATGATGGGCCACCAGCAGCAGCGCCTGCCGGTGCTGCGGGTGCGCTTCGACGACCCGGCCCAGACCTGGCTGCATCTTGACCTGCACACTGGCGCGGTGGTCAGTCAACTGGACCAGCCGCGCCGCGCCTCGCGCTGGTTGTTTGCCCTGTTGCACAGCTGGGACTGGCTGCCCCTGCTGGCCAACCGGCCACTGTGGGATGTTTGGATGATTGTGTTCAGCGTCGGTGGTTTGCTGATCAGTGGCACTGGGGTGGTGCTGGGCTGGCGGCGCCTGGGACGTTCGTTGAAGCGGGGCAGGGGATAGGTGCACGGGCCCAGACCCTGGCGGGGGCCTGTGCCTGGGCAGCATCTCAGATAGCTCCCAATTTCAGATCGCTCCCATGCCCCTCCTGCGTCGCTGCTTGTTAAGTTGCAGGTCCGTTTTTGCGCAATTGCTCCACAGTCGACGATATTTCCGTCGCCTGGGAGCGCTTGGGCTAATGGACTTAGCCGCAACACGTCAAGGAGCGACCCATGTTCAGCCCGGCCGACCAGACCCACTTCAGCCTGGACATCCAAGGCATCCAGCACGACTTCCAGGTGCTCGCCTTCCAGGGCAGCGAAGCCATCAGCCAGCCGTTTCGCTTCGACCTGCAACTGGTCAGCGAGCGCCCCTTCATCGACCTCGAACCCCTGCTGCACCAACCAGCCTTTCTCGCCTTCGATCCCCAGGGCCACGGCATCCATGGACTGATCCAGCGCATCGCCCAGGGTGATGCCGGCAAACGCCTGAGCCGCTACAGCCTGTCACTGCAGCCGCAGCTGGATTACCTGCGCCACCGCAGCAACCAGCGGATTTTCCAGCAGCTCTCGGCGCCGCAGATCATCGCCCTGATCCTCGAAGAGCACGGCATCCTCGGCAATGCCTACCAGTTCCAGATCCAGCAGCCGTGCCCCGCGCGCAACTACTGCGTGCAGTACGACGAGAGCGACCTGCACTTCATCCAGCGCTTGTGTGAAGAAGAAGGCCTGCACTACCACTTCCAGCACAGCCGCGAGGCGCATTTACTGGTGTTCAGCGACAACCAGAGCGTGTTCCGCAAGCTCGGCCGCCCCACCGCCTATGTGCGCGGCAGCGGGCTGGTGGCCGATGAGCCGGTGATCAAGGGCTTCAACGTGCGCCTGGAATCCCGCACCAGCCGCGTCACCCGACGCGACTACGACTTCGAAAAACCACGCCTGCAAATGGAGGCCGCCTACAAGCCCGACGCCCAGCCCCAGCAACCGGACCTGGAGGACTACGACTACCCCGGGCGCTTCACCGATCGCGAACGGGGCAAGTTGCTCAGCCAGCGGGCCCTGGAACGCCATCGCGCCGACTACCGGCAAGCCGAGGGCTGGGGCGATCAACCGCGACTGGTCAGCGGACATTTGCTGGAACTGTCCGATCACCCGCGCCAGGCGTGGAACGACCTCTGGCTGCTGACCCAGGTCAGCCATGAAGGCAAACAGCCCCAGGTGCTGGAGGAATCGATCACCAGCGACACCGAGTCGAGCGATGGCTTCCAGCAGGGCTACCGCAACCGCTTCCTCGCCACCCCCTGGGATGTGTTCTTCCGCCCCGCGCTGGACCATCCGAAACCCCGGGTCCTGGGCAGCCAGACCGCAGTGGTCACCGGCCCGGCAGGAGAGGAAATCCACACCGATCAGTACGGCCGGGTCAAGGTGCAGTTCCACTGGGACCGCGAAGGCCAGGGCGACGACCGGACCAGCTGCTGGTTGCGGGTCGCCTCCAGCTGGGCCGGCGACCGCTACGGCGCCCTCGCCATCCCGCGCATCGGCATGGAAGTGCTGGTGGACTTTCTCGAAGGCGACCCCGACCAGCCGCTGATCAGCGGTTGCCTCTACCACCAGGAACACCCCGTCCCCTACGAACTGCCGGCCAACAAGACCCGCAGCCTGTTCAAGACCCTGAGTTCGCCGGGTGGCGCCGGCTTCAACGAAGTGCGCATCGAAGACAAGCAAGGCGCCGAACAGATCTTCGTCCACGCCCAGCGCGATTGGGATGAAAACATCCAGCACGACCAGAAGATTCGCGTTGGCCACGAGCGTCACGACAGCGTCGAAGCCAACAGCTACAGCGAACTCAAGGCCGAGGAACACCGCACCGTCCACGGCGAACGCAAAACCGAAATCCGCGCCGACGACCACCTGAACGTGGCGCAAAACCAGCACATCAAGCTGGGCACCGCACAACTGCTCCAGGCCGGGCGTGAGATTCATCTGCAAGCGGGCCAGAAAATGGTGATCGAAGCGGCCAGTGAACTGACGGTGCAAGCCGGGGGCAGCTTTATCAAGCTCGACGCCAGCGGTGTCAGCGTGAGTGGAGCGTTACTCAAGGTGAATGCGGGAGGTGCGGCGGGGGCTGGCTCGGGCATTGGAATCCAGCCGCCGGTGCTACCCGGCGTGGCGGATAAGGATAAGGCGGGGAGCTTGATGGAGAAGGCCTTGGTGAATCCATTACAAGAGCCGATCAAGCCTCAGCGACAACGGCTGATCAATTTCTCCGGCTGATGAAGGCTCCCTGATACAGGGGGGGCAAGGACGAAGTCATGACAGAGACATCGGGCAACCAAAAGACAATCGATAAAGTCGAGAACTGGGTATTTCCACTGAAAGTGGGAACGACTCGGTCGATAGATCCACAGCAGTATTACCAGGCCTTGGCCAAGGCCGAAGATGGTTTCTATCCCATAGGTGCCAATGGCCTTTGGCATGGTGGTGTGCATTTCGATGACGCCAGCGGACTGGTTTCAGACAAGACTGAAGTGCGCTGCATCGCTGACGGCGAGGTGGTGGCGTATCGAATTGACAAGACTTATCCGGTATCCGAGTACGGTTCGAAGAGCGCGCCATTTTCCACGGGCTTTGTGTTGGTCAGGCACCGCCTTGAACTCCCTGCACCTCCCGGGTCACCTGCCACGGCGGGTCCTAGCCTGATTTTCTTCAGTCTGTACATGCATTTGCTGGATTGGCAGGGCTATCAAACCACTCCGGCACTCAAGCGCCCCGGCTTCTGGAACGCCACCTACAAGGTCAAAGCGGCAGCATCCGACAAACTGCTCGGGCTTAGGGTTCGTAGCAGCGACTCTGGTGGTAATACGCCGATATTGACCGTATTGCCTCGCGGAACCACGGTGTTCACCAAACCCGCACCCGATACTCAGAGATGGCTGGAAGTGGTCGACGTCATACCGGCGGTAGCCGAACTGGCAGAGCAGACTGGCTGGGTATTCAAGGAGGAAATGCAGCGCATTTCTGCGGATCAATACTTTGTGGGGGACAAGGCCCGGGATCTTCCACAGGAGCAGGAAAATGGCGCAATCGTGCGTGATGCTTTTGCCCAGGGAAGGCCAATAGGCTTTCTGCCGGTAGGCACGCAAATCAGAATCAGCGACGAAAAAAACTCTGGCAAATACCGCAAGTTGCTCGAAATTGTCAGTGGTGAGTCCATGCCAGTTCTTGTTCCAGACGTTGAGGGAGTGTTGCCAGGGTATGTCTCACTTGATCTTCTGGACGCAATGAGCACACCGGAGGATATGGACAAGGTTGTCCCTTTGAAAACGGCTTATAAAGTCAAGGCGGGCGAACTTCTTGGGCATGTGGGCAAGTATCAGAATCAATCGGACTCCGCGCCGAAGAATCTGCTGCATCTGGAAGTGTTTAGCTGTGAAGACGTCAAGACGTTTATCCAACAGAGTCGAGCCACAGCGGCCAACTTGCCTGCAAAGGACAGAACCCTGGTCAAGGTCGCAAAGGGTGCAAAGCTGATCAGCCATGTGGCGGGTATGAGTGCAACAACCCCACCCAAGGCATCCGACCCAGGTCACCAGATTGGTTATGACCTGATTATCCCGTTGCAGGTGTTGGAATCATTACCCCCAGAGAAAAAGATCAAGTCTGCCGTGGTCATCGGCGGCCTGACCACTTACACCTATTGGTGGCACCTGGAAGGAGTGCTTGCTGATGTATCGGGCAACGCCATCAGTGGCTGGTTTGCCGAACCGGATATCGCGCTATCGCGACATTCGTCTTTTGAGTGGGAAGGTTTCACTTTCATTGAAGAAACAGTCAGCCATGTTGCGCATTACGCTGCCTTTCTTGAGGCACAAAAAGAACTTACGGAAGAAGAGCTTGCGACTTATCAGCCTGAAGTTGTAAAGGCTGGAACAGGCCCCGTCACACAGTCCCTGTACAAAATTCTTGATAAGAATGGTGATAAAAAGCTACTGCCTGATGAAATAAGGGAGGTGCTGGGTAAGCCTTGGTTCTCCCAACCGATTTCGCAGATGCTTGCGACGTATCAGAGCGAGTGGCACTACAAAAAGGAAAGCTGGGACTCCTTGGATAAACTAATGGAGCATAGTAAGGCAGAGCCCAATAAAGGTTGGGCTGAAGAGAAGAAACGGATTCAGAGTTTGAGTTGGTGGTCGGCGTTAATGGGGGGAGAACTAGGCTGTGAGAGTGGTAGATGTTGGTATATCCATCCAGTAGGTCTTTTTTCTAACGCACGTAGCTTGAAGCAGCACCCTGAAATATTTATTGGAGGCGCGAAAGTAGAGCTTGAGTTTTTAGAGTTGTATGACGGCTCGATAATTGAAGAGGATGATTATATTGCAGCAGCGGATGCGCTTGGGTGTGAAGTTGAAGCAGTAAAGGCTGTCGCCATTACAGAAACAGCGTCATCAGGTAGCTATTTCACAAAGGCCGGGGACGATGAGGTTACAGCCATACTTTTTGAAATGCATTATTTTCATCAGTTGACTAACGGTCAGTTCGACTCATCGAATCCTGATATATCGTCTAGTAGTAGGGGCGGTTATGGTACGTACTCGGCGCAATATGGGAAATTGATCAGGGCATATCGATTGAGTGCAAACGCAGCTCTGAAATCAGCATCATGGGGGCGTTTCCAGATTATGGGTAAGAATTTTTCTAGTGCTGGGTATTTATCGGTTGAGGAGTTTGTGCGGGACCTTAGTCGTTCAGAGAAAAACCATCTGAAAGCATTTGTGAATTTCGTTAAGACTGATTCGGTATTGTCTTCTGCAATTGTGCAAAAAAGACTGGTTGGGTTTTGCACTTAGATACAATGGCCCTGCTCAAGATGGATATGATGTCAGAATGACGAATAACTATAATTTGCTTAAGGGTGTTTGAGATGTTGATCCGAATCAGTACTTATGTGTTTTTAGTGCTTTGGAGTTTCTGTTCATGGGGCGCTCAAGAGGAAATGTGCGAAAGCGAAGTGGCCATTTTTCAATGCGAGATGCGAGGAGGAAAAAATCTAGCGCTATGCCCTGAATATGTTGATGGTGACCTGTCGGGAATTCAATACCGCTTCGGCAAAAAAAACAATAAGGAAATGATTTTTCCTAGCAATGGGTTTGGTTTTGAGGGGTTCACATTTAATCACTATTTTCGTTATCAGGTTTCTTATGCGAAGTTGAGTTTAGCTGTGGAAAATTACAAGTACGAAATTTATAGCAACTATGATGGCGAGGCGTTTGGGGGAGGCAAAAAAAGTGCTGGGGTTGTTGTGTCAAGAGCTCCCGAGATGAAAGAAGTACAGATGTCATGTAGAAAAATATATATAGACAATCTTAAAGAGGTTGCGCCCTATGTGATCTGTGATAAAGATGATGCATTAGGGTGTGGAAGGTGATTTTTTATAATCGATTTTAAAAATCCAGAATAAAAATGCATGGAAACTCTATTATGGCGAGTTGCCAAAATAAAATAGCAGCAAAGACGGCTGGCATGGATAACGGTGCTGCCAACTCATTGGCCGGGGGATGGTAGGAGGTGGGGGTCGACCTCACGGCCAAGGCTTTTATTCTGTTAGAGAGTGTATGTAAATGCTTTAAAAGGGTTTGCTCCATGCGCGACCTGCGATAAAGATGAAGTCATGGATTTAGTAGTTGATCTTGATTTTTTCTAAGTTCTTATAGCAACACATGTTTGTATACGCCTTGAACAGGTTCTGTCCTTTCTCTTAGCCATGATCCGGATCATGCTTTTGCTTCTCCAGCGGCAATTTAACCCACCGGCATCGCTCCCAGCGGTGATAATGCCCGCCTGAAAATTGACCCACTGCCAACGGAGCCCGTCGCGCCCATGTTCGTCATCACCCCGCAGGACCCTGAGACTTACCGGCGGCAAACCCGTCGCAGCACTTTGATTATCGCGCTGGTGTTCATCGCCCTGGCCATGCTGTTTTCCAGCGCCGCGGTGGCGCTGTTCGGTCAGCCGGGGGGCGACAATCTGGTGTGGAACGCGGCGGGGGTGTTCACCGGTCTGCTGATCAGCGCGGCGCTGCTGCGCAGTGTGTTCTGGAGCAAGCCGTGGATGGCCGCGGCGGTCTATGGCTGGCGTCTCAAGCGCAGTCTGATGCGGGTGACCAATGTCATGCATCAGGTCACCGCCGGGGTGGCGGCGGGCGATCCGGCGGCGCTCAAGCTGCTGCGTTTCTATCACCTGGGGCTGCTGCAGATGCATCAGTTGGACGCCAACTCCAGCGCCCACGGGCAGATGCTGGGCGAGGTGGAGCGGCATCTGGCGCTGCTGGCCGAGCAGGGTATCGATCCGCAGCAGGAGCGCCTAGAGGCGTCATGGCTGGAGGCGGTGAAGCGGCACAAGGGCGCGTGAGGGGCGCCCGGGCGTTGCTGCAAGCCCGGGCGGCGCGGCCTATTGCAGGTAGCGCCACAAGGCCTGGGCCATCGCGCTGGGCTGGCACTGGGTGCCGAACAGTTGCTGGCCGATGCTCAGACCCAGTTGCCGGTAACTCTCGAACTGTGCCTCGTCGAAAAACTGGTCCACGGTGCTCTGGTTGGGAAAGCTCGGGTTGGTCCGGGCGTAGTTGAGTACGTCCGGCGTCAGTCCGGCAATCAGCCGCGGCTTGAGCACCAGAATCCGGCAATGGGGCGTCTGGCACAGGTCATCCTCGCGGTCCGGGGAGTGGGCATGGACATTCAGCAGCAGGGCGCATTTCTGGTTGTCGGCGCTCGGCGGCTGGCGAAACTCTTCCAGGCTGGCAAATACCGTCTTCAACTGCGGATGGCTCAGCACGCCGGGGTCTTCGCGGATCTCCAGGGCCTGATCGATGCGCGCCAGGCGCACCAGGTTGGCCAGGTCGTCGAACTGGTAGTCGGGGTCGCAGCCGGCGTCGCAGGTGATGATCAACTCTACCTTGCGCCCCTGGCGCAGCAGTTCGTAGGTGCCGGTGTTCTCGAAGTGTCCGCCGTCCGACAGGTACTGGTAGTCACGGCGGTAGCCGTGAAAGCGCGCGGTCAGTTCATAGAACAGGTAGGCCTGGGTGCTGTAGCGGATCCACGGCTTGAGGTCGCGGGGCGCCCAGTGCTGTTGCCCGGGGTCGAGGAAGTGGCTGGGCCACCACAGGCCCAGGCGCACGTTGGCCAGCCCCAGCACCAGCGACATGCCGAGGCTGGTGGCGCGGCCCAGGCCGGTGCTGAAGGCGGCGCCGGAGACGCCGATCCACTGGCCCAGGGTCAGTGGACGCATGATTTCCGAGGCCGGGCCATGCTCGAGGTCGCGGCGATAGGCCTGGCCGTCGAGGAGGTAGCGCTCTGCCGGGCACTGGCTGGTTGGCGCCGGGCTGTCGGGGGCCCAGTTCGGCGCGATGCACAGCGGCTTGCCCTTGCGGTCGCGCTGCACCAGCTGTTCGGCCGGGTCGACGGTGAGGTTCATGGTGACGTTGATCAGGTGCACCGGGCCGGCGCTGGGGCTGGCGTAGTACTGCTGCAGCGACAGGTCGTCGCTGGACATCGGCTCGGCCACGCTCATGTAGGTGCGGCGCTGTTGCGCCGGGCCGTTGAAGCGCCGGCCATTGGAGGCGCCGAGGTAGGCGCGGGTCAGGCGTGCCGAGTAGAAGGCCTGCAGCGACGAGGTGTTGAGAAAACCGATGAAGCGCCCGCTGAGGTGGGTCAGCAAGGCCGCCAGCAGGCTCAGCGCCGCGAGTCGCCAGGCCACCGCGTGCTCGCCGGCAATCACGGCGCCGTCGTAGGCGATCCATTGCACCAGCAAGGCCCAGCACAGACACAGCAGGCTCAGCAGCAGGCCACCGGCCAGCAGCGCGAGCAGGTCCAGCGGTAGCCTGTGCATCCAGCCCGGCAGGCTCTTTTCATCCTTGAGCAAGGCCAGGCGCCGCACCAGCCAGACCACCGCGATCAGCGCCAGCAGGCTGCCCAAGGCTCGCAGGTCATGCAGGTAGCGATACAGCGCCTGGGCCGCGGTCACCAGCAGGGCGAGGAACCCCAGCACGGCCACAGCGGCCATGGCCCGACCCAGGGCCCGGGTGATCTGCACCCGATAGTTGCGCACGCTGTTGGCGCAGGCGTTGTCCTTGGCCGGGTCGCGGTTGTCGGCCAGGCGCTTCACCAGTTGCCGGGTGATCAGCAAGGCACCGCTGCCCACCAGGGCGCCGGCCAGGGTCAGGGCACCCACCGCGTGCCACTGGGCCAGCCCGTAGGCCAGGGCGCCACCGAGCCACAGGCCGCCGACCACGCCGAGCATGCTCCGGTACGCCGCGTTGCCCAGGCTCGGCGGCCGGTCCAGGTCGCCCTGGGGAATGATCAGCCAGTACGCCACGGCGCAGGGCAGGGCGAACAGCACCCCGGCCATCAGCGGCCAGAGCAGCAGGCTGGCGTGACTGAGCTCCTGGAACAGGGTCAGCAGACTGAGTACCAGCAGGATCGGCAGGCCGATCATGGCCTGCAGCGACAGCCAGTTGCGCCAGGTCATGGCCAGGGCGTAGAGCATGTCGCCGGAGCCGGTGGGGGTCAGGTAGCGACCGTTCTCCCGCAACCAGGCCGTGGGGCCCTGGCCCACGGGCTGCTGGGCGTAGTCGACGCCGGTGCTGATACGCCCCGGCGGTTCGAAGCGCAGGGCCTGGTAGGCATCGCGGGCGGCCTGGGCCACTGGGTCCTGGGAGGTCGGCTGGCGCAGGCGCCCGGGGAGGAACAGGCTGGAGAAGAAACCGCCGATGTAGCCGCCGCCACTGACCGTGGACAGGTAGTCGATGCGCGACAGCAGGCTGTGCTCGGCATCGGCATCGGCATCGGCATCGGCATCGGCATCGACGCCGGTGGCCGGTGGCGCTGGTCGGGTACTCGCGCTGGGCGCCGGGGCCCGGGCCATGGCTTGCAGGACGCCCAGGCAGAAGGTTGCGCTGCGGATGCCGCCGCCGGACAGGGCCAGGCCCCAGTTGCCACGGGCGGCCGGGGTGTGCCCGGGCACTTCCTGGCCCAGGCTCAGGCGTCGAAAGCGGATGCGTTGGTGCTCGATCTGGTACGGGTTCTGGTCGGGTGTCATGGACCTTCCTTGGGGGACGGAGGGGCTGCGGTCCGCGCCGCGCACCGGCAAGCGCCCGGCAGGATAGCGGATGCCGGGGGCCGCTGTGCAAGCTCCGGGTGCCTGGGGGCGGGCGCGACAGCAGAGGGCTCGGCTTCGCGGCGCCAGGGGCATTGGGCTTGTGCGGGTCGCAAGTGCTCAGGGTGATTGATGCGCCGAATGCATGGGGAAAACGCCCTTGGTTATAACGTTAGATTTTATTTATATAAATGGACATAAGCATTAGCCGCTATGCTGCCGCCAGTTTTTCACCTGGCCGCGTGATCTGTAGGGTTTTTTATCGATGGATGTGGGTAATTTCGGTTTTGTAATCGCAGGCCTGGTAGTGGGATTTATCGTCGGCATGACCGGGGTCGGAGGCGGCTCGCTGATGACCCCGATCCTGCTCTGGTTCGGCATCAACCCGGCCACGGCGGTGGGCACTGACCTGCTGTACGCCGCCATCACCAAATCCGGTGGGGTGCTGGTGCATCAGAAGAACCGCAATATCGACTGGCGCATCACCGGCTGGCTGACCCTGGGCAGCGTGCCGGCGGTGCTGGCCACCCTGTGGTTTTTGAACAACCTGGACTCCGATCCCCACGCCTTGAACGCGGTGATCAAGCAGGGGCTGGGCTTTGTCCTGCTGCTCACGGCCCTGGCCATCGTGTTCAAGAAAAAGCTCATGGCCTTCGCCCAGCGCCACGGCAAGGATTACCAGCCCAGCCCCGGCGGCCTCAACGGCCTGACCGTGGTCACCGGGCTTATCCTCGGCACCATGGTCGCCCTGACCTCCATCGGCGCCGGCGCCCTGGGCACCGTGGCGCTGTTCATTCTCTATCCGTTCCTGGCCACCAAGCGCCTGGTGGGCACCGAGATCGCCCACGCCGTGCCGCTGACCCTGGTGGCCGGCCTGGGCCACGCCAGCATGGGCAACATGGACTGGCACCTGCTGGGCTTCCTGCTGATGGGCTCGCTGCCGGGGATCTGGATCGGCAGCCACATGACCGGGCGGATTTCCGACGAGATCCTGCGCCCATGCCTGGCGGTCATGCTGTTCTCCATCGGCTACAAGCTGGCCTTTTAAAAGCAGCGGCAAGCAAAAAGCACCTGTCAGTTGCGGCGGTAGAGTGCCAAAAATGCCGCCAGCGACAGCATGGTCGCGCCGCAGCATTGATTGAGCCGGCGCATGCCGCTGGCGGTGAGGAATTTCGCCGCCTGCACCCCGCCGGCGGCATACAGCCCCATCACCAGCACTTCCACCAGCGCGGTGACCAGCGCCAGGGTGGCGTACTGGATGAAGACCGGCTGGGCGGGATCGACGAACTGCGGCAGAAAAGCCGTGAAAAACAGCAGCACCTTGGGGTTGGTCACGGCCACCGAGAAGCTGCGCCGGAACACCTCGCCACGCCGCGAACCGGCCCGCACCTGCTGGGCGTCGAGGGCCTGGGGTGCGCTGCGCCAGAGCTGGATGCCGAGCCAGGCCAGGTAACAGACGCCGACCCATTTCAAGACCATGAACAATGGCTGCGAAGCCATCAGCATCGCCCCCAGGCCGAGGCCCACGGCGGCGATGATCAGCACATCCGAGAGCGCCGCGCCGGCCATGCCCACCGCCACCAGCTGGCGATTGCGCGAGGTGCCGTTGGCCATGGCCAACAGCGAAGTCGGGCCGGGGATCAGCGCGCCGATAAAGCAGCTTGAGGTGTAGAGCAGCAGGGTGGTGGTGTTCATCGCGGTGTTCTCGTCGGGCGGGTGGCACAGTCGACGCAGCATGCACCAGCGCGGTGCGGGTTTAAAGGCATCCGCCGGCGCCCTGGCGTCCGGGTTTGAATCGGCTTCGCGGTTTGCCAACTTCTGCGGATTCCCAGGGTCAGTTATCCTGAGCCGGCCTCAGGCATGCAGTGCCGCCCCTTTCCTCTTGTGTGATGTGTTCATGACTCGTTCTCCTCCCCGTGGTGCCGCTCCCCAGACCTTGCGCGGTGGCCAGACCGGTGCCGCGATCCGCCAGTACGACTGGTCGCACACCGCCGTGGGCCCGCGGGAGCATTGGCCGAGCCTGTTGCACAGCACCTTGAGCCTGGTGCTTGAGTCCCCCGAGAGCCTGTACCTGCTGTGGGGCCCGCAGAAGCAGTTCTTCTTCAACGACGCCTATCGCCCGGTGCTTGGGCCGCGCCTGGACAACGCCCTGGGACAAACCATCGAGACGCTCTGGGCCGATGCCTGGCCGGATGTGCAGCCGATGGTGGAGCAGGCCTTCCTCGGGCATTCGTGCCGGCACGAAGACCTGCCGGTGAACATGCAGCGCTACCCCGGCGAGGAATTGACCTGGTGGTCGTTCTCCATGAGCCCGGTGTTCGACGAGCGCCAGGAGCAGGTGCTGGGGGTGCTCTGTCATACCGTGGAAACCACCGAAAGGGTTCTTCTGGGTCAGCATGCCCGGCGCACCGAGGCCCATCTGCGGGAAACCCGCGAGCTCAACACCCGGGTGCTGGCCAGCAGCAATGACTGCATCAAGGTGCTGGACCTCGATGGCCGTTTGTCGTTCATGAGCGAGGGCGGGCTGCGGGTCATGGAAGTCAGCGACTTCAATGCGATTGTCGGCTGCCCCTGGCCGGATTTCTGGCAGGGCCAGGGCAACCTCGAAGCCCGGGCGGCGATTGCCGCGGCCCAGGCCGGCGAGTCGGCGCGGTTCCAGGGCGCGGCCAATACCCTGGCCGGCACCGCCCGATGGTGGGATGTGCAGGTCACGCCCATGCTCGATGCCAGCGGCCGGCCGGAGAAGATCCTCTGCATCTCGCGGGACATCAGCGCCACCCGCGCGGCCGAGGAAGAGCTGCGCCGCCTGAATGAATCCCTGGAGCAGCGGGTCCAGGCGCGCACCCAGGAGCGGGACCGGATCTGGCAGCTGTCCACCGACCTGATGCTGGTGGCGGACTTCGACGGCCGCATCGTCGCGGTCAATCCGGCCTGGACCGCGTTGCTCGGCTGGCCGCGCGACGAGCTGGAGGGCCGCAGCTTCTACGATTTCATCCATCCCCAGGACCGCGCCGCGGCCGCCAGCGCCAGTGCCGAACTGGCCCGGGGGCAGAGCTATTCCCGGGTGGAAAACCGCTTTCTGCACCAGGACGGCAGCTATCGCTGGGTGTCCTGGAGCGCCGTGCCCGACCCGCAGCATATCCATGCCGTGGGCCGTGACATGCAGGCCGAGCGCGAGGCGGCGCAGGCCCTGCGCAAGACCGAGGACATCCTGCGTCAGGCGCAGAAGATGGAGGCGGTGGGGCAGCTCACCGGCGGCGTGGCCCACGACTTCAACAACCTGCTGACGGTGATCCGTTCGTCCACCGACCTGTTGCGCCGCAACCTCAGCGAGGAACGCCGACAGCTGTATATCGAGGCCATTTCCGACACCGTCGACCGCGCCAGCAAACTTACCGGCCAGCTGCTGGCCTATGCCCGCCAGCAGAACCTGCGTCCGGAAACCTTCGACGTCGGCGCCAGCGTGCAATTGGTGGCGCAGATGATCAATCCGTTGATCGGCGCTTGCATCGAGCTGCGTCTGGAACTGCCGGAACAGCCCTGCCACACCCATGCCGATGTCGGTCAGTTCGACACCGCGCTGATCAACATGGCGGTCAATGCCCGGGACGCGATGCAGGGCGAAGGCTTGCTGGTGATTGCCGTGGAGCGGGTGACGCAGATTCCCGCCACCGCCGGGCAGGGCGCCCAGGTCGGGGATTTTGTCGCGGTGTCGCTGACCGATACCGGGGCCGGCATCGACCCGCAGCAGATCGAGCGGATCTTCGAGCCGTTCTTCACCACCAAGGAGGTGGGCAAGGGCACCGGCCTGGGGCTGTCCCAGGTGTTCGGTTTCGCCAAGCAGTCCGGCGGCGGCCTGGAGGTCCATAGCCGGCCCGGGCAGGGCACGCGCTTTACCCTGTACCTGCCGCGCACCGAAGCCTTGGCCGGCACGCCGCTGCCGGCCGGCCCGGTGGCGCTGCCGGCGGACGGGCAGGGCGCCACCCTGCTGGTGGTGGAGGACAATCCGCAGGTGGGACGGCTGCTGGCCCAGTCCCTCAACGAACTGGGGTATCAGGTCGAGTGGGCCACCAGCGCCGCCGAGGCGCTGCGTCGCCTGAGTCAGGAGCAGGGCCGGTTCCAGGCAGTGTTTTCCGATGTGGTGATGCCCGGCATGAGCGGTATCGAACTGGCCGGGCGGATCCGCAGCGACTACCCCGGGTTACCGGTGATCCTCACCAGCGGCTACAGCCCGGCCCTGGCCGAAGGCCGCACCCGGGAGTTCGTGTTTCTGCAGAAACCCTACTCGATCGCCGAACTGGCCCAAGCCATCGATAGCTGCAGGTGCTAGGCGGCAGCAAGCTTGGCGCTGGCCGCTCAAGGCTTGCCGCTGTTCCTCACCCATTCCTGGGCCGAACGCCACAGGCAGATCCCCAGAAAATAGGCTGAAGCCGCCAGCCACAGGCCCATGATCGACGGGCTGTGCAATGGGTGGCTGAGGATCAGCAGCGCGCCACTGAGCAGCCAGACGAAGGTCACGATGATGTTCAGCCCCATCCACTTGCGCACCCGGAACGGATGCAGGAACTGCACCCGGGTCGCCGTCAGCAGGGCCAGGACGACGATGCTCAGCAAGCTCAGCCAGGGGCCGGGCTCGATCAGGTAGAAGCACAGGGCAACCACGTTCCAGGCCGCGGGAAAACCCTGGAAGTAGTTATCGTGGCTCTTCATGTTGACGTTGCAGAAGCACAGCAGCGACGACAGCAGGATCAGCGAGGTGGCCAGCAGCGCGCTGTACTCCGGCAGGGGAATGTAGCGGTAGATGAACAGCGCCGGAATGAACACGTAGGTCAGGTAGTCGATCACCAGGTCCAGCACCGAGCCGTCGATGTTGGGCAGCACCGAGCGGGTGTTGACCTTGCGCGCCAGGGAGCCGTCGACGCCGTCCACCAGCAGCGCCACCCCCAGCCATAGCAGGCAGGCCTTGGGCTGGTTGTCGAACAGCGCCAGGGTGGCGAGCAGGGCACTGACCACACCGGTGGCGGTAAAGCCATGGGCGCCCCAGGCTTTGATTCTGGCGATCTGCAGGGTCGATATCACAGGGCGTGTCTCCGGCGGCTGAGGGGGCCTGTAGTGCCCGCGTCGCTCAAGGGCGGCGCGGATCCAGGTTGCAGTAATCGACCGAAAAGCCTGGCAGAAGGTTCAGCGCGATCCTGCAAGCAGGCCCTTGTCGCAACCCTTGGCCGCCGCATGCCCGGCCTGGCCGGGGCCAGCGGTCGAGGGGATTTTCAGAGTTTAGGCGCGATGGCCGAAGCGACAAGAAAAACGCCACGTGCGCGCAGCCGACACGTGGCGTTTGGTTTTTCCGGCGCAGGCCTGGCGCGCAGCCGGAGCGCTTACCGGACCGTCTCAAGCGCGCTGAGAATCCCATGGGCGGCCTTGACCCGCTCTTCGTTGGGGTAGTTCTTGTTGGCCAGCAGGACGATGCCGATCTGCTTGCCGGGGACAAACAGCACATAGGCGCCGAAACCGCTGGTGGAACCGGTCTTGTTGTACAGGGCGTCAGCTTTGGGCGCATCGGCCGGGGTCAGCCATTGCACGGGGTGCGGCTCCAGAGCCATGGCCGGTGAGTTGCCGGCCATCAGCCGCGCCAGGGGCACCGGGTAGGCGTAGCGCTCCCAGCCCAGGCCCTGGGTCATGTCGCCGACCCGGTAATAGCCGCTCTGGGTGCTGGCGATGGCTTTTTGCAGCGTGTCGTCCAACGGCTGCGGTTGCAGGTTGTCGGCAATGAACTGCAGCAGGTCCGCGGCGCTGGTCTTGACCCCGTAGGCCTCGCTGTCCATGGGCCCGGGGCCGACCCGAGTCGGCTTGTCCTGCTTGTCATAGCCCTGGGCGTACTGAGCTTGCTGGGCTTGCGGGACGCGGATGTAGCTGTGCTTGAGGCCCAGCTTGGGAAACAGCATCTGCTCCATCAACTGATCGAACGGCTGGCCGAGGCTGCGGGCCGCCAGGTAGCCGAACAACCCGAGGCTGGGGTTGGAATACTGGCGCTGGATGCCGGGGCTGAAGGTCGGTTTCCAGGTGTTGTAGTAGTCCAGGGTCTTGTCCTCGCCCTGCACGTCATCGGGAAACTGCAGCGGCAGGCCGCCGGCGGTATAAGTGCCCAGCTGCAACAGGCTGATACCGTCGAAGGCGCTGCCACGCAGGGCCGGCAGGTACTGGCTGGCCTTATCCTCGAGGGCCAGCTTGCCGCTGGCCTGGGCGTAGGCCGCCAGGGTCGCGGTGAAGGTCTTGCTCACCGAACCGACCTCGAACAGGGTGTCGTGGTCCACCGGGCGCTGATTGTCCTTGGAGGCGACGCCGTAGTTAAAGTAATGTCGCTTGCCGTTGGCGATGATCGCCACTGCCATGCCGGGGATGCCCTGCTGCTGCATCAACGGACGGATGGTGGCGTCCACCGTGGCTTTCAGGGCGCTGTCCGGGGAGGTGTCGGCCAGTGCCTGGGTGGCACCAAGAAGCAAGGCACAGGCGCCGAACAGGCCCCGTCCGGTTAAGGTTATTTGCCGCATGATGGGGGATTTTCCATATGTATTGCTTATTTTGACCGCAGGGTTCCAAGCGGCCTTCCGGCCTTGATCTTCGTTGCGCGAATTCAAGGGGCACATGGCTCGCCAGGCGTTCCTGGCGGGGGGCGCCGGGTCGGCGGCTGGCGAGCGAGGCCAATGTAGGCAGTCTGTGGGGGATCGACAAACGATGATATTTCGCAGCAGCCATTAGAAAAACTAGGGAATAGTCATGCTCCGTCCTCATCTGCCCTTGAATGCGCTGCGCGCCTTCGAAGCCTCGGCCCGTCATTTGAGCTTCACCCGCGCGGCCATCGAGCTGTGCGTGACCCAGGCGGCGGTCAGCCATCAGGTCAAGAGCCTGGAGGCCCAGCTCAAGGTCACCCTGTTCAAGCGTCTGCCCCGGGGGCTGATGCTCACCAGCGAAGGCGAGACGCTGTTGCCGGTGCTGCGCGAGTGCTTTGACCGCATCGCCCAGACCCTCGGGCGTTTCGACGGCGGGCACTACCGCGAGGTGCTGACAGTGGGCGCCGTAGGCACTTTCGCGGTCGGCTGGTTGCTGCCGCGCCTGGGGGACTTCCAGGCCCGCTATCCGTTTATCGACTTGCGCCTGAGCACCAACAACAACCGGGTCGACGTGGCCGCCGAGGGCCTGGACTACGCCATCCGTTTTGGCACGGGAGCCTGGCACGGCATCGAAGCCCTGGAGCTGTTGCAGGCGCCGCTGTCGGTGCTGTGCGTGCCGGAGATCGCCCGTCAGTTGCACAGCCCGGCGGATCTCTTGGGCCAGACTCTGTTGCGTTCCTACCGCACCGACGAGTGGCCACAGTGGTTCCAGACGGCGGGACTGGGCAGCAACAGCCTGCTGCCCCAGAGCATTGTCTTCGACTCGTCCCTGGGCATGCTCGAAGCCGCCCTGCAGGGCCTGGGCGTGGCCCTGGCGCCGCCCTTGATGTTCGCGCGGCAACTGGCCAGTGGCGCGGTGGTGCAGCCGTTTGACATCGGCATCGTCACCGGCAGCTATTGGCTGACGCGCTTGCAGTCGCGGGCGCAAACCCCCGCCATGGACGCCTTCAAGGCCTGGCTGCTGGAGGCGCTGGCGGCCTAGGCCCCATCAATAGCGCCAATGCCCCGGCGTCCAGACCCACTGGCCGGCGTGCCAGCGGTAATGCCCGGCGACCCAGTGGTAGTTCGGCGCCGGCGCTATCGGTATCACTTCAACCATGGGCGGTGGTGGCGGCCGACGTGGATGGACCGGCTCCACTACGCAGCCGGCCAGGGTGCTGCCAAGCAAGGTGGCAATCAGGACGCTTTGGATAACACGGCGCATGCTGGGTTTCCTTGAGAAGTGACAGTGAACCCGCGGCAATCGCGGGCGCTTGGTTATTGAACGCGGCCCGGGGCTGAATCCGTCGCCGAGTCTTTCAATCGCGATTGGCCGCGCGGTTTTTCCCCGGGTTTCGCAGGTACATGGATTCCACCAGTTGCTGGCGCTCCCTGAGCGACAGGCCGCCGGCAAAATTGGCCAGGGCTTCATCCACCCGGGCCCGCAGGGCGATGTCGGCCTCGCGGGATTTGCCCAGCTCGGCGTCCAGGGCACGGCGGTCCAGTGTTTCGGCCCCCAGCTCGCGAACCACCCCCTGGCGGGCCTCGCGCCCGGCAATGATCAGCGGCTGGCTGTCGATGCGGGTCTGGCGCAACAGTTGGCGCAACTGGCGCCGGCGTTCTTCCGGCATCTGCGCCATGGCTTGGCGCAGGCCCTGTTGCGGCATCGCCAGGACCTGGCTCGATTTGGGCTGGCCGAACCATTGGTAGAGGCCGCCGGCGACGCCGCCGATCAGGAACACGTTGAGCAGCAGCGACAGCAGCAGCAAGGTTTTCAGTGGGCGGGGGGACAGGTTCACTGTTCGGCCTCCTCGGCATTGATGCTCAGGACGAATTCCGCGTCGCTCTGGTCCAGCACACTGGGCAAGGCCTCGGCGGAGGGCGGCAGCGGCAGGCTCAGGGTCACCGCCAGCATGCCGGCGGCGGCGCCGCTGAGGCCGACCCCGATCCAGCCCAGGGAGGTCAGCCAGCCGGCATAGCGCTGCCAGAGCGTCGGTGCCGGCGGGTGCAGCGCTGCCGTGGCCATGATCTGCCGCACCAGTGCCGGGCTTGGTTCGGGCACCCGGTAACTGTCCAGCCGGGTGTCGAGCCAGCGCGCCTGTTGCAGCGCTTGCCGGGCCGTGGCATGGCCGGTGTCGAGCAGGGCCTGGGCCTGGGCGCGCTCGGCGCTGGGCCAGCGTTGCAGGTCTGCGCCATAGGCGTCGGCCAGGTACGCAAAGCGTTCGGGGGTCATGGTTTTCTCCTTCCTGAGAGGTCCGCGCCGGGGGCCTCGGCGAGGTGGCTGCGCAGGGTGCGTCGGGCCCGCGACAGCAGGCTTTCCAGGGCCTCGACGCTGATGTTCATCAGCGCGGCGGCCTCGGTGTTGGACAGCTCCTGGTAGTACTGCAGGACGATCGCCTCGCGCTGGCGCTCCGGCAGCCGGTCCAGGGCCTGGGCCATGCGTCGCTGCTGGCTTTGGGCTTCCAGCTGCTGTTCCGGCGTGGGGCCGCTGTCCGGCGCCTCGATGGCCTCCTCGCTGTCGGCTTGCAGGTGGTCCTTGCGCCGGCGCAGGCGGTCATAGCACAGGTTCAGGGCGACCCGGTGCAGCCAGGTGTCGAAGCGCGCCTGCTCGCTGCGCCAGTGCGCGGCCTGTTTCCAGATCCGCAGAAAACTCTCCTGGGCGATGTCCCGGGCTTCGTCGGCGTCACCCAGCAAGCGGCTGGCCAGGGCCAGCAGGCGCGGCAGCTTGCGGGTGACCATTTCTTGCACGGCCTGGGCGTCGTTGTTGCCGATGCGGGCCAGCAACTCCAGATCCGGGTCGGTTTCGTTCAAATCGGCGGTTCTCGCTGCGGTGATGGGGCGATCCAAAAGAGCGCGTGTTCAACGCAGCCAATGGCCTTCGATCCAGTACCAGTTCGGCCCGCGCGCCTGCCAGTGCCCGGGCACCCACTGGCCACGGCGCATCACCGGCTGCCAGTGGCCCGGCACCCAGACATAGCCGCGTCCATGCCAGCGCCAGTGGCCGCGATCCCAGGCATAACCGGGCCGGGCCATGGGCGCCGCTTCGTAGCGCATGGGCGGCGGAGCTTGTTGAATGATCACGGTCTGGGCGAAGACCGGGCTGCCGACCAGGGCCGTGAAGGCCAGGGGGATCAGCAGCAGGGTACGAAGACGTGGCAGACAACGGGCAAGCTTCATGATGACTCCTTCAGGCCTGCGTTCGCTGTTGAACGCAGCTGATGGGTTCAACGATAGATGGCCGAAGAATCCGTCGCGGGGAAATGAATTTTTATCCGGGCCCGGTTCAACCGCGGTTCAGCCAGCGTCCAGGGTTGCGACACGGCGCGGGGCGCGGCGGATGAAAAAATTTCGGCGGTGGCGGCGACGGAAGTTGCCCGGGCGCGCCGTTCAATCGGTAACCCTGTGCAGCGCCGGCGAGGTTGGCCAGCGTCGCAGAGCGGTCGTATCACTGAACCCTTGAGGAATTCATCATGTCCCGTCGTATTGCACTGCTGATTGTCATGGCCACGATGCTGTCTTTGGGGGGCTGCGTGGTTTACCCCGGGCACTATCACGGCTGCTGCTACCGCTATGGCTACTACCGCTAGGGCGCGGGGCCGCGCGCCGGCGTGGCCCGGGGTGCTTGGCTAAGCCCCATGGGCCCGGCACAATCCTCGACCTTGCCGGGCAGGCACCGGCGTCGCGCCGATGGCGGGCTTGCCCCGGGCGTGGGGAGGAAGGTGGATGCCCGTCTTGAAACAGCAGGACCAGGACCCGGACGCGATTGCACGTCCGGTATGTGCCCTGCGCATCTCGACCCAAGAACAGCGCTGGGAACGGCCATGGCACAGCCATCGCAAGGCCCAGCTGCTGTTTCCCGCGGGCGGCGTGCTCAGTTGCGAGAGCGCCGAAGGCCTGTGGCTGGCGCCGCCGCAGTGCGCGGTATGGATTCCCAGCGCGATCGAGCATCGGGTCCAGGGGCTGGAGAACGCCCAGGGCTATTGCCTGTTGGTCGAGCCCGAGCACGCCCGTTCGCTGCCTCAGGCCTGCTGCACCCTGGTGATGTCACCGCTGTTGCAGGAGTTGCTCAAGCGTTGTGCGCAACTGCCGTTCCTGTATGACCAGGACGGCGCCGCCGGGCGCCTGGTCGCGGTGACCCTGGATGAGCTGGCGGTCGCGCCCCGTGAGCAGATCCACCTGCCCATGCCCCGGCACGCACAACTGCGGCGTCTGGCCCAGCAGATCCTTGAACAGCCGCAACGGCGCCTGAGCCTTGGGCAATGGGGCGAGCAGATCGGCCTCAGCGAACGCAGCCTGAGCCGCTTGATCGTGGCCGAGACCGGCCTGAGCTTCGGTCGCTGGCAGCGTCAGTTGCACATCCTCCTGGGGCTTGAGCAATTGGGCCGGGGCGACTCGGTGGAGCGTGTGGCCCTGACCCTGGGCTATGACAGCGCCAGCGCCTTTATCCGCATGTTCAAGAAAGCCGTGGGCCAGCCGCCGGGGCGGTTTTTTGCCGAACGTCGCCAAGCCCTGGAAAACCAGGCCCTGTAGCCGCTGCCGAGCCCGCGAGGCTGCGAAAAGGCCCGCAGGGCCTTGCCTGGCGATGCCTCGTCAAACTCACGATCGCGGTGGCCGCCAGGTCAGAGTGCCGCCTGTGGCAGTGGCAATATCTGGCTGGATTGGTCAATAACTTGTCGATCTCGGCTGATGCGGACAATGTTTCTCGGGAAGATGATAAGCATTCTTGTTTGTCAGCTTCTTGAGGTGTTCCCATGTACTTCGATCATCAGCATTTTCCCCTGGTCTGGATGCGTCGCGCCGAGGACGCAGGGCAGCCGGGCGTCGACCCTTTCCAGCAGTTGGAGGGGCTTATGCAGCGGGCCCAGGCCTTTGTCCTGATGAGTGATCTGATGCCTGAGCCCGAGCAGCGCAACAGCGCTCGGAGCCAGGCGTTGCTCAAGCAGGGTTCGTTGTGGATGAAGCGCAACAAGGCGGCGATCCGCCGCTGGATCAAGGCGATGATCGTCATTGCCCCGCAGCCGGAGACACAGGCCCGGGTCGAGGCGTTTGCCGACAGCTATGAAAAGTTCTGGGGCTATCCGCTGCTGCACAGTGCCTCGCCGCTGGCCGCAGCCGCCCTGGCCCAGCAACTGCTGCGTCCGCCGCGAGTCAACCCGCACAACTGGTAGTTCCAGCCACTTCAGCTGCGCAGGTGCTCGGGGAGGTTGGCGGTGAGCACCTTGCCCATGCTGACCCGGGGTTCAACCTGATAACCCAGGGCCTGGTAGAAGCCCTGCACCGCGGCGTTGCTGCTGAGGATCTGCAGGTTGATCTTCAGGCAGCCGCGGGCGCCCAGGGCCTGTTCGCCGTGGCGCACCAGGGCCCGGCCGGTGCCGAGTCGGCGCTGTTGCGGGTCCACCGCCAGGGAGTAGAGCCAGCCACGGTGGCCGTCGTAGCCGGCCATCAGGGTGCCGATGACCTGCCCTGAGGCCAGGGCGACGAAGAACAGCCCGTCATCCACGGCGAGCTTGCGCTCGATGGCCAGCTCCGGGGTGTTGTGGGCGCTGTCGTAGCCGAAGACGCGTTTCCACAGCTCGATCACGGGCTGGCGGTGCTGGGTGTTGTCGTACTCGATCAGTTGGATCATGGCGTGGGCTCGGCAAGGGGGGAGCTATGGGTGGTGGCGGTTGGCAGGTTTCAGTCCTGATGGCCGGGCCAGGTTTCGGTGGGGAAGTAGGCCTCCAGCCCCGGCTCGCGGTGGTCCACGCCGTTCCGGGTCCAGTAGCAGCTCAGGCGCGAGTAGTTGTCCAGGTCACCGCGGACCAGGCAGGTGGCGGCGTGCCCCGGCCAGTTGAAACGCAAGACATCGGCCTCGGCCATGCGGGCGCGTTCCACTTTGCCGACGGCGGTGGTGGTCTTGCCGTTGACGGTCTTGACCAGGGTCAGGGCCTGGTTCTCGTAGCGGATCAGCGCAGTGCCGGAGTAGGTCGGGCCGCCGTCCGGCTCCTTGCCGATCAGCATGAACTGGCCGGGCACCATGCTGTAGTAGATGTGCAGGTCCTGGTCCTGTTTTGGCGCGGCCTGGGCCGCGAGGCTGGCCAGCAGCAGGCCGAGAAGGGGGGCGCGGGAGAACGGCGGCATTGGTGCTCACTCCTGTTGAGGCGGGGGGGGCATGATTCCAGACTTGGCGGGGCAGATAGTAGCAAGCAGCAAGCAGCAAGCAGCAAGCGGCAAGCTTGGAGCGGAGGCGGGCTTAAAGGTCGTTGGGGTGGGGTTTGGTCGCTTTCTTTTGTAAGGCAAATCCGAGAAACTGCGGGCCGCTTGAATGCGCCTGGTGGGCGGGCTAGGGTGCCTGGGCCATCGCCAAATCGATGGCTCGGATGTGCAAGTCCGAACTCTGCAAAGGCGCACAAGCGATCAGCACTGATTGATCGTTTTCATGTCCGCTGCGTTATGGCGGCCGTGCGTGGGAGATCTTCGGATCTGCCGGGTGTCCTTGCAGACTCGGTCTTGCACACCTGCGTACGGCTGCCACCTTATTTGTGTGCAAGCGATCGGTGTCGGCTCCTTTTATCTGCAAGGAGTTTGACCATGAAAAAGATTGTCCCCGATCCCCCCACGTCCTATCGCGATCCCGAACTCAAGGCCGCCAACGCCACCCTGCGCGTGGCTCTGGCCCGGCAACCGCAGGACCCGGCGCTGTTCCAGCGCAACACCCAGGCCAAAGCCGTTACCCCCGACTCGCTGTTCAGCGTGCGCGAAGGCGTCAGCGCCGAAGAGGCGCTGGTGCATGTGGCGTTGTTGCTCAAATGCGCCGAGGAGGTCTGCGATGAAATCACCCAGCAGGGCAGCGGCATCGAGCGCGGGCTGATCTGGTCCATGGTGCATTCGGTGGAGATGGCCCGGGCGGTGGTGGAGGCATTGCTCGATGGCGCACCGAGGGATGCTGTTGGCCTTGGAGTAGAGGGCGGTTGTTGATGGGGTACATATCCGTTACTGCGGCTGTGGCCACTGGCGGTTTCGCTTTTACAGCGACTCACTTTTGACGGACGCAAAAGTAAGCAAAACGTCTCTGCCCCTGCATCCGGCGCCTCGCCTAGGCTCGGCGTTCCCTCGTTCCGGCATTGCTCCGGGGGCACGCCGCCACAGGCCATCCATGGCCTGGGGCGGCTAGCTCGGCATCCTTGCCGAGCTGCCCCCTGCGCAACGCCTGTGCTCGGCCTCCTGAAGGGGCAGCAAGATCACAAGCTGCAAGCCGCAAGCTTGGAGCTTGGCGCTTGGCGCTTACAGCTTGAGTATTCTGCCGCTGGCGGCCACTGCCAACAGCAGCACGGCGATCAGGCCGAAGGCCGCGCTCAGGCTGCTGCCGTGGGCGATGAAGCCGATCACCGCCGGGCCGGCCAGGATGCCGGCATAGCCCAGGGTGGTGATGGCCGGCACGGCGATGTTTTCCGGCATGACTCGCTGTTTGCCCACGGCGGTGTAGAGCACCGGCACGATGTTCGAGCAACCCGCGCCCACCAGGGCATAGCCCAGCAGCGCCGCTTCCCAGGCCGGGGTCAGGGTCGCCAGCAGCAGGCCGACGGCGGCGGTGCTGCCGCCGATGATGATCACCCGGCGTGCGCCCAGGCGCTGGACAATGGCATCGCCGGTCAGGCGGCCCAGGGTCATGGTCAGGGCAAAGGCCGCGTAACCCAGGCCGGCGTAGGCCGCATCCAGGTTGCGCTCGGCGGTAAGGAACACCGCGCTCCAGTCCAGCACCGCGCCTTCGGCGAGAAACACCACAAAGCACAGGCAGCCAATGAACAGCACCACGCCGTGGGGCACGGCAAACGCCGGGCCCGAGCTCTGGCTGCCGTAGGGCAGCATGTGCGGCGCGGCCTTGAGCAGGGCCAGCAGCATCAGGGCAATCACCACCAGGGTCGCGCCCAGTGGCGACAGGCCCAGGCCGAGCAAGGCGCTGACCCCGGCGGCGCCGACGATCCCGCCGAGGCTGAACAGCCCGTGAAAGCCCGACATCATGGTCTTGCCGCTGGCGCGCTCGACGATCACCGCCTGCAGGTTGACCGTGGAATCCACGCCGCCCAGGCCGGCGCCGAACAGGAACAGCGCGGCCATCAACAGCGGGATCGAGGTCAGGGTCGCCAGCAAGGGCAGGGCCAGGCAGATCAGCAAGGTGCCGCCGGCCATCACCCGACGGCAGCCGAAACGTCCGGCCAGGGCCCCGGCAATCGGCATCGCCAGGATCGAACCCACCCCCAGGCACAACAGCAACAGGCCCAGGGTGCCTTCGTCGAGCCCGGCCCGGGCCTTGGCGTAGGGCACCAGCGGGGCCCAGGCGGCAATACCGAAACCGGCGATGAAAAAGGCGATGCGGGTGGACATCTGTTCGAGGCGGCCGGGGGTGGCCTGGAAGTGGGTGTTGCTGGCAGTCATAAAGATCCTTGGCGATGAAACTCGCTGCCGGCCACCTGATGCCCCCATGGCGTGATGGCGGCCGGGTCGGGGATTGTGACAAATCCAGCCGGTGAAGGTTGCAGTCTTCGTCGGGGCGGCGGGCCAGGGCGGCAAATAATCCTGCGCAAGCCGGCGGTTTGTTTCGCATAATCGGTCGCTTTGCACAAAAACATTGCTGCGCGCGCCGTTCGCCCCCCGGAGTTTTCCTGCCCATGAATGCCAGTCTCGACGCCTATGACCTGAAGTTGCTCGCCGAGCTGCAGCGTGACGCCAGCACCGCGCAAAGCGAGCTCGGGCTGCGGGTCAACCTGTCCACCGCCGCGGTCAACCGGCGGCTCAAGCGCCTCTGCGACGAGGGCGTGATCGAGCGCTACAGCGCCATCGTCGCGCCGGATGCCCTGGGGCACGAGCTGAGCATCATCGTCGAGGTGGAAGTGGAGAGTGAGCGCATCGACCAGATCGACGCGCTCAAGCGCAGCTTCCAGGCCTGCCCCCAGGTCCAGCAGTGCTACTACGTGGCCGGCGAGTGCGACTTCGTGCTGATTTTCTGCGTGCGCAACATGGCCCAGTACACCCAGCTGACCCGCGAGCTGTTCTTCGACAACGCCAACGTCAAGCGCTTCAAGACCCTGGTGGCGATGAACCGGGTCAAGGTCGGCCTGGACGTGCCCACCACCGGTTGACGTTCAGGGTGCTTGCGGCGCTGGCCCGAGAACAGTCACGAACCCCGGACCTGCTGCGGCAGGTGGCGTTGGCCGGTCCGGCGTTGCCCTCTGGTGGAGCCGCGGCATTCTCCGTAATGTCAGCGGCTGGTTTTTTTCTGGAGGCGGTGTGATGGCGGCGTTCTACGATGCACGGGGCAATCTCTATGGTGTGGTGGCGCCCGCTGCGCTGCGTGGCCTGGGAATTGCCTTGCCCGACAACGCGGCCCAGGCGGCCCGGGACCGGCGCCTGTGGGCGGAACAGGCGATCGCCGCGCTCTGCGACTGGGCGCCGGGCACCCGCCCGCCCGGGGCCAAGGCCCACCGCTGCGACGGTCTGCTGGTGGGGCCGTTCCAGGCTCGGGCGCCCTTCGATCTGTTGATCGTCAACACCGATGGCACCCTGGCCGAGCGCAGCGGCAATGGCCTGACGATCTTTTCCCAGGCCCTGGCCGAACAGGGCCTGCTGGCCACCCAGGGACCGACGCTGTTGCAGGTGCATCACGATCAACCCACCGGCGCCTCGCCGCTGGCCACGGTGGTGGAGCAGGCGCAAGTGGCGGGGCAGCAGGGCTTCTGGCTGGATCTGGGCCAGCCGTCCTTCGGGCCCGAGGCGGTCGCGGCGATGGGCGTGCAAGCCGTGACCTTCAACGGTCGCGAGCTGAGCCGAGTGACGCCGTTGCAGGCGTTGAACCCGCTGTGGGAGCAGAGCCAGTTCGTGCGCATCGGCAACCCTCACTGCGTGACCCTGGTGGAGGAGGCCGAGGCCTTGCCGAGCAACCCGCAGATGCTCCAGGCGCCCCTGGCCAAGGGCCTGACCGCCGTCGCCTTTGCCTGGCCTCAGGGCCGCGGCGAGCCGTGCCCGGCGGGGGTCAACCTGCAATGGGCGATGCGCCAGTCGGCGCAGCGCATCGTCGCCCGGGTGTTCGAGCGCGGCGAAGGGCCGACCGCGTCGTCGGGCACCAGCGCCAGCGCCGTGGCCTGCGCGGCGTGGCGGGTGGGCTGGGTCCAGGCCGGACGGGTCGAAGTGCTGATGCCTGGCGGCACTGCGCCCTTGATGTTGCAAGAGCGCGATGGCGTGTTGACCCGGGTGAGCCTGTTCGGCACGGCGCAGGCACTGCCTGAGTGAGGACGCCGAAGTGGCTGTGGCGGAGTGCAAAACGGCGGGAGTTTCTATAGGGTGGCGGCCCTCGCGGCTCGTCTCTGGATACAGCCCGCATTTACCGAAAGGACTCGACATGCAAAAAGGAACGCCCCGCCGCGCTTTGCTCAAAGGCACGCTCATGGCCTTGGGGGCTGCGGTCGCTGGCAGCCTGGGCGGCTGCCTGACCAGCAGGCTGTACGAAAGCCGGGCCAGCAATGAGGTCTATACCGAAACCGTCAGCCAGTTCTACATCACGGCGGACGCGCAGAGCTTTGTCATCCTTGGCAAGCGCTATCACTACTTGGTGAGGGTCGATCCTGAGTTGCTCAAGGCCATCAAGTCGGACCTGCATGGAAAAATGCAGGCCGAGTTTTCGCCGATCCTCGTCAATGCGTGGCAGAACCTGGAGGGCGAGCTGGTCCTGAGGATTCCCGAGCCGGACCAGCTCGACGCCAGGCAGATCGATGAAGCCCGGGCGTTGGGCTTCGTCGTCGCAAGGTCGCAGAACGCCCTGCTGCACCGCTATGCCATTCGCGGCAGCCGCTTTGAGTCCAAGCGGGATATCAGCGCCTACCCGGCCAACCCGTTGAACAGCACCTACACCCTGAATTTCTCGGCGTACCGCGAGAAGAGCAAGGTCGGCCAGGTGCTGCTGACGCCGGTCACCCTCGCCGCGGACGGCGTGTTGACGATCCTTGCGCTGCCGCTGTTGCCGGTGGCGTTCATGGCGGCCCGGCCGTTTCGAGTCAAGTAGGCATCGCCACCGTCAGTCGCCGGCCAGTTGCACCTGGGCCATCTGCCGTTGCATCAGCACCTTGCCGTGGCGGATCGAGTACAGCGGCAAGCCCTGGCTGCGGAGCATTTCGTAGTCGCTGTCGGCCGAGAGGATCAGCAGGTTCGCCGGGCGGCCCTCCTCGATGCCGTAACCCTCGCCCAGGGCCAGGGCCTTGGCGCTGTTGTCGGTGACCAGGTCCAGAGCGCTTTGCAGGTTGCTGTAGCCGAGCATGTGGCAGATGTGCAGGCCGGCTTCGAGCACCCGCAGGATGTTGCCATTACCCAGGGGGTACCAGGGATCGACGATCGAGTCCTGGCCGAAGCAGACGTTCATCCCGGCATCCAGCAGCTCCTTGACCCGGGTCACGCCGCGGCGTTTCGGGAAGCTGTCGAAGCGCCCCTGCAGGTGGATGCTTTCGGTGGGGCAGGAGACAAAGCTGATGCCCGAATGCCCCAGCAGGCGGAACAGCTTGGCGCAGTAGGCGTTGTCGTAGGAGCCCATGGCGGTTGTGTGGCTGGCGCTGACCCGTGAGCCCATGTCGCGGCTGCGGGCTTCTTCGGCCAGCACTTCGAGAAAGCGCGAGTGCGGGTCGTCGGTTTCGTCGCAGTGCACGTCCACCAGGCAACCGCTGCGTTCGGCCAGGTCCATGAGGAATTTCACCGAACTCACGCCCTGGTCGCGGGTGTATTCGAAGTGCGGAATGCCGCCCACCACGTCGGCGCCCAGGCGGATGGCCTCCTCCATCAGCTCGCGGCCATTGCGAAACGATTCGATGCCCTCTTGAGGGAAGGCGACGATCTGCATATCGATCAGGTGCCCGGTCTGCTCGCGCACTTCGAGCATGGCCTTGAGGGCGGTGAGGTCGGGATCGGTGACGTCGACATGGGTGCGCACGTGCTGGATGCCGTGGGCGGCCAGGGCGCGAATGGTCTTGTGGGCGCGGGTGCGGGTGTCTTCGGCGGTGATGCTGGCCTTGCGTTCGCCCCAGCATTCGATGCCTTCGAACAGGGTGCCGCTCATGTTCCAGCGCGGCTCGCCGGCGGTCAGGGTGGCGTCCAGGTGAATGTGCGGTTCGACGAAGGGCGGCACCACCAGGTTGCCGCCGGCATCCAGGTGTTCGGGGCCGAAGGCCGGCGCGGCGGTGGGAGCGTCCGGGCCTTGCAGGACAATGCGGGCGATGCGGCCGTTTTCCAGGTGCAGTTGGTGCAGACCTTCACGGTGGCGCAGGCGGGCGTTGGTGATCAGCATCGGGGCAATTCCTCGAGTCGGGCAATCAGTGGTGGCGCCGTGAGATCCGGGCGCTGGCCCTTGTCCCACGGTCATTGGACTGTCCCTGCGCCGGCCGTGACCGGGCCGCTGGGCAGGGACAGGGTGTTGCGTGACCGGGCCATGATAGACCCGGAGCGCGTCGAATGAGCAAGGCGCGGGTTCAGCCCCGGGCCTCGGCGCCGGCGCTGGAGCGCGCGCCGCGCCAGGCGCTGAACAGCACATGACTCAGGCTGGCCACGGCGATGCCCACCAGCGGTGCGACCCAGGGCGAGCAGAACGCCGCCAGGGTGCCCAGGCCGTAGGCGGCCAGGCCCGGCCAGTTCCAGTCCGGCAACTGGCTGTCGGCCAGACGCGGGTAGCGGCCGCGCCAGCGGTAGAAGAAGTCGGCCATGATCACCCCGCCAATCGGCGGAATCACCGTGCCCAGCAGCACCAGGTAGGGCACCAGCAAGTCGTACATGCCGAGCATCGCCAGCAGGGTGCCGATCAGCGCGCCCACCAGGGTCACGGTCTTGCGCCGGTCGGTGCGCAGCAGGTTGCAGCCGGCCACGGCGAAGTTGTAGATGGTGTTGTCCTGGGTGCTCCAGATGTTCAACAGCAGCATGGCCATGGCCGCCATGGCAAAGCCTTGCAGCAGCAAGACTTCCACCACGTCCGGCTGCTGGTAGACGATGGCGCCGTAGGCACCGATCAGCACCATCAGGCCGTTGCCGATGAAGAAACCGATCAGGCTGGCGCTCACCGCCACCCGCGCCGAGCGGGAGAAACGGGTCCAGTTGGTGGCCTGGGTGGCGCCGCTGACAAAGGTGCCGAACACCAGGGTCAGGGCGGTGGACAGGTCCAGGCTGGCGCTGGGGCTGCGGGCCAGCAGGCCGTCCAGGCCGCCGACCTGGGTGGTCGCCACCGCCATCGACAGCACCAGCAGCAGGCCCATGGCCGGCACCGCGATCCACGACAGGATCTCCAGGCCGCGATAACCGATATAGGCGGTGGCGCAGAAGGCCATGCCGAACAGCAGCATCAGCCCCAGCACCGCGCCTGGATCGAGCTGGAAGTACTTGCCCAGCACCACCGCGGCGGTGGCGGTGCCCCAGGCGTACCAGCCGATCTGGGTGAAACCCAGGATCAGGTCGCTGAGCTTGCTGCCCCGCTCACCGAAGCAGAAGCGCCCCATCAGCACCGTGTTCAGCCCGCTCTTGAAGGCGATGTAGCCCAGGCTCGCGGCGTAGATTCCCAGCAGCAAGTTGCCGACCAGGATCACCAGCAGCAGGGTGGTGAAGTCGAACGCCACCCCCAGCTTGCCGCCGGCGAACATGGTAGCGGTGAAGAAGGTGAAGCCCAGCAGCACCATGGCCATGGAGGCCAGGCCCTTGCGGGCGTGCTGTGGAACTTCGCTCAAGGGGTAGTCGTTGCCGGGTTGGTGCTGGGTCATGGGCCTGTCCCTGGTCGCAGTGATGCCACGCTGTTGCAGACGCCGTGCCAATCCTTGACGGCAGGGCCGGGCGCCCCAGCAGTTATAGCCGATGCCCGTGCCCCTGCACCGGGTGCCTGTGGCCCAGGGGCGAAAGCAGTGCACCCCCGGGCCAGATTGGTTCACCGGCAGTCAGTCCGCGTCGGGAGTGAAAATGCTTTCGATGGGCATCTCGAAGGCCCGGGCAATCTTGAACGCCAGGGGCAGGCTGGGGTCGTAGCGCCCGGTCTCGATGGCATTCACCGTCTGCCGGGACACCTCTAGCCGGGTGGCCAGTTCGGCCTGGGACCAGCCTTTGAGGGTGCGCAGTTCGCGCAATTGGTTGTTCATCGGTAGCGCCGCACACCGGCCACCGTGGCCAGGGCCCAGACCAGGCCCATCACGGGCCATACGTAGAACATCGAGAGCCGGGGCAGGCCGGCGGTTTCCAGGAAGCCGTAGCTGAAGGTGATCAGCGCGGTGCAGACAAAGGACAGGCCCAGGGCTTCGAGCTGTATGCGCCGGGCCAGTTCGTCCATGCGCCGCAACTGGCGGACCACCGCCAGGGCCATGGCCACCATGGGGATCACCGGCACCAGGGCCAGGGCGATCTTGCCCGGGCCCGGGTTCAGGTCCGCCAGCCAGTGGCTGCTCAAAATCACGCAGGCGATGTAGGCCAGCAAGGCCAGGCTGAATTCGACGAAATAGCGTTTGCTGCCCATGGGCAATCTCCTTTTAGTAAAGTGTCCTTTACATTAGGTGGGGCGTTTTTCAATGTCAAGGTTGCTTTACATTGGCGGTGTCATGCTCAGTCGAACAGGGCCACGCTGCGCCGGCCTGCGTGGAAGTCGAAGGCCTCCTGAATATCCCGTTCAACGGTGCGGCCCAGGGACAGCGGCGGCAGCTGGTCGGGTGCGAAGAAGCCGGCCTCGGTGGCTTCGCTGCCGGCCACCGGGGCCGGGCCGCCGTGGCGCTCGCAGAGAAAGTACAGTTTGTAGAAGTCGCGGTGATCGGCCTTGTAGGGGCCCTTGGCCTTGTGCCGGACGCCGTACAAGGCGCGTACCGACACCTCGAGCCCGGCTTCTTCGTGGATTTCCTTGATCACGTTTTCGCTGGCCGACAGGCCGACGTCGGCATAACCCCCGGGCAGGGCCCAGAGGCCGTCGTGCTGTTCGCGCACTAGCAGAATCTTGCCGTCCTCGATCAGCGCGCCGCGCACTTCGACCATCGGCGTCGAGTAGCGCTGGGCAAAGTCCGAAACCAGATCGGTGATGCGTTCCAGGGGCACGTTGCCCAGTTGCGCGAGCATGTCGTGGGCGATGTCGGCGATTTCCTGGTAGCGCTCGCGGTCGTGCACGTCCTTGCAGAAGTGCAGGCCGGTGGAGGCGATGGCTTGCAGGCGTTTGGCGTGGGTCAGCCAGTGGCTTTCCATGGGAGGGGTTCCTGCGACGTCAGAGAGAAGGCGCTTGTTTTAAGCCCTTGGCGAGCAGGGAGCAAGCACCACGCCGTGGCAGGCGGCGTGGTGCTGTTGGATCACCCCGCGAGATCCTGCCGATGGCAACGCACTTGCTGCATCGCATCGCCCAGCAGCGCTTGAGGCTGTTCGCAACCCGGGCCGCGGCGGCTGCAGCGGTCGAAGAAGAAACAGCCGCTGGGCAGCTTGCGGTTGCCCGGCAGTTCGGTGGGCGCTGAAACCTGGCTGTCCGCCAGCGGCGCGCCGAGGCGTGGCACCGCCTCCAGCAGCAGTTGGGTGTAGGGGTGGCGCGGGCGCTCCAGCACCTGCTCGGCGCTGCCCAGTTCGACGATCTGACCCAGGTACATCACCGCCACTCGGTCGGCCATGTGCCGCACCACCGAAACGTTGTGGGAGATCAGCACGAAGGTCAGGCCGCGGCTGCGTTGCAGGTCCGCCAGCAGGTTGAGGATCTGCGCCTGCACCGAGATGTCCAGGGCCGAGGTCGGCTCGTCGAGGACGATGATGTCCGGGTTCGACGCCAGGGCCCGGGCAATGGCGATGCGCTGGCGCTGGCCGCCGGAGAACTGGTGCGGGTAGCGCTCCAGGTATTCGCCGCGGATGCCCACCTGCTGCGCGACCTTGGCGGCGATCTCGCGCATCTGCGCGGCCGGGGTGGTGCCCAGGGCGAACAGCGGCTCGGTGATGATCTTCCAGATCGGCAGGCGTGGGTCGAGGGACGATTGCGGGTCCTGGAACACGATCTGCACATGGCTGTGGCGCTCGCGGTCGCTGGCGTAGGCCCAGCGCAGGTCGCCGCTGCTGGGCTGGACCAGGCCCATCAGCAGTTGCGCCAGGGTGCTTTTGCCGCAGCCGGACTCGCCGACGATGCCCAGGGTTTCCCCGGGGCGCAGTTCCAGGTCGATGCCGTTCAGCGCGTGGGCGAAGGCCCGGGGCCGGCCCAGCCAGTCATTGCTCAGGGGGAAGCGCACTTGCACGTCGTTGAGCCGCAGCAGCGGCGCGTTGCCGGTGTGGGATTGAGGGGCGGTCATTGGGCGGACTCCGGGGCGGCCAGCCAGCAGGCACTCTTGCGCTGCTCACCGGCGTTGATCGAATGCAGCGGTGGCCGTTGGGCACACACCGCCATGGCCTGCGGGCAGCGCTCGCGAAAGGTGCAGCCAGCGGGCAGGTGGGCGAGGTTCGGCACCTGCCCGGGAATGGTCAGCAGCGGCGCGCCGGGGGCCACCTGTTCCGGCAGGCCGCTGAGCAGGCCGCGGGTGTAGGGATGCTGCGGGTCGAGCATGACCTGGGCGGTGCTGCCTTGCTCGACCACGGCGCCGGTGTACATCACATAGACCCGGTCGCAGAACTGCGAGACCACCGCCATGTCGTGGGTGATCAAGAGGATCGCGGTGCCCCGTTGCCGGGCCTTCTCGCGCAGCAACAGCAGCACCTGGCGCTGCACGGTGACGTCCAGGGCGGTGGTCGGCTCATCGGCGATCAGCAACTGCGGGTCGCAGGAAAACGCCAGGGCGATCATCACCCGCTGGCGCATGCCGCCGGACAGCTCGAACGGATAGGCCTGCAGCACCTGCTCGGGGTCGGCAATGTGCATGTCCCGCAGCAGGGCGATGGCCTTGGCCCGGGCCTGGTCCTGGCTCAGGCGCTGGTGATGGATGATCACGTCGAGCATCTGCCGGCCGATGCGCCGGGTCGGGTTGAGGGCGGTCATCGGCTCCTGGAAGATCATCGCCGCGTCGCGGCCACGGATCTGCAGCAGCTGTTTTTCCGGGGTGGCGAGCATGTCCCGGCCCAGCAGGCTCAGGCTGCCGGAGGTGACGCGGTAGCTGCGTTCGGGCAGCAGCCGCAGGCTGAGCATGGCGGTCACCGACTTGCCCGAACCGGACTCGCCGACCACGCCGACGATTTCCCCCGGGTTGACGTGCAGCGACACGCCGTTGAGGGCCTGCACGTTGCTGCGGTAGGCGGGGAATTCCAGGCTCAGGTTGTCGATGTTGAGAACGGCGGATGAGCTCATGGTCATTTCCCCTGTTGCCGTGGGTCGAGCAGGTCACGGATGCCGTCACCCAGCAGGTTGAAACCGGTGGCGGTGAACAGGATCGCCAGCCCGGGAAAGGTCGAGTACCACCAGTTGTCGAGGATGAAGTTGCGCCCGGTGGCCACCATCGCCCCCCATTCGGCGGTGGGCTGTTGCGCCCCGAGGCCAATGAAGCCCAGGGCCGAGGCCATGAGGATGGCGCTGCCGATGTCCAGGCTCAGTTGCACCAGCAATGGCGGCATGGCGTTGCGCCCCACGTGCCAGCTGACGATGTGCCAGCGCCCGGCGCCGTAGGTCTGCGCGGCCTTGACGTAGCCCATCTGGCGGATGCTCAGGGCCTGGCCCCGGGCCAGGCGCACGTAGAACGGAATGCGCACCAGGGTGATCGCCAGCATGGCGTTGAACAGGCTCGGGCCCAGGGCGGCGGCCAGGGCCATGATCAGCACCAGCGACGGCACCGAGAGCATGATGTCCATCAGGCGCATGATCAGGCTGTCGAAGCGCCCGCCGATGATTCCCGACAGGCAGCCCAAGAGGCCCCCGGCCAGGCACGAGGCGAAGGCCACGAACAGGCCCACGCCCACCGACTGGCGGCTGCCGTGGAGCACCCGGCTGAACAGGTCGCGGCCGACTTCGTCGGTGCCGAACCAATGGGCGGCGCTGGGGGCGGCCAGGCGCTGGGCCAGGTTCAGGGCATTGGGGTCATGGCTCGACAGCCAGGGGGCGAAGGCCATGCACAACAGCACCAGCAGGGTCATGCACAGCCCGGCGATGGTCAGCGGGCTTTGCCGCACGCGGTAGCCCAGGTAGGCCAGGCGCGCGCGCCAGCCGCTGGCCTGGGCGGTGGGTTGTGGCAGGGGAACGATCAAGGGAGCGGACATCTCAACTTACCTCGCCAATGCGCGGGTCGATCACCCGGTACAACAGGTCGATCGCCATGTTCAGCAGCACATAAATGAACGACACCAGGATGGCGAAGCCCATCACCGCCGGGAAATCCAGGGCCTGGATCGACTTCACCACGTAGGCGCCCATGCCCGGCCAGGCGAACACCGTCTCGGTCAGCACCGCGCCATACAGCAGATCGCCGAGGGTCAGGCCGAGTACTGTCACCGAGGGGATCAGCGCGTTGGGCAGGGCGTGGCGCAGGATCACCGCCCAGCGCGACAGGCCGTAGGCCCGGGCGGTGCGGATGTAGTCCTCGCCGAGCTGGTCGAGCATCGCCGAGCGGATCTGCCGCGCCACCACCCCGAGGTTGACGAAACCCAGGGTCACCGCCGGCAGGATCAGGTGCTGCAGGGCATTGAAAAACAGCGGGATATCCCCGGCCAGCAGCGAGTCGATCAGGTAGAAGCCGCTGATGGTTGGCGGCGGCTCCAGGCCTTCATCCAGGCGCCCGCTGCCGGGCAGCCAGCCGAGGTGGCCGTAGAACAGCAGGATCAGCCCCAGGCCCAGCCAGAACGCCGGGGTGGAGATCCCGGTGACCGCCAGGGTGCGGGCGATCTGGTCGATAAAGCGGTTGTGGTAGACCGCCGACAGCACCCCCAGCGGTACGCCCACCAGCACCGACAGCAGCAGGGCGGCCAGGGCCAGCTCCAGGGTCGCCGGGAAGAACGCTTGCAGGTCCTCCAGTACCGGGCGGCTGGTGCGGATCGAAGTGCCCAGGTCGCCGTGCAGCAGGTCGAGCATGTAGCGCCCGTATTGCTGGTACAGCGGCAGGTCCAGGCCCAGCTGGTGGCGGATGTTCTGCACGATGGCATCGCTGGCCCGGTCGCCGGCGATCAGCCGCGCCGGGTCACCGGGAATCAGGTGCGAGATGGTGAAGGTAATCAGCGAAACCCCGATCACGACCAGCAACAGGCCGAGCAGGCGTTTGCGCAACATATTCAGGAAGGCCATGAGGCAACCTCGTTAACGCTTGACGAACGGCAGGGGCCATAACGGCCCCGCAGCGGGGACACGGCCACCCGGCGCCGGCCCGGTTCAGGGGCTGGCGACGGGGATTGCAGGGCCGGTCCTACTTGCTGATTTCGGCGATGTTGAACACCTGTTCCAGCATCGGATGGAACACGTAGCCCTTCACCGAATCGCGCATCGGCAGGCTGTAGTTCTTCTGGTACAGGTAGGCGTAGACGTTGTCCTTGAGGACGATCTTCTGCGCCTTCTGGTACAGCTCGATGCGCTGGGCGGTGTCGTTGGTGGCCGCCGCTTCGCGGATCAGGCTGTCGACTTCCGGGTTGCTGTAGAACGAGCGGTTGCCCGGCAGGCCTTGCAGGCTGGAGTCGAACCAGAAGTTCATGAACATGTAGGGGTCGGCGAAGTCCGGGCTCCAGGAGCCGATGGCCACGTCGTAGTCACCCTTGCCGACCCGTTCACGCATGGTGGCGTTGGCCAGTTTTTCCATCTTCAGGTTGATGCCCAGGGGCGCCAGGCCCGCTTGCAGGGTCAGGCCGATGGACTCCCAGTTGGCGTCCTTGTCCGAGTACAGGTAGGTCAGGTTGCTGATCTTCTGCGGGACCTTGGCCAGGCTGGCCTTGGCGCCGTCGAGGTTCTGCTGCATCAGCGGCAGGCTCGGATCGTGGGCCCACATGCCGTCGGGGATCGGCCCGTTCATCAGCTTGGCCTGGCCCTTGAGGATGCCGTCGACGATGCCTTTGTAGTCGATGGCCTGGACCAGCGCCTGGCGCGCCTCGACGTTGTCCAGGGGCGCACGCTGGTTGTTCAGGTACAGGTAGTTGACCCGCAGCGAGGGGAAGGTCTGGATCACCACCCCGGACTTGCCGGCCAGGGTGCCGAGCTGGTCTTCGGGCATGTCCTCGATGATGTCCAGGTCGCCGCGCTCCAGTTGCAGGCGGCGCACCGAGGCCTCGCTGATGATCTTGATCACCACCTTGTTCAGGCTCGGCTTGGGCCCGGCGTAATAGCTGTTGGGCTCCAGCGTCAGCGCCTGGCCTTTCTGCCAGTTGCTCAGGCGGAAGGCCCCGGAGCCGGCGGTGTGGGTCGAGAGGTAGGCGTTGACGTCCTCGCCCTTGTTGGCCACGTCCGGGTTGATGATGCCGCCGCCGTTGTGGGCCAGGGTGTAGAGGAAGGGCGCGTAGGGCTTCTTCAGGGTGAAGCGCACGGTCAGCGGGTCGACCACGGCCACGCTCATGTCATCCGGGAAAGCCCCGGACGGGCCTTGCTTGAGCTGCATCAGGCGGTCGAAGGAGAACTTCACTGCCGCGGCGTCCACCGGCTTGCCGTCGTCGAACTTGTTGCCGGGCTTGAGCTTGAAGTCCCAGGTCAGGTTGTCGGCGGAGGTGCTCCAGCTCTCGGCCAGGTCGCCCTGGACTTCGGTGCTGCCCTTGCCGTTCTCGACCTTGTAGGTCACCAGCTTCTGGTAGGCCGGGTAGGTCACGGCCCAGTCGTTGTTGTCGATGGTCACGGCCGGGTCGAGGGTCTGCGGGTCGGCGGCCTTGCCGATCATCAGGGTGTCCTTGGGCGCAGCGGCGCTGGCCGCCTGCCAGGTGCCCAGGCTCAGGGCGGCGCACAGCAGCGACAGGGCGACACGGGTGGACAGACGCACATCAGGGTTATTGCGCAGATTGGGGGTCATGCCGGTTTCCTTGATCATTCGATGTTGGGAAGTTCGTCAGGTTTTTTATAAAAGCTATAACCGGGCAGTTGGAGCTGAAGCGGTATTGCAGTACGACCGGCTTGGGGCAGTGGGCTGCCTGTTGTTGTGGCCGGTTGGGGAACGGGAGATCAGTGTTCGAAGGGCTGGTCGTGCTCCTGGATCAGGGGGAAGTCCTCGGCGTTGGGCAACTCGTAGTGCCACCACTCGGTGGGGATCGCCTCGAAGCCGGCGCTGAGCATGATCCCCAGCAGCATCAGGCGATTGCGCTGCACCTGGGGCGGCAGGTCGCTGTAGAACTGGTGCGACTTGGGCTCCATGGCATCGAAGGCGGTGCCCATGTCCAGGGGCTGGCCCGATTCATCCACCAGGGTCAGGTCCACGGCCACGCCCCGGGTGTGGTGCGAGCCCAGGCGCGGATCGCGCACGTAGTCCGGGTTGGGCAGGGCCTGCCACAGCAGTTGCTGGGCGTAGGCCGGGCGATAGGCGTCGTAGATGCGCAGGCCCAGGCCGGCCATGCGCGCCAGCTGGCTGGCCTTGTACAGGCAGGCGGCGGCGTCCTTGTGCAGCAGGCAGCGGGCGTTGCGGTAGATCACCTGGCCGGCCAGGTTGTCGGCGCTGGCGTAGACCAGGTCGATTTCCAGTTGGTGGCGCTGGGCGTCGATTTCGACAAGGGGGCTGTTGTTCACTCACTCACTCCATCTTGGGGCACGCTTGAAGGTCAGGATTCGAACTGGCCGAAGGCTTCCTGCAACGCTCGGTTCTTCGCCAGGCGCTCATCCAGGCGCTCGCCATAGCCCTCGGCCACGGCGGACACCATCAGGTTGAACAGACAGGTCAGCGGCGCCAGGGAATCCCAGAACTGGCCGACATCGGTTTTCAGTTGCAGCAGGTCCAGCGGGTAGTCCCGGGCCCAGGGGCACTGCAGGTCGGTGACCAGGGCCAGGGGCAGGGCGTTGGCGTTGGCCACTTCGCAGAAGGTCTGGGTGATGGCGGAGTAGGCGCGAAAGTCGGAAATGATCGCGTAGGGCTTGGCGAAGCCCGAGTTCAGGGTTTCCGCGTAGATGCCCGACAGGCCGTCGACGTAGTAGACCTTGGGCCGGATGTATTCCAGGTGGCTGTGGAAGGCGTTGAGGATGCCCCGGGTCGACTGGATGCCGATGATGAACACCGCGTCGGCCTCGACGATCTGCCGCACGATGTCGGCGAACACCTGGCTGCGGGCCAGGCCGTAGACGTGCTGGATGGCCTCGATCTCGCGGTGCATCGAGCGCTCCAGGGCATCGTCCTGATGCGCCTCGCTGCGAAACGCGCCAAGCCGGTCGGTGATCAGCCAGGAGGCCTGGGCATCGCCGCGCAGGCCTTGCTTGACGTCATCCAGGTTGCGGTAACCCAGCGAGCGCAGGAAGCGCCCCACGGAAATGCCGGTGGTGCCGGCTTGCTGGGCGATGCTGTCGGCGGTTTCGAAGGGCAATTGCTGGAGGTTGGCCAGCAGATAGGTGGCGATGCGCTTGCCGGTGGGCGTCAGGCTTGCAAACTGCTGTTCCAGGGTGACTTGGAAACTGTTCTTGTCCATGACCATCTCGCCAGGGCTTCGCGGAAAATGTTATCTGAATTTCATTTTTGTAATTCGTGTTATAAACATAACATCGGCCTTCGCGACAAAACAAGGCTTTTGTCCGATGGGGTCGTTTTCGGCAGAAAGTGACGCTGCTGGTTATCTTCAGTGGGCCGCAGGGGTTGCGTTCAACCAGTGCCCGAGGTCACGGATGGCTGTTTCCACACAGGTGCTGCGACCGCTCCAGGTGCAGGCCAGCATCAGGTTGCGCGGCAGGTTGAAGTCTTCCACCGCAAAGCCCTGGGCATCACGGCCCTGGGCGTCGTGGGGCACTTGCTGGCGCAGGGTCGCGGGGCCGCTGAAGTAGGCCCACACCGGCTTGCCCAGGGCGATGGCTGCGCCCACTTCGAAGGCGGTGCCGGAATCCGGCTCCAGGCCGCGAAAGTCGTTGAGGTTGGCCAGCAGGGCGTCGCAGTCGCGGATCATGGCCAGGTTCTGCTGGCAGATCCACTGCGCCGTGGCTTCTGGCGAGAGGTGCTGCGGGGCCTGGTGATCCAGGGGGAACAGACCGTGCAGGCCCTGGGCGCTGCACAGTTGCTTGAGGTACTCGCCATGGGCCAGGGCGTCGCTACGGAACACATCGAAACCGGCGAGATAGATACGTGAGCTCATGGGCAGCTGGATCTCTTCTGTGGCGAGGGAGCTTGCTCGCGCTGGGTGGCAGCGCCACCCCAAAGGCGGTAAACGCGGTGCTCCAGGCGGATCACGGACTCAGGCCTTACGACCGCTACGCGCCGCAGCGCCAGCCAGCTCCCTTGCCACCGGCACATGGCACGGCTTATTCGCCGCGATAGATGCAGCCGCTGGTGCAGGTTTCGTGGATGCGGATCGCGCTCAGCTCCGGCAGCAACGGCTTGAGCTCGTTCCAGATCCACTTGGCCAGGACTTCGCTGGTGGGGTTTTCCAGGCCGGGGATGTCGTTCAGGTAGTTGTGGTCCAGGCGCTCGTAGAGCGGCTTGAAGATCGCCTTGATTTCCGAGAAGTCGCGGATCCAGCCGGTGTGCGCGTCAACCTCGCCACTGAGGTGGATTGCCACCTTGAACGAGTGGCCGTGCAGGCGGCCGCACTTGTGGCCCTCGGGCACGAAAGGCAGGCGATGGGCGGATTCGAAGGTAAATTCTTTGAAGATTTCCACAGTGTCGGTCAGCTCTGTCAGGTGGCGTCGCCCGCGGGCGAGTTGAGGCAGGCGGCGAGTTTATCAGCTTGGCTCCCAGGCTGCGGAAAAACCCTGACTAAAGGGTCAATGCACAGCCCGGGGCAGGTTCACAGGCTCTGCAGGCGCTCGCCCAGGCGGTTTTGCGCCGCCAGTTCGAGGAATTCGTCGCCCAGGCGCCGGCTTTCGTCCATGGCGCTGCGCCAGTATTTTTGCCGGCCGGCGTCATCGCCCATGAAGCGCTTGAAGTCGTTGCGGTCCGGCAGCTTGCCGTAGGGCAGGCGTGCCAGGTATTCCTTCGACGGCGCCAGTAGCAGGACGTCGCGCAGGCGTTCGGGGCTGGCGCGGCGCCAGGGCAGGGTCTTGTCGAACCAGCCGGGGATCACCCGGTCGGTGAAGTGCGGGTAGAGCACGATGTCGCTGCCGCTGTAGGGCAGGTCCAGGTGATAGTCCAGCAGGCCACCGTCGCGGAAGGTGCCGGCCCCGGCGCCGGGCAGTTCGCGCACGCCCTGCATGACCATGGGGATCGAGCCCGAGGCCAGCAGCGCCTGGCGCAGGTTGCCGCGGTCCAGGGGCACGAAGCGCGAGGGGAAGTCCTCCAGGGCCTGCAGCGGCGGGGCCAGGCGTGGGTCGTGCAGCACCAGGCGCTCGAAGTGCCGCGACAGCCGCGCGCGGCCCCGCAGGTTGTCGGCGATCACCGAGGACAGGCCCAGGCCAAGGCGCCCGCGGTGATCGTCGGCGAGCAGACCGTGGCTTTTGACCACCATGATGTTCAGTCGGTAGTGAGGGTTGTCGAGGATCGAGGCGTCGCGGCCATCGAGCAGGTCGTCGAGCATGCGCTGGGAGCTCTGGCTGATCTGCGCCATGGTCACGCCCTTGGCGAAACTCTGGGCGTTGTAAAGCTGACCGAGGCGGCGGATACCTTCGGCGGCGTCCGGCAGGCAGGCACTGGCAAAGCGCCAGGAGCCCACCGAGGCGCCGATCAGCGAACGCTCACGGGGCACCGCCGGCAGCCATTCACCGAACAGCGCCAGGTCCAGGCCCTGAATGCCCAAAGCCTTGGGGCCGCCGGCGGCGCCCGGCAAGGTGCCGACTTCGCCGGCGTGCAGGCCTTGGCGGCGGATGCGGGCCAGGGCGCGGGGGCCGGCCTTGAGGGTCAGGGCGGGAAACTTGATATGGATGGCGGTCATACCGGGCTCACTCTTGAATCAGCCGCCGAGTATAGAGAACCCGGGCGCCGGGGGCCGAGTGAAAGTTCTGTCAGGGCCATGCTGGCGATTCAGTTTCAATTAAGTTGCCTTGGGTATCGTCGGCGGCATCGGCTTTTTGGCCTGCGACTTTGGAGAACCGCCATGAAAACCCTGACCGCGCTGTTCAGCGCCAGCCTCATCGCTCTGACCACCAGCCTGGTCGCCAGTCTGGCCCATGCCCGCGACCTGGGCCCCGACGAAGCCCTGCGGCTGCGCGACGCTGGTACCATTGTGTCCTTTGAAACACTCAATGCCACGGCCCTGTCCCGGCATCCTGGGGCGAGCATCAGTGAAACCGAGCTGGAAGAGGAGTACGGCAAGTACATCTACCAGGTTGAGCTGCGCGACCCGCAGGGACTGGAATGGGACCTGGAACTGGACGCGGTGAGCGGCCAGGTTCTCAAGGATCATCAGGACACTTAATGAACCGGACTCTGCGCATCGCCGGCAGCTGCGCCGTCCTGGCGCTGCTGTTCTGCTCCCTGGCCATGGCCCGCGACCTGGACCAGGACGAGGCCCTGCGCCTGCGCCAGCGGGGGGTGATCCTGCCCCTGGAGCAACTGCTCAAGCAGGCCCTGGACCGTTACCCCGGGGCCCGGCTGCTGGAAGCCGAGCTGGAGGAAAAACATGATCTGTACATTTATGAGGTCGAGCTGTTGACCGTGGACGGCGTGGTCCGCGAGCTGGACCTGGACGCCGCCACCGGGCGCCTGTTGAAAGATGAGGAAGACGACTGATGCGCCTGCTTGTGGTGGAAGACCATGTACCCCTGGCCGATGAACTGCTCGAAGGCCTGAGGCTCCAGGGCTACGCCGTGGACTGGCTGGCCGACGGCCGCGACGCGCTGTACCAGGGCGCCAGCGAACCCTACGACCTGATCATTCTCGACCTCGGCCTGCCCGGGGTGCCGGGCCTGGACGTGTTGCGCCAGTGGCGCGCGGACGGGCTGGCGACCCCGGTGCTGGTGCTCACCGCCCGCGGTTCCTGGGCCGAGCGCATCGAGGGGCTCAAGGCTGGCGCCGACGATTACCTGAGCAAGCCTTTTCATCCCGAGGAGTTGCACCTGCGGGTCCAGGCCCTGCTGCGGCGTTCCCACGGCCAGGCCAACCAGCAAACCTTGCAAGCCGCCGGGCTGCATCTGGATGAAGGCCGGCAATGCGTGGTTCGCGACGGCCAGGACGTGCTGCTGACCGCCGCCGAGTTCCGCCTGTTGCGCTATTTCATGCTGCACCCGCAGCAGATCCTGTCCAAAAGCCACTTGGCCGAACACCTCTACGACGGTGAAACCGAGCGTGATTCCAACGTCCTTGAAGTCCACGTCAACCACCTGCGGCGCAAGCTGGGCCGCGAGGTGATCGAAACCCGCCGCGGCCAGGGCTACCTGTTCGGCGGGACTGATTCGTGAGGTCGATCCAGCGGCGCCTGAGCCTGGGCCTGATCACGGTGATGCTGGTGGTCGGTCTGGTGCTGGCCCAGACCAGCCTCTGGCTGTTCGAAATGGGCCTGCAGCGTTACCTGGAGGCCGGGCTGCGGGAAGACAGCGAGAGCCTGCTGCTGGCCCTGGTCCGGGGCCCTCAAGGTTTGCAGCTGGACGAGCGGCGCCTGTCGCCGGCCTATCAGCGGCCCTTTTCCGGGCATTACTTCCGTATCGATTTTGCCGACGTGCATTGGCGTTCCCGTTCCCTGTGGGATCAGGAGCTGCCGCAGCTGCAGCGCGCCGGCCTGCAAAGCGACCTGCAACTGGGGCCGGAAGGCCAGCAACTGCTGGTGCTGCGCAGTGACTACAAGCGCCTCGGGCAATCGATCTCGATCAGCGTGGCCCAGGACTACACCCCGGTGCGCGAGAGCTTCCAGCGCATGCGTCAGGTCGGTCTTGGCCTGGGGCTGGCGGGGTTGCTGCTGATCCTGTTGCTGCAGCGCATGACCGTGCGCCGGGCCCTGCGTCCCCTGGAAACCGCCCGCGAGCAGATCGCCCAGTTGCAGCAGGGCCAGCGTTCGCAGCTCGATGCCCGGGTGCCGCTGGAACTGGAGCCTTTGGTGGCGCAGATCAACCATTTGCTGGCCCACACCGAAGACAGCCTGAACCGCTCGCGCAATGCCCTGGGCAACCTTGGCCACGCCCTGAAAACACCGCTGGCAGTGCTCCTGAGCCTGGCGTCGGGGCCCAAGCTCGATGGCCACCCCGAGCTGCGCAAGGTGCTGCTGGAGCAATTGCAGCAGGTGCAGCAACGCCTCAATCGTGAACTCAACCGCGCGCGGCTGGCGGGGGATGCGTTGCCCGGGGTGCTGTTCGAATGCGATGCCGAACTGCCGGGCTTGCTGGCGACCTTGAACATGATCCATGGCCAGCACCTGGACTTGAGTTACCAGGCGCCACCGGGGCTGCGCCTGCCCTGGGACCGGGAAGACCTGCTGGAGCTGCTGGGCAATCTGCTGGACAACGCCTGCAAATGGGCCGATGCCCAGGTGCGCCTGAGCGTCGAGGAGCGGCCGCAGGGCTTTTGCCTGTGGGTGGAGGACGACGGCCCGGGCATTCCCGAAGCGCGGCGTAGCGAGGTGTTCAGTCGCGGCGCACGGCTGGATGAACAGACCCATGGCCACGGGCTGGGCCTGGGCATCGTGCGCGACATTGTCGACGCCTGCGGCGGCACCCTGAGCCTGGGGGACAGCGAGTGGGGCGGCTTGCGGGTGGAGATCGAGCTGCCCAAGCGCTGAACGCGCCGGGCGCTGGGTTCGGCGCCCGTGGCGGCGGTCGATCAACCGTAGAACCCTGACGCCCTCTGGAACTTTGCGTCCCCGCAACGCAGTGCCGCCCAGACCGTTCGCAGCCTGTAGCCGCTGCCGAGCTACGGCGAGGCTGCGACAAGGCCCGAAGGGCCTTTGGCGTCCTCAAGGGTGGCTATCGCAGCCTGCGGCAGCGGCTACAGGTCAGACGCGGAACTGGTCCATCAGGCTCTGTTGCTGGTTGGCCAGGCTGTTGAGGGACTGGCTGACCCGCGCCGATTCATTGGCCTGTTCCGACAGCGACTCGGTGACATCGCGAATGGTCGCCACGTTGCTGTTGATCTCTTCGGCCACCGCGCTCTGCTGTTCGGCGGCGCTGGCGATCTGCAGGTTCATGTCGCTGATCACCGTCACCGCATCGCCGATCTGGCGCAGGGCGGTCACGGCCTGACCCACCTGCTCGACGCTGCCCTGGGCCTGGCGATGGCTGTTGTTCATCGAGCCCACCACATCCCGGGTGCCGGTCTGCAGTTGCTCGATCACCTGGCGGGTTTCCTCCACCGATTCCTGGGTGCGCTGGGCCAGGTTGCGCACTTCGTCGGCCACCACCGCGAAACCGCGCCCGGCTTCCCCGGCGCGGGCCGCTTCGATGGCGGCGTTGAGGGCCAGCAGGTTGGTCTGCTCGGCAATCGAGCGGATCACTTCCAGTACCGTGCCGATCTGTTCGCTGTTGGCGGCCAGGCCTTCGACCTGGGTCATGGCGGCGCTCATGTCGGCGGCCAGCTGGTCGATGCTGCGGGTGGTGCGGTCGATCACCGTCAGGCCCTGTTGCGTGGCCTGGTCGGCGTCCCGCGCCGCCTGGGCGGCCTGGGCCGCGCTGCGGGCGACGTCCTGGGCGGTGGCGCTCATTTCGTGGGAGGCGGTGGCCACCTGATCCACCTGGCGATACTGCTGTTCCATGCCGGCGCTGGTCTGGGTGGCGATGGCCGATGACTGGTCGGCAGTGCCACGGGCGTCCTGCACCGAGCGTTTCACTTCGGCAATGATCGGTTGCAGCTTGTCGAGGAAACGGTTGAACCAGCCGGCCAGCTGGCCCAGCTCGTCCTGCTTGTCGTAGGCCAGGCGCCGGGTCAGGTCGCCTTCGCCGCTGGCAATGTCTTCGAGCATCTGGGCCACGCCGAGAATCGGCCGGGTCACGCTGCGGGCCATCAGCCACACCAGCAGCAGGCCCACCACCGCCGCCAGCAGGCCCAGGCCCAGCTCCATCAGGGTGCCGCTGCGGTTGCCGGCGTCCAGCTCGTTTTTCAGGGTTTCGGCCGGGCCCACCAGGACGCTCTCCGGCACGTCCAGCAGCACGCCCCAGGGCTTGCCGCCGGGGATCGGGGTAAAGGGCGCGAGCACCTTGAGCTCATGGTTGCTGTGCAGGCTGTGGGTCTGGGTGCTGTTGGCCAGCTGGCGGATCAGTTCGGCGCCGTTGACGCTGTCGACGCTGTCCAGGCGCTGGCTGAGCTTGCCGGCATCCGGGCTGTAGCCGGCCAGCAGGCCCACCGGGCTAATGATGCTGACGCTGGTCTGGCCGGCGTAGAGCTTCTGGCTGGCATTGCGGCTGACGGCCTGCAGGCTGTTGAGGTTGATGTCCACCGACAGCGAGGCGATGACTTTGCCGTTGACCATCAGCGGGAAGACGATGCTGGTCATCAGCACCTTCTGGCCGTCGATGTCATAGAAGTAGGGTTCGATCACGCAGGGCTTGAGGGTGCTGCGTGGGCAGGTGAACCAGGCATTGGCCGGTTCTCCGCTGGGGCCGCTGCGGGTGTCGCTCATGTCGCTTTCCGGCAGCGCCATGGAGGTCAGCTTGCCTGGGGTGGGCTGGGACCAGTACAGGGCAAAGCGGCCCTTTTCGTTGCTGCCCAGCTCGCCCTGGCCGCTGAACAACTCGTCCTTGCCATCCAGGGCGTTGGCTTCGAACACCAGGGACAGGCCCAGCAGGTCGGGGTTGGCCTGCAGCGCCGACTTGACCTGGCGGGTCAGGTCCTCGCGCAGGTCGAAGGCATCGAGAAAGCGCTTTTCCGCCTGTTCGCGGAGGAACAACACCTGGCGCGAGAACCCGTGGCCGTACTGGTAGGCGTCCATGAACTGCTGGCGAATGCCCAGTGCCTGGACTTCACCCTGGGCCTCGATCCGCGCCTGGGCGGCTTCGTTGAGCATCTCCATGCTCGAGGCCTTGACCAGCTCGGAGCTGTGCTCCATGCGATACAGCGAAAGCCCCACCAACAGCGAGACGATGCCCAACAGGCAGAGTCCGGCCAGCAGGGTGATCTTCCATTGGATGGAAAGTTGTCTGAGCGACATGGAGACGTCCTTTATTCGATAAATATCTGAGACTTTGCACTGTAGCGGCCGACCAACGGTGTTCTTTAAACGCTTGTTCGAAATAAGCCGTGAGGCGCTGGGGCTGCTGTGCAGCCCGACGCGAGCAAGCTCCCTGGTCACGGGTAGGGGTCGGTCCTGGGGGCTTGGCGAGCCAGCTCGCTCCTACGGGGACCGGGGCGGAGTTTTGACAAGCCGGGTCGGCTGCTGCAAAGTGCGCCCCCCTAATAAGAACCCCTTTCATTTCGATGTCGGCAGCCCGCTGCCTTCCGGTCGGTCACAGGCTTTTGCGCCATTTTTGCTGGTGCAGTAATGAGGTAACGATGATTAACGCAGTAATTGCCGCGGTTGGCGTGATGTTGGTGCTCAGCCTGTCCCGCGTGCATGTAGTGATCGCCCTGATCGTTGGCGCGCTGGTGGGCGGCCTGACCGGCGGCCTGGGGATCGAGGCCACGCTCAAGGCGTTCAACAGCGGCCTGGGCGGTGGCGCCACCGTGGCCTTGTCCTACGCCTTGCTCGGCGCGTTCGCCGTGGCCATCGCCAAATCCGGGCTGGCCCACGCCCTGGCGGACAAGATCCTGCTGCTGGTGGATCGCCAGGACGCCCACGGTGGCGGCCAGGTCAAGTGGCTGCTGATCGGCCTGCTGTGGGTGGTGGCGATTGCCTCGCAGAACATCCTGCCGATCCACATTGCCTTTATTCCTCTGCTGGTGCCGCCGCTGCTGTATGTGCTGACCAAGTTGCAACTGGACCGGCGGCTGATCGCCTGCGTCATCACCTTCGGCCTGATCACCCCCTACATGTTCCTGCCGGTGGGCTTCGGCAACATCTTCCTCAACGAGATCCTCCTGGCCAACGTGGCCCGCAGCGGGGTCGACGTCAGCCAGATCAACGTCACCCACGCCATGGGCATTCCCGCCCTGGGCATGCTTTGCGGCTTGTTGCTGGCCTTTGTCAGCTACCGCAAGAAGCGCGTGTATGACCTGGACCGGATCGAGAAAGTCGAGCAGGTGGCGGTGCAGTACAACCCGCGGACCCTGCTGGTGGCGGGGGCGGCCATCGTCGCTGCGTTCGTGATCCAGTTGCTGCTGGACTCGATGATTATCGGCGCCTTGTGCGGGTTTCTGATTTTCTCGGTGTCGGGCATCGTGCGCTGGCGCGAGACGGACGAGCTGTTCACCGAAGGCATGAAGATGATGGCCATGATCGGCTTCATCATGATCGCCGCCTCGGGCTTTGCCGAAGTGATGAAGGCCACCGGCGAGGTCAACTCGCTGGTCCAGGCCTCGGCGGCGTGGATCGGTCACAGCAAGGGCGTGGGTGCCTTGCTGATGCTGCTGGTGGGGCTGCTGGTGACCATGGGCATCGGCTCGTCGTTTTCCACGGTGCCGATCCTCGCGGCGATCTTCGTGCCGCTGTGTGTGCAACTGGGCTTCAGCCCGCTGGCGATCGTCTGCATCGTCGGCACCGCCGGGGCGCTGGGGGATGCGGGCTCGCCGGCCTCGGACTCGACCCTGGGGCCGACCTCGGGCCTGAACATCGATGGCCAGCACCACCATATCTGGGACACCGTGGTCCCGACCTTCCTGCACTACAACCTGCCGCTGCTGGCCTTTGGCTGGGTGGCGGCCATGGTCCTCTGACTCCTGACAGGCTGGAGCCGGCTTGCCGGCGAAGGTGTCTTTCAAGGCGCTACAGGGTTTGTCGGCTTGTTCGCCGACAAGCCGGCGCCTATGGGGCTAGGCTCAACTTTTGCGGTGGCGTGCCGTTAACGCGGTTATCACGCCAATAAAAAACCAAGAGTGAGCCCCCTATGCGCTTGAGCCTGAAGGCCAAAGTCCTGTCCCTGGCAGTCCTCCCGGTGCTGTTGTTTGCGCTGGTGATCAGCCTGAGCACGGTATTCATGCTGCGCCAGCAGGCGCAGAAAGAAGTCGAGGAAACCCGTCAGCGCTTGCTGGGCGAGGCCAAGGCCACGCTGCAGAGCTATGTCGAAGTGGCCTTGAACACGGTCAAGCCGCTGTACGACGCCGCGGCACCCGGGGATCAGGCGGCCCGGGCCGAGGTGGTCAAGCTGCTGTCGAACATCAGCTACGGCAAGGACGGCTACTTCTTCGGCTACGACTCCGAAACCGTGCGCCTGTTCAAGGGCAATAGCGCCGACGGCGTGGGCAAGAGCTTCAAGGACAACCGCGACCCCAATGGGGTCTACGTCAACCGCGAGCTGGTGCGGGTCGGCAAGGACGGCAGTCACTACGTGCAATACAGCTCGACCCAGCCGGGCAGCGACGTGCTGGTGCCCAAGCTGGGCTACACCGAATACCTGCCCAAGTGGGACATGGTGCTGGGCACCTCGGTCAACCTCGATGGCATCGACGCCCAGGTGGCAGCGGTCGAGAACAGCGTCAACCAGCGCATGGAAGGCATGGTCCTGAGCATTCTCGGGATCGCCGCGGTGGTGCTGCTGGTGATCGCGGGCCTGGGCATTCTGGTGGCCAACACCATGTTGCGGCCGCTGAACCTGATGAAGGCCAACCTCGATGACATCGCCGCCGGTGAAGGCGACCTGACCCGGCGCCTGCCGATCACCAGCCAGGACGAACTGGGGCAGTTGGCCAGTTCGTTCAACCGCTTTGTCGACAAGATCCACAGCCTGGTGCGGCAGATCACCGAGATGACCGGGCAGCTCACCGAGCTGGTGACCCAAGTCTCGGATCAGGCGCACCGCTCCGAGCAGGCCATGGAACGCCAGCGCCACGAGACCGATCAGGTGGCCACGGCGATCAATGAGATGTCTTCGGCGGCCCAGGAAGTGGCGCGCAGTGCCCAGGGCGCAGCGGTGGCCGCGCAACAGACCGATGAAGAAGGCCAGGCGGCCAAGCGCGTGGTGGACGGCAGCATCCAGCAGATCCACTCCCTGGTCAGCGATATCCGCAACAGCGGCACCTCCCTGGACAGCCTGCAGCAGGACGTGTCGTCGATTGTCAGCGTGCTGGACGTGATCCGTTCGATTGCCGAACAGACCAACTTGCTGGCGCTCAACGCCGCCATCGAAGCGGCCCGGGCCGGGGAGGCCGGGCGCGGTTTTGCCGTGGTCGCCGACGAGGTCCGCGCCCTGGCCAGCCGCACCCAGCAGAGCACTCAGGAAATCCAGGGCATGATCGACCGTCTGCAGCAGGGCACCCGGGTGGCGGTGGACGCCATGCGCCGCTCCAGCGACGCCGGCGACGGCACCTCGGTGAAAGCCAACGAAGCCGGGGCGTCGCTGGACACCATGGCCCAGCTGATCGGCACCATCAATTCGATGAACGCGCAGATTGCCAGTGCCGCCGAGGAGCAGACCGCGGTGGCCGAGGAGATCAACCGCAGCGTGCATCAGATCGCCGTGGCGGTGGACAGCGTCGCCGATGAAACCCAGCGCGGGGCCCAGACCTCCCGCAGCCTGGCGGACCTGGGCCAGCGCCTGGGCCGGTTGGTGGGGCAGTTCCGTATCTGAGGGCGCCCGCTGTAGCCGCTGCCCGGGCCGCAAGGCCCGGAAAAGGCCCCAGCAGTCTTGTCGCGCGGGCCAGGCATCGCCAGCGCTGCGCGCTCATGCGCAGCCGTGGCTACAAGGCGCGGTCCGTGCGCCGACTCAGGCGCTGATATCGCGCATCAGCAGGGCGAAGCGCAGGTCGACCTGATCCGGAATCGGCAGGTACACGGTGTGGCCATCCCCCGGGGCCACGTCGATGGCTTCGCCCTTGGCGTTCTGCAGTTCGTGCAGATCGAAGTGGAAGTTGCCCTTGGGGGTCATCAGTTCCATGTGATCGCCCACGGCGAAGCGGTTCTTGACCTTGACTTCAGCCAGGCGGTCGCGGCGCTCGCCGGTGAGTTCGCCGACGAACTGCTGGCGCTCCGAGACCGAGCTGCCGTTCTGGTAGTTCTGGTACTCGTCATGCACATGGCGGCGCAGGAAGCCTTCGGTGTAGCCGCGCTGGGCCAGGGACTCCAGGTCGTTCATCAGGCTGCGGTCGAACTCGCGCCCGGCCGCCGCGTCGTCGATGGCCCGGCGGTACACCTGGGTGGTGCGCGCGCAGTAGAAGTGGGATTTGGTCCGGCCTTCGATCTTCAGCGAGTGCACGCCCATGCGGGTCAGGCGCTCCACGTGCTGCACCGCCCGCAGGTCCTTGGCGTTCATGATGTAGGTGCCGTGCTCGTCCTCGAAGGCCGGCATCAGCTCGTCCGGGCGATTGGCTTCCTGCAGCAGGAACACCTGGTCGGTGGGCGCGCCCAGGCCCAGGGTCGGCTCCGGCTGGAAGGTCTGGACGATTTCTCCCAGGTCGTTCTCGGTCGCTTGCTCAGCCTTGTATTTCCAGCGGCAGGCGTTGGTGCAGGTGCCCTGGTTGGCGTCGCGCTTGTTCATGTAGCCCGACAGCAGGCAGCGTCCGGAATAGGCCATGCACAGGGCGCCGTGGACGAAGACTTCCAGCTCCATGGCCGGTACTTGCTGGCGGATTTCCTCGATTTCTTCCAGGGACAGTTCCCGGGACAGGATGATTCGCGTCAGCCCCTGTTGCTGCCAGAACTCGACGCTGGCCCAGTTCACCGTGTTGGCCTGCACCGAGAGGTGGATCGGCATGTGCGGGAAGTGCCGGCGCACCAGCATGATCAGGCCCGGGTCGGACATGATCAGCGCGTCCGGGGCCATGTCGATGACCGGTTGCAGGTCCTTGAGGAAGGTCTTGAGCTTGGCGTTGTGCGGGGCGATGTTGACCACCACGTAGAAACGCTTGCCCTGGGCCTGGGCCTCCTGGATGCCGAGGGCCAGGTTGGCGTGGTCGAATTCGTTGTTGCGCACCCGCAGGCTGTAGCGCGGCTGGCCGGCGTACACCGCATCGGCGCCGTAGGCGAAGGCGTAGCGCATGTTCTTCAGGGTGCCGGCGGGGGCCAGGAGTTCGGGTTTGGCGAGGAGCGTCATGGGGCTTGTCGGTCGCAAAAGGTCGCGAGGGTAAGCCAGCGCGCCGGGGCATTCATTGATCTGGGTCTATGTCTGGCGCAGAAAAAACGCACTCGGCATCGCGGCTGCGGACTAACCCTTTGGACGCCGCGATCGGGCGTCGACTGACCTGGATCGGACATGAAGCAAAACAACCTGCAAAACAAAAGCCTGCTGCTGTTACTGGCCCTGGTGACGGTGGCGTTCATCTGGATTCTGCTGCCGTTCTACGGGGCGCTGTTCTGGGCGGTGATCCTGGGCATCGTCTTTGCCCCCTTGCAGCGCCGCCTGCAATTGAAGTTCGGCTGGCCGCGCAATCTCACGGCCCTGTGCACGCTGTTGATCTGCCTGCTGATCGCCATCCTGCCGGTGATCATCACCAGCGTGCTGCTGGTCCAGGAGGGGGCCGAGCTGTACAAGAAGATCGAAAGCGGCCAGCTGGATATCGCCGGCTACCTGGCCCAGTTCAAGCACGGCCTGCCACCGTACTTCCAGCACCTGCTGGACCGCTTTGGCCTGGGCGAGCTCAAGGGCTTGCAGGACAAGGTGGTCAAGAGCGCGATGCAGGGCAGCCAGTACCTGGCGACCCAGGCCTTCAGCTTCGGCCAGGGCACCTTCGAGTTCGTGGTGAGTTTCTTCATCATGCTGTACCTGCTGTTTTTCTGTCTGCGCGATGGCGCCGAGCTGGTACGCAAGATCCGCGGCGCGGTGCCCCTGGCCGAGTACCAGAAGCGCCGCCTGCAATTGAAGTTCAACCGGGTGGTGCGGGCCACGGTCAAGGGCAATGTGCTGGTGGCGGTGACCCAGGGCGCCCTGGGCGGCTTGATCTTCTGGTTCCTGGACATTCCCAGCGCCTTGCTCTGGGCGGTGTTGATGGCCTTTCTGTCGCTGTTGCCGGCGGTGGGGGCGGGGATTGTCTGGGGCCCGGTGGCGGCGTATTTCCTGGTCAGCGGCGCGATCTGGCAAGGGGTGGTGCTGGCGCTGTTCGGGGTGCTGGTGATCGGCCTGGTGGACAACCTGCTGCGGCCGATCCTGGTGGGCAAGGACACGCGGATGCCGGATTACCTGATCCTGATCTCGACCCTGGGCGGGCTGGCGGTCTTCGGCCTCAACGGTTTTGTCATCGGGCCGCTGATCGCTGCCTTGTTCATGTCGAGCTGGGCGCTGTTCGTCGACACCCGGCCCCGGGTGCAGTTGCCCTGACGCTGGACGGCCCGGTGCTACGAAAAAACACCTATTGCGCTGTGGGGCATGGCGACCAGTGCTACCGGCATGGGCTGTTCAGTCCACCACCTGATCGAGCATGTGCAGCACTTCCTGCTCGTTGAGCAGGCCCTTGCGCACCAGGTTCTGGGTCAGCAGCGAGAGGAACTTGGCGCTGCGATGACCTTCCAGATGCTTGAGCTCGGTCAGGGCGTCGTACACCCGGCTGGAAGTGCAGAGGCCTTCGACGCGGTGCGGGTTTTGCGTGGGCATGGGGTTCGTCCTTGTTCTTGTGGGCCTGTTGTTATAGAGGCTGTGTGACGGGGCTGTTATGACAGGCGTGGGGCGAGCGGACCCGGTCGATCTTGCGGTCCCTGAATGACACACGCGTGACAGTCCCATGTCGCCCGAGGCGTCGCTGGGGTTGGCACACTATTGCCGGATTTTCATGCAAATACTGTTCCAGTCGCGACATGATGCTGAGCTATTCAGACATTTGGCTGATGGCAAAATGCAACAAGCCCCGCCGGATGGGCGGGGCCTGTGGCTGTTTCAGTGGAGCCTTACCAGCGGCCGGGACCCGGGCCGTAGTAGTAATGAGGGTGGCCGTAGTAGCCGCGAGGCGGGCCGTAGTACACCGGCGCCGGGCGGTAGTAGACCGGCTGCTGCACATACACCGGTGCTGGCTGGTAGTAGACCGGTGGTGGTGGCGCGGCGTACACCGGCTGCGGTTGGACATACACCGGCGCCTGCTGCACATAGACCGGACGATCCTGGTTGGCGATCACCGAACCCACTACGGCTGCGCCGACAACAGCACCCAATGCGGCGGGCCCGACCCAGCCACCGCCGTGGGCGGATGCCTGGCCTGCGACAGCGAGTGCGCCAATGAGCAAGGCTATCTTGGGGATTTTGGAAATCATGGTTGTTCCTCGGTTCAACCTCCGCGTTCATGGTCTGCACCAGACTCAAGAACTGACGCGGGGATACTTCTAAGACAGCGGTTTTTGCAAAATCGGCACAGCCGCTGAGTAAATATTGTGTAAGGTCTGTACCGGCCTCTTTACCGTCATCCCTGGGCGTCGAAGAGGCCTGTGAACCAGCGGCGATATGATCGGGCACAAGGGCTCGGCTGACCAATCCCGTCTATCCGAAAGTGCCCGGCAAGGAGATGAACATGCAAATGAACCCCAATAAAGACACCCAGTTGTGCATGTCGCTGTCCGGGCGTCCGGGGAATTTCGGCCTGCGCTTTCACAACCATCTGTATGAGCAGTTGGGGCTCAACTTCTACTACAAGGCCTTCAGCAGCCAGGACCTGCCCGGCGCGGTGCGAGGGATCCGCGCCTTGGGGATTCGCGGCTGCGGCGTGTCCATGCCGTTCAAGGAAGACTGCATCGCCCTGGTGGATGAGCTGGACGCCTCGGCCCGGGCCATCGCCTCGATCAATACCATCGTCAATACCAACGGCCATCTGAAGGCTTACAACACCGATTACATCGCCGTGGCCCGCTTGCTGGCCGAGCACGCGGTGCCGCAGGCGTCTACCTTCGCCCTGCGCGGCAGCGGCGGCATGGCCAAGGCCGTGGCCAGTGCCTTGCGTGACGGCGGTTATGCCCGCGGGGTGATCGTGGCCCGCAACGAAGTGGCCGGGCGCGCGCTGGCCCGTTCCCTGGGCTATGAGTGGCAGGCCGAGTTGGGCAGCCTGCGGCCGCAGATGCTGATCAACGTTACCCCGATCGGCATGAGCGGCGGGCCAGAGGCGCAGCAACTGGCGTTCGACGCCGAGGCGATAGCGGCGGCGGACACGGTGTTCGATGTGGTGGCGGTGCCGCCGCAGACGCCGCTGATCCTGCGGGCCCAGGCCGAGGGCAAGCAGGTCATCACCGGGCTGGAAGTGATTGCCATCCAGGCCCTGGAGCAGTTCGTGCTGTATACCGGCGTGCGCCCGAGCGAGGAGCAGTTCCAGAAGGCCGTGGCCTTCGCCCGGGCCTGAAACCGCAACGCCGTAGCCGCAAGCTGCGACAAGGCCCGCAGGGCCTTGGGCGTGCTTAGGTGCGGCGCCTCCTTCGGGGGCGATCGCCGCCTGCGACAGCGGCGACCAGGATCAGCCTTCGAGCTGGGCCAGGCGCTCTTCCAGGGCGGCGATCCGCGCTTCCAGTTCTTCGATGCGTTCCACTGAAACACCGCCGCCCGTGCTGCGTTCCACCGGGTTGCCGCGGGCGGCGAGAATCGCCTCGATGTCCGCCGTGTCGCCCAGGGCGTGGGTGTAGCGGTCTTCGCGCTGGCCGGCCTGACGCGGAATGTGCAGGGCCAGGCCCCGGGCGATCAGGCGTTCGAGCTGGTGCAGGACCTGCTCGCTGTCTTCGAAATCATGCATGCGCCCGCTGCGGGTCAGCAGCTCGTTGACGGTTTGCGGCCCGCGCAGAAACATCAGGCCGCACAGGATCAACTGCGCCGGCACCAGTTCCAGGGCCTTGTCCAGGCGCTGTTCCCAGCGATCGGCGCGGCTGCCCATGACCAGCCGGGTAAAGCCACGGGCTTCGAGGGCGCGCAGGCTTTGCCCGACCTGGCCCGGGGTCAGGTTCATCACCGGTTCACGGCTGGTTTTCTGGTTGCAGGCCAGTACCAGGGCGTTGAGGGTCAGGGGGTAGGTTTCCGGGCTGGTGGCCTGCTTTTCGATCAACGAACCCAGGATGCGGATATCGGTGCTGCTCAAGCGCAGTTCTTCGCCGGGGGTGTCGTGCTCGCTGCTCATAAGTGCTGGTCCCTTGGTCACTGATGGGTGGGTCGTGAAAAACCGCAACAGGGCCTGGATCGGCGCTGCGGTTTTTCCGTGGCCGGGTGGGCCACTTTGGAGGGGCTCTGTTTTACCTTCAGAACCCGGATCTTGCCATCAGAACTTGGCACGGCCCGCGCCGGCGCCGGTTTATCGGGGCGCCCCCGCCGCCATGCGTGGGGCGAGGGCGGCCGGTTCAGCCGGGTTGCGCGTCTGTTGCAGGCTGTGTCGTGCGTGGCGAATCCGCTGCCTGCCGGGCTTGGCTCGCTGTCTCCAGGCACTGGCGGGCAAACCGGGCCAGGCCCAGCAGGGCGTTTCTCGCGGAGCGCAGGTAGAACGCCTGCAACTGGAACACGTGCCAGCGGCCCTCGTGGATTTCCAGCTGGCAAGCCACCCCCGACTGCCTGGCGCGCTCGGCCAGGCGTGTGGAGTCCGACAACAGCAGCTCCTGGTCGCCGACCTGGATCAGCATCGGCGGCAGGCCGCGCAGGTCTGCTTCCAGGGGGCGATGGGTGGGGGCTTGAGCGGGCGCTGCGTAGGTCTTGAGGGCTTGCTCCAGCCAGTCGCGGCGGATCATCGGATCGGCCTCCTGGCGCGATTGCATACTGGCGCCGCCCAGGTCCGGATCGGTGACCGGCGACAGCAGCATCAGCCCGGCGGCAATCTCCTCGCCACGTTCCTTCAAGGCCAGGGCCAGCGCTAGGACCAGGGCGCCGCCGGCGGAGTCGCCGGCAATCAGCAGTTTGTCCGCCGGGCAGAGCTGGGCGCGGATGGCGTCATAAGAGGCTAGGCAGTCTTCCAGCGCGGCGGGGTAGGGATGCTCCGGCGCCAGCCGGTAGTCGGGGACCCAGACACTGCAGCCGCTGTCCCGGGCCAGGCGGCTGCTGACGCTGTAGTGAGAGCGCGGGCCGCCGAGGCAGAAGGCGCCGCCGTGCAGGTAGAGAATCACCCCCTTGGGCGCCGTGCTTGCGGGTTCGACAATCTGCAACGAGAGCCCGTCCAACCGCATGCTCCGGCGCTTCACGCCCAGGCAGCCGGGCATCAGCCATGACAACCGGTCGACGATCTTGCGCTGGCTGGCCAGGGCCCGGGGCGGGCCGATCAAGGCCCTGAAACTGACCCGCAGGAAAACCCGCAGGAAGGCTGCGTTGGCCTGCTCCAGCCAGTCCCGGGGGGCGGCTATGCGTTGTCCGGCGCAGTCCGGGGACCGGGCGTCCAATGGCCTGGACAGGCGATAGGCGGCCAGCCCGGCATAGCGCGCCAGCCAGCGATAGGACCAGGTGAAGCCTGGCCAGTTGGTGCTGTTGTGCCCCCGTTCGTCGACATACCAGCTCTTGCAGCCGCTCCACACCGAAGTGGCCAGGCGGCGCTGGATGCGCCGTTGAAAGCGCTGGTGGCGGTGTTCATCCACTTCCAGCTGGCTGGCGCCGCTGTCCAGCAGCGCCTGGCGGGCCTGCATGACGTGGGAGATCTGGCTCTCCAGCATATGGATGATGGAGTTGTGGCCTAGGTTGGTGTTGGGCCCATAAAGCATGAAGAAGTTGGGGAAGCCCGGCACGCTGATACCCAGGTAGGCCGCCGCGCCGTCTTGCCAGGCCTGGTTCAGGTCAAGCCCGTCACGGCCGCTGATGCGCATCGGCGAAAGGAACTCGGTGGCGGCGAAACCGGTGCCGTAGATGATTGCGTCCACAGGGTGCTGCTGGCCGTCGAGGGTTTCGATGCCGTGTTCGGTGATGCGTGCGATGCCCTCGGTCACCAGCTGCACATGAGCTTGGTCGAAGGTCTTGAGGTAGTCGTTGGACAGCAGGATGCGCTTGCAGCCGATGGGGTAGTCCGGGGTCATCTGCCGGCGCAGCTCGGGGCTGGCGACCGAGGCGTGCAGGAGCTTGTTGAACGGGCCACCGACCACCCACCGGGTCAGGCCCTTGAGGCGGGTGAAGCCCAGGGCCCGGGATTCGAAGTGCAGGTAGTGGGCCGCGCGCAGCAGTTTCATCCGCCAGGGCTGGCGGGCCAGACGCTGTTTTTCTTGCTCGCTGTAGGCCCGGTCGGCCTTGGGCATGATGTAGGCCGGCGAGCGCTGGAAGACCTTGAGCGCCGCCACCTGATCGGCAATCTGCGGCACGAACTGGATGGCCGAGGCGCCGGTGCCGATCACCGCCACCCGTTGGTCGGCCAGGGCGTAATGGTGATCCCAGTGGGCGGAGTGAAAGACCCGGCCGCGAAAGCTGTCCATGCCCGGCAGTTTGGGCAGGGCGGGACGGCTCAGCTGGCCGACAGCGCTGATCAGCAGGCGGGTGAAATGCTCCTGGCCATCGTTGCAGACGACCTGCCAGTAATGGCCGGCTTCATCGAAGCGGGCGTGGCGCACTTCGCTGCCGAAGTGAATGTGTGGCAGCAGGTCGTAGGTACGGGCGCAATGTTGCAGGTAGCCGTGGATCTCGGCCTGGGGCGCGAACACCCGGGACCAGCGCGGGTTGGGCTCGAAGGAAAATGAGTACAGGTGCGAAGGCACGTCGCAGGCGGCGCCGGGGTAGGTGTTGTCGCGCCAGACGCCGCCGACGTCCTGGCCTTTCTCAAGCAGGAGGAACTGACTGACCCCGGCCTTGCGCAGGGCGATGGCCATGCCCAGGCCGCCGAAGCCGCTGCCGATGATCAGGGCTTCCAGGGGCGCGCAGGGGCTGGAACAGAGGTTTAGCGGGGCGGTGGATTCGGGCATGACGACCTCGTTGTTATTGTTGTGGACGCAGGTGGGATCGACCCGGGGCCCTGTCCTGGCGACGTTGGCGTGGCCCCGTTGAGTGAAGCATGGGGGCAAATATCCGTGGACCCCATGCTGCAACGGGACAAGTGTTTTAGTATTTGGGCCAAATCCGCCCATGAGTCAGGCCATGAACGTTCAAGCATTCACCCGGGGACCGTCCAGCGCCTTGCTGTTGGTGAACTTTGCGCTTGAAAGGGGCCTGTCGCCGACGCGCCTGCTGGCCGGTTGCGCGGTGTCCCTGGAGGGGCTGCAGGACCCCAATACGCTGCTGCTGGCGGCCCAGGAGCTGCGGCTGGTGAGCAATCTGCTGCAGCTGCTGGGGCATCCTCCTGGGCTGGGCTATGAGGTGGGCGCGCGTTACCACTTCTCCACCTACGGCTTGTTCGGCTATGGCCTGATCAGCAGCGCGACGCCGGCCGATGCCCTGAGCCTGGCCCTGCGCTTTCTGCCGCTGACCTATGCCTTCGCTTCGATCGGCTACCGACTGGAGCGGGATCTGGGCGTGCTGACCTTCGGTGCGCCGCCGGTGGCCGATCCGCAGGTGGCCGCGTTTCTGCTGGAACGGGACATGGCCGCTGCCGCGGTGTTGATGAAGGAGATCGTCGGTGAGGATTTTTGTCTGGCGCGCCTGACCCGCCGTGCCGCCCCGCCCGCGGCTAGCGCGGCCTGCGATGTTCCGCGGGTGCTGGGCCGGGTGCCCGAGTACCGGGCGGCGCTGGACAGCTTGGCGTTCGACCGGCGGTTCCTGGATCGCACCTTGCCCCAGGCCAACCCGCTGACGGTGGCGATGTGCGAGCAGATGTGCCGGCAGTTGCTTGAGCGCCGACAGGCCCATCAGAGCACCGCGGCCCTGGTCCGCCAGCATCTCGAGGCCCTGCCGGCCGGCAGGGTCGCTGATCTGCCGGACATGGCGCGTCTTACGCGGACCAGTGTGCGTACCTTGAAGCGGCGCCTGCAGGAAGAGGGCACCAACTATCGCCAGTTGCTGGCCGAGCAGCGCGGCGCCCGGGCCCTGGCGTTGTTGGGCAATCGCGCCTTGAGTCTGACCCGGATCGCGGAAGAGCTGGGTTTCAGCGACCTGTCGAGTTTTTCCCAGAGCTTCAAGCGCTGGTTCGGCGTCGCCCCCAGCGCCTATCGCCGGGGGCCTTCGGGATAAAGGCCCCGGGTTGAGCCGCTGTGGCTATAATCGCTGCTCGTTGTACTCCCGCCATCCTTGTCGAGACTGTCATGACTATTTCCCTGTACGCCGCTTCCGTTCCCGTCTTCAAGCAAATGCTCAACGCCCTGAGCGATGTCCTGCACAAGGCCGAAGCTCACGCCACCGCGAAGAACATCGAGCCCAATGCCCTGTTGCAGGCGCGCCTGTACCCGGACATGTTCCCGCTGGTGCGCCAGGTGCAGATCGCCGTGGACTTCGCCAAGGGCGTGTCGGCGCGTCTGGCCGAGGTCGAGCTGCCCAAGTACGACGACAGCGAAACCACCTTCGCCGACCTGCAGGCGCTGATCGCCAAGGTCCTGGCCTTTATCGACGGCATCCAGCCTGCGCAGATCGATGGCAAGGAAGGCATCGAGATCGTCACTCGCCCGGGCACCCCGAAAGAGAAGCGCTTCAGTGGCCAGTCCTACCTGTTGACCTACGGCCTGCCGCAGTTCTTCTTCCACGTCACCACCACCTACGCGATCCTGCGTCACAACGGTGTGGAAGTGGGCAAGCGCGACTACATGGGCGCGTTCTAAAACCCCAGGTGATAAAAAAGCCCGGCCAGGTTGACCCTGGCCGGGCTTTTTAGTGGGCGTTGGATCAGGCGGCGGCTTGCGCCTTGTCTTCCTGGGCCAGGCACGCGGCGGCCGTGAAGAGCACGTCGGTGGAGGAGTTCAGCGCGGTTTCCGCCGAGTCCTGCAGCACGCCGATGATGAAGCCCACGGCAACCACCTGCATGGCGATTTCGCTGGGGATGCCGAACAGGCTGCAAGCCAGGGGAATCAGCAGCAGCGAACCGCCGGCAACGCCCGAAGCACCGCAGGCGCAGATGGCCGCGACCACGCTGAGCAGCACGGCGGTGGGCAGGTCGACGGCGATGCCCAGGGTGTGCACGGCGGCCAGGGTCAGCACGGTGATGGTGATCGCCGCGCCGGCCATGTTGATGGTGGCGCCCAGGGGGATGGACACCGAGTAGGTGTCTTCATGCAGGCCCAGGCGCTTGCTCAGTTCCAGGTTGACCGGGATGTTGGCGGCCGAGCTGCGGGTGAAGAACGCGGTGATGCCGCTCTCGCGCAGGCAGGTCAGCACCAGCGGGAAGGGGTTGCGGCGGATTTTCCAGAACACGATCAGCGGGTTCATCACCAGGGCCACGAACAGCATGCAGCCGATCAGCACCGCCAGCAGGTGCAGGTAGCCGAGCAGGGCGTCGAAGCCCGAGGTGGCCAGGGTCGAGGCCACCAGGCCGAAGATCCCCAGGGGCGCGAAGCGGATCACCACGCGCACGATGACGGTGACCCCGTTGGACAGGTCATCGAGTACGGCGCGGGTCGTCTCGCCGGCATGGCGGATGGCCACGCCCATGCCGATGGCCCAGGCCAGGATGCCGATGAAGTTGGCGTTCATCAGGGCACTGACCGGGTTGTCCACCACGCTCAGCAGCAGGCTTTGCAGCACCTCGCTGATACCGCCCGGGGCACTCACGGCGACGTCGTGGGTGGCCAGGACCAGGGACGAGGGGAACAGGCTGCTGGCGATCACCGCGACCACCGCCGCGGCGAAGGTGCCCAGCAGGTAGAGCACCAGGATCGGCCGGATATGGGTTTCCTGGCCGTGCTTGTGGTTGGCGATCGAGGCCATGACCAGCACGAACACCAGGATCGGCGCCACGGCCTTGAGCGCCGAGACGAAGACCTTGCCGATGAAGGTGGTGGACTTCGCCACTTCGGGGGCCAGCAGGGCCAGGGCGATGCCGGCAATGAGGCCGATGACGATCTGGGTCACCAGGCTCAGGCGTTTGAGGGTGTGGAGGAAGGAAGGAGGTGCAGCGCTCATAGCGGTATCTCTGTTTTTTTAATGTGCAGTGCATGCCGGGGCTGAGCCGGCATCCAGGGATGCGGTGGCAAAGGGCAACGGGCGATCGGGCGGCCTGACGGGCATGCCGGCGCGAAAACCACTGTTTTTGGCAGGGGGCGGACTTTATCACAGGCGCCCGGGCTTCCTGTGTTGATGTGACGATCTGCCACCTGCGACGCCCGGCGCCGGCGCGGTTGCCCAGACCCGTACCCACTCTGTTAAGATCCGCCACCCCCTTTTCTATCCAGTCAGCGGGCCCTTCGGGCTGTCGCTGCTGTCGTTGTTTCTGGAGTTTGCGATGTTGTTGCCCATCCTGCTGTTGTCCGCCGCGGGTTTTACCGTGTTGACCACGGAATTCGTCATTGTCGGCCTGTTGCCGTCGATAGCCCGGGACTTGCAGGTCAGCGTGTCGCAGGCCGGCTTGCTGGTGACCCTGTTCGCCTTTACCGTCGCGGCGTTCGGGCCGTTCCTGACGGCCTATTTCGCGCGTTTTCCGCGCAAGCAGTTGTTTATCAGCGTGCTGCTGATGTTCGGCCTGGCCAACACCCTGGCGGCCCTGGCGCCGAACATCTGGGTGATGGCCCTGGCACGCCTGGTGCCGGCCCTGGGGCTGCCGGTGTTCTGGGCCCTGGCCAGTGAAACGGCGGTGGATATCGTCGGTCCGGATCACGCGGGGCGCGCCATCGCCAAGATCGGCTTCGGCATCGTCTGTGCCACGGTGTTCGGGATTCCCGTGGGCACCCTGATCGCCGATGCGTTCGGCTGGCGCAGCGCCTTCGGCATCCTGGCCCTGGTGGCCGTCGCCAAGGCCTTGCTGCTGTGGGTCTATCTGCCGAACACCAGGCCGCACAACCCGCAGGCGAGCCTGCGGGCGCAGTTTGGCATCCTGCGCAGCCCGCTGATGCAGGGGCACGTGCTGCTGTCGATCCTGGTGTTCAGCGGCATGTTCACCGCCTACACCTACCTGGCAGACATTCTCGAGCGCCTGGCCGGCTTCGACGGCACCCTGGTGGGCTGGTGCCTGATGGGCTTTGGCGCCGTGGGGCTGATCGGCAACTCCCTGGGGGGCCGGGCCGTGGACCGCCATCCGCTGATCGCCTCCATGGTGTTCTGCGCCTTGATGATCGGCGGCATGCTGGCCCTGGTGCCGAGCATTGATTCGCCCCTGGCCCTGGCGGCGGCCATGGGCGTCTGGGGCGTGACCCAGGCCGCCTTGTTCCTGGTCAGCCATGTGCGCTTGATCAAGGCGGCGCCGCAAGCGCCGGCTTTCGCCGCGTCGCTGAACATCGCCGGGGCCAACCTGGGGATCGGCCTGGGGGCGATGGTCGGCGGGCGGGTGATCGATACCCTGGGCCTGGGCAGCCTGGGGATGGCGGCGTCGGCGTTCATTGTGTTGTCGATTGCTCTGGCTCTGCTGCTGATGAACCTCAAGACGCCGCGGGCCTGCGCCTCTATCCATGCGCCAGGGGCGTGAACAGTTCGCGGCGCGCGCCCTCGGTGATGGCCAGGATGCCCGGGTGCTTGACCTTGCGTTCCACCGAGATGGCATAGAACGATTCGGTCACGGCGTCGGTCTGGCCGATCAGCTGGACGCCGTACTGCTGCCGGACTTCCTCGGCAATCACGCTGGGGGCGATGAAGATCCCGCTGCCGGATTGGCCAAAGGCCTGCATCAGGGCGCTGTCGTCGAATTCACCAATGATCCGCGGTTGCAGTTGCTGTTCGGCGAACCAGCGCAGCAGGCGGCTGCGGACCACGGTTTCCTGCCCGGGAATCAGCAGCGGCGCGCCGTGCAGGCCGCGTGGGAAGTCGGCGCCGTGCAGCCGGGCCAGTTCGGCGGTGGCAAAGAAACTGATGCCGCATTCCCCGAGTTTCTGGCTGTAGCCCTTGATGTCCAGGTGCGAGGGCATCGGGCTGTCGGAAATCACCAAGTCCAGGCGCTGGATGGCCAAGTCGGCCAGTAGGCGTTCGAGTTTGTCTTCGCGGCAGGTCAGGCGAATCGGTTCGCTGAGCTCCATGGTCGGGGCGATCAGGCGATAGACGATGGACTTGGGCACCACGTCGGCCACCCCGACCCGGAACTGGATCTGCTGTTCGTCGGGGCGGGCTCGCAGCATGGCTTCCAGCTCGCCGCCGAGCTGGAACATCTGTTCGGCGTAGGGCAGGGCCTGGCGTCCGGCTTCGCTCAATTCCAGCTGGCGCCCGACCCGGTGAAACAGTTCGATGCCGTAGGTCTGCTCCAGCAGGCTGATCTGGCCGCTGATGGTTTGTGGGGTCAGGTTGAGCTGCTCGCAGGCGCGCACGATGCTGCCGGTCTTGGCCACAACCCAGAAGTAATGCAGTTGGCGGTAGTTGAGCATGGCGACTATCAGTTCGTAAAAACCGAAGTATAACTGCAAAAAATACGAATTTTCCTGAAGTATTCGCCTCCTTAGAATGCCCCGCTATCGACGGGGCCCTCATTGGCCCTGTCCGTTCTATCGAGGAATACGGCATGTCATTCAAAACCCTGGGCGCGGCGTCGCTGCTGGCCCTGTCTATGCTGACTCTGGCGGGGTGTGATCAGGCGGAAAAAAGCGCGCAACAGGTGCTGGACAAGGCCGCCGAGACGGCCAAGCAAGCCATCGATGACACCCACAAGGCCGCCGAGCAGGCGTTGAACGAGGCCACGCAAAGCGTGACCGGCAAGGAAAAAACCAAGGACGACGCGGCCAAGCAGCCCGATTCTTCCCAGGAAATCTGACTTTTCATCTCACCGATTCAGGATTGACCCATGGATTACCTTTTACAGCTCGCCGCCAGCCCCACTGCCTGGGTGGCCCTGGCCACTCTGGTGGTGATGGAGATCGTGCTTGGCATCGATAACCTGATCTTTATTTCCATCCTCACCAACAAGCTGCCGGAAAAACACCGGGCCAAGGCGCGGCGCATCGGGATCAGCATGGCGTTGTTCCTGCGTCTGGCGCTGCTTAGCACCGTTGCGTTCATCGTCCAGCTCACTGAGCCGGTGATCGATGTGCTGGGGCAGAGCTTCTCCTGGAAGGACATGATCCTGATTGCCGGTGGCCTGTTCCTGGTCTGGAAAGCCACCACCGAAATCCATCAGAGCATGGACCCTGAGCCCGAGAAGCCTGCGACCGTGGCGTCCAAGGTGAGCATCGGGTTCGCTGCGGCGATCGGGCAGATTCTGCTGCTGGACCTGGTGTTCTCCATCGACAGCATCATTACCGCGGTGGGCATGACCGAGCACCTGCCGATCATGATCATTGCCGTGGTGATCTCGGTGCTGGTGATGTTGCTGGCCGCCGAACCGCTGGCCAAGTTCATCCATGACAACCCGACTGTGGTGATGCTGGCCCTGGGCTTCCTGATCATGATCGGCATGACCCTGATCGCCGAAGGTTTCGGCGCCCATGTGCCCAAGGGCTATGTGTACGCGGCGATGGCGTTCTCGGCGGCCATTGAAAGCCTGAACATGCTGGCCCGTCGGGCTCGGCAGAAGCGCCAGGCGCAGCAGACCGAGGTCTGATTCGCCGCCATGGCAAACGGCCGCCTGCACTCGTTGGAGTCAGGCGGCCGTGTCGTTTTATCGGAAGGGCAAGCGGGGTCAGTGCACAGTGGCGGGGCGCCGGGCGGTCTTTTCGCTTTCGATGCGTGGCTCGCGAGGCTGAGGATGGTGGCGGCGAGTGATACGCAACACGCCCCAGAGCATGGCGCCGGCGACGGCCAGCCAGCCCAGGATCAGCATCAGGATTGTCGTTGTCAGGCTCATCAGTGCCTCCTTATATGCCCTGTTCAGGGCACACACACTTACCAATGGACAGTCTAGTAGCCCCTGTGTTTCAGGCTATTGACCAATAGTCGCGAGTCTTCGAACACTTCGCTCTATGGTTTGCAATTAACTGCTGCCTAACGCTATACCCTCGCCCGCGAGGGCCCTATGATCAAGGCCCCAGCCGGAGCAGGGTTGTCCGGCGTCTGTCTATTAGAGAGCAATGATGGTGCGGGTATTTCCTCGATTTCGAGCGGTGCTGCTGGCCAGCGCCTGTGTTCTGAGCCTGGCCGGTTGTGCCGGCAGCGTACAACCGGAGATTCAGCGACTGCCGGAGCGGGTGGAGCTCAATAGCGTGCCGTTCTTCCGTGGCGAGATGTACCAGAGCGCTCCCGGAGCGCTAGCCAGTATGTTGTCGCAACAGGGCGTCGTGATCACCCCCGGGCTGCTGGACAAGCCACTGCATCTGCCGGGAGCCGAGGCGCAGTTGCAGCAGAACCTGCAGAGCCTGGCCCGGCAATACGGCATGGTGGTCTATCCCCTGGATGATCATCTGTCGGCCTTGCTGACTCAGGTGGCCGCAGGCTATCCGGTGCTGGTGCGCTTTACCGAGGGTTCAAGCTTGTGGGCGCAGCCGCGTTATGCGGTTCTGGCCGGTTATAACCGGGATAAGCAGACGGTGCTGTTGCGGGGGGCGAAAAGTCGTCGGCAACTGATGAGTTTCAGTGCCTTCGAGTCGTCCTGGAAAGACGCCGGCAGTTTTGCGGTATTGATTCAGGCGCCCAACCAGCTGCCGGCCAAGGTTGATCGCCAGCGTTGGTTGAAGGCGGCCAACGATCTGGCCCAGTCCGGCCAGGAGCAAGCGGCGGCTCGGGCCGGCAAGGCGCTCGACGGTCATTGAATGCTCAAAAGACAACAACGGCGCCTTAGGGCGCCGTTGTTTTTGCGGGGGGATCAATGTGAGGCTTGCGGGGCTGCGCTCTGGTGGTTCTTGAGGTTCTTGTCGGCCTTGTAGCGCAAGGCCACGTCTGGCACCGAACCGCTTTTGCCCGTCTCGACCCAGTTGCGGATACGGCTGGCGTCGGCAAAGTGGGTGTACTTGCCGAAAGCGTCGAGAATCACCAGGGCTACTGGGCGGTTGCCCATGCTGGTGACCAGCACCAGGCAGTGGCCAGCCTGGTTGGTAAAGCCGGTCTTGGTGATCTTGATGTCCCATTTTTCCTTGTTGACCAGGTGGTCGGTGTTGCGAAAACCCAGGGTGTAGTTGGGTTTGCGGAACGCCACGGTCTTTTCCTTGGTGGTGCTCAGCTCACTCAACAACGGGTATTTGCGTGCGGCCACCAACAGCTTGCTCAGGTCGCGCGCGGTGGAAACGTTGTGGATCGACAGGCCAGTGGGCTCGACATAGTGGGTGTGGGTCATGCCCAGGGACTTGGCCTTGGCGTTCATGGCGGCGATAAACGCCGAGTAGCCGCCTGGATAGTGATGGGCGAGGCTGGCGGCGGCGCGGTTTTCCGAGGACATCAGGGCGATCAGCAAGGTGTCGCGACGGCTCAGCTCACTGTTGAGCTTGACCCGGGAAAACACACCCTTCATCTCCGGGGTGTCGCTGATGTTCATGGAGATGTGTTCATCCAGTGGCAGCTTGGCGTCGAGCACGACCATGGCGGTCATCAGTTTGGTGACCGAAGCGATGGGCACCACGACGTCCGGGTTGCTGGAGTAGATGACTTTGTTGGTCTGCAGATCCAGCAGCAGGGCGCTGCCGGAGGCGATGTGCAACTGTGAAGTGTCTCTTGGCGCCGCGGTGGTTTCGCTGGCGTCGACGCTGTGCGCGATCAGGGTGCCGGACACAGCAAACAACAAGCTGAGGATGGAGAGACGAATTTTCACGCGGGCGGACTCGATAAAGATGGATATGCCGTCTGGCAACGGGTTTTTTCGGGAAAACGTTACATTTTATGAATATAGCTGAGGAACTGTCGATTGTTCTTCAGCGGTCAGTCGAAAACCCTTAAAAACCAAGAAAAAACACCGGTTTTCCCTGAGTGGCAACTGCTCATCAGGATAGGTCCAGCTCGATCCGGGGCGCTAAGATTCAGGCGCTATATGTCGGCGGTCGTGTGTGTGCAGAGAGGGCATAAAAAAGCCCGCCAATGGCGGGCTTATTCAAGCGGGCTGGCAACACTCAGCTGTGCAGCGTTTCAGCGGCGTACAGGGTGTTTTCCAGCAGGCAGGCGCGGGTCATGGGGCCGACGCCGCCAGGTACGGGGGTGATCCAGCCGGCGCGGGGCAGGGCGGTCTCATACACAACGTCGCCCACCAGCTTGCCATCTTCCTGACGATTGATGCCCACGTCGATGACGATGGCGCCTTCCTTGATCCACTCGCCCTTGACCAGGCCCGGCTTGCCCGCGGCAACCACGACCAGATCGGCGCGGCCGACGTGGCCGGCCAGGTCTTTGGTAAAGCGGTGAGTCACGGTCACGGTGCAGCCCGCCAGCAGCAACTCCATGGCCATCGGACGACCGACGATATTGGAGGCGCCTACGACGACTGCGTCCATGCCGTACAGATCGGCACCGGTGCTTTGCAGCAGGGTCATGATGCCCTTGGGGGTGCAGGGGCGCAGCAGGGGAATGCGCTGGGCCAGGCGGCCGACGTTATAGGGATGGAAACCATCCACGTCTTTGTCCGGGCGAATGCGCTCAAGCAACAAGGAGGCGTCCAGGTGCTCGGGCAGCGGCAACTGCAACAGGACGCCGTCGATATTCGGGTCATCGTTGAGCTTGTCGATCAGACCGGCCAGATCTTCTTGAGTGGTGTTGGCGGGCAAGTCATAGGCTTGTGAAAGGAAGCCGACCTCTTCGCAGTCTTTACGCTTGTGCGAGACATAAACCTGAGAGGCCGGGTCGCTGCCGACCAGAATCACCGCGAGACCCGGAGTACGCAGGCCTTGTTGGCGACGCTCGGCGACACGTTTGGCGATCTGCTGGCGCAGGCTAGCGGCGATCGCTTTGCCGTCGATTAGTTGTGCAGTCATGACGCGTGATTAACCATCGAGAGGGAGAGAAAAAGAGAACGTATTCTCGCATGTCGGGACGTGAGGGCAAAGGCGCTTGGTCTGCAAATTCCCCTAACTCCTTTAATTAAATGAATTTTTTTTAAAAAAGAGTTGACGACCTAACGGCTCGTCTATAACATTCGTCGCACTTGTCGGGCACAGCCTAGCACTGGTTAAGAAGGTCGGGCAGAGTTGATGTTTAACTCGTAACGACTGAAAGCAATTAGTTTGTAGTCATTAAAGAATACAGATTAATAAGGCGCCCGTAGCTCAGCTGGATAGAGCATCCGCCTTCTAAGCGGATGGTCGCAGGTTCGAGTCCTGCCGGGTGCGCCATTAGGCAGCTTTGGCACAAGTAACGCAATATGGTGGGCGTAGCTCAGTTGGTAGAGCACAGGATTGTGACTCCTGTTGTCGTGGGTTCGATCCCCATCGTCCACCCCATATTCGAAGAAGGCGCCAGATTAATAGTCTGGCGCCTTTGCTTTAAAAGCTTGTTAAGCGGACGTGGTGGAATTGGTAGACACACTGGATTTAGGTTCCAGCGCCGCAAGGTGTAAGAGTTCGAGTCTCTTCGTCCGCACCATTAAAGTAGCTAGTTAATAGCAGATCACGGCGCAGCACCTGAAAGGGGGCTGCGCCGTTTTCGTTTCTGGATTCGATGCTGTGGTCTAGCCGCATGTAATGGGCTGACCGGTGGCCCCAGATTCGCTCCTGGTCGTCAGGTGTATGAGCTTCTGCTGTTGGCTGGTGTTTGTCAGGGGTGGGCCGGTCGATCCCTTCTATATATAGAAGGATTGGTCTAGAGCCCCTGGCGGGATTTGTAGTAATTGCTCTCATGGCGAGGCTCAACCCTTTGTCCCCGCCTTCACATTGTCGGTCGTATTTCACCCTTTTTCAGTAGGGTGACTTCTTGAGTTTGACCCACTAGAATGCATGCCCTTGATTCTGGGGTCGGAAAACGGCCGGCTAACGTCTGTGCAACGAGGAATATCCATGCAAGTTTCTGTTGAAAATACTTCTGCTCTTGAGCGCCGCATGAGCATCACCGTGCCGGCTGAGCGCATCGAGAGCCAGGTCAACAAGCGTCTGCAGCAGACTGCCCAAAAGGCCAAAATCCCAGGCTTCCGTCCTGGCAAGGTTCCAATGAGCGTGATTCGTCAGCGTTATGAGGCTGACGCGCGTCAAGAAGCAGTGGGTGACGTGATCCAGGCTTCTTTCTATGAAGCTGTTGTTGAGCAGAAGCTGAACCCGGCTGGCGCTCCTTCGGTCGAGCCTAAAGTGCTGGAGAAGGGCAAGGATCTGGAATACGTTGCCACTTTCGAAGTATTCCCAGAGTTCACCGTCGCCGGTTTCGAAAACATCGCTGTTGAGCGTCTGAGCGCTGAAGTGGCTGATGCCGATCTGGACAACATGCTGGAAATCCTGCGCAAGCAGAATGTTCGCTTCGAAGTGGCTGATCGCGCTGCGCAGAAAGACGACCAGCTGAACATCGATTTCGTTGGCAAGGTCGACGGCGAAGTTTTCGCAGGTGGCTCGGCCAAGGGTACTCAACTGGTGTTGGGCTCCGGTCGCATGATTCCTGGCTTCGAAGACGGTCTGGTTGGCGCTAAAGCTGGCGAAGAGCGTGTTCTGAACCTGACCTTCCCAGAGAACTACCAGAACCTGGATCTGGCCAACAAAGCCGCTGAGTTCACTGTTACCGTCAACAGCGTTTCCGAGCCTAAGCTGCCAGAACTGACCGAAGAGTTCTTCGCTCAATTCGGGATCAAAGAAGCGGGTCTGGATGGCTTCCGTGCCGAAGTTCGCAAGAACATGGAGCGCGAACTGCGTCAGGCTATCAAGTCCAAAGTGAAGAATCAGGTTATGGATGGTCTGCTGGCCTCCAATCCGATTGAAGTGCCGAAGGCACTGCTGGACAACGAAGTTAACCGTCTGCGTGTTCAAGCCGTGCAGCAGTTCGGTGGCAACATCAAGCCGGATCAACTGCCTGCTGAGCTGTTCGAAGAGCAGGCTAAGCGTCGCGTAGTGCTGGGCCTGATCGTCGCCGAGGTTGTTAAGCAATTCGACCTCAAACCTGATGAAGCGCGCGTTCGCGAGTTGATCCAGGAAATGGCTTCGGCTTACCAAGAGCCTGAGCAAGTCGTGTCCTGGTACTACAAGAACGAGCAGCAGTTGAACGAAGTCCGTTCGGTTGTGCTGGAAGAGCAAGTTGTGGATACTGTTCTGCAGAAAGCTAGCGTGACCGACAAATCGGTCTCTTACGAAGAAGCGGTCAAGCCGGTAGAAGCACCTCAAGCCGACTGATCTTCTTTTCGTTCGAAGCACACACCATAAGCCAGCCTTCGTGCTGGCTTATGCGTATTCAAGACATGACTATTTGGGAGTGACTGCAGGACATGTCCCGCAATTCTTATTATCAGCAGAGCTCTGACATCCAGGCCGCAGGCGGCCTGGTCCCGATGGTTATCGAGCAGTCCGCCCGCGGCGAACGCGCCTATGACATCTACTCGCGCCTTCTGAAGGAACGGGTGATTTTCCTGATTGGCCCGGTAGAGGACTACATGGCCAACCTGGTTGCGGCGCAACTGCTGTTCCTTGAAGCGGAAAACCCGGACAAGGACATCCATCTCTACATCAACTCGCCAGGTGGCTCGGTAACTGCTGGCATGTCGATCTACGACACCATGCAGTTCATCAAGCCTGACGTTTCGACTATCTGCATTGGCCAGGCTTGCAGCATGGGTGCCTTCCTGCTCGCTGGCGGTGCTGCAGGCAAGCGTCATTGCCTGCCTAACTCGCGGATGATGATTCACCAACCGCTCGGCGGTTTCCAAGGTCAGGCGTCGGATATCGACATCCATGCCAAGGAAATCCTGCACATTCGTTCGCGCCTGAACTCGCTGCTGGCTCACCACACTGGTCAGAGCCTCGAAACCATTGAGCGTGACACCGAGCGTGACAACTTCATGAGCGCCGAGCGCGCCGCGGAGTACGGTCTGATCGACTCCGTGATCAACAAGCGTCAAATGCCTGCCTAAGCAACTCAAATGTAGGCGGCTGATTTAACTGGCCGCCTGCGGACTTGAAAAAGCCCGCAATTGCCTTCATCTTGTGTTGCAAGCCTATCGGATTTGGATCGATCGAATGACTGACACCCGCAACGGCGAGGACAACGGCAAACTGCTTTATTGCTCCTTCTGTGGCAAAAGCCAGCATGAAGTACGCAAATTGATTGCCGGCCCCTCGGTCTTTATCTGCGACGAGTGCGTCGACTTGTGCAATGACATCATCCGTGAGGAGGTGCAGGAAGCACAGGCCGAGAGCAGCGCGCATAAATTGCCTTCGCCTAAAGAAATCAGCGGCATCCTTGATCAGTATGTGATTGGTCAGGAGCGTGCGAAAAAGGTTCTGGCGGTAGCGGTTTACAACCACTACAAGCGTCTGAATCAGCGTGACAAAAAGAACGACGATGTCGAGCTCGGCAAGAGCAATATCTTGCTGATCGGGCCTACAGGTTCGGGTAAGACACTGTTGGCGGAAACCCTGGCTCGTCTGTTGAATGTGCCTTTCACCATTGCCGACGCAACCACCCTGACCGAAGCCGGTTATGTGGGTGAGGACGTTGAGAACATCATTCAGAAATTGCTGCAGAAGTGCGATTACGACGTAGAAAAAGCTCAGATGGGCATTGTCTACATCGATGAAATCGACAAGATTTCCCGCAAGTCTGACAACCCTTCGATTACCCGGGATGTTTCCGGCGAGGGTGTTCAGCAGGCTCTGTTGAAGTTGATCGAGGGTACGGTCGCTTCCGTTCCGCCTCAAGGTGGTCGCAAGCACCCGCAGCAGGAGTTCCTGCAAGTTGACACCCGCAACATCCTGTTTATCTGCGGCGGCGCTTTCTCGGGTCTGGAAAAGGTTATTCAAAACCGCTCCACCCGTGGTGGCATCGGTTTCAACGCCGAAGTTCGCAGCAAGGAAGAGGGCAAGAAGGTTGGTGAGTCCCTGCGTGAAGTTGAGCCTGACGATCTGGTCAAGTTCGGTCTGATCCCGGAGTTCGTCGGTCGTCTGCCGGTTCTTGCGACGCTGGATGAGCTGGACGAGGCTGCCTTGATTCAGATTCTTACTGAGCCGAAGAATGCTTTGACCAAGCAGTATGCCAAGTTGTTCGAGATGGAAGGTGTGGACCTGGAGTTCCGTACTGATGCATTGAAGTCGGTCGCCAAGCGAGCGCTTGAACGCAAGACGGGTGCTCGTGGTCTGCGCTCTATTCTCGAAGGTGTTCTGCTCGACACTATGTATGAGATCCCCTCGCAATCCGAGGTGAGTAAAGTAGTGATCGATGAAAGCGTTATTGAAGGCAAGTCCCAGCCACTGTACATCTATGAGAACAGTGAGCCGACGGCCAAGGCTGCGCCAGACGCGTAAGTGTTGTGGTGTTGCTTAAAAGAAGGGGCCTTCGGGCCCCTTTGCTTTTAGCGTCTTTAAAGTGCTGTCTTTAAGCTTGTTTTTTTTGCAGGCAGCCCCCATCTTGGTTTCAAGCTTACTTCCATCTGTTTACGGCCGTACGGCCGCCGTAGAGGCGAAATCATGAAGACAACCATCGAATTGCCTCTCCTGCCATTGCGTGATGTTGTGGTTTATCCGCACATGGTTATCCCGCTGTTCGTGGGGCGCGAGAAGTCGATCGAAGCCCTCGAGGCAGCGATGACGGGCGACAAGCAGATTCTTCTGCTGGCACAGAGAAACCCTGCTGATGATGATCCCGGTGAAGATGCACTCTATCGCGTAGGTACCATTGCGACTGTCTTGCAGTTGCTCAAGTTGCCTGATGGCACCGTCAAGGTGCTGGTTGAAGGCGAACAGCGCGGCGCTGTTGAACGCTTCAGTGAAGTTGATGGTCACTGCCGTGCTGAAGTCTCTCTGATTGACGAAGTCGACGCTCCTGACCGTGAGTCGGAAGTGTTCGTCCGTAGTTTGTTGTCCCAGTTCGAGCAGTATGTGCAACTGGGCAAGAAAGTCCCTGCCGAGGTGCTGTCCTCTCTCAACAGCATCGATGAGCCAAGCCGTCTGGTAGATACCATGGCTGCGCACATGGCGTTGAAGATCGAGCAGAAGCAGGAAATCCTCGAGATCATTGATCTGTCCGCTCGGGTCGAGCATGTCTTGGCATTGCTGGACGCCGAGATTGATCTGCTGCAAGTGGAAAAGCGCATTCGTGGCCGCGTCAAGAAGCAAATGGAACGCAGCCAGCGCGAGTACTACCTGAACGAGCAGATGAAGGCCATTCAGAAAGAGCTGGGTGACGGTGACGAAGGCCACAACGAAATCGAAGAGCTGAAGAAGCGCATCGACGCCGCTGGTCTGCCCAAAGACGCCATGACCAAGGCTCAGGCCGAATTGAACAAGCTCAAGCAGATGTCGCCGATGTCTGCCGAGGCCACTGTGGTTCGCTCCTACATCGACTGGTTGGTGCAGGTGCCGTGGAAGGCTCAGAGCAAGGTGCGCCTGGACCTGGCACGTGCCGAAGACATCCTTGATGCCGACCACTATGGTCTGGAAGAAGTCAAAGAGCGGATTCTCGAATACCTCGCCGTACAAAAGCGGGTCAAGAAAATCCGTGGTCCAGTGCTGTGCCTCGTCGGGCCTCCAGGGGTGGGCAAAACCTCCCTGGCCGAATCGATCGCCAACGCAACCAATCGCAAGTTTGTGCGCATGGCGTTGGGTGGTGTTCGGGACGAAGCGGAAATCCGTGGTCATCGCCGGACTTATATCGGTTCGATGCCAGGAAGATTGATTCAAAAGATGACAAAGGTCGGGGTACGCAACCCGCTGTTCCTGCTTGATGAAATCGACAAGATGGGCAGTGATATGCGCGGCGATCCTGCGTCTGCCTTGCTTGAAGTCCTGGACCCCGAGCAGAACCATAATTTCAACGACCACTATCTGGAAGTCGATTACGACCTGTCCGATGTGATGTTCCTGTGCACCTCCAACTCGATGAATATCCCTCCGGCATTGCTGGACCGGATGGAGGTGATTCGTCTGCCCGGCTATACCGAGGACGAGAAGATCAACATCGCGATCAAGTACCTGTCGCCCAAGCAGATCCAGGCCAATGGTCTGAAAAAGGGTGAGCTGGAATTCGACCCTGATGCGATCCGCGACATCATTCGTTACTACACCCGCGAAGCCGGTGTGCGGGGGCTGGAGCGCCAGATTGCCAAGGTCTGCCGCAAGGCGGTGAAAGAGCACGCGATGGAAAAGCGCTTCTCGGTCAAAGTCACTTCCGACCTGCTGGAGCACTTCCTTGGCGTGCGCAAGTTCCGCTACGGCCTTGCTGAGCAGCAGGACCAGATCGGTCAGGTGACCGGCTTGGCGTGGACTCAGGTAGGCGGCGAATTGCTGACTATCGAAGCGGCCGTGGTGCCGGGCAAGGGCCAGTTGATCAAGACCGGTTCCCTGGGAGATGTCATGGTCGAGTCGATCACCGCAGCGCTGACCGTGGTCCGCAGTCGGGCGAAGAGCCTGGGCATTCCCCTGGACTTCCACGAGAAGCGCGATACCCATATCCATATGCCTGAAGGAGCCACTCCCAAGGACGGCCCAAGCGCAGGCATAGGCATGTGCACGGCGCTGGTTTCCGCGCTGACCGGCATCCCGGTACGGGCTGATGTGGCGATGACTGGTGAGATCACTCTGCGTGGTCAGGTGTTGGCCATCGGTGGACTGAAAGAGAAATTACTCGCCGCTCATCGAGGTGGAATCAAGACGGTGATCATTCCTGAAGAGAATGTTCGCGATTTGAAAGAAATTCCTGACAATATCAAGCAGGATCTGCAGATTAAACCGGTTAAATGGATTGACGAAGTCCTGCAAATTGCGCTGCAATACGCGCCGGAGCCCTTGCCGGATGTGGCTCCCGAGATAGTTGCAAAGGACGAAAAACGCGAGTCTGACTCTAAGGAAAGAATTAGCACGCATTAATACGCATTAGCCTGGGGGGCTTCCTTGACAGCTTTTTAGAGCCCTTGTTATAAAGCGGCTCTTAAGTGTCTGTAGGCCATTCAGCACTCGTTTTTGCTTTCACCAAAAAACTTAGAATCATACTCATAGATATATAAGGGGACTTAGAGTGAACAAGTCGGAACTGATTGATGCTATCGCTGCATCTGCTGATCTCCCGAAAGCTGCTGCTGGCCGTGCGCTGGACGCAGTAATCGAATCCGTTACTGGCGCTCTGAAGGCCGGTGACTCTGTTGTTCTGGTTGGTTTCGGTACCTTCTCCGTAACTGATCGTCCAGCTCGTATCGGCCGTAACCCACAGACCGGTAAGACTCTGGAAATCGCCGCTGCTAAAAAGCCAGGTTTCAAAGCCGGTAAAGCACTGAAAGAAGCCGTTAACTAAGTTTCTTCAGGGTCTTTGCCCATCCGGGTCGGGGTCATGCCTGATCTGGCAGCGGGGCGCCAGTTCACCGATGCACCATCGGTTTACGCAGAGGGTTGCAGATTCAGCTCTCGTCCGCTCCGCCAGTTACGAGAAGGCGCATCCTCGGATGCGCCTTTCTTCTATCCGGATTCTACCCACGCTCCACGGCTGCTCAAATTGAATTACAGCCGTTTTTGGGGGACGTATGCTGCAGAATATCAGGGACAATTCACAAGGCTGGATTGCCAAAACCATCATCGGGGTCATCGTCGCGCTGCTGGCGTTGACCGGTTTCGATGCCATTTTCAAGGCCACCACCCACAACCAGGACGCGGCCAAGGTCAACGGCGAGGAAATCACTCAGAACGAGTTGAGCCAGGCCGTCGACATGCAACGCCGTCAGTTGATGCAACAGTTGGGCAAAGACTTCGATGCCTCACTGCTGGATGAGAAGATGCTGCGTGAAGCCGCTCTGAAAGGGCTGATCGATCGCAAGCTGTTGCTGCAAGGGGCGAAGGATTCCAAGTTCGCGTTTTCCGAAGGTGCCCTGGATCAAGTGATCCTGCAGACACCTGAATTCCAGGTGGACGGCAAATTCAGCCCCGAGCGTTTCGACCAGGTCATCCGTCAACTGGGTTACACCCGTCTGCAATTCCGCCAGATGCTGGCTCAGGAAATGCTGATCGGCCAGGTACGTGCCGGTCTTGCCGGCAGCGGTTTTGTGACCGACGCCCAGGTGCTGGCCTTCGCTCGTCTGGAAAAGCAGACCCGGGATTTCGCTTCCCTGACCATCAAGGCCGATCCGGCGGCAGTCAAGCTGACCGACGAAGAGGTCAAGGCCTACTACGATCAGCACGCCAAGGAGTTCATGACTCCTGACCAGGTGGTCATCGATTACATCGAGTTGAAGAAGGCCGCGTTCTTCGACCAGGTCAGCGTCAAGGACGAAGACCTGCAAGCGCTGTATCAGAAAGAAATCGCCAACCTGTCCGAGCAACGTCGTGCCGCGCACATCCTCATTGAAGTCAATGACAAGGTGAACGAGGCCCAGGCCAAGGCCAAGATCGAGGAGATCCAGGCTCGTCTGGCCAAGGGTCAAAGCTTCGAGGCGCTGGCCAAGGAGTTCTCCCAGGATCCAGGTTCGGCCAGTAACGGCGGTGACCTGGGCTTCGCCGGCCCGGGTGTTTACGACCCGATCTTCGAAAAAGCGCTGTACGCGCTGAACAAGGATCAGGTGTCGGCGCCGGTGCGTACCGGCTTCGGTTTCCACTTGATCAAGCTGCTGGGCATTGAGGCACCGCAAGTGCCGAGCTTCGCCAGCCTCAAGGACAAGCTGACCCGCGAACTGAAAACCCAGCAGGTCGAGCAGCGTTTCGTCGAGGCCACCAAGCAGCTTGAAGATTCGTCGTTCGAGGCTTCCGATCTGGCACAGCCGGCTCAGGATCTGAAACTGACTGTTCACACCTCCGCGCCGTTCGGCCGTGAGGGCGGTGACGGCATCGCCGCCAACCGTAACGTGGTGCAGGCCGCGTTTAGCACCGAGGTTCTCGATGAGGGTGCCAACAGCACCGCAATCGAGCTGGATCCTGAAACCGTCGTGGTGCTGCGTGTCAAAGAGCATCACAAGCCTGAGCAACTGCCGCTGGAAGGTGTTGCTACCGCCATTCGTGCGCAATTGGCCAAGGAGCACGCCAGTGCTGCGGCCAAGACCAAGGCCGAAGAACTGATCGCCAGCTTGCGTGATGGCAAGACCGCGCTGAACAAGCCGGTAGACGGTCAGAACTGGAAGGTCATGCAAGCCGTGACTCGTGCCCAGGACGGTGTCGATCCGACCGTACTGCAGGCGCTGTTCCGCATGAGCAAGCCTGAGTCCAAGGACAAGCCGTCCTTCACCAGCGTGACGCTGCCCAACGGCAACCTGCTGGTGCTGCAACTCAACAGCGTCAACGAAGCCGCCGCGCCGACCGAGGAAGAGAAGGTTCAATACCGTCGCTTCCTGGCCTCGCGAATCGGCCAGCAGGACTTCTCTGCTTATCGCAAGCAGTTGGAAAACCAGGCGGACATCAAGCGTTACTGATGCCTGATCCGCAGTGTTGAAAAGACCCCGGCCATCATGCCGGGGTTTTTTTGGCCCGGATAAACCTCAGGCGCAGGCGGTTTTCCAGCGCTTGCGGGCATGCAGATAGGCCGCCTGATCGTTGTAACCCAGCTGCAGCGCGATCTGCGCCCGAGATTCGCCTTGCAGTTCCAGATGCATTTCCAGCTCGGCGCGGGTCTGGTCCAGCAGTTGGCGAAAACTCAGCCCTTGTTCCTCCAGGCGTCGCCGTAGCGTGCGCGGGCTTTGATGCAGATGAGCACAGAGGCCTTCCAGGGTCGGTGACTGGCCTGCCATCAATGCCTGGCGACAGGCTGCCGCCACTCTGGCAGCCCAGCCGCTGTGCCGTTGATGCAGGGCCACCCGCCGATCCAGCTCTTGGCTCAGCAGTTCGAGCATGCCGGCGTGGCGGGTCTGTAGCGGCAGTTGCAGGTTTTGCGGGGTGAAATAGAAGCGGTTGGCCGGGCAGTCGAACTCGATCCGGTCGCCGAACCAATGCCGGTATTGCGCGTGATAAGCCGGGCGCGAATGGCTGAAGCAGGCCAGCACCGGCTGAAGCGCAGTACCGGTCCCTCGCCGCAGTTGAGTGATGGCCATGACGCCATAGTGTTCGATCAGGTAGCGGCTCAATTCCACCGAGGTGTCGATATGGATTTCAACCCCGGAACCCTGGGCATCCGTCATCCATTGCACGCGGTCGGTATCCGAGCCTAACGGCGCAAAGCGTACCCAGAACGCCATGGCCGCGGCGACATCCGGGCAATAGAGGCTGGCGTGGGCGATCACGTGCCAGTCCTGGGGCGTGAAGCGCTCGAACAGTTTGAGGCCGATGGCCGGTTCCAGCGCCGCCGCGGCGCGCCATAGTTGCTCCAAGTGCAGCAGATTGTAGTCATGCTGAGTGGTAGCGCTCTGGTCATCGAGAAAGCGTTGCAGGACTTCGCCGACGCGCCCGCGGTGGAAGCGTGGGGTCACCCGGTTGGCCGGATCTCGCTGGATTCTGTCCATTTCGCGCATAGAGAGTGCCGCCTTGCTGATCTCTAATGGTTGGGCGTTGCCCATAAGCACAAGAGCGAGAATGCCATGAACCACGATCTGCTGACCAACCACCCGCTGTTGATCGTTTCGGCGATCTTCGGGTTTTTCGTCCTCCTGGAAATAGCCTGTTCGACTTTTCGCCAACCCCGTGGCCAGCGCCGCGATGTGTTGATCGAGGCGGTGGGCTCAAGCCTGTTGCTCGGCGTGACCTTTCCCTTGGTGATGTGGGCCAGTGGCGCGCTCATGGGCCTGGCACTGCCGCAAGCCAAGGGCCTGCTGGCGCAGACGCCCTGGGTGCTGGGCCTGTTGTTGTTCCTGGTCTTCGATGACATGACCCAGTACTGGTGGCACCGTCTGACCCATCGCCTGCCGGCGCTGTATGCCTTGCACCGTGCCCACCATTCGGCGCCCTACATGAGCATTCGCATCGTCTACCGCAACAACAGTTTTTATTACCTGTTGATGCCCGGGATCTGGTTCTCCGGGGTGCTGATCTACCTCGGGCTGGCGCCGGTCTATTACGTTTACCTGGTGCTCAAGATGACGGTGATCTTCGCCGCACACAGCAGCGTGGCCTGGGACGACAAGTTGTACCGCATCGGTTTTCTGCGGCCGCTGATGTGGCTGGTGGAGCGGGTATTTTCGACTCCGTCGACCCATTCGGCCCACCACGGCCTGAGTGCCGAGGATGGCGTGACCCACTACAAGGGCAACTTCGGCAATTTGCTGTTCCTCTGGGATGTGCTGTTTGGCACCGCGAAGATCACTCGACGCCGGCCCACTGCATTCGGTATCGAGCACCTGGCGCCGGTGAACTGGAAGGAAGAGCTGTTCTGGCCGCTGGTACGCAGCCGCAAAGCCCGCTCCGCGGCGCCCTCCAAGGTGGACGCTGCCTTGCCGGCCGGCTCTGCGGCAGAAGGCTAGGCCTGACATGTCGCGGTGTCGCGAGTACCCCGGTCGCCAGTGCTTGGGGCCGGGTCAGCGACGGGCGGGAAAACCCTGCTGCCGAGCGCGCACCGCCACCATCAGGCTGATCAGTAACAGGGCGGCAATCACCCAGGGGAAAGTCGCCACTCCCGGTCCTTGCAGCAGCAAGGCGCCACCCAGGCCGCCGCCGGCAATCGCCAGGTTCCATAGGGTGACCAGCATCGACTGCGCGGTGTCCGCGTGCTCGCCTGCAGCCTTGGCCAATGCGGTTTGCAACAGGGTGGCCATGCCGCCGAAGGACAGCCCCCAGATAGCGGTCGCTGCGTAGATCGCCATTGGCCAGTCATCCAGCAGACCCAGCATCAGGGTCGAGCCGATGAACAGCAGGCAACCGAGCAGCACCAGCTCACGCAGCCAGCGGTCGATCAGCAGGCCCACCAGCCAGATGCTCAGCAATGCGGCCAGGCCGAATACCAGCAATACCCGCTCGATCTGCCCGCCAAGCCCGGCCGGCTGAAGAAAGGGCGCGATATAGGTGTAGAGAATGTTGTGCCCCAGCACATAGGCAAAGGTCACGAACAGTACCGACCGGATCCCCTGCAAGGCCAGGACCCGGCCAAGCGACAGGCGCTTCTGCGCGCGCAGCCCGGGGAAGTCCGGCACCTGAGCCAGCACCCAGCCGATCAGTCCCAGGGTCAGGAGGGTCATGACGGCAAAGCTCATGCGCCAGCCCAGCAGGCCGCCCAGCCAGGTCCCGGCAGGCATGCCCACCGACAAGGCCAGCGGCGCGCCGAGCATGGCCAGGGTAATCGCCCGGCCCTGCAGGTGTGGCGCCACCATGCGGCTGGCGTAGCCTGCCAGCAATGCCCACAGCAGGCCTGCGAAGACTCCGGCGCACAAGCGTGCCAGCAGAATCAGGCGGTAGTCGGTGGAGAGTGCGGTAACGCTGTTGACCAGGGCAAAGCCGCCGATGGCGATCAACAGCAGCGGGCGCCGCCGCCAGCCCTGGGTGAGGAGAATCAGTGGAATGGCTGCCAGCAGCGACCCCAAGGCGTACACGGTTACCCATTGGCCGATCAGTGCCGCCGAGACGCCCAGGTCGGCACTTATCTGCGGCAGCAGGCCGGCAGGCAGGGTCTCGGTCATCAAGGTGATGAACCCGGCAGTCGCCAGGGCCAGCAGACCGCCAACAGGCAGGCGATCGCTGGGTTCGGCAGGCACTTGCAACAGCTCGCAGGCGTTGACGGTATTGCTCATGTGGAGGCCCCGATAGGTTGGCTTGAAAGAGAGGGGCCTAGCCTAGGGCGCTGTGCATGGCGGAAAAATAGGCTAAGGTTCCGAACTTATCGGACATAGAAGTCCTTGGTTTCGAGGGGGCGCTGTGGATTGGCTCGGCAGTATTCCGGTGTTTATGCAGGTGGCGGAAACCCGTAGTTTCACAGAGGCGGGGCGTCTTCTTGGGGTGTCTTCCTCGGCGGTTGGCAAAAGCATCGCGCGTCTGGAGGAGCGTCTTAAGATCCGTCTGTTTCATCGCACCACTCGCAGTATCAGCCTGACCGCCGAAGGTGCCGGTTTTCTCGAGCGCTGCCGCAGGATCGCTGCCGAGGTCGAGGCCGCCGAGTTCCAGCTGTGTGACTCTTCCAGTGCGCCGGTGGGCAAGTTGCGAATCAGTGCACCGCAGGTCCACGGCCTGTTGATGCCGGTGCTGGCGGAGTTCATGCGGCGTTACCCGCAGATCGAGCTGGACGTCGACCTCTGCGATCGCATCGTGGATGTGGTGGAGGAGGGCTTCGATCTGGTGGTACGTACCGGCCACCCCAAGGACTCGCGGCTCCTGGCTCGCCAACTCGGGCGCTTTCGCATGCTGCTGGTGGGCAGCCCCGGGTACTTTCAGCAGTACGGGGTGCCTCAAACCCCGCAGGAGCTGCGTGAGCATGCTTGTCTGCGGCACACCTTTCATCACACCGGCAAACTCGAAGCCTGGCCGTTCAAGGCCCAGGCCAACTCGCCGGAACCGGTGCTGCCGACCCGTTTGACCAGCAGCTCCATCGAGGCGGTGGAGCACGCTGCGCGCAGTGGGCTGGGAGTTGCCTGCCTGCCCGATTTCATGGTGCAGGCGGCAGTGCAGCGCGGCGAGTTGCAAACCGTGCTCGACGACTATCTGGAGCACAACGGCGTCTTCTGGGTGCTGTGGCCATCGAGCCGGCATGCAGCGGCCAAGGTGCGGGTGCTGATCGAGCACTTGAGCGAACGACTTTTTCCGGCAAACAGCGGTCAGTAGACTTGTATGAAATTTAAGACACCAATTACCTGCGCTGCGCGGCATTGATCTGTTGCACAATACGCCCCGGAGCGTTTTCCTCAGGATTTTCGATGTTTAGATCATTTCATCTGCGCGCGGCGGCCGGCTTGTTGCTGTTGTCCGCGATCGCCGGTTGTTCCTCGCACAAGACCGCTATCTATGAGCATGAAAGCTTCGATGATTCCGGCACCTTCTCGCGCAATTATCCGGTGAGCGACGCCGCCTCCTGCGAGGCCGCGCGCCGTGCCCTGCTCAGCCAGGGCTACATCATCACCAGCAATGATCCGAAGCTGGTCAGCGGTCACAAGAGCTTCCAGCAAACCGGCGAGACTCACCTGGAAATCAGCTTCAACGTGGTCTGCGCCCGGGACGGCAGCGGCGACCAGCGCTCGACGGTGTTCGCCAACGCCCTGCAGGACCGCTATGCACTGAAGAAGGTCAACAACTCGGCCAGCCTTGGCGTGGGGGTGCTGGGCTCGGTCTCGATGCCGATCGGCTCCACCGATGATTCGATGGTCAAGGTGGCCAGCGAGACGGTGTCCTCGGCCAAGTTCTATGAGCGCTACTTCGCCCTGGTGGAACTGTTCCTGCCGCCGGAGGCCAAGAAGGCCGCCCATATCGAAGAGAAACCCAAGGCCGACCTCGGGGTTCCCGAGAGCAAGCCCGAGCCGCAGGCCAAGCCGGAACCCAAGGCATCGCTGCCGCAGGCCGAGCCTGCACCATTGGCGGCGCCGGCTCCCGTTGCTGAGCCGGAACCTGCCGTCTCGCAACCGCTGGCGCCGCCAGCCGAGGCCGCGCCGATCGTGCCGGCCCCCAGCAGTGAGCCCGCGCCCGTCAGCGAAACCATCACGCCGCCACCGGCCAGCCACTTGCCGCCGCCGAGCGAGCCGATTCCGGCCCTGCCGAGCAGCGGGCACTAAGACACCTGCGCCGAGGTCGGGTCGACGCGTTCAACGTCGATCCGATAACGGCTCAAGGTATCGCTGATCTGGCTGTAAGAAATCTCCCGTCATTGACCAGGGCTTTCAACGCTGCCAAGGCAGTGAAGTGTCGGCGGCCATTTCGAAAAAATGCTCGCAGTTTTTCCCAGCTTAGTGGATGGGCCGCAACCGTCGGTAACAACCGGCGGCTGAATTGCTCATGGGCTGTTACGTTTTCATTGCAGAAATCCTGACCTGGGGGGTAGTATTTTTTCTGTCATCCCGGCACTTTATGCTGGTGCCGACGGTCAATGGTCACAGAGCTATTCAATCAACCGAGAAAGGAGTCCGCGATGGACGAATACCAAGAGGAACTGCTGGAGTATCAAGCTTTCGAGCTCGATCCCCTGGAACCCGCAGAAGACGCCACCGAGCTGTAACGCCGGTGGCGTTTTTTTTTAGCCGAACTGTCGATGGCAGCGGCGAAACTCCCCAGGCGTCTGGCCATTCCAGCGCTTGAACGCCCGCTGAAACGCCTCGGCTGAGGCAAAGCCCAGCAGATAGGCAATCTCGCCGAACGCCAGTTCGGTATCGCGAATGTAGGTCATGGCCAGGTCGCGCCGGGTGTCATTGAGAATGGCCCGGAACTGCGTCCCTTCTTCCGCCAGCTTGCGCCGCAACGTCCAGGTCGGCAGCTTCAGGCGCATCGCCACTTCTTCCAGGTCGGGCTCACGGCCACCATTGAGCAAAGGTCCCAGCAATTGAATGATGCGCTCGCGCAGGCTGCGAGTGCGGGTCAGTTGTTCCAGCTCCCTTTCGCACAACTGCAGCAGATGCCGCCAGGTGCTCGGGCAGTGTTCCGGATTGCGCAGGGCCAGGCTGGCCTGGCTCAGGCGCAGTTGGTTCTGTTCGGCGGCGAACTGGATGGGCGTGGGGCCGAGGATGGCGTAGGCGTCGTGGTAGTCCGGGCGCTCGAACTCGATGTCGATCTGCTCGGCCAGCAGGGTCTGACCGCAGAGGCTGGACAGCTGTTGCAGCCACCCGGAGATGATCGAGTCGACCACGAAGCGGTTGTAGGCGTTGTATGGGCTGATGGAATAGAAGCGTAGCCAGGCGCCGCCGGCATCTTCGTGAAAGCTCGACTGACCGCGATAGTTGGAACCGTACAGCGCTTCGAAGCGAGTCAGGCAACGGGCCGCTTCACGCACGGTTGGGGCTTGGGCGGCAGTGACGCCGGCCAGGCCGAGCTGGCTCAGCCGACTCAGACGGCCCATGCGCAGACCCAGGGCCGGGTCGCCGGTGAGCTGGATCGCGCCATGGCCCAGGCGCATGTAGCGGGGGATCGACAGGCGTGCTCCGGCTTCGGCCAGTCGGGCCGGATCCAGTGCATATTGTTCGAGCAAGGGGGTTGGGTCCTGGCCGTGGCTGCGGACCGCGTCCGCCAGGCTGTGGACAAAGCCCACCGACAGGTCCCCCAGGCGCATTGGCGTGGTCTTCATGCTTTACAGCCAGAGGTTCAGCAAGCGGGCGCCCGTCGTGCCCTGATCGGCGAACGTCTGGCCGTGGCTATTGATGAAGCTCTGGCCGCTGCTGCGCTGGTCCCAGAACTGGCCGCGCAGGAAGACGCTGACGCCGGCGCTGGCCAGGCTGCTGGGCGGGCGTGCGGTGAGGGTCAGGCGATGCCAGGCTTCGCCTTCGCTGGTTTCCTCCGGCTTGAGGCTGACCTCGCTGGGGGTGGTGATGCTCTTGAAGCCGCGCCAGGGTCGCTCCCAGCCATCGCGGCCCATGACAAAGGCCGGGACCGCGACCAGTTGTGCGCCCTGGTCATTGAGCTGGCGATAGTTGTCCGGGTACCAACTGTCACTGCCGATCAGCACCCCCAGGCGCCCGGCGGGAGTGTCGACGACTTGTACCCCCTGTTTGGCATCGCCTCGCACATAGCCGCTTTCGGCATGGGTGGGATAGAGCTGGCGCTGGGGTTGGCCGATGGGCAGGCCGTCGCTGCCGAACACCAGGCTGCTGTTGTACAGGGCGCCGCTACCGATCTGCAGGTTGCCCTGGCTGACGCTGGGCTCGGGCAGAATGATCGAGCCGGCCACCAGGGTCACCTGGAACTCCCTGGCCAGGCCGCCGAACAGCAATTGGTACTCCTTGGCCATCTTCTTCGCCTTCATGCGCAGGTGCGCATCGTCCAGGCGGCTGGTTCCCTTGGCCGTGATCAGTGCCTTGAGGAACGGCAGCGGATTGCTCACCGCCAGCCAGTTCATTGCTTCTTTCAAGGACACGGCCTGGTACAGCTCATTCTTTTCGCCGCTGACCATCAGCCAGGTGCCGATGTGTTCCGGCAGCACCACGACGGTCTTGGCATTCACCAGACCCTTGTCCCGGGCCTGTTGCAGGTAGGCGGCGAGCTTGCGGTGCAGGCGCTCGGGGCTCTGGTAATCGGTGGGGAACAGCTCCGGCTGGATCGCCAGCAGGTTGCCGTGATCGGCAGGGACGCCCTGGTCCACGGCCAGTTCGATGCGCAGGTCCGACAGGTAATGCGCCCCCGGCCGGTCGTGGGTCCAGAGTGCATAACGGGTGATGACGGCAAGCAGGGCCAGGGACAAGGTGAGGTAAAGAAGTTTGCGCATGGGAAAACAGTCGGCGGCCGTGTGCAGGATTCGCCGACTAGGGTAGGGCCCGTGCTGGCACTTGCCAAGGGGCGCTGCGCGTTTGGATCAATAAGTTGTCAGTTACGGTCATTGAGCGTCGGGTGCGGTGCTCTTAGTCTGTGCAGCACTACTGATGGAGGCCGCAGAGCTTTCGCATTTTCCCGTGATTGCCCGATCTGGAGAGACACCATGGCTGGAGCACCTTACCCGCATTTGCTGGCCCCCCTCGACCTGGGTTTCACCACCCTGCGCAACCGTACCCTGATGGGCTCCATGCACACCGGTCTGGAAGAGAAGCCTGGTGGCTTCGAGCGCATGGCGGCGTATTTTGCCGAGCGCGCCCGGGGCGGCGTGGGCCTGATGGTCACCGGCGGCATCGGTCCCAATGATGAGGGCGGGGTGTACTCCGGCGCGGCCAAGCTGACCACCGAAGAAGAGGCGCTCAAGCACCAGATCGTGACCCGCGCGGTACACGAGGCCGGCGGCAAGATCTGCATGCAGATCCTCCACGCCGGGCGCTATGCCTACAGCCCCAAGCAGGTGGCGCCCAGCGCGATCCAGGCGCCGATCAACCCGTTCAAGCCCAAGGAGCTGGACGAGGAAGGCATCGAGAAGCAGATCCGCGACTTCGTCACCTGCTCGACCCTGGCCCAGAAGGCCGAGTATGACGGCGTCGAGATCATGGGCTCGGAAGGGTATTTCATTAACCAGTTCCTCGCCGCACACACCAACCACCGCACCGACCGCTGGGGCGGCAGCTATGAAAACCGCATGCGCCTGCCGGTGGAGATCGTCCGCCGGGTGCGTGAAGCGGTGGGTCCGAACTTCATCATCATCTTCCGCCTGTCGATGCTCGACCTGGTGGAAGGCGGCAGCACCTGGGAAGAGATCGTGCAACTGGCCCAGGCCATCGAGGCGGCTGGCGCGACCCTCATCAACACCGGGATCGGCTGGCACGAAGCGCGGATCCCGACCATCGCCACCAAGGTGCCGCGGGCCGCGTTCAGCAAGGTCACGGCCAAGCTGCGGGGTTCGGTGAGCATTCCGCTGATCACCACCAACCGCATCAACACCCCGGAAGTCGCCGAGCAGATCCTCGCCGAGGGCGATGCCGACATGGTGTCCATGGCCCGGCCATTCCTGGCCGATCCGGATTTCGTCAACAAGGCCGCTGAAGGCCGTGCCGACGAAATCAATACCTGCATCGGCTGCAACCAGGCCTGCCTGGACCACACCTTCGGCGGCAAGCTCACCAGTTGCCTGGTCAACCCCCGCGCTTGCCACGAGACCGAGCTCAACTACCTGCCGGTCAAGCAGATCAAGAAGATTGCCGTGGTCGGTGCCGGCCCGGCGGGCCTGTCCGCCGCCACCGTGGCCGCCGAGCGTGGTCATCAGGTGACCCTGTTCGACTCCGCCAGCGAGATCGGCGGCCAGTTCAACATCGCCAAGCGGGTGCCGGGCAAGGAAGAGTTCTACGAAACCCTGCGCTACTTCAAGCGCAAGCTGCAGACCACCCATGTCGAACTGTGCCTCAACACCCGGGTGGATGTGGAGCAACTGGTGGCTGGCGGTTTCGATGAGATCATCCTGGCCACCGGTATCGCCCCGCGCTTGCCGACGATCCCTGGCGTGGAGCACCCCAAGGTCCTCAGCTACCTGGACGTGCTGCTGGAGCGCAAGCCGGTGGGCAAGAGCGTGGCGGTGATCGGGGCGGGTGGCATCGGCTTCGACGTTTCCGAATTCCTGGTGCACCAGGGCGTGGCCACCAGTCAGGACCGCGAAGCGTTCTGGAAGGAGTGGGGCATCGATACCCAGCTCCAGGCCCGCGGCGGCGTGGCCGGAATCAAGGCCGAGCCCCATGCGCCGGCGCGTCAGGTGTTCCTGTTGCAGCGCAAGAAATCCAAGGTCGGCGACGGCCTGGGCAAGACCACCGGCTGGATTCACCGCACAGGGCTGAAGAACAAGCAGGTGCAGATGCTCAACAGTGTCGAGTACCTGAAGATCGACGATGCCGGCCTGCATATCCGCATCGGCGAAGCGGGTGAGCCCCACGTGCTGGCGGTGGACAATATCGTCATCTGTGCCGGTCAGGACCCGCTGCGCGAGCTGCAGGACGGCCTGGTAGCGGCGGGGCAGAACGTGCACCTGATCGGCGGTGCCGATGTGGCTGCCGAACTGGACGCCAAGCGCGCCATCAACCAGGGCTCGCGCCTGGCCGCCGAGCTGTAACGGCCTGCCGTCCTGTAGCCGCTGCCGCAGGCTGCGCACCAGGCCGCAGGACTCGCCCAGCGGGCAATCGCGCTGCAACGAGCGAGCGCGGTTGCCTGTCTTGCGGGTTCTGCGAACCCGTTCGCAGCCTGCGGCTACAAGGATGAGCGTGGGCCTGGAGCTGATAGACTGCGCAGCCTTTTCCCTGAACCCCCGCTGCCGATGTCCTTGCCCGAATCCTTCGACTGGTTACCCCACGCCCCGCTGCAACGGCTGGAGCTGGACTGGCTGACCCGGGCCGGGGTCGAGGTGGCGGTGCTGCGCCTGGACCTGATCGATCCGCTGATCAGCGGCAACAAATGGTTCAAGCTGACCCAGCACCTGGCGGCGGCACGTACCGCCGGTGCCCACGGCATCATCAGCCTCGGGGGCGCCCATTCCAATCATCTGCATGCCCTGGCCGCCGCTGGCCGGCGTTTTGCCTTTCCTACCGTGGGCCTGTTGCGTGGCCATCCCCAGGACACGCCGACGGTGCTCGACCTGCAGGCGTTCGGCATGCGCCTGCACTGGCTGGGCTACGCCGGTTATCGGGCACGCCATGAGGCGGGGTTCTGGGTGCCTTGGCAGGCCCAGTACCCGCAGTTGTACCCGGTGCCTGAAGGCGGTGGTGGCCTGGCCGGTGCGGCGGGCTGCATGACCTTGCGCGATCAGGTGCAGCGACAGTTGCCGAGCCTGGGCTGGAATGACTATGACGCCTGGTGGCTGGCCGCCGGCACCGGCACCACCCTGGCCGGGCTGGTGCTGGCGGAGGCCGGGGCGCACCCGGTGTATGGCGCGCTGGCGGTGCCCGAGAACCATGGGGTGGCGCAACAGGTCGAGGGCATTGTGCAGGCGGCCGGGCAGGGCCCTGGGGGTTATGAACTGCTGGACAGCAGCCGCGGTGGCTTTGCCAAGGTCGATGCCCCGCTGCGGGAATTCATCCGGTTGAGCGAGCTGCACAGTGGGTTGCCATTGGAGCCGCTGTACACCGGCAAGGCCCTGCTGGCCTTGCAGGAGCAGGTGGTGGCCGGGCGCTTTGCTCCGGGTTGCCGCTTGATCTTCGTCCACACCGGCGGCTTGCAGGGCCGCCGCGCGCTGCTGGCTCAGGCCTGACCGCGCTGGCGCCACATGCGTTGCAGGGTGTTGTCGCGCATCATGTAGTGGTGATACAGCCCGGCCAGGGCATGCAGGCCGATCAGCCAGTAACCGAGGCTGCCCAGCAGTTCGTGCCAGCCCTGGAACTGCTTGGCCAGGGTCTTGTTCTCTTGCACCAGCAGCGGCAGGTCGAAACCGTAGAACATCACCTGATGGCCCTTTGCGCTGGTGGTCAGCCAGCCGAGGATCGGCATGGCGATCATGAACAGGTACAACGCCCAGTGCATCAGGCTCGACAAGACTTGTTGCCACTGCGGCGGGGTGGGCAGGATCTTCGGCGCCACGCCCTGGGCGCGGGCGAACAGCCGCAGCCAGACCAGCGCAAACACGGTCAGGCCGAGCATGAAGTGGGCCTCGACAATCAGCGTGCGCCCGCCACTGCCCTTGGGAAAGATGCCGCGAAATTCGATACAGGCGTAAACCACCGCCAGCAACACCAGCATCAGCCAATGCAAGGTGATGGTCATGGTGCTGTAGCGAGACTCAGTGTTTTTCCAGGGCATACGGGACATCCTCGGTCATCAGGTCTGAAGCCTCCGTTCTTGAATGACGGAGTGGTTTAACTGTAATCCGCTTTCCCCGGGTTTGCCTGAGCCGCTTGTGGCTTTTATCGCCCGTGCCAGAGCTTTGGCGCGGATATGACCGAAAAAAAACGGCGATGCCTCCTGGCAGCGCCGTCTTTGCCCCAGCCAGCGCCTGATCAATGGTTCTGGGGCATTTCCCCCCGGGCCAGGCGCTGGTTGATATCGCTGATGACGTCGGGCAGGTCGGCGATGGTGTCGATCAGGTAGTGCGGGCGCGAGGCCTCGAACAGCCGGTGGATGCGCTGGCGCTCGCTGGCCAGGGTGTCGCTGGCCAGGGCCCGGTAGGCGTCGTAGGTCAGGCCCAGGGCGTTGCCCGAGCAGATCAGGGCGACGGTCCACATGCCGGCGCGGCGACCTTCGAGAATGCCGGGTACGGTGTCGTCGATTTTCACGCAGGCACCGACGTCCTCGATCCCCAGGGCGATCACGTTGGCCAGTGCCTGGGCCGGCCAGGGCCGACCGTTGGGCACCTCGTCGGTGGCCACCACGTGGTCGGCGACGTAGCCGTTGGTCGCGGCCAGGGCCACCACCTTGTCCATCACCTGCTTGGGGTAACCGGAGCAGGAGCCGATCTTGATGCCCTGCTCGCGCAGCGCGGCGATCACCTCCAGGGCCCCGGGAATCAGCGCCGAGTGCTCGGCGATCTTCTCGATCTGCAACGGCATGAAGCGTTCGTAGATGGCGGTGACGTCGGCGTCGGTCGGGGTACGGCCGAAGACTTGGCGGTAGCGTTCGGCCACCTGCGGCAGGTCGCACAAGGTGCGGATGTGGTCCCACTTGCCCATGCCCATGGGGCCGCGGGCCTCTTCGATGGACACCTGGACGTCGAACTCGGCGAAGGCTTCGACAAAGATCTGGGTCGGGGCGAAGGAGCCGAAGTCGACCACGGTGCCGGCCCAGTCGAGGATGGCGGCTTGCAGCTGGGTGGGGTTGCTGTAGTTCATGGTTCCAGTGCCTGTTGTAGGAGCGAGCATGCTCGCGAAAAAAGGTTCGGGGATCGCGGCGCCTGATTCGCGAGCAAGCTCGCTCCTGCAGGGGCGCGGGTGAGTCAGAGGTCGAGGATTTCCATTTCCCGCAGCACTTCGCCGATGGCGGCCACCGCGGCCTGCATGCAACGGCGGTCGACGTGGCCGATGCAGCCCACGCGGAAGGTGTCGACCTGGGTCAGCTTGCCCGGGTAGAGGATGAATCCCTTGGCCTTGACCCGTTCGTAGAAGTCCTTGAACTGGTAGCGCGGGTCTTGCGGCGCATGGAAGGTGACGATGATCGGCGCCTGAATCGACTCCGGCAGAAAGCTCTGCAGGCCCAGTTCGCCCATGCCCTGCAGCAGCGCCCGGCAGTTGTCGGCGTAGCGCGCATGACGCGCCGGCAGGCCGCCTTCCTCGTTGTATTGCAGCAGGGCTTCGTGCAGCGCGGCCACCACGTGGGTCGGCGGGGTGAAGCGCCACTGGCCGGTCCTGGCCATGTAGCTGTGCTGGTCGTGCAGGTCCATGGCCAGGGAATGGGCATTGCCGGCGGCCTGGGCCAAGGCGTGTTTGTCGGCCAGGACAAAGCCCATGCCGGGCACGCCTTCCAGGCATTTGCCGGAGGCGGCGATCAGCGCGTCGAAGGGAATTTCCCGGGCATCGATGGGCAGCGCGCCAAAGGAACTCATGGCGTCGATGATCAGGCGCTTGCCGTGGCCGGCCACCACCTGGGCGATCTCCGGCAGCGGGTTGAGGATGCCGGTGCTGGTTTCGCAGTGGATCAGGGCCACGTGGCTGATGGCGCGGTCGGCCTGGAGCAGGCGCTCGACGTCGGCGGCGGTGGTGGGCTGGTCTTCGGCGGTTTCGAAGGTGCTGAAATCCCGGCCGAGCACTTCGCAGATTTTCGCCAGGCGCTTGCCGTAGGCACCGTTGATCAGCACCAGGACCTTGCCGTCACGGGGCACCAGGGTGCCGATGGCCGCTTCCACGGCGAAAGTGCCGCTGCCTTGCAGGGGCACGCAGTGGTGGCTGTCGGCGCCGTTGACGATGGCCAGCAGTTGCCGGCACAGGCTGGCGGTCAGTTGGTTGAAACGCTCATCCCATGAACCCCAGTCCACCTGCATCGCCTGGCGGGTGCGGGCGGAGGTGGTCAGGGGACCGGGGGTGAGCAGGATGGGCTCGGCGACGCTCATGGGGTGTCCTCGAAAAGATGGGGTGACGCTACGGGGACTAAATTGCAGTTTGCCTTGTCATCAATCAAATTGTTTGTTGTTATGCCAGCCATCAGTGAGGCCGATAGCAATGAACCTGTTTCAACTCCGCGCATTCGACGCCGTGGCCCGTGAAGGCAGCTTCACCCGGGCCGCCGGGCGGCTGTTCATCAGCCAGCCGGCCGTCACCGGGCACATCAAGGCCCTGGAAGAGCATTACCAGATCACGCTGCTGCGGCGCACCGCGCGCCGGGTGGAGTTGACCGAGGAGGGCACCAAGCTGGCGGCCATCACCCGGGCCATGTTCGGCCTGGCGCAAGAGGCCCAGGCCCTGCTCGAAGCCAACCGGCAACTGCTGACCGGGCGTCTGGAAGTGGCGGCCGACGGCCCGCATCTGGTGATGCCGATGCTGGCCAGCCTGCGGGCGCAGTATCCGGGGGTGACGGTCAACCTGCGCCTGGGCAACGCCCAGGAAACCCTGGCCGCGCTGCTGTCCGAACATGCCGACGTGGCGGTGCTGACCGAGGTCGAACCGCGCAAGGGCCTGCATTTGCAGAGCCTGGCGCAATCGTGGATGTGTGCCCTGGTGCCCCAGGGACATCCCTGGCTGGAGCTGCCCGAAGGCATCGCCATCGAACAATTGGATCAGGTGATCATGGTGCTGCGTGAGCCCAGCTCCATTACCCGGCGCACCTTCGACGAGGCCTGCGGGCTGGCCAAAGTCCAACCCCGGGTGCTGCTGGAGCTGGACAGCCGCGAAGCGGTGACCGAGGCGGTGGCGGCGCAATTGGGGGTGGGCGTGGTCAGCTCGGTGGAAGTCGGCCACGACCCGCGGGTGCGAACCGTGCCGATTCGCGGCGCGGGCCTGGTCAACCGGCACATGCTCGGCTGCATCGAGCGGCGTCGCGAGTTGCGCCTGATCCAGGCATTTTTCGCCCTGGCCCCCGCCTGACCCGTCCCCCGCGGGTTGGCGCTGGCTGGCCAGCGCAGAGGCCCGAGAGATGGCCGCCGCCGGCAAGGCCGACTCGGGCCAAGGCCGTCAGAGCGGCGGCCGGATACTGACTTTTTGGTCGATCAGGGCCTTGAGGACGTATAAACTTGCCCATCGCGTCGGCCAAATCCAACTCGACGCCATAGATCAAGAGAGTGAGTAATGGGCGCACAGTGGAAGGTTAAACACAAAGAAGCGGCAGCCAACGCCAAGGGCAAGATTTTCGGCAAGCTGGTGAAAGAGATCACCATCGCCGCACGTAACGGCGCTGACGTCGCCACCAACGCCCACCTGCGGCTGGTGGTGGAACAGGCGAAAAAGGCTTCGATGCCGCGTGAGACTCTTGAGCGTGCCATCAAGAAAGGCTCGGGTCAGCTGGGCGAAACCGTGCAGTACCACCGCGTGACCTACGAAGGTTTTGCCCCGCACCAGGTGCCGCTGATCGTTGAATGCGTGACCGACAACATCAACCGCACCGTGGCGGAAATCCGCGTGGCGTTCCGCAAGGGCCAGCTGGGCGCTTCGGGTTCGGTGTCCTGGGATTTCAACCACGTGGGCATGATCGAAGCTTCGCCGGACAGCCCGGACGCCGATCCGGAACTGGCCGCCATCGAAGCCGGTGCCCAGGATTTCGAACCGGGCGAAGAGGGCGCGACCCTGTTCCTGACCGAGCCTGCGGACCTGGATGCGGTACAGAAAGCCTTGCCCGAACACGGTTTCACCGTGTTGTCGGCCAAGCTCGGCTACCAGCCGAAGAACCCGGTGAGCGGCCTGAGCGATGAGCAGATGGCTGAAGTCGAAGCCTTCCTCGAAGGCCTGGACAACCATGACGACGTGCAGGACATGTTCGTCGGCCTGGCGGGTTAAAACTGAGATTCGCCGGCCAGCCGGCACCTGCATACTCCTGTAGGTGCCGGCTGGCCGGCGAAGCTGTTTTAAAGCCCTGCCAATTCCTCGCAGACCTGGGCAAAATCCGGTCGCGCCAGCACCTCAGGTTGACAGCAGCGCTGCACCAGCGCCGCCAGTTTCTGCCGCTGTTCCAGGCTCAGCGAACCATCCCCACGCTCCAGCAGTTCCTCCAGCAAGATGCCGAAGGCGCGTACTTCCAGGCGTTGCAGCGCGCGGCTTTGCAGGCTGTCGTCCTGGGCATGGAAGGATGCCGCGCCAAAATCCCCCAGCAGGCAGTCGCCCTGGGCATTCCACAAAGTGTTGTGGCCATAGAGGTCGCCATGGGTGATGCCCTGGGCGTGCAGGTGCGCGCCCACCGAGGCAATGCCCCGGGCGATGCCCAGGGTCACCTCGGCGTTGAAGCGGGCGTTGTCCGGGTAGATGTCCCGGGAGCAGGAGTCCAGGCTTGGCAGCGCGGCGAGGTTGGCAAAGTCGGTGTCGATCAGTTGCATCACCAGGCCGTTCTGCTCCTGGGGATGATCGAGGACTCGACCTTCGACACGGATCAGGTTCGGGTGCAGCCCGGCGCTGATGCAGGCGTTCATTTCATGCAGCGGCGAGCCGTCGCTGGTCATCTCGCCCTTGTACAGCTTGACCGCCACCGCGCGCGGCGGTTGCCCGGCGGGTTGCCACTGGGCCTGGTGAATCACTCCCGAGGCGCCTTCGCCCAGGCGCTGCTCCAGGGTCAGTTCGCTCCAGGGAATGCTTGGCGTGGAGGCCAGCGCCGTGGCGTCGGCTTCCGATTCCAGCGGGTTGCCGGCGTAGGCCAGCCAGGTCAGGCGCGGCAGGGCCAGGAGGAACGGCGGCAGTTCGCTCAGTTGGTTGGCGGCGATCCGCAGCAGCTCCAGGCGATGGCACTGGCTCAGGCTCTCGGGCAGCCGGGTCAGGCGGTTGCCCGAGAGCATGAGCTTTTGCAGCAGCGGGCGCTGGCCCAGCTCTTGCGGCAATTCACTGATGCAGTTGTCGGTGAGGATCAGCCAGCGCAACTGCGGCGGCAGCGCGGCGGCCGGCACCCGTTCGATGCGGTTGGCCTTGAAGCCGATCATGCTCAGTTGCGCGCATTGGCCGAGGCAGGCCGGTACTTCACTGAACTGGTTGTCCGAGCAGAACAGGATGCGCAGGTGGGTCAGGCGATGCAGGTCGTCGGGCAGGCTGTCCAGGGCGTTGCCGCTGAGGTTGAGGATCTCCAGGGAGTCGGCCAGATCGAAGATCTCCCGGGGGAACTCGGTCAGTCCACAGGACAGGTCCAGGCGCTTGATTCCGGCCAGCTGGCCGGCCCGCAGTTGAGCAAGGGTATCCATGAACAGCGTCGACACTCGAATGAAGAACAAGGGCGGGGAGGATAAAGCAGATCGGCCGGTTTTGCTGCCTGGGCGGCGGATTGCCTTTGCGCAACTGCAGAAAATCGGTGCCGAGCACCGACAGACTCAAGAGTTGGGGTAGCCCGCTTCAGCGTGCAAGGGTGATGCTTCATACCTTCGAACAAACCCTGCGCGGATTTTCTGTACTTCGCTCAATTGCCCGCCAGTCCAGCTCGCCGTCACTGTGAGTGCTCGATAAACATCGGCAGGATCAACGATGCAACGATCTCTCTGGCTACAAGAACTGGCGGATGAGCTCAGTCCAGCGCCTGCGCTGGAAGGCCACTGCAATGTGGATATCGCCATCATCGGTGGAGGCTTTGTCGGGTTATGGACAGCCTTGCACATTCGCCAACTGGCTCCCGAAAAAACCGTAGCCATCCTTGAGCAGGACATCTGCGGCGCAGGTGCATCAGGGCGCAATGGTGGCTTTGTCATGTCATGGTGGCCCAAGATCAGTTCGCTGACTGCGCTGTGCGGCGCAGCAGAGGCACTGAAGCTGGCTCGAGCTTCCGCGCAGGCCATCGAAGAAATTGAAATCTTCTGCGAGCAACATGCCATTGATGCGCACTTCGTGCGGTCAGGCTGGCTATGGACGGCCACAACCGAGGCGCAACGTGGCGCCTGGCAAAGCGTGCAGCACACCTGTGCGACATTGGGCGAGGACGTGTTCCGCAGCCTGAGCAACGCCGAAATTGCTCGCCGCTGTGGTTCCCCCATGCACTTGGAAGGTGTATTTGAGGCGGGCAATGCCACGGTGCATCCGGCTCGCCTGGTACGCGGCCTGCGCCGGGTGGCCCTGGAACAGGGGGTGCGCATTTTCGAAAACAGTCGGGTTCGGCAAATGGAACGCGGCCAACCCACGCGCCTGCACACTGACCACGGCCAGCTCCGTGCTCAACGCGTAGTCCTGGCCACCAATGCCTGGTCTGCCGAGTTGCCGCAACTGCGCCGCAGTGTGTTGCCGGTCAGCAGCACCATCATCGCCACTGCGCCGATCCCCGAGCGCTTGCGGGCCATCGGCTGGACTGGCGGCGAAGCCATTACCGACTCCCAGCAGATGGTCGACTATTACCGCACCACCCAGGACGGGCGAATCATCTTCGGCAAGGGCACCGGCCTGATGTCGTTTGCCAGCCGGGTCGGCACTCGCTATGACCAGTTGCCACAGTTGCATGCCGAGGTCGAAGAGGACTTTCGGCGCCTCTACCCGCAGTTGGCCGACGTGGCTATCGAACATCGCTGGTCGGGCCCCATCGACAGGACCTATGACAGCTTGCCCGTGTTTGGCCGTCTGCAGGATGCGCCGCAGATCATCTACGGCGTGGGCTGGAGCGGCAATGGGGTCGGACCCAGCCATCTGGGGGGACAGATTCTCGCCAGCCTGGCTCTGGACCTGAACAACCAATGGAGCCGCTGCGGCCTGGTCAATCGCTCCTTGCGCCGGTTCCCGCCAGAACCCTTGCGCTACTGCGGCGGCCTGCTAGTGCGCAATGCGGTCAAGCGCAAGGAGCGCGCGCAGGCATTGGGTCGTGCGCCATCCTGGCTGGCCCATTCGCTGAGCAAGCTGGCCCCCGCCGGCCTTGAAGACAAAAAACCTTGAATCAAAGGAGCTGTCATGAGCGCCCCGATTATCTTCAGCAACACTTCAGGCCTGGCGTTGGGAATGCCGGTCGACGTCAAACAACCCATTGGTGAGTTGGTGGCCAGGACTCGCATAAGCATGGCGGATGCTGGCGCGTCGTTACTGACCGGGGTCTGGGAATGTTCGCCTGGACGCTGGCGCCGCCAGGTACTGGAGCGCGAGTTCAGTCACTTCATCGTCGGATACGGCTTCTTTGTACCCGACCACGGCCCGGCGATAGAGATTCACGCTGGCGATGCGGTATTTTTTCCCGCGAACTGCCAAGGCGAATGGGATATCCGCGAAACCGTCAGAAAGAGCTTCGTGATCATTCCTTGAAGGCAGCGATACGCTCGTGCACCCCGGCGACCTCGGCGCTGCGCAGGGCAAACCAGAGAATCGCCACGTCTTCGGTGTGATCCAGGGAACGCCCGGTAATTTCTTCGATGCGCCGAATGCGATAGACCAGCGTCTGCTTGTGCACATGCAACACCTTGGCGGCGATCAGCCACGAGCGATTCTGCTGCAGGAATACCTGCAAGGTCCGCAGCAATTGCGTGCCTTGCAGTTGGTCATACTCCAGCAGACTGCCCAGTACCCGCTGAAACGTCTGTTGCGCACCCTCCAGGCTCTGTGCCAGCCATGGAGCCATCGTCTCGGTCTGCTCGTAGCACGCCAGGGGCTGCTCGGCGCTGGCATGCGCCAGGGCCAAGCGCGCCTCTCGCAACGCCTCAAGGCCGCGTTCGGCATGCCCCAGTGGATTACTCAGGCCCAGGCACCTGTGCAGGCGCGCCTGAACGGTCCGGGGGCTGTGCTCCCCCCACAACAGCAGTATCAGCTCGTCACCCTGCACGCGCATCAGCACCTTGGCCTCGGTCCGTGACAACTGGTCGTCCAGTTCGGCCAGTTCCCGACCATCGTTGTGCATCACCGCAACGCGCAGATGTTCCGGCGACGCGCCAAACGCTCGCAGACGCTCGGTCAGTTGACGATCCGACAAGCGTTGCTGGAACAAATCATCGAGCAGTTCCGAGGTCAGGCGCAGATGCCGTTCCCGCTCGACCTGCAGTCGCTCCAGCTCGATGCCCAAAACCGCCGCCATGTGATGCAGCAAACCATAGTCCGGCAGGTTCTCGCCCTGCGCCACCAGGACACAAGGACGGCGACTGGGCATCAACATCAGCAGGACATCGTCGTCACCTGCGCGCCAGCGTTGCACCACAGGCACATTGCCCGAAGGCTTCAAGCGCTGCTGCAACGCTGAGCGTTGTGCGGCAACGACTTCTGGAAGCCCAGCCAGATAGGGCTCCAGGGTGTGCGGATCGAGCAGCCTGAGGCTGGCTTTGACGTCTTTTTCCAGGCGGCTCAAGAGCGCTTCGAGCCCCAAGCCCTGAATGCCCATGCGCGCACTTTCGTAGAGCCGAGTGATGGCCTGCCGACGCTCGACTTCTTCCTGTTGAGTGGCCTCGACAATGGCCCGGGTCACCGAGGAAAACGGCACGCCGTACTCGGTCATCAGCAATGCAAAGCCCAGGGCATCGGCGGCGTCCCGCAGGCCTTGCAGATCCTCCGGCGCCTGCATGCTTTCGCCAATCATCAGCCCCGAGAGTCCGGCCGCCTGCAAGCGATGCACATAACGCCACTGTTCCTGCGGCCCTGCGGGGATGCCCATTCCGGTGCTCATCAACAGCTCCCCGGGCCCCAGCCATTGCGCCGGGTCGTCCAACTCGCAGACGTGCGCCCAGCGAACCGGTCGGTCAACCCCCCGAGCCCCTCCGATGAGGCGCGTGCGCAATGCTGGAATCTGAATGATGTCGCTGACGGTCAATGACATGGCGTGTTCGATCAGGCCCGGGACTTGAAGGGCCACAGCATGCCACCCCGACACCCACCAGCAAAGCCCGCTCATACGAACGTACCAAGGCCAATCGCGGAATCCTAACTTGGTACGATTGCCGACTCGGCAGGCGACACTAAAACTCGTCCAGGTAGCAGCAGATCCTTTTTTGGACCTAGGCCTCAATCATCTGGAGACGCAAATAATGAATAAGAAACCGACTCTGCCATTGATGCTGCTGGCGTTGTCCCTCGCGACCACTTCGGCCCTGGCCGACCTCACGGTGGTGTCCCACGGAGGCGCGAACAAGGACGCCCAGGTTGCAGCCTTCTACAAGCCCTATCAGGCTCAGCACGGCACGCGCATCATCGCGGGCGAGTTCAACGGCGAACTGGCCAAGATCAAAGTCATGGTGGACACCGGCAGTGTCTCCTGGGACGTCGTTGAAATGGAGCTGCCCGAGCTGGCTCGCGCCTGTGACGATGGCTTGCTGGAAGAATTCAGCGTCGACCCGAACCTGGCGAAAGACCTGCTTCCCGGTGCGCTGCAAAACTGCGGCGCGGGCTTCTTCGTCTGGTCTACGGTGCTGGCCTACAACGCCGACAAGCTCACCAGCGCCCCGACCAGTTGGAAAGATTTCTGGGACGTGCAGAAGTTTCCCGGCAAACGCGGCCTGCGCAAGGGCCCGATGTACACCCTGGAATTTGCGCTCCTGGCCGATGGCGTAGCCCCAGAGGAGGTCTACAAGGTGCTGGCCACCGAGGCGGGACAGGATCGTGCATTCCGCAAACTCGATGAAATCAAGTCCAGCATTCAATGGTGGGAAGCCGGAGCCCAACCTCCTCAGTACCTGGCCTCTGGCGACGTGGTCATGAGCTCCGCCTATAGCGGCCGGATCAGCGCAGTACAGGGGCAGAGCAACCTGCGCATCGTCTGGAATGGCGGCCTGTATGACATGGACGCCTGGGCCATACCCCGTGGTGCGAAGAACCGTGAGCAAAGTCTCAAGTTCATCAACTTCACCCTTGAAGCCGAGCAACAAAAAAATTACGCGCAGCACATTGCCTATGCACCGGTAAACCAGCGCGCCAATACCTTGCTCAGCGAGCAACGGCTCAGCGTACTGCCTGATCTGAAACAGCAGGTGGCAATGGACCCGACCTTTTGGGCCGACCATGGCGAGCAACTGCACCAGCGCTTCAATGCCTGGGCCGCCAAATAGCGCTTGTTACATCGTTCAGGCAGGAACGGCGCGCCGTTCCTGCCAGACGCCAACTCGATCGACATCCATCTACTCTTCCCCGAATGCTTCCAGCTACTCGATGAATTGCCCATGAAGGGTCGGGCTGATGCCAAGCGCCGATCACCGGGTCGGCCCGTCACCCTGGAAGGCTTGCAAAAGGCTGACGGCCGTTCGATAGAGCACACGGCATTTACAGGCCAGCGTGCATGGCTCTGGCCAACCTGCGGAATGCAGCGGGATGCCTGAGGTTTCGGGTCTCGCTTGGCATCCACTCCAGGCTGTAGTGTTCAAAGGTCTTTTTGACTGACTCGGTGGCCATTCTGCCCGAGGGGTTGCTTGAGTCAAAGTCGCTTTCCAGGGTGGCAATCAGATAGGCGCCTCTGGCGCTCCATTGGTTGAAACGCATCACATGCCGGTCATCCAGAATCACTGCGCCTTCTTTCTTGTCGTGCGAGAAGTAAAAGGCCAGGCTGTGGCCCGGCTCGGTCCAACCTTTGAGGTACTTGAGCAAGGTTGTAAGGCGGACGCCGCACACCAGGTTGAAGCCACTGTCAATCCGTTGCTGGCCGAAGAAGTAGCACTTGAAAATCACCTCCAGCGTTCGCTGGTGGTAATCCGTCAAGTGGCTCTTTTCGTAGAAGTGAAAGTCCGTGGGCTCGCCGATCAGTTCGTAGCCCTTTGCCGCGAATTCGGCGGGGGAGAACGCCAGCAGGCCAAACCGGCACGGATGTTCGAGCGTCAAGTTGCTCAGGTGCAGGTCAAGCAGCTGGAAAAAAGTCAGCGGCAGCCTGTGCATGCAGGTGCGCCCTGGCTCAGCCATGGGCCGGCTCCGGACCGATTTCCCGCAGTTGCCCAAGGCGGCTGCGGGTGCGCGCCAGGTCGATGGCGTGGCCGCCCAGGCTGTCGCGCAATGGGCGCTGGCCGATCAGCAGCAGGCGCTTGTCCTGGTCGTAGAGTACGTCGATCAGGTTGATGAAGCGCTGCTGGGCGGCAATCGAGCATTCTCCCAGTTCGGGCAGTTCGTCGATGATCCAGGTGTCGAACTGGCGGCTCAGTTCCAGGTAGTCCATGACGGCCGTGGGTTGTTCGCACAGGTCGTTGAATTCAAAACGGATGCTGCGCTGCTGGATCTGGCGCACGGTCAGTTGCCGGGTCCCCACGCTCAGCGGCTGCGCCGGGGCATGGCGCTGCGGCAGTGCCAGGGCCTGGCGCTGGGCCGGGGTGCCGGGCCACACATAGCATCCCTGGGTGAAGACCTGCTGCTCATGGGTCTTGGCCTGGCTGCGGTAGTCGTGGGGGCCGCCCACTTCCATGACCTGCATGCGCTGCTTGATCAGCTCGATCACCGGCTTGAACCGGGCGTGGTACAGCGGATTGGGCAGCAGGCCTTCGGGAGCGTAGTTGGAGGTCACCAGCAGGGTGATGCCGCGTTTGAACAAGGCCTTGAACAGCCGGGTGATGAGCATGGCATCGCCGATGTCGTGGACGTGGAACTCATCGAAGCACAGCACCCGGCACTCGTTGAGCAATTGGTCCAGGGTGGTTTCCAGGGCGTCGGCCTGTTGCCGGTGGCGGAACATGCCCTGGTGCAACTGGGCGAAGAAGTCATGGAAGTGCAGGCGCTGTTTTTCCGCGAGGGGCAGGGCGCGGAAGAACCCGTCCAACAGCCAGCTCTTGCCTCGGCCGACGGCGCCGTACAGGTACAGGCTCTGGGCCTTGCCGGGTGAGTGGGCCAGGTCTTCGGCCTGTTGGGCCATGCAGTCGATCACCCGCAACTGGCTGTGGCTCAGGGTGTAGCCCAGCTCCTGGGCCCGGTGGCGAAAGTAGTCGCGGATGACCGCACCGGCAGCACTCGGGCGGTGCGCGGGCCTGGCGAACAGGCGACGCCAGGGGGAGCGAGTCGGTGCAGGTTTTGGCGGTAGAGCGGCCAAGAGCGGTTACCTCGATGATTCGGGCCGCTCACCTTAAAAGCGGCGCGACAATTTAACCAATAGGAAACCTGTCGACCAGTGATCTCTAAAGGGCATGGCTCGGATGCGAGGGGCGGGTGGGCCGGAATCTGGCCAATTAATACGCAAACTGGCGGTTTCCCCGCTGCTTGCTAACCTGATTGCAGCAAATGCTTCTCACAAGGATTGAGGCCTTGAATGGATACCAGGGGATGGCAGTCATGAGCGCGTTGCTCTGCGCGACGGCAGGGGCCGCGGATCTGCAGGTGCAGGTCCGGGTCGATGTGTTGCGTGGTTGCCAGTTGCAGGGGCAACAGCGCGAAGCCGGCATCGAGCAGCTCGGCACCCTGGATTTCGGCAGCAGCGCGCGCTTGGATGATGCCGCGGGGCCTTTGACCGCCGCGCTGCCCAGTGGCCGCCGGCCGCGTCTGGAGTGCAATCCCGATACGCCCTATCAACTGCGCGTCGATGGCGGCCTGCATGGCGGTGTCGGCGACGTGCGCTACCTGGCCAGCAACCGCGCGCCGGGCAAACCCATTCCTTATCGCCTGTACCAGGACCCGGCCCGGCGCATACCGTTGCCGGTGAATGTCCCGGTCAGCGGACGCGTGCCGGATTCCGGCAGCGTGGATCTGCCCCTTTACGGGCGCATCGAGCCCTTGGCCGAGATTCCCCGGGCCGGGGGCTATTCCGATCTATTGAAGGTGACCCTGAGCTGGTGAAGTCGGGGCCATGAAAGCTGCCGCGGGGGATTCCGCGCAGAACAGGGAAAGCCGTCGACGATGGACGGCTCAGGTGGGAGTCCTGATGGAAGCGGGATGGCGACAATGAATGGCAGAAGCTGGACGATCATCGCCCTGGGTTCGTTGTGCCTGCTGGCCGATGACACCCAGGCGGCAATCAGCGGACAGATTCAGGCGCGTCTGGTGATCCTGGCTAGTTGTCAGGTCAGCAGTGCGGGCAGCGATCCCGCCGCAGGTCCTGTCAGCGACCTGGGCCTGCTCGATTTCGGCCGGCAAGGTCCGACCTGGGTCAACCCGATCAAGGCCAGCCTTGCCGACAGCGCCGAAGGCCGCTTGCAGGTGGCCTGCAACCCTTCGGTCACCGGGTTCACCGTGACCATCAATGGCGGCCTCAACGGTGACGGCACGACCCGGCGCCTGAGCAACGGGCGCCAGACCATTCCCTATCGATTGTTCGTCGATGCATCCGGTAGCGACAGCTACAGCATCGGCCAGCAGCGCAATTTCGCAGTGAGCAGCGGCAGGCGGATTCCCATTCCGGTGTTCGGCTCGGTGGTCGCGAATACCCGCGCGGTTCCGGCAGGGGTCTACACCGACACCCTGACCATCACGCTGGATTGGTAACTCATGAGAGGACGCACATCATGCACGCGCTTGTATCCAGAATCGGCTGGCCCTTGCTGGGGCTGGTCATGGCCTCAACGGTCAACGCCGCCACCACGGTCACCGGGCAGATCAGCTCGACCCTGATCCTCACCAGCAGCTGTCAGGTCAACGGCGTCGGCGGCAGCACCGGCCTGAACTTCGGCGCCTTGAACTTCGGCACCACCAACAGCCTGTTCACCACCGCCACCGGCCAGGTGCTGGGAGGCGGAGGCGGGGCGCTGTCGATTCTCTGCTCCAGCGGCACCACCCCCAGCCTGACCATCCAGGGCGGCAGCAACGACGGCAAGTCCACCGGTGGCACCCGGGCGCTGTACGACGGCGTGGCCAACTACGTGCCCTACGACTTGTACACCGACTCCGGGCATTCGCAGATCGTGGCGATCAACGGGGTGATCAACCTGGCACCGAGCACCGGGGTGGCGCAGACCGTGAATCTCTATGGCCAGGCCGTGGGCAAGGCCGGGCTGCCGGCCGGCACCTACACCGATACGGTGTCCGTGCAACTGACCTTCTGATGCGATGGTCCGCCCCGGATGTGCGCTGCTGGCCCTGATCTGTGCCAGTGCCTGGCCGGCGTGGATCAGTGCCGCCACCAGCCAGAGCTTCCAGGTCAGCGCCACCATCACCGCCGGTTGCCTGGTGGTGGGCGGCGTCAGCAACTACGGCAGCCTGGCGTTCGGCAGCCAGTCGGCGCTGTCCACCAGCACGGTCCGGGTGGCACTGAGCGGCGGCGTGCAGTTGCAGTGCACCCCGGGAGTGACCCTGAACATGACGGTGGACGGCGGCCAGTACAACAGCAGCGGGCGGCACATGCAGATCAACAGCGGCAGTGCCCGGGTCGCCTATCAGTTGTTTCGCGATGCGGGATACAGCCAGAGCCTGGGGATCGGCCAGAGCGTGGCCGTGGCTTACAGCGATGCCAATAACATCAGCCTGCCGATCTACGGACAGGTGCAGTTGCCGGGCAATCAGCCTGGGGGGACGTACAGCGACGTGCTGCAGGTGCAGCTGTCGTGGTGAAGGGGCGAATCGACCATCAGCCGGCAGGCGGACAAGGAGTAGCAGTATGCATTTACTTTTGCGGGGCCTGCGGGCCACCCGTTACCTGATATTGGCCGGGCTGTTGTCCGGTGTGCCCGCGGTACAGGCCGCCAGCTCGGTGCTGATCTGGCCGATCGACCCGGTGCTGGAGGCCGACCAGCAGGCCAGCGCCTTGTGGCTGGAAAACCGTGGCACCGAGACGGCCAACCTGCAGATCCGGGTGTTTGCCTGGAGCCAGAGCGGCTTTGCCGATCAGTACCAGAACCAGCGCGAGGTCATCGGCAGCCCGCCGGTGGCGAAGATCGAACCCGGGCAGAAGCAACTGGTGCGCCTGACCCGCACCCGCGATGTGCCGCCGGGGCAGGAGCTGGCGTACCGGATCATCATCGACGAGATCCCCTCGGCCCAACCCATCACCCCGCAGGACGGTGCCAAGAGCGCGGCGGCGATTCGCTTCCAGATGCGCTACTCGGTGCCGCTGTTCGCCTATGGCGCCGGACTCTGGAGCAAGGAGGACACCACCCGCCAGCGCGATCCCAAGGGCGCCGGCGTACCCGACCTGAGCTGGCGCAAGGTGGCGGTGGACGGCAAGACGTTCCTCGAAATGCGCAATCAGGGCGCGGTGCATGCGCGCCTGACCGATGTCGGGTTCAAACAGGGCGCGCAGACCCGGCCGCTGGCGCCGGGCTTGCTGGGGTATGTCCTGCCCGGCGCGGTGATGCGCTGGCCGTTGACCGAGCCCCTGGCGGCTGACTCGACCCTGCAACTGCGGGTCAACGGTGCGCCGCAGTTGCAGAGTTTGGCGCCTGCGCATTGAAGCATTGGCGTCGCGCGGCCGTCGGCAAGAGGGCAATCGGGGAGCGGTACGGACGGATGTGAGCACGATGGCGCATTCGCCTTGGGATGGAGATGCCCATAGATGGACTTGAACCCGCCATGAGCCAGGTTCCGGCTCGTCGTTTCCGGCGCTTGCAAGGGCTTTTTGCCGGCTTGTGGGGCGTGATGCTGGGCTGGCCCATCCAGGCCGGCGAGCTACCGCCGCCGCCCAGCAGCCTGGAGTCGATGGCCGACGCGCAATTGTTTCTGGAGTTGGTGATCAATCAGATGAACACGGGCAAGGTGGTGGCGGTGGAGCAGCGCGCCGGACGACTGTTCATGCCGCTGCAGACGCTGCAGGACGCCGGGATCAAGCTGCCGCAGGGGCTGGGCGGCGAGGTGGATCTGCAGAGCCTGCCGGACCTGCACAGCGATTACGACAGCCAGGGCCAGCGCCTGCTGCTGGATGTGCCGCCGGACTGGTTGCCGGAGCAGTTCATCGGCAGTCGCCAGGCCTATCCGCGAACCCCGGCGCTGAGCAGTTTCGGCGCGCTGCTCAACTATGACCTGTACCTCAATGACACCGATGACGGCGGCACTTACCTGGCGGCCTGGAACGAAGTGCGGCTGTTCGACACCTGGGGCACCTTGTCCAATACCGGCCAGTACCGGCGCACCTTGTCCGGGGTTGAAAGTGCTTCGCTGAACAATGGCTATCGGCGCTACGACACCACCTGGCGTTTTTCCGATGAGGAGCGCCTGCTGACCTATGAGGCGGGTGACGTGGTGAGCAGCGCCTTGCCCTGGAGCAGTTCGGTGCGCCTGGGCGGGGTCCAGCTGTCACGGGACTTCGCCGTGCGTCCGGACCTGGTGACCTATCCCTTGCCGCAGTTTGCCGGGGAAGCGGCGGTGCCATCCTCCCTGGACTTGTTCATCAACGGCTACAAGGCCAGCAGCAGCGAGTTGCAGCCCGGTCCCTATACCCTGACCAACATTCCCTTCATCAACGGTGCGGGAGAGGCGGTGGTGGTGACCACCGATGCCCTGGGGCGCCAGGTGTCGACCACGGTGCCGTTCTATGTCACCAGCACTTTGCTGCAGAAGGGCCTGACGGACTTCTCGGTGGCCGCGGGCAACCTGCGTCGTGACTACAGCTTGCGTGATTTCGGCTATGGCCCGGGCGTCGCATCCGGCAGCCTGCGCCATGGCCTGAGCGACAGCCTGACCCTGGAGGCCCACGCCGAAGCCGCGGATTCCCTGACGCTGGGCGGATTGGGCGGCAACCTGGGCCTGGGGCACTTCGGCGTGCTCAATACCGCGCTCAGCCAGAGCCGCTTCGATGGCAGCGGCGGCCAGCAGTTGAGCTTCGGCTACCAGTACAACAACCAGCGCTTCAGCCTGGCGTACCAGCGCATGCAGCGTCGTGACCAGTACGCCAACCTGAGTCTGCTCGACAGCCCCTACACCCGTCTCAGCCAGCGCAGCGAGCAACTGACCCTGAGCCTCAATCTGGAGCGTTACGGCAGCCTGGGAGCCGGTTATTTCGATGTGCGGGCCGCCGATTCGAGCCGCACCCGCTTGCTGAACCTGACCTGGAGCAAGCCGTTGTGGCACAACAGCAGCTTCTACCTGTCGGCCAACCGGGAGATCGGCAACAGCCAGTGGGCCCTGCAGGCGCAACTGGTGATTCCCTTCGATCTGCACGGCAGCCTGAGCCTGAGCAACGAGCGCAGCAAGACCGGGGAAAACCGCCAGCGGGTCAATTTCAGTCGTTCGGTGCCGCTTGAGGGGGGTGTCGGTTACAACCTGGGGTATGCCACCGGCGCCGGTGCCGACTATCGCCAGGCGGATGCCACCTGGCGCCTGCAATCGGTGCGCCTGCAGGCCGGGCTCTACGGCACCCGCGAAGCCGAGACTCGCTGGGCCGATGCCAGTGGTTCGCTGGTGTGGATGGACCGCCAGTTGTTCGCCGCCAACCAGATCGACGACGCCTTCGTGGTGGTCAGCACCGGCGGCTACCCGGACATACCGGTGCGCTATGAAAACCAGTTGGTGGGCAAGACCGACAACAGTGGGCACCTGCTGGTGCCCTGGAGCAGCGCCTACTACCGGGGCAAGTACGAGATCGATCCGCTGAACCTGCCGGCCAACGTGCAGAGTCCGAATGTCGAGCAGCGGGTGGCGGTACGCCGGGGCAGCGGCTATCTGCTGGAGTTTCCCCTGGCCCGGGTGATCGCCGCCAGCGTGGTGCTGGTGGATGCCCAGCAACGGGAGTTGCCTCTGGGGAGCAGCGTGACCCACCAGCCGAGCGGGGCCCGGGCGGTGGTCGGCTGGGATGGGCTGGTGTACCTGGAGAACCTGGCGCAACACAACAGCCTGGAAGTCGGCCTGGCCGATGGCCAGCGCTGTCATGCGCAGTTCGATATGGATCTGCAACAGCAGCAGGTGCCGCTGATCGGCCCGCTGGTCTGTCAGTAGCGGCAGGATCAAGACGCAAGGGAGGGCGAGGCGTGGGCAGATTCAAGGGCTGGCGACAGGCAGTGGCGGGACTCTTGGCCAGCATGCTGGCGCTGTCGGCCCAGGCGCTGTGCACCACGGTCAGTACCGCGCCGGCGGGGTTCGGCACGCTCAGCTCGATCCTGGTGCGCACCACTTCGCAGCCGGCCTCCACCACCAATGCCGGCCTGAGTTGCACCGGCTCGTTGCTGAGCCTGTTGACCAGCAGCGACCACTTCTACGCCACCATCACTTCCGCCACCAGCGGCATGGTCGGCCCCACCGGCGACGTCATCGGCTACACCCTGTACGCCAACAACAGCACCAGCTACCCGATCACTCGCGGGGTGCAGTTCGACTTCGCCCGCAACTCGATCATCGATGTGCTTGGTTTGCTGGGCAGCCCCACCGTGGCCAAGACTGTGCCGATCTACATGGGGACCATCACCGGCAGCAACGTGGCGGCGGGGGTCTATACCGAGAACCTGAGCATCTTCTGGAGCTGGAACTACTGCGCCGGGATCGGCGCCCTGGGCGCCTGCCTGGGGCGTGATATCGGCAGTGGCACCCAGGCCCTGACGGTCAACATGACGGTGTCCAACGATTGCGTGATCACCGCGCCCAACATCAGTTTCGGCAGTGCGCCGGTGGTCAGCGCCTTTGCCACGGTGACCGGGCAGACCATCAACCTGGCCTGCACCAAGGGCAGCGCCTATACCGTGGGTTTGAGCGATGGCCAGCAGCCGGTGAGCACGGGCGGTCGGCGGCGGATGGTTTCCAGCGGCAATTACCTGGCCTATGACATCTTCAAAAGTGCCGGCAACACCCGTTGGGGCAGTGTCGGCAGTGCCCGGCGCTCCAGCACCGATGCCGAGGTCAACCCGGGCAACGGCCTGGGCACCGGCAGCCAGATCTTCAACTACAACGCCCGGATCTATACCGACCAGAACACTCCGCCGGCCGGCACCTATGTCGACAACGTGGTGCTGGATGTGGGGTTCTAGGAACCACCGCGGCATTGATATCGCCGTCGTCCGCCCGAGGTGCTTTGGCTCAGTCATGCCCTGGCTGGCGGTTCCCTGGCGCCGCGCTGCTGCAACGCACGGCGCGGGGCCGGGGTTGGAACACTTTCGGGCGAGCCTCTTAGGGACGCGCTGAACTGGCGCAGTGCGCAGTGACCGGGTGTTTTGCCGGGTTCAGGCTCCACAGCCAATAGGTCAGTGCCACGCCGTTGATGGCGGCGCCCAGCAGGCACACCCCGGTCCAGCCGGCCCAGGCGTAGGTGGCGGTGGCGGCGATGGAGCCGCCGGCGCTGCCGGCCGAATAGAACAGCATGTAACCGGCCGCCAGACGACTCTGGGCTTGCGGGCGCACGCTGTAGATCAGGCTCTGGCTGGTGACGTGGACCGCCTGCAGGCCCAGGTCGAAGGTGATCACCCCGACGAGCAGGGCCCACAGGGAGGATTGGGTAAAGGCCAGGGGCAACCAGGACAGCAGCATCAGCGTCAGGGCCAGGCCACTGGTCCACTGCGCCAGCCCGCGATCCGCCAGGTGCCCGGCCCGTGCCGCGCCCAGGGCACCTGCGGCGCCGGCCAGGCCAAACAGACCGATCTCGGTGTGTGACAGCGACAGCGGCGGGGCGCTCAGGGGCAGCACCAGCGGGGTCCATAACACAGTGCCGGCGGCGAAAATCAGCATGGCCAGGACAGCCCGGTCGCGCAGGATCTTTTCCTCCTTGAACAAGAGCAGCAGGGAGCCGAGCAGTTGCCCGTAGCGTTGCACCGCTGGCGGCTGTTCAGCGGTCGGCAGCACCTTCCACAGGGCCAGGGCCACCAGCAGGGTCAGCCCGGCCGACAGCAGGTACACCGAGCGCCAGCCCGCCAGATCGGCCATGGTGCCGGCCACGGTGCGGGCCAGGAGGATGCCCACGACGATGCCGCTGGTGACCATCCCCACCACCCGTCCGCGTTGAGCGACCGGCGTCAGGTGGGCGGCGTAGGCCACCAGCACCTGAGTCACCACCGCCAGCAGGCCGGTGCAGGCCATGCCCAGTAACAGCCAGGCGCTGTTGGGGGCCAGGGCCACGGTCAACAGGGCCAGGACCGACAGCAGGGTCTGGCTGACGATCAAGCGCCGGCGATTGAGCAGGTCGCCCAGGGGCACCAGCAACAGCAGGCCGAGGCCGTAACCCACCTGGGTCAGGGTGATGACGATGCCCACCGTGGCCGGCGCCAGGTCGAAGGCCTGGGCCATGGCGTCCAGCAGCGGTTGTGCGTAGTACACGTTGCCCACCGCCAGCCCGCAGGCTACGGCGAACAACAGCACCACCTTGGCTGACAGTGGCGAGGGGGTTGAGGATTCTGATGACATGGCGGACTCCGTATCTGGTTTTGTTATAAAACCAGTTGTACGGTAGTGATCGCGGTTTTATATTGCAACCACTTTTCCGCTGTCCGTTTGGAGAATCCTCGACATGGTCAAACGCACGAGCCTGCAAGATGCCGAGTGCCCGGTGGCCCGCTCCTTGGACGCCATTGGCGATTGGTGGTCGTTACTGATCGTGCGCGATGCCTTTGATGGCATCCGCCGCTTTGGCGAGTTCCAGCGCAACCTGGGCATGGCCAAGAACATCCTCGCCGCGCGCCTGCGCACCTTGGTGGAGCATGGGGTTCTGGCGGTTGTGCCCGCCTCCGATGGCAGTGCCTATCAGGAGTACGTCCTGACGCAGAAGGGCAAGGGGTTGTTTCCTCTGATCATCGGTTTGCGCCAATGGGGCGAGGCGTTTTTCTACAAGGAGGGCGAGGCGCATTCGCGGATGGTCGACCGGGAAACCGGGCAACCGCTGCCGGCACTGGAACTGCGGACGGCGGATGGGCGCTTGCTGGGGCCGGATGATTGCCTGCGGGTGCCGGCGTCGTGAGTACATGACGACTGCGGGAGCGCTTCCCGCAGTCGTCGGGATGACTTAGCGCAGGCTGTCCACCAGATCGGCGAGGGTACTCAGCACATCCTTGCCCAATTGCATGGAGCGCTTGCCGGACCAGCCGGTCACCGGGTTGGGGGCATCGTCGTGATCCTTGAAGGGCATCTCCAGCGTCAATGCCAGGCAATCGTATTTTTCCCCGACGGCGTTGCAGGCCAGGGTCATGTTGGCCTCTCCGGGGTTGTCCCTTGCGTAACCGTGGGTGGTCTGGAAATCCCGGGTCTGGCGCTTCAGGTGGCTGCGGAAATGCTCTTCGAGCGCCGCCAGTCGTGGCGTGTAGCCCGGGTTGCCTTCGCAGCCGGCGGTGAATACGTAGGGAATCTCTTCATCGCCGTGTACATCGAGGAACAGGTCGACGCCGTACTTTTCCATCTGCTGCTGGACGAACAGCACTTCGGGGCTGAGCTCCTGGCTGGCGTTCTGCCAGGCGCGATTCAGGTCCTGGCCCTTGGCGTTGGTCCGCAGGTGGCCATGGAACGCGCCATCCGGGTTCATGTTCGGCACCAGATACAGATCGGCCTTGGCCAGCAGCGCATTGAGTTCCGGGTCGTCCCGCTGCTGCAGGCGCTCGATCACGCCTTCCATGAACCACTCGGCCATGTGCTCGCCGGGGTGCTGCTGGGCGATGATCCACAGCTTGCGTCGGCCTTGCTCGCCGCTGCCCTTGCGCAGCAGCTGGATGTCCCGGCCTTCGACGCTTTTGCCCACGGCCAGCAATTGGGCGCCGGCCTTGCTCAAGGCCTGGTCGATCAGCCAGTCGTGGCGCCCGCGGCTGTAGGGCTCGAAGTAGGCGAACCAGGCGTGAGTCTGGGTGGCTTCCAGATTGAAGCGCAGGGCGTCGCCTTCGAAGATCGTCGGTACGCGAAACCAGTTCACATGGTCATAGGAAGCGACGGCCTGGTAGCCGGTCCAGGCCTTGTTGTAGGAGGACTGGCTGGCATTGGTCAGACGGAACCAGTGTTCCTGGCCGACATGCAGGCCGCTGACCTTGAAGTGAAACCATTGGAAATGCGGACTCTGGGTATCCGGGCGGATGGCCAGCAGGGCCTGCAGTGGATTGCTGATGTCCAGCACCTTGATGTTGCCACTGTCGAAGTCGGCAGTGATTTGAAACGAAGCGTGATTGCCCACGGTCATGTTCGGCTCCTGTACAGGATTGTTATGACCGTCACTCTACACACTGGAGAGGGTAATAGAAGGGGGGCGTCGTCCTTGACGCCAAAGCAGCTTAGTGGCTATGCGATTGATTCTCAAGCGCTACTTTTTTCTTGACCCGGAGCATGGCGCCAGGTGCTGACTTGCAAAACGACATTCTTTTGCTATCATCGCCGCCATTATTTTTAGCAGCACCCACGTCTTCATTAGCCTGAAGCCAAGCCAGAAAAACTGGCAAAAAAAAGACCCGGCAAAAAGCCGGGTCAAAAACCGTGATTAGCCTGATGAGGAGATAATCCAAAGGTCCGACCTAAGGTCCTTTGGGTTATCGACCGATCTCGCGATCAGCTGAATGCAATAATAATCATTATCATTTGCAAGTCAAATGGTTTTCCTCGCGTTCCGGTAAATAATCCTCCCTTTTTATCTAGCCCACTTGTCCACCCTCCTGTCGGGAGGGGATCAGGCACCCTAGCTGGACTCACCACGTTGGCATTCCAGGCACTTGTCCACCAGGGCCTTGGCCAGGTCGATCATGTGCACCACCGAAAACGCCAGGTCACGGTTGGCTCCCCGCAGATTGTTGGCGGCGTCATAGGCGGTGGCTGCCGCGCAGCGCAATAGATCGGATGCATGGATCATGGCTTCCTCGCTGCTCAGGCTGCGTCTGATCTCGAAAAATTTTTCCTCCTTGCTGGGCTCGGTAATGGCGGGTTTCAAGTAGTAGTCCATTGCTCGCCGTGCCGCATCGCTGTCCTTGAGCGCGTTCAATGTGGCCTCTGTATCGAATTGCGGCACGTCCTTGCTGCTTGTGTTCATGAAGTGTTCTGCCCTGATTGTGATAAGGAAAGAGGGGTAGGAACGATGTTAATACGTATTGTAATTGTGACGAGATTTCAAATACTACAACTTGTGTGTTGAGGCGGGAAATACACAACGTATTGTTCGGCCCATGGACAAATGGATCGAGTTGGTTAAAGCCAACATGAAAGGCCGCAAGGTCACACAGGAAAAACTCGCCGAGCGTCTGGGCATGTCTCAAGGTGGTATCGGTCATTGGCTGAGCAAGCGTCGCCAGCCGAAAATCGAAGACATGAACCGGGTGCTTGAAGAGATCGGCATGGGCTTTCTTGAAGTTGCCCTGGTGGTCCGCGAAAAACCCATGCTCGGCGACGATGGCGAACCCCTGGTGGACGAGCCTTCCCTGCAGCACAAATACAACCCGTATTTCCGCTATCCGGTCAGCGATTGGCGGGTGGTCGGAGAAGTCCGGGAGAATGGCCAGTCGGCCTATGTGCCCGAGCGTTACGAACTGTCCGATTACCAGGCGCAGGGCGCAGCCTTCTGGCTGGTGGTGGTCGGTGACGCGATGATCGCTCCAAGCGGCCTGAGCATCAGTCAGGGCATGCTGATCCTGGTGGATCCGGCCGTTGCTGCCGAGCCTGGGAAGTTGCTGGTCGTGCAGTGTCCCGGGAATGACGAGGCGATCTTTCGCAAGTTGGTACAAGAGGGCAGTCAGCGTTATCTGGTACCACTCAATCCCACTTATCCGAAGATGCTCTACAGCGACGAGTGCCGGGTTATTGGTGTAGTCGTACAAGCAACTGCGAAGTTTTAACTAACTGCCAAGCCTTTTCCTACAACCTATGTAGGAAAGGCTGGCCGTTTAAACGAATGCAGTCCTCTTCCTTCTGTCAATTCATGGCACAGGTTTATGCTTGTGGCCCTGCTCCTTTTTATAAGGTCGAATGCATGTTCACTGACGTTGAGGAACCACGCCTGAGTGTTCAGCACTTGGATGGCTCGATGCTCACTCTGCCCGCCGGTCAAATCACCCAGCGAGATGACCGGAAGAAAAGCCAATGGAGCAGTGACATCGAGGGCTTCCAACTCTGTCGGTTTCCCACCACCCAGGCGCTCTACCTTGAGGTCATGCAAGCATCCCCTGCGCACTTTGAACACCAGGATTCGCCAGTGGAATGCGTTTCCTGGTTGGATGCCGTGGAGTTCTGCAATCGTCTATCCCGCCTGCTGGATCTTGAACCGGTGTACGACATCCAGTTGGCTGATGAGTACGTGCATTGGGATCGGCAGCGTTGCGGGTTTCGGCTGCCCACTGACGCCGAGTGGGAATACGCCTGTCGCGCCGGGGACGGCCCGGTGCAGTACGGTGACTTGGACGAGATCGCCTGGTACGCACAGAATGCCGGGGAGCGCACCCATCCCGTGGGGCTGAAGGCGCCCAATGGCTTTGGTTTGCACGACATGCTGGGGAACGTCTGGGAGTGGTGCTGGGATCAATACGATCCGCAGGTTTACGGCAGCTATCGAGTCTTTCGCGGGGGTGGCTGGAGCGATCAGAGTCGCGGTTGCCTGGCATCCAATCGCCGCCGCAGCCATCCGACCTTCCGTATTGAAGACCTGGGTTTTCGACTGGCCCGATCATTGGCACAGCCAACGCAGGCTTAGCTGGAACCCGATATCGCAATGACGGTGACAAAGCACTCTCCAGGCCCACAAGGGCCGGAGAGTGCATCTGCTTGACCTGCGCTTATTCCAACTCCACCAACGCACTGCCTTCGCTGACCATCTCACCTTCCTGGCAGTACAGGGCCTTGACGATTCCCGCCTTGGGCGCGCGGATGCTGTGCTCCATCTTCATCGCTTCCAGTACCACCAGTTGCGCGCCGGCCTCGACGCTTTGTCCGACACCCACCAGCACCCGCACGATACTGCCATTCATCGGTGCAGTGAGCCCGCCATGCTGGCTGTGGCTGGCGTCTGCGGCGGCGATCGGGTCGAAGGCGGTGATGGCGTGCATGTCGCCCTGCCAGTGCAGGTACAGGGTGTCGCCACGACGAATGGCGCGATGTTCACGACGCAGCCCCTGTTGCTCGACCCACAGGCGTTCGCCTTGCAACTGACAGGCGGGGGAGTGAGCCCCAAGGCTGATGGCCCGGTCCTGGCCGGCACAACTCAGGTGCAGGCTGGTCTGGGCTGGCAGGCCACTGCGCCAGCCGTTGAGCCTTGACCAGGGCGATTGGGGGTCGTCGTCGCGGGTGCGCTGCGGCTGACTTTGCGCAAAGGCCTGGGCGGCTGCGTGCCAGAAGTCCGTAGTCGGTTCGCTCGGCGCTGGCAGGAGTTGCTCCTGATGGCGTGGGATAAATCCGGTATCCAGTTGCGCCTTAGCGAATGCCGGATGAGCAATGATGCGCCGCAGGAACGCCAGGTTGGTTTTCAGGCCACCGATGGCGAATTCGTCAAGCATGCTCAATAGCCGCAGACGCGCCTGTTCGCGGTCCTCGCCCCAGGCAATCAACTTGCCCAGCATCGGGTCGTAGAAGGGTGAAACGCTATCGCCTTCCTCAACCCCGCTGTCCACCCGGCGCCCGGGCCCGGCAGCCGACTCGCGGTACAGCTCCAGGCGCCCGGTGGCCGGCAGAAAGTCATTGGCTGGATCTTCGGCGTACAGCCGCACTTCGATCGCATGCCCGTGCAGCGGCACCTGCTCCTGGCTGATGGGCAGGGCTTCGCCTCGTGCTACACGGATCTGCCAGGCCACCAGATCCAGGCCGGTGATGGCCTCAGTCACCGGGTGCTCCACTTGCAGCCGGGTATTCATCTCCATGAAGAAGAATTCGCCGCGGGCATCCAGTAGAAACTCTACGGTGCCGGCGCCCACATAGCCGATGGCCTGGGCTGCGCGCACGGCCGCCTCGCCCATGGCTTTGCGCAGCTCAGGGCTGAGGCCCGGAGCGGGGGCTTCCTCGACCACTTTCTGGTGGCGGCGCTGGATCGAGCAGTCGCGCTCGTTGAGGTACAGGCAGTTGCCGTGTTGGTCGGCAAACACCTGGATTTCCACGTGCCGCGGCTTGAGCAGGTACTTTTCCACCAGCATCCGCGAATCGCCGAAGGACGACTGGGCTTCACGCTGCGCCGAGGCCAGGGCTTCAGCCAGCTGGCTGACGTCCTCGACCACCTTCATGCCCTTGCCGCCACCGCCCGCGGTGGCCTTGAGCAGCACCGGGTAACCGATGCGCTCGGCGGCATTGCGGAAGGTGTCCAAGTCCTGGGCTTCGCCGTGATAACCCGGCACCAACGGCACCCCGGCGGTTTCCATCAGCGCCTTGGCCGCCGATTTACTGCCCATGGCGTCGATGGCCGAGGCGGGCGGACCGAGGAAAATCAGCCCGGCGGCTTCGATGGCTCGGGCAAAACCGGCGTTCTCCGAGAGAAAGCCGTAGCCGGGGTGAATGGCCTGGGCGCCGCTGGCTTTGGCCGCGGCAATCAGCTTATCGATCTGCAGGTAACTGTCGGCGGCCTTGCTGCCGCCCAGATCGACACGGATATCCGCCTCGCGGCTGTGCCGGGCGTCACGGTCGGTGGCGCTGTGCACGGCCACGGTGGTCAGGCCCAGGGCCTTGGCGGTGCGCATCACGCGGCAGGCGATCTCGCCGCGGTTGGCCACCAGCAGGGTGTCGAGAACAGGGGCGCTCATGAGCGGGGCTCCTTGGTGGTGGTCGCGGACTGCCAGCTGGGCGGACGTTTATCCAGGAACGCCCGCAGGCCTTCCTGGCCTTCGGCGCTGACCCGGATGCGCGCAATGGCGTTCTCACAGTAGCGGCGCAGGGCCGTGGTCAGGGCGCCGTTGCCGACTTCCCGCAACAGGTCCTTGCTGGCGCGCATGGCCTGGGGACTGTTGAGCAGCAGGTTGTCGATCCATTGGTTCACGTGTTGTTCCAGCTCGGTAGCCGGGTAGCTTTCCGCCAGCAAGCCGATGTCCCGCGCGCGCTGGCCGCCAAAACGTTCCGCGGTGAGGGCATAGCGCCGGGCGGCGCGCTCGCCGATGGCCTGCACCACGAACGGGCTGATGACCGCCGGTGCCAGGCCGATGCGCACTTCTGAGAGGCAGAACTGCGCATCGTCGGTGCCGATCGCCATGTCGCAGCAACTGATCAGGCCCAGGGCTCCGCCGAACGCTGCGCCTTGCACCACGGCCAGGGTCGGGATCTTCAGCTTGGCCAGGTTGTACATCAGCTCCGCCAGTTCCCGGGCGTCGTCGAGGTTGGTCTGGTAGTCGAGTTCGGCCGACTGTTGCATCCAGGCCAGGTCGGCGCCGGCGCTGAAGTGCCTGCCGCGTCCGCGCAGCAACAGGAAACGCAGGCTCGGATCGGCCTGAACCTGGTCCAGGGCGAGGATCAGCTCGCGGATCATCTCGGCGTTGAAGGCGTTGTTCTTGGTTTCGCGGCTGAGCCACAGGGTGGCAAAACCACGGGGGTCGCGCAGCAGTTCCAGGGTATTGAAGTCGCTCATGTTCTTCTCGCGCAGGATTACATGCGGAACACGCCGAAGCGGCTCTGTTCGATGGGGGCGTTGAGGGCCGCGGACAGGGCCAGGCCCAGTACGTCACGGGTTTGCGCCGGGTCGATGACGCCGTCGTCCCACAGGCGCGCACTGGAGTAGTAGGGGTGCCCCTGGTGCTCGTACTGATCGAGGATCGGCTGCTTGATTTCGGCTTCCTGGGCCGCGTCGAACGGCTGTCCGCCACGTTCCGCCTGTTCGCGCTTGACCTGAACCAGTACGCCGGCCGCCTGTTCGGCACCCATCACGCCGATTCGCGCGTTGGGCCACATCCACAAAAAGCGCGGGTCATAGGCGCGGCCGCACATGCCGTAGTTACCGGCGCCGAAGCTGCCGCCGATGATCACGGTGAGTTTCGGCACCTTGGCGCAGGCCACCGCGGTCACCAGCTTGGCGCCGTGTTTGGCGATGCCGCCGGCTTCGTATTTTTGTCCCACCATGAAGCCGGTGATGTTCTGCAGGAACAACAGGGGAATGCCGCGCTGGCAGGCCAGCTCGATGAAGTGCGCGCCTTTTTGCGCGGCTTCGGCGAACAGGATGCCGTTGTTGGCGAGAATGGCCACCGGATAGCCGTGCAGGTGGGCGAAACCGCAGACCAGGGTGGTGCCGAACAGGGCCTTGAATTCATCGAACAGCGAGCCGTCCACCAGTCGGGCAATGACTTCGCGGACGTCGAAGGGCTGCTTGGCATCGGCCGGCACCACGCCATAGAGCTCGTCGCCGGCGTACAGCGGGGCGATCGGGGTGCGTTGCTGCAATTGCCCCTGCTTGTGCCAGTTGAGGTTGGCCACGCTGCGCCGCGCCAGGGCCAGGGCGTGTTCGTCGCTGTCGGCGTAGTGGTCGGCGACCCCGGAAACCTTGCAGTGCACGTCGGCACCGCCCAGGTCTTCGGCACTCACCACTTCGCCGGTGGCGGCTTTCACCAGGGGCGGACCGGCCAGGAAGATGGTCGCTTGTTCACGGACCATGATCGCTTCGTCGGCCATGGCCGGTACGTAGGCGCCACCGGCGGTGCAGGAGCCCATGACCACGGCGATCTGCGGGATGCCCTGGGCGCTCATGTTGGCCTGGTTAAAAAAGATCCGTCCAAAGTGCTCGCGGTCCGGGAACACTTCGTCCTGGCGTGGCAGGTTGGCGCCGCCGGAGTCCACCAGGTAGATGCACGGCAGGCGGTTCTGCTGGGCGATGGTCTGGGCCCGCAGGTGCTTTTTCACCGTCAGCGGGTAGTAGGAACCGCCTTTCACCGTGGCGTCGTTGGCCACGATCATGCACTCGATGCCTTCCACCCGGCCGATGCCGGCAATCAGCCCGGCGGCCGGCACGTCTTCGCCATAGACCTCGTAGGCGGCCAGGGGGCTGAGTTCAAGGAACGGCGAGCCAGGATCGAGCAGGCGGTTGATACGCTCGCGCGGCAGCAGTTTGCCCCGGGAAGTATGGCGCTCCTGGGCCTTGGCGCCGCCGCCTTGCTGGACCTGGGCGAGCAGGCTGTGCAGGGCGTCGACCTGGGCCAGCATGCTGGCCGCGTTCTGCGCGAACTCGGGGGATTTCGGGTTGAGCTGAGACTTCAGAATCATGGGAGGGCCTACGGCAGCTTCAAGCGACAAGCTTCAAGCTGCAAAAGTAAGTCGGTATGACGGCAGCTTTGGCGTGCCGCTCGTAGCTCGCAACTTGCGGCTGCTCTTACTTGGTTTCGTTGAACAGTTCGCGACCGATCAGCATGCGGCGGATCTCGCTGGTGCCGGCGCCGATTTCGTAGAGCTTGGCGTCGCGCAGCAGGCGGCCGGCGGGGAATTCGTTGATGTAGCCGTTGCCGCCGAGGATCTGGATCGCATCCAGGGCCATCTGGGTGGCACGTTCGGCGCTGTAGAGAATCACCCCGGCGGCGTCCTTGCGGGTGGTTTCGCCGCGCTCGCAGGCCTGGGCCACGGCATACAGGTAGGCGCGGCTGGCGTTGAGCTGGGTATACATGTCGGCGATCTTGCCCTGGATCAGCTGGAACTCGCCGATGCTCTGGCCGAACTGCTTGCGGTCGTGAATGTAGGGCACCACCAGGTCCATGCAGGCCTGCATGATCCCGGTCGGGCCGCCGGAGAGCACCACGCGCTCGTAGTCCAGGCCGCTCATCAGGACTTTGACGCCACCATTGAGCACGCCGAGGATGTTTTCCTCCGGTACTTCCACATCATCGAAGAACAGCTCGCAGGTGTTGGAGCCGCGCATGCCCAGCTTGTCGAACTTGTTGCTGCGGCTGAAGCCTTTCCAGTCGCGCTCGACGATGAAGGCGGTGATGCCGTGGGGGCCTTTTTCCAGGTCGGTCTTGGCGTAGATCACATAGGTGTTGGCGTCGGGGCCGTTGGTGATCCAGGTCTTGCTGCCGTTGAGCACGAAACGGTCGCCGCGCTTGTCGGCGCGCAGCTTCATCGACACCACGTCGGAACCGGCGTTGGGCTCGCTCATGGCCAGGGCGCCGATGTGTTCGCCGCTGATCAGCTTGGGCAGGTACTTGCTCTTCTGCTCGTGGGTGCCGTTGCGGTTGATCTGGTTCACGCAGAGGTTGGAGTGGGCGCCGTAGGACAGCGCCACCGAGGCCGAGCCGCGGCTGATTTCTTCCATGGCGACCACATGCGCCAGGTAACCCAGGCCGGCACCGCCGTACTCTTCGGCCACGGTGATGCCCAAGAGGCCCATGTCACCGAACTTGCGCCACATGTCGGCGGGAAACAGGTTGTCGACATCGATCTGTGCCGCCCGCGGTGCCAGCTCGGCCTTGACGAAGGCCTGGACCTGTTGGCGCAGCATGTCGATGGTTTCACCGAGGGCGAAGTTCAGGGTCGGATAACTCATGGCGTGGGCACCTTCACACTTGTTTTTATTGAGAGAGGAGACGTGGAGAGCGGCGCTGGCGGGCTCTCACCTTTACGTTAACGTAAACCTGCGACCGAAGGCTGTCAATCGCCCTTTACGTAAACGTCAACTTGCGCCAGAGTAGCAGGGCTTTCGATTGGGGCCAGGCTTTTTTGCACCTTTCGCCTGACTCCTGAACACCCACTAATAAAGACAATAGGGGTCGTCATGGAACACTCGGGTTTCCAGCCGGATCGCAGTTACACCCGTGGTACGCAAGACAAGCCGTTGCTCGCGCTGACCATCGGCCAGGCTTTCGATAACACCGTCGCCGCCTATCCTCAGGGCGAGGCTCTGGTGGTGCGTCATCAGCAGCTGCGCTACACCTGGCAGCAGTTGCGCGACGCGGTGGATCTGCATGCCAGGGCGCTGCTGGCCCTGGGGCTCAAGACAGGGGATCGACTGGGAGTCTGGGCGCCCAACTGCGCCCAATGGTGCATCGCGCAACTGGCCAGCGCCAAGATCGGCGCGATCCTGGTGAACATCAACCCGGCCTACCGCAGTTCCGAGCTGGAGTATGTGCTCAAGCAGTCCGGCTGCCAGTGGCTGGTCTGTGCCGGGGCGTTCAAGACTTCCGACTACCACGGCATGCTGCAGGGGCTGATCCCCGAACTGGCCGAGCAATCCATCGGCCAATTGCACTGTGAGCGCCTGCCCGAGTTGCGTGGGGTGATCAGCCTGCACGCCCAGCCGCCCTCCGGCTTTCTGCCCTGGTCGCAGTTGACGGCCCTGGCCGCCGGCATCACGGCTGAGCAACTGCAGGTGCGCCAGGACAGCCTGGATTTCGACCAGGCGGTGAATATCCAGTACACCTCGGGCACCACGGGCTTTCCCAAGGGCGCGACCCTGAGTCACTACAACATCCTCAACAACGGTTACATGGTGGGAGAGAGCCTGGGCCTGACCGCGGCGGATCGGCTGGTCATCCCGGTGCCGCTGTACCACTGCTTCGGCATGGTCATGGGCAACCTGGGCTGTATCACCCATGGCACCACCATGATCTACCCCAACGACGCCTTCGACCCATTGCTGACCCTGAACGCCGTGGCCGAGGAGCGGGCCACCGGTTTGTATGGGGTGCCCACCATGTTCATCGCCATGCTCGATCAGCCCAGGCGTGGCGAGTTCGATCTGTCGAGCCTGCGCACCGGGATCATGGCCGGCGCCACATGCCCGATCGAGGTGATGCGTCGGGTCATCAGCGAGATGCACATGAGCGAAGTGCAGATCGCCTACGGCATGACCGAGACCAGTCCGGTGTCGTTGCAGACCGGTCCTGATGACGATCTGGAGTTGCGAGTCACCACCGTGGGGCGTACCCAGCCCCATCTGGAGAGCAAGATCATCGACGAAGCCGGCAATGTGGTGTCGCGGGGCACGATCGGCGAACTCTGTACCCGGGGCTACAGCGTCATGCTCGGCTACTGGAACAATCCCCAGGGCACCAGCGAGGCCATCGATCAGGCGGGCTGGATGCACACCGGCGACCTGGCGACCATGAACGAGCAGGGGTATGTGTGCATTGCCGGGCGCAACAAGGACATGATCATTCGCGGTGGCGAGAACATTTACCCGCGGGAGCTGGAAGAGTTCTTCTTCACCCATCCTGCCGTGGCCGATGTACAGGTGATCGGCATTCCCTGCGCCAGGTACGGTGAGGAAATCGTCGCCTGGATCAAGTTCCATCCCGGGCATTGCGCCAATGAAGTCGAGCTGCAGGCCTGGTGCAAGGAGCGCATCGCCCATTTCAAGACGCCGCGTTACTTCAAGTTCGTCGAGGAGTTTCCGATGACGGTGACGGGCAAGATCCAGAAATTCCGCATGCGAGAAATCAGCATCGAGGAGCTGGGCGAGCAGGTGGGTAAGGTCTGAGCCTCGCTGGGGCGTGCATCTGCATCGGTGCACGCTTTAGGGGCGAGGAAGGGTCGGTAAAAGCCGAATCGCGAAAAGCACAAAGGGGAGCCGAAGCTCCCCTTTAATTTGTCGTTGCGTGCTCTTTTTTATTATTGAGGGGCGGTCTGTTGTTGTTTTTGGCAACCGTTGCCCTTTACCGCTGTTTTTGGCGATCCCCATCCGGGATCAAGAGCAAACGTATTTTTTTGAGCGCTGATCTAATGTGTCGCCAGGGCGATCCAACCAGTTCGGGAGCTACCTCAGGGTAGTTTTATTGTTCTCTGACCGGTTGCGGGTGGCTCTTTCAAGCCCTCCTGCACACTACATCCTCTCCAAAAAAATCTGTTAGCTGCGTCTCTGCCGTGTTGTTTTTGTTATCTCAGAGTCGTTACGTCTTATTTTTATTAGGTTTGCTGCTTTTTATTCTTGTTATGCCATAGAGATAGCAGAAGCCGTGCCAACTTTTTAAAGTCCTTTAAAATCAATGGCTTGATATTTTTGTAGGACAATCTGTGTCGCAAAAAAATCGACAAACTGTTTCCGTGTTACTCGCTCTCGCCCCAGTTCTGAGTGGCCGGTAACACCCGGCCGCAGCTTGCCTCAACCAGCGTTACGCGCCTTGGCCACGCGAGAGCCGCTAGGACGCCCCAGCACGTTGCAGATCTGCCGGCCGGCGTCGATCAGGCGGTCCATGTCGATACCGGTGTGAATGCCCAGGCCATTGAGCAGGTAGAGAACGTCTTCGGTGGCAACGTTACCGCTGGCGCCCTTGGCATAAGGGCAGCCACCGAGCCCGGCGATCGAGCTGTCGAACACCGCAATGCCTTCCAGCAGGCTGGCGTAGACGTTGGCCAGGGCCTGGCCGTAGGTGTCGTGGAAGTGCCCGGCGAGTTTTTCCCGTGGCACCTGGGCGCCCACCACCTCGAACATGCGCCGGGTGGCGCCGGCGGTGCCGGTGCCGATGGTGTCACCCAGGGACACCTCGTAGCAGCCCATGGCATAGAGTTCGCGGGCTACCAGGGCGACCTGCTCCGCAGGCACTTCACCTTCATAGGGGCAGCCCAGCACGCAGGACACGTAACCGCGCACGCTGATCCCGTGCTGTTTGGCAGCGTCCATGATCGGCACGAAGCGCTCCAGGCTTTCGCTGATGGAGCAGTTGATGTTGCGCTGGGAGAACGACTCCGACGCGGCAGCGAACACCGCGACTTCCTTGACCCCGGCCGCCAGGGCGTCATCGAAGCCCCGCAGGTTCGGCGCCAGCGCGCCGTAGACCACCCCGGGCTGGCGCTGGATACGGGCAAAAACCTCGGCCGAGCCTGCCATCTGCGGCACCCACTTGGGCGAGACGAAACTGCCGACTTCTATATAGCCCAGGCCCGCTGCGGTCAGGGCGTCGACCAATTGCACCTTGTCTTCGACGCTGATGGGCTGGGCTTCGTTCTGCAGGCCATCGCGGGGACCGACTTCGATCAGGCGTACATGGCTGGGGAGTGACATACAGGTTCACCTTCTATGAGGGAGGGCGGGTGCCGGCACGAGCCGCGCCGGTGTCCCGGGGATTATTGGGCAGGGTGCTGCTGGCTCTGGAGGGTCTGTTGCAGTGCCTGGGTGCAGCGCTCTTCGGCGGTGTCCAGTTCCAGCTTCATCTGTTCGATGTCGAGCAACTGCTGTTCGAGCTGCTCACGGCGCTCGCTGATCTTGGCCAGCATGCTGTGCAACTGCTTGAGGTTGCCGCTGCTGGGGTCATAGAGCTCGATCAGTTCACGGCATTCGGCCAGGGAAAAACCGATGCGCTTGCCCCGCAGGATCAGCTTCAGACTGACCTTGTCCCGGGGCGAATAGATGCGTTCCTGGCCGCGACGCTCGGGGGCCAGCAGGCCTTGCTCCTCATAGAAGCGGATGGCCCGGGTGGTGATGTCGAGCTCGCGGGCGAGGTCGGAGATGCTGTAGGTCTGGCTGCTCATGGAGGCGCTCAAGGTGGGACTTGGCGCTAAGCTAAAGGCAGGTTTACGTATACGTCAAGCAATCCGCGTCGATGCCGTTCGCCGACAAGCCGGCTCTTGCAGTGAGGGCTTGCCGGCGCAGGAGTCAGGCGGTCTGTTGGTCGAGCTTCTTTTCGTGAGCCGTGACCTGCTGGCAGAGTTCGATCATCTGCTCGCGCATCCAGCGGTTGGCCGGGTCCTGGTCGGTGCTTTCGTGCCAGTACAAGTGGGTTTCCACGGGCGGCACATCATTGACCGGCAGATTGAAGGCGTGTAGGTCGTGGCGGCGGGCAAAGCGTTCCGGCACGGTCATCACCATATCGGTCTGTTGCAGCACTTGGGAGGCCATCAGGTAGTGCTGGGAGCGCAGGGCGATCTTGCGCTGGATGCCCATCTTGCCCAGGGCCAGGTCGACATGGCCCAGGCCGCTGCGACGGCTGGAGATATGGATGTGGGTCATGGACAGGTAATCGTCCAGGGTGAATTTTTCCTTGCCCGCCAGGGGGTGGCCCTTGCGCATGGCGCACACGTAGCGGTCTTCCATGAGCTTGACGTGACGCACTTGTGGATCGGTGTTGAGGGGGGCGTCCACGGCAAAGTCCAGGCGCCCGGCCGCCAGTTCCTTGGTGGTTTCCCGGCGCTTGGACAGGAAGCTCTCGATGATCACCGCCGGGGCCAGGCGGCGCAGGCGCTGGAACAGCGGCGGCAGGATCACCGCCTCGGTCAGGTCGGTCATGCTGATGCGGTAGGTCTTGACCGCTTGCAGCGGGTTGAAAATCCGACTTTCCTGGACTGAAACCCGCAGCAGCGACAAGGCGTTGCGCACCGGGCCGATGATGTTCTGCGCCATGGGGGTGGGCACCATGCCCTGGGCGGTCCTGACGAACAGCGGATCGTTGAAGGTCTCGCGCAGACGCGCCAGGGCGTTGGACACCGCCGGCTGGGTGATGCCGACGATCTGCCCGGCGCGGGTCAGGTTGGCTTCGGTGTAGATCGCGTCGAAAACGATGAAGAGGTTGAGGTCGACCTTGCTCAGATTCATGGCGCTGCACTCTTATTGTTAGGGCCTGTGAGGGAGGCTCGGAAGCCTGTCGGATCAGCCGATCATATATCGGTGATGAATGTTAATACACGCCGAGAATAGGCTAGGTAAATTTTCGTAGCTGATCTAGCATCGATTTCAGTCCCCCAACACCCGTTCTTCAAAAAGGTAGAACTGCCCATGGAATTCGCCTATTCCCCCAAGGTTCAGGAACTGCGTGAGCGCGTCACCGCGTTCATGGATGCCTATGTTTATCCGGCTGAAGCGGTCTTCGAGCGTCAGGTTGCCGAAGGCGATCGCTGGCAACCGACCGCCATCATGGAAGAGCTCAAACTCAAGGCCAAGGCTGAAGGTCTGTGGAATTTGTTTCTGCCTGAGTCGGAACTGGGTGCCGGCCTGACCAACCTCGAATACGCGCCACTGGCGGAGATCATGGGCCGTTCGTTGCTGGGGCCCGAGCCGTTCAACTGCTCGGCGCCGGATACCGGCAACATGGAAGTGCTGGTGCGCTATGCCAATCAAGAGCAGAAGCAGCGCTGGCTGGAGCCGCTGCTGCGCGGCGAGATCCGCTCCGCGTTCGCCATGACCGAGCCGGATGTGGCTTCCTCAGACGCCACCAACATGGCCGCCAGCGCGGTGCGCGATGGCGACCAGTGGCTGATCAATGGCAAGAAGTGGTGGACCTCCGGCGCCTGTGATCCGCGCTGCAAGATCCTGATCTTCATGGGCCTGAGCAACCCCGATGCGCCACGTCACCAGCAGCACTCGATGATCCTGGTGCCAGTGGATACCCCCGGGGTGAAGATCGTCCGTCCGCTGCCGGTGTTCGGCTACGACGATGCGCCCCACGGCCACGCCGAGGTGCTGTTCGACAACGTTCGGGTGCCCTACGAAAACGTGCTGCTGGGCGAGGGTCGCGGTTTCGAGATTGCCCAGGGGCGTCTTGGTCCAGGGCGCATCCATCACTGCATGCGTTCGATCGGCATGGCTGAGCGGGCGCTGGAGCTGATGTGCAAGCGCGCGGTGAATCGCACCGCGTTCGGCAAGCCTCTGGCCCGCCTGGGTGGCAACATCGACAAGATCGCCGACTCGCGAATGGAAATCGACATGGCTCGGCTGTTGACCCTGAAGGCCGCGTACATGATGGACACCGTCGGTAACAAGGTGGCCAAGAGCGAGATTGCCCAGATCAAGGTGGTGGCGCCGAACGTAGCCCTGCGGGTGATCGATCGGGCGATCCAGATTCACGGCGGGGCGGGCGTGTCCAATGACTTCCCCCTGGCCTACATGTACGCCATGCAGCGCACCTTGCGCCTGGCCGACGGCCCGGATGAAGTGCACCGCGCGGCCATCGGCAAGTACGAAATCGGCAAGTACGTGCCCAGGGAGCTGTTGCGCAGCGGGCATTGATGAGGTCGCCGCCGGCCGGGCGGGCAAGTGCCCGGCCGGTCGGCGGCGTTGTGTTCAGTACACCCAGACTTCCACTCGCCGGTTCTTGATCCGGCCCTCGTCGGCGTGATTGGTCGCCACCGGCAGCTCGGCGCCAAAACCGCGGATCTCGCGGAACACTACGCCGCTTTTCACCAGTTCCCGACGGACCGCCATGGCTCGCAGCTTGGACAGCAGGGCGGCACGCGCCGGGTCGCTCTTGGCATCGCCGAAGCCGGCCAGGGTGACTTGGCGGTCCAGCTTGCCGTGCTGGCGCAGGTAGTCCAGGACCCGATTCAGGTCCTGGCGCGCCTTGTTGTCCAGATTGGCGCTGCCCTCCTCGAAGCGAAAGTTCACGCTCAGGCGTTGCGCGTCCCGGCTCAGTTGCTGGTAGGCCTCGGGCATCTGTGGGCTGGGCGTTACCCGCATGGCTTGTACGGTCTGGGCGACAAAGCCGTTGGCGGCAACGATGGCCTGGCCCTTGGCGCTCTGGGCAAAACTCACCAAGGCGTCGGCCCAGGGATTGTGGCCATTGGGCGGCAGGTACAGATACAGACGTCGCGACAGCGGGTAGTCCTCGGTGGCGATCAGGCTGTTGAGGGGCGGCATGGGCTGGGATTGGCCATCGACAATCGCCACCGCCTTGGCCTGGCGCACGTAGGGCAGGCCGATGAAACCTATGCCTTGCGGGTCGCGACTGACGGCGTCGGAGAGCTGCTCACTGGACTCGAAACGCTTGGCTGCCGGGTTCAACGTCTTGCCGCGACGGCTGAGGACCAGCTCTTTGAAGGTGTCGTAGGTGCCGGACTGGTCATCCCGGGCATACAGATGGACCGCTCCGCCACTGCTCCCCAACTCTTCCCAGGTCTTGATCTCGCCGCTGAACAGACGGGCCAGTTGCTCGGTGCTCAGTTGGTTCAGCGGGTTGTGCGGATGCAGGATGATCGCCAAGCCATCAATGGCGATGATTTGTTCCGCGCTGGGGCTCTTCAGGTCCCCCAGGCTTTCCAGGTCCACCAGTTCGCTGTCCTTGATGGGGCGGGAAGAGGCCGCCACATCGGCCTGGGCGTTTTTCAGGGCACTGAAGCCGGTGCTCGAGCCATGGGCGGCAACATCCACGCGGACTGTCCGGCCCTGGGGGCTCTGTCCCAGAACCCGCTGCTCATTGTCCTTGCCGCTGGCCTCGATGCGGATGTCGTGCAGGCCCTGTTGCTCCAGCAAGCCCTTGACCAGCGCCGGACCGAGCCGGGCGCCGATGGTGTTGGAGCCCTGGATGCGCAGCACGGCGGCATTGTCGGTCGCCAGGGGCAGGGCGGCGAATACCGACCAGGGCAGGGCGTAGCAGACGAAGCCAATCAGAAACAGGCTGATGGTCCGGCACCAGATATCTCGTTCACTGGCGGTGGAAGCGCGGGGCATGGCGGCACTGGCCTTCTATATAGAGAGGGGGAGTGCTGGCGAGATTAAGTCAGGGAGGTGACAAAGATGTGACCGATGGCGGTTTTCAGCAATAAATGGCGAAAGTCCTACATCGTAAATAGCTGTTTTCTCTAGATTTTTTGAGACTTGTCCTAAAGACCGGCCTCCGAGCGATGCGTAGAGTGGGCAACTTTGTCTGGCGGGGATTGGGGCGACTGCCAACGCGTCATCCCCGCGGATGCCTCGGCAGTGTTGTGCTGCTATTTCGTAGTAAGCAAAGGAGTTACAAATGAGTGCCTGGTTCGAGCTGAAGCAGTATGGCAGTGGTGCATGCAGATTCTTGCTGAAGACAAAGGAGGCGCAGACCATGCTTCAAAGCGAACGATTCCCCTGCCGGGACAGTGCCGAGGCGGCTCTCGGCCTGTTCCGCGCACACTGCGCTTCTCCCGAGCGTTACGTCAAGAAAATTTCATCGGGCGGCAAACCTTATTTCAAGCTCAAGGCCGGCAAGGAAGTGATTCTGGTCAGCCATTTGTACGATTCGGAGCCCACTCTCGAGAGCGCCATCAACGCCATCGCGGCAGCCGGCACCACTGAACGGGTTGAAGTGGTCCACATGTAAGCGGTAGCAAGAAAAGCCCATCGTCAGATGGGCTTTTTTGTGCCTGTCGATCAGCTCAGTTCGAGCCAGATCGGTGCATGGTCCGACGGCTTTTCCATGCCACGCAGTTCATAGTCGACACCGGCGTCCTTGATGCGCGGCAGCAGGCCCTGGGAGGCCATGATCAAGTCGATGCGCAGGCCACGCTTGGGCTCGTCCTCGAAGCCGCGGCTGCGGTAGTCGAACCAGCTGAAGCGATCGTTCACCTCGGGGTTGAGGTGACGGAAGCTGTCCACCAGGCCCCAGTTCTTCAGGCGGGCCATCCACTCGCGCTCTTCCGGCAGGAAGCTGCATTTGCCGGTCTTGAGCCAACGCTTGGCGTTGTCGGCGCCGATGCCGATGTCGCAGTCTTCCGGGGAAATGTTGACGTCGCCCATGACCACCAGCGGCTGGTCATTGCTGAAGCGGCTTTCCAGCAGGTGCTGCAGGTCGCTGTAGAAGCGCTCCTTGGCCGGGAACTTGGTCGGATGGTCGCGGCTTTCGCCCTGGGGAAAGTAGCCGTTCATGATGGTCACCGGCGTGCCATGGGCGTCGGCGAAGGTGCCCCAGATAAAGCGTCGCTGGGCGTCTTCGTCATCGCCTTCGAAGCCTTTGTGCAGGGCCAGTGGCGCCTGGCGCGAGAGCAGGGCGACACCGTAATGGCCTTTCTGGCCGTGGTAGTGCACGTGGTAGCCCAGGGCCTGGACTTCGGCGAGGGGGAACTGCTCGTCGGCAACCTTGGTTTCCTGCAGGCCGATCACGTCCGGCTGGTGTTTGTCGATCAGCGCCGCCAGCTGATGGGGGCGGGCGCGCAGCCCGTTGATGTTGAACGAGACGATCTTCATGGTCGGCGGTCCTGGCAAAACAGCGATGCTAGCTGACAACGCCCGGGTCGACCAGCGTGGCAGCGCCGTGGATGCACTGCTAATGTCCTTGAGCGCGGGGAACGATCAGCGCCGCGCAGGGCTCGTAATAACAAGAGCGCGGCCACTTGAGCCGGGGCCAGGGGAGAGTGACCGTCATGCCTGATACCTCCAACACCATTGCCGATATCCATATGCTCGACAGCGGTTATTCCCGCGAAGCGCGGTCGCTGCTGTACCAGGCCTACCGGCATGAACCGACCTTCGCGTTCATTTTCGAGTCCGAGCGCGCCGGTTACGAACAACGGGTCCGGGCTACGGTGCGCGAACTGGTCAAACAGCATTTTCTTCAGGATCTGCCGGCCATTGGCCTGCTGGTCAACGACCGGCTGATCGGCATTGCCTTGATTGCGCCACCGCAACGGCGCCTGGGGATCACCGAGAGCTGGGCCTGGCGCTTGCGCATGGTGCTGAGCACCGGTTTTCGCTGCACGCGGCGTTACTTGGAGTACCACGAGGCGGTGCAGGCCTGTCTGCCCAGTGACGCGGTCCACGTGTTGCCGCTGCTGGGGGTGCATCCGCAGTTCCAGGGGCAGCATTTTGGCGAGCAGTTGTTTGCCGCGGTGCACAACTGGTGCGCGGTGGACGAGCATTCCCAAGGGGTGGTGCTGGACACCGGCAATCCCCGTTATCTGGAGTTCTACAAGCGCCAGGGCTACGCCGAAGTCGGAGAGGTGGCCGTGGGGCCGGTTCGCGAGCACGTGTTCTTTCACCCCAACCCCCAGCTCTTACAAAGTGCAACAGGCTGATATAGAACTTTCCGTGCGTTTGAGCGCTCTATCGCCCTCCCAAGCTCGTGATAGCATCCGCGCCTATGAAGTTTCCAGGAAGATTTACCAGCGGCTTTTTGCTGTTGTTCACAAGCTGTGCGGCGCTGGCGCAGAGCGAATTGGATGTCAGGGTAAAGCCCGCCAATGACGAGCTGAAGGCCAATGTGGAGGGCTACATTGGCGATGTCGGTGATCGCGATGAGCAAGCCCTGCTGCGGTTCAGCCGGGGGGCCGAGGAGCAGGCGAAGAAAGCCGCCCAGGCTCTGGGCTATTACCAGCCCCATATCGAGAGCGAAGTGCGCGGTGGCGACAAGCCCCGTCTGCTGCTGCGCATCGATCCCGGCGAGCCGGTGCACCTGCGCAATGTCACGATCCGCGTCGAAGGTCCGGCGGCGTCCCTCAAGTCCTTTCGCACCCCCGACAGCGAGCAGCTCAAGCCGGGCGCGGTGCTCAATCATGGCCGTTATGAAGACGCCAAGCGCCTGATCCAGAACCAGGCCTCGCGCTACGGTTTTTTCAGCGGGCGCTTTACGCGCCAGCAACTCTCGGTGGACCCCCAGGCCGGCATCGCCGACATCGAGCTGGTGTATGACAGCGGCCCGCGCTACGCCCTGGGCAAGGTCAGCTTCAGCGGCGATTCGCTTTTCGACGAAGACCTGCTGCGGCGCATGGTGCCCTTCAAGAGCGGTGCCCCCTACGACTCGGAGCTGATCGCCGAACTCAACCAGGCGCTGCAGTCCAGCGGCTACTTCGAAGGCGTGCGGGTGGACGCCGCACCCACGGCCGCCGAGCAGCAAGTGATCCCGGTGGTGGTTCAGCTGGAGACTCGCAAGCCGCGGACCCTGGGACTGGGCTTGGGCTACTCCACCGACGTCGGCCCCCGGGTCAAGGCCAACTGGACCCGGCACTGGGTCAATCCCCAAGGCCACAGTTACGGCTGGGAGGCGGAAGTCTCGGCGCCCCGGCAGAACGTCGGCCTGTGGTACGACATCCCCCTGGATCCGCCGTTGACCGACAAGTTGCGTTTCGCTGGCGGTTACCAAAACGAAGAGATCGCCGGCACCGACACCCTGAGCAAGCTGCTCACCGTGGGCCCCGAGTGGCACAGCAAGCTGCCCAGCGGCTGGCAGCGGGTGGTGTCGCTGAAGTATCAACGTGAGGAGTATCGCCTCGGGGACGACTCAGGGTTGAGCAATCTGCTGATGCCCGGTCTGACGTATTCCTACCTGCGCAGTGACAACCGCATCGATCCACACAACGGCTATCGCATCCAGTTCGACACCAAGCTGGCCAAGGAAGGCGTGGGTTCCGACACCAACCTGTTGTACGGCACGGTGCTGCTCAAGGGCCTGACCACGGCCTGGGACAATCACCGGTTTCTCGGCCGGGTGCAGTTCGGTGGCAGCGCCACCAACGGCTACAAGTCGATTCCGCCGTCCTTGCGCTTCTTCGCCGGTGGCGACCAGAGCGTGCGCGGCTACGACTACCAGACCCTGTCGCCGGAAAACGCCGAAGGCGATCGCATTGGTGGCCGCTACATGGTGGCCGGCAGTGTCGAGTATCAATATTCCATCGCCGAGAAATGGCGGATCGCGACCTTCGTCGATCAGGGCAACTCCTTCAATAAACTGGAACTGCCGAACCTCAAGACCGGGGTTGGCCTGGGCCTGCGCTGGGTCTCGCCGGTGGGGCCGATCCGGGTCGACCTGGCCCACGCGCTGAATGACGACGGCGGTATTCGTTTGCACTTTTCCATGGGGCCAGAGCTTTGAAGCGTGGTTTGAAGATAACGCTGCTGGCGGTCCTTGCGCTGGTGATCCTGATCATCCTGGCCGTGACCATGCTGGTGGGGACCCAGGCCGGCAGTCGCTGGGCCCTGGCGCGGGTGCCGGGGCTGACTCTGGAGCATTTCGATGGCCGCCTCGGTGGCCAATGGAGCGCCGAGCATCTGCTCTGGCAACAGGGCGACAATCGAGTCGAGCTCGCTCGTGTGACGTTCGCCTGGTCTCCCGCCTGCCTGCTGCGCCGCACCCTGTGCATCGAGCAATTGCAGGCCGAGCAGGTCAGCCTGCAGTTCCCGCCCGGTGCCGAAGATGAAACAGATTCAGGTCCCATCAGCCTGCCGGAGCTGAAACTGCCACTGGCCATCGAGCTGGGCCAGGTGCAGATCGGCAGCCTGCTGTTCAACGGCAGCGAACAGCTCAAGGGCTTGCAACTGGCGGCGCACTGGGCCGCGCAAGGCCTGCAGATCGACTCGCTGCAATTGCGGCGTGATGACTTGAGCCTGGAGCTTTCCGGGCTGTTGCAACCTGCTGGCGACTGGCCGCTGACCGCCCAGGGCACCCTCGGTTTGCCCGCTCCCGGTGGCGGCCCCTGGTCCCTGGCGCTGAAGGTGGAAGGCGATTTGCTCAAGACCCTGAAGCTGCATGCCGACAGCAGCGGCTACCTGCAAGGGCAATTGAGCGGCCAACTGCAGCCATTGGTGGAGAACCTGCCGGCGCAGGTGCGGATCACCGCCGATGGCTTCAAGGCCGGCGCCGACTTGCCGGACACCCTGCAACTGGATCAGTTGGAACTGACCGGCAAGGGGGACTTGAAAAACGGCTATCAGCTCAACGGCCAGGCCAGTCTGCCAGCGGAGCAAGGGCCGGTGGCTCTGCTGTTGCAAGGCAAGGTCGACGCCAAGGGCGCACAGATTGCCACGCTGGAGTTGCGCGCCAATGACAAGCAGAGCCTCAATCTCAGCGGTCAGCTTGATTGGAGCCAAGGCTTCTCGGCCGAGACCAAGCTAGCCTGGCTGGATTTCCCCTGGCATCGCCTTTATCCATTGATCGAAGAACCGGCCGTGGCGCTGCGCAGATTCAATGCCGAAGTGGCCTATCGGGATGGCAACTACCTGGGCAATTTCAAGGGTGACCTGGATGGCCCGGCAGGAGCCTTCAGCTTGAGCAGCCCGTTCAGTGGCGACCTGACGAAAATCTACCTGCCACAGTTCAAGCTGGCGGCGGGGCAAGGCAAGGCCGAAGGTCACCTGAACCTGCAATTTGCCGATGGCATTGCCTGGGACACGGCCCTGGACCTGTCGGCGATCAATCCGGCCTATTGGCTGGCGGAGTTGCCCGGGACCCTGGCCGGCCCGTTGCGCAGTCAGGGTGAAATCAAGAATGAACAGCTCAAGCTCACCGCCGACCTCGACCTCAAGGGCCGCCTGCGAGGGCAACCGGCGCTGTTGCAGGCCAAGGCCGACGGCGCGGGGGAGCAGTGGAAACTGAGTGCGCTGGACATCCGCCTCGGCGACAACAGCATCAAGGGCGCGGGCAGCCTGCAGCAGAAGCTCGCCGGGCAACTGGACATCAAGCTGCCGCGCCTGGGCCAGCTCTGGCCGCAACTGCGCGGGCAACTCAATGGCCGGGTAGATCTGGCAGGCACGCTCAAGGCGCCCCAAGGCAAGGTGGATCTTGCGGGGCAGCAATTGGCATTTGCCGAGAACCGCCTGCAAAACCTCAAGCTGGATGCCACGCTCGACGGCGCACAAAAAGCTCGGGTGGACCTCAAGGGCAGTGGGATTCAAGCGGGAGACACTCAGCTTGGCACCCTGACCCTGGCCGGCCAGGGCGATATCAAGAAACAGACACTGCAACTGGACCTGCAAGGCCCCTTGCTGAAACTGGCCCTGGGACTGGACGGCACCCTGGACCAGGGCAACTGGCGCGGGCGCCTGGCCAGTGGCGATGTACAGACCGGCGGCCAGGACTGGGCGTTGCAGAGCCCGGCCAGGCTCGAGCGGCTGGCCAATGGCACCCTCAACTTCGGCGCCCACTGCTGGGTCAGTGGCGATGCCAGCCTGTGCGGCGAAGACCAGCGATTGATGCCCGATCCGAAGCTGCGTTATCAGCTCAAGCGCTTCCCCATCGACAGTCTGGCCCAATGGCTGCCCAAGGATTTCGCCTGGAAAGGCCTGCTCAACGCCCAGGTGCAACTGGATCTGCCGGCCAGTGGTCCCAAGGGGCAGATCGTTCTGGACGCCAGCGACGGCACCCTGCGGGTCAAGGACAAGGATCAGTGGCTGGACTTCCCCTATCAGGCGCTGAAGCTCGATACCCGCCTCAACCCACGGCGCATCGATACCCAGTTGCAGTTCGAAGGCGGCAAGCTGGGGCAACTGATGGTGCAGGCGCAGATCAATCCGCTGGGGAAAAACAAACCCCTGTCCGGGGAATTTCGTCTCAGTGGCCTGGACCTGTCGGTGGCGCGACCCTTCGTGCCCATGGTGGAGAAGTTGGGCGGCAACCTGAATGGCAGTGGTCGCCTGTCGGGCGGGCTGTTGGCGCCTCAGGTCAATGGCAATCTGCAACTCAGTGACGGGCAGGTGTCCGGCTCGGAGCTGCCCACCAGCCTTGAAGACCTGCAACTCAATGCACAGATCATGGGCGAGAGCGTGCGCCTGGACGGCGGCTGGAAAAGCGGCAAGTCCGGACAGGGCAGCCTCACCGGCAACCTGGCCTGGGGCCGGGCGCTGATGGTGGACCTGAGTCTCAAAGGCACGCAGTTGCCGGTGACGGTCGAGCCCTATGCGGCGTTGGAAGTGGCGCCGGATCTGCAGATCTCGCTGCGCGACGACAAGCTGGCGATCGATGGCAAGGTGCTGATTCCCAGGGGGCAGATCACCGTGCGTGAACTGCCGCCGTCCACGGTCAAGGTGTCTGAGGACACGGTCATCGTCGGTCAGCAGACCGAGGAAGGGCAGAAGCCCATGGCTATGGCGATGAACATCGATGTTGAGGTGGGACAGGACAAGCTCAGCTTTGCCGGCTTTGGTCTGACCGCCAACCTGCAGGGCCATGTGCATATTGGCGACAACCTGGACACCCGCGGCGAGCTGTGGCTCAACGACGGCCGTTACCGAGCCTACGGCCAGCGCCTGACGGTGCGCCGCGCGCGCTTGCTGTTCGCCGGCCCGATCGACCAGCCGTACCTGGATATCGAAGCGGTGCGCCAGACCGACAACGTGATCGCCGGCATCCGCCTGAGCGGCAGCGCCGAGCAACCGGCGACGCAGATCTTCTCCGAACCGGCCATGAGCCAGGAGCAGGCCTTGTCCTACCTGGTACTGGGGCGGCCGCTGAGCTCCACCGGCGAGGACAACAATATGCTGGCCCAGGCCGCCCTTGGCCTGGGGCTAATGGGCAGTGCCGATCTCACGGGCGGTATTGCCAAAGAGCTGGGGATTCAGGACTTCCAACTCGATACCCAGGGCAGCGGCAACAGCACCAGCGTGGTGGCCAGCGGCAATATTTCCGAGAAGCTCAGCCTGCGCTACGGCGTTGGGGTGTTCGAGCCGGCCAGCACCATCGCCCTGCGCTACAAACTGAGCAAGAAGGTCTACCTGGAAGCGGCCAGCGGCTTCGCCAGCTCCCTGGACATCTTCTACAAGCGCGACTTCTAGCGCTCGCCGCCGGGAGGCGCAACGCCTCCCGTTCACGTCCTCGTCTTTCCTCGCTCCTGACCCGCGCCGCTTGCAAGGCGGCGCGCTGCGCCGTTCATCAAACAAATAAAAAGCAAGCTAACTATTGCGTTGACATTCGCTGCCTAGGCAGTAATATCTCGACACACACTCTCTGCCTAGGCAGCTAATTGGTGCTCAGATGAAGCATTTCGAACCCGACGACTTTCACAATTGCCATCTCGGCCTGTTGCTTGGGCGTGCCGCCTTGCTCAAGGACCGGATCATCGACACGCACATGGAACCCCACGGCATCACGGCCGCGCAGTTCAAGGTGCTGATCATCATGGCCCAGTTCGGCGTCGATACCCCGGCCGAGTTGTGTCGTCACCTGTCCCTGGACAGCGGTTCGATGACCCGCATGCTCGATCGTCTGCAACAGAAGGATTTCCTGGCCCGCAAACGCTCGGAAGGCGACCGGCGCCAAGTGCGCCTGGTGCTGACCGAGGAGGGGCAGAAGCTTGCCGATCGGCTGCCCTACATCGGCGCCAATGCAATGAACCAACTGGCCGGTGCCATCACGCCCGACGAGTTGCGCACCCTGGAACAGATCCTCAAGAAAATCTTGCTGGCAGCCGGTGACCCGATCACTGTCCTGCGCTTAGGTGAAAAATGAGCAGTAAAACCTTGCGTACACGTGTCAGCCTGGTGCTGTTGGCCATGAGCCTGGCCGGTTGTGCCAATTACAGTGGCCTGGCGACCTCGGGGGTAAACCTTGAGGCGCAGAGCCTGGCAACCGGTCAGTCGCTCAATGGCGTGAAGCTGTCGCCGGCGGCCTGGCCACAAAGCGACTGGTGGAAAAGCCTGGGGGACAGCCAGCTCGATGGCCTGATCCAGGAAGCGTTGCGGGACAGCCCGGACATGCAGATCGCCAGCGCCCGGGCCCATCAGGCCAGCGCCGCGGCCTATGCCGCCGATGCCGAGCGGATGCCGACCCTGGATGCCAGCGCCGGCGTCAGCCGCTCGCGTCTGGCCCGCGACCAGGATCCGCTGGGGCAGGGCGGCGCCTATTCCACGGTGCGCAACATCAGCGCCACCTTCAATTACAACTTCGATCTCTGGGGCGGCCAGCGTGCGGCCTGGGAAGCCGCGCTGGGCCAGGCCCGCGCTGCCGAGATCGACCGCCAGGCGGCCAGCCTGACCCTGGCCGCCGATGTGGCCAGGGCCTACAGCGACCTGGGACGGGCCCATATCGTCCATGACCTGGCCGACGAAGACCTCAAGCGGACCCGGCAGATGCTCGATCTGAGCCGGCGTCGCCTGGATTCCGGGATCGACAGCCAGTACCAGTACCAGCAGACCGAAAGCCTGGAGGCCAGTGCCCAGGCCAGCCTGATCGACGCCGAGAAGCAACTGCAGAGCGCCAAGATCACCCTGGCGGTGCTGTTGGGCAAAGGCCCCGGCCGGGCCGACGACATCGTCCGGCCCAAGGTCCTGCAGGCCAGTGCCGTGGCCCTGCCTTCGACCCTGCCCGCCGAACTGTTGGGACGCCGGCCTGATCTGGTGGCGGCGCGCTGGCGGGTGGAAGCGGCGAGCAAGAACATCGACGCCAGCAAGACCCGCTTCTATCCCAACCTCAACCTGAGGGCCAGCGCCGGTGCCGAGTCGTTGCTGGGGGATGCGATGTTCGGCTCCGCCAGTCGCTTCTTCAGCATTGCGCCGACTGTTTCGCTGCCGATTTTCGACGGCGGGCGCCTGCGCGCCGACCTGGATGCCCGGGACGCCGACTACGACCTGGCGGTGGCGCAATACAACAAGACCCTGGTGACCGCCCTGGGGGATGTCAGCGACAGCATCTCGCAACTGCGGGATATCGGGCGGCAGATCGCCGCTCAGCAACATGCCACGGACATTGCCCGGGACTCCTACAACACCGTGGTTCAGCGCTTCGGTTCCGGTATCGGCAACTACCTGGATGTGCTGAGCATCGAGCAGCAGTTGCTCCAGGCCCAGCGCCAGCTGGCCACGCTCAATGCCCAGCAGATTGATCTGTCGATCCAACTGATGCAGGCGTTGGGGGGCGGCTTTGGCGCCCAGAACCTGGCCTCGGCCAACCCGACCCCAGCCCCGCAGACTAAATAATTCGAGGTATTTGTCATGGCCACTGCCGACACTCAAACAACCGAAAACACCCCGGACGCCGCTCAATCGCGCAAGCGCAAAGTCATGCTGCTGGGGCTCACGGCCCTGGTCATCCTGGGTGGCCTGGGCGTGTTCGCCTGGCATGAGCTCTATGGGCGCTGGAATGAAAGCACCGACGATGCCTACGTGAACGGCAACGTGGTGGAGATCACCCCGCTGGTCACCGGCACCGTGGTCAGCATCGGCGCCGACGACGGCGATCTGGTGCATGAAGGCCAGGTGTTGATCAACTTCGACCCCAACGACGCTCAGGTCGGCCTGCAGAGTGCCGAGGCCAATCTGGCGCGCACGGTGCGCCAGGTGCGTGGGCTGTACAGCAATGTCGATGGCATGCGGGCCCAGGTGGCGGCGCAGAAAGCCGAGGTCCAGAAGGCCCAGGAGAACTTCAGCCGACGCAAGAATCTGGCGGCCAGCGGAGCGATTTCCCAGGAGGAACTGTCCCACGCTCGCGATGACCTGACCTCGGCGCAAAACGCCCTGGCCAACGCCCTGCAGCAACTCAACACCACCAATGCGCTGGTGGATGACACCGTGGTTTCCAACCATCCGGATGTGCAGGCCGCGGCGGCGCAACTGCGTCAGGCTTACCTGAACAATGCCCGCAGTACCCTGATTGCGCCGGTGACCGGCTATGTGGCCAAGCGCACCGTACAGCTGGGGCAGCGGGTCCAGCCGGGCACCGCACTGATGGCGGTGATTCCTCTCGACCAGCTGTGGATCGACGCCAACTTCAAGGAAACCCAACTGCGGGACATGCGCATCGGTCAGGCGGTGGAGATCGAGGCGGACATCTACGGCAGCGATGTGAAATACAGCGGCACCATCGATAGCCTCGGTGCCGGTACCGGCAGCGCCTTCGCCTTGCTGCCGGCGCAGAATGCCACCGGCAACTGGATCAAGATCGTGCAGCGGGTGCCGGTGCGTATTCACGTGAATGCCGAAGAGCTGGCCAAGCATCCGCTGCGGGTTGGCCTGTCGACTCAGGTGAACGTCAACCTGCGGGACCAGAGCGGCCCGGTATTGGCCCAGCAGCCTCCGCAAAAGGCGTCTTTCAGCACCAATGTCTACGACCGTCAGTTGGGTGAGGCCGATACGCTGATTGCCCGTCTGATCCACGACAACAGCGCTGCCATCGGCAAGACCGCCCAGCGCTGATTCGCCAATCCGTCGACCCCGGCCGGCCTTATGGCCGGGGTGCCTGCCCTGTTCCAAAGGATTCGCGATGAGCAATAACGCGTCTTTCAAGCCTCCCAGCCTGCTGCTGAGCACCATCGGCCTGTCCCTGGCGACCTTCATGCAGGTGCTCGATACCACCATCGCCAACGTGGCGTTGCCAACCATCTCCGGCAACCTCGGGGTGAGTTCGGAGCAGGGCACCTGGGTCATCACCTCATTCGCCGTGAGCAACGCCATCGCCTTGCCGCTGACCGGCTGGCTGAGCCGGCGTTTCGGCGAGGTGAAGCTGTTTATCTGGGCCACGCTGCTGTTCGTGCTGGCCTCGTTTCTGTGCGGCATTTCCACCTCGATGCCCGAGCTGGTGGGCTTTCGGGTGCTGCAAGGGGTGGTGGCCGGCCCCCTGTACCCGATGACCCAGACCTTGCTGATTGCCGTCTACCCACCGGCGAAGAGGGGCATGGCCCTGGCGCTTTTGGCGATGGTCACGGTGGTGGCGCCGATTGCCGGGCCGATACTCGGGGGCTGGATCACCGACAGTTACAGTTGGCCGTGGATCTTCTTCATCAACGTGCCGATTGGTCTGTTCGCCGCCTGGGTGGTGCAGCAGCAATTGAAGGCACGGCCGGTGGTCACCAGCCGGCAGCCGATGGACTACATCGGTTTGCTGAGCCTGATCGTCGGAGTGGGGGCCCTGCAGATCGTCCTCGACAAGGGCAACGACCTGGACTGGTTCGAGTCCAACTTCATCATCGTCGGTACGCTGATCTCGGTGATTGCCCTGGCAGTGTTCGTGATCTGGGAAATGACCGATCGTCACCCTGTGGTCAACCTGCGGTTGTTCGCCCATCGCAACTTCCGCATCGGCACCATTGTGCTGGTGGGCGGTTATGCCGGGTTCTTCGGGATCAACCTGATCCTGCCGCAATGGTTGCAGACCCAGATGGGCTATACCGCCACCTGGGCCGGCCTGGCGGTGGCGCCGATCGGCATCCTGCCGGTGCTGATGTCGCCCTTTGTCGGCAAGTACGCCCACAAGTTCGACCTGCGCCTGCTGGCCGGGCTGGCGTTCCTGGCCATTGGCCTGAGCTGCTTCATGCGTGCCGGTTTCACCAATGAGGTGGACTTCCAGCACATCGCCCTGGTGCAGTTGTTCATGGGGATTGGCGTGGCCCTGTTCTTCATGCCGACCTTGAGCATCCTGATGTCCGACCTGCCGCCGCACCAGATCGCCGACGGCGCTGGCCTGGCGACCTTCCTGCGGACCCTGGGGGGCAGTTTTGCCGCATCGCTGACCACCTGGATCTGGATTCGCCGAGCCGATCAGCACCACGCCTACATGAGCGAGAGCATGAGCATCTTCGATCCGGTGACCCGGGACGCGCTGAACAACCTTGGTGGCGCGAGCAGCAAGGCTTACGCGCAACTGGATCAAGTCCTGACCAGCCAGGCGTACATGCTCTCGACCGTGGACTACTTCACCTTGCTGGGCTGGGGCTTCATGGGCCTGATTCTGCTGGTGTGGCTGGCCAAGCCACCCTTTGCCGCCAAGGCCGGCCCTGCTTCGGCGGGGCATTGACGCCCATTGTTGTAGGAGCTGGCTTGCCAGCGAAGGCGTCCGTAAGGGCGATGCCGGGCTTGCTGGCCGCTTCGCCGGCAAGCCGGCTCCTACGGTGGGGCGTTTGTTGCAGGGAGCTGCTTGCCAGAGAAGGCGTCCGTTCAGGGTGAACCGGGCAACGCCAGCTGCGGGGGGACGAAATCGAACGCGGCCAGTTGGAAACCCTGCTCGTCCACCTGCAAGGCCCATCCCTGCCGGTCCCAATCCCCCAGCACAATGCGCTTGGCGGCTTGCTCGCCAATCTGCAACTTGTGAATCGCCGGGCGGTGGGTGTGGCCGTGAATCAGGGTGCCCACTCCATGTTCGCGCATCACCCGCGGTATTTCGTCCGGGGTCACGTCGACAATGTCGTTGGCCTTCATGCGGGTCTGGGTCCGGCTTTCGTTGCGCAGCTTGCGCGCCAGCTTGCGCCGGGTGCCCAGCGGCAAGTGCCGCAGAATCCACAGGCTCAGCGGGTTGCGCAGGTAACGGCGCAGGCGCATGTAGGCTTCGTCGCGGGTGCACAGGCTGTCGCCGTGCATCAGCAATACCGGTTCACCGTAGAAGTCGACGACGCTGGGGTCTTTGAGCAGGGTGGCGCCGGCCGCCTTGCAAAAGGCCTGGCCCAGCATGAAATCGCGATTGCCGTGCATGAGGAAAACCTGCGTACCGCTGTCGCTCAGTTCCCGCAGTGCCTGGCAAATGGAAAGTTGGTAGGGGGTCATGGCATCGTCGCCGATCCATACCTCGAAAAAGTCCCCGAGGATGTACAGCGCCTCGGCGGCGCGGGCGCGCCCACCGAGTAAATCCAGAAACGCCCGGGTAATGTCCGGGCGCTCCTCTTCCAGATGCAGATCTGAAATCAGCAGTATCACTCAATGATCTCGGCTTTCTCGATGATCACGTCTTCTGCGGGTACGTCCTGGTGGCCGGATTTCATGGTGGTGGCCACGCCTTTGATCTTGTCGACCACTTCGGTGCCGGCGATCACTTTACCGAATACCGCGTAGCCCCAGCCCTGCACGGTCTTGCCGCTGTGGTTGAGGAAGCTGTTGTCGGCAACGTTGATGAAGAACTGCGCGGAGGCCGAATGCGGCTCCATGGTACGGGCCATGGCGACGGTGTACTTGTCGTTGGAAAGGCCGTTGTCCGCTTCGTTCTGGATGCTTGGACGCTTGTCTTTCTTTTCTTTCATGCCAGGTTCGAAGCCGCCGCCCTGGATCATGAAGTTACCGATGACGCGGTGAAATACGGTGTTTTCATAGTGACCGGCTTTCACGTATTCGACGAAGTTGGCCACGGTCAACGGGGCTTTCTCGGCGTTCAGTTCCAGCACGATCTCGCCGTGGTTGGTGGTCAGTTTGACTTGGGTCATGGTCGGTACTCTTTATAAGGAAAAGCGTTTTCAAGAAAATCCTGGGTGGCGGGGCACGCATGCGGTCCGCACCGATTTGGCCATCCTGCGGCCAAGGAGCGCAGTTTAGCGTGACAACCGCGAAATTCGAGGCTGTTTTTTCACCGCCGGGCCATTAATCGCCGCAGTTTTAAAGCTGCGCTCTGTCAGGCGCTTGACAGCATCGGCTATGATACCCGTTTTGATTTATCAGGCCGCGTCCGGCCGCGCACTTGTACGTTCAAGGATCCTATGAGCAAGCCCACTGTCGACCCTACCTCGAATTCCAAGACTGGACCGGCCGTGCCGGTCAACTTCCTGCGCCCGATTATCCAGGCGGATCTGGACTCGGGTAAGCACACACAGATCGTGACCCGCTTCCCTCCGGAGCCCAACGGATACCTGCACATTGGTCACGCCAAGTCGATCTGCGTGAACTTCGGTCTGGCCCAGGAATTTGGCGGCGTCACGCACCTGCGTTTCGACGACACCAACCCGGCCAAGGAAGATCAGGAATACATCGACGCCATCGAAAGCGACGTCAAGTGGCTGGGCTTTCAGTGGTCCGGCGAAGTGCGTTATGCCTCGCAGTACTTCGACCAGTTGCACGACTGGGCGGTGGAACTGATCAAGGCAGGCAAGGCCTACGTCTGCGACCTGACGCCTGAGCAAGCCAGGGAATACCGCGGCAGCCTCACCGAACCGGGCAAGAACAGCCCGTTCCGCGAGCGTTCGGTGGAAGAGAACCTCGACTGGTTCGCCCGCATGCGTGCCGGCGAATTCCCAGACGGTGCACGGGTGCTGCGCGCCAAGATCGACATGGCCTCGCCGAACATGAACCTGCGCGACCCGATCATGTACCGCATCCGTCACGCTCATCACCACCAGACCGGTGACAAGTGGTGCATCTACCCCAACTACGATTTCACCCACGGTCAGTCGGATGCCATCGAAGGCATCACCCACTCGATCTGCACCCTGGAATTCGAAAGCCATCGTCCGCTGTATGAGTGGTTCCTCGAGCATCTGCCGGTGCCGGCGCACCCGCGTCAGTACGAATTCAGCCGCCTGAACCTGAACTACACCATCACCAGCAAGCGCAAGCTCAAGCAACTGGTGGACGAGCAGCACGTCAATGGCTGGGACGATCCGCGCATGTCGACCCTGTCGGGCTTCCGTCGTCGTGGCTACACGCCGGCGTCGATCCGCAACTTCTGCGAGATGGTTGGCACCAACCGTTCCGACGGCGTGGTCGACTACGGCATGCTGGAATTCAGCATCCGCCAGGACCTCGACGCGAATGCCCCGCGTGCCATGTGCGTGCTGCGTCCGTTGAAAGTCGTGATCACCAACTACCCGGAAGACCAGGTCGAGAACCTCGAACTGCCGCGTCATCCGCAGAAAGAAGAACTCGGCGTGCGCCAGCTGCCGTTCGCCCGTGAAATCTACATTGACCGTGACGACTTCATGGAAGAGCCGCCGAAGGGCTACAAGCGCCTGGAGCCCAACGGTGAAGTGCGTCTGCGCGGCAGCTACGTGATCCGTGCTGACGAAGCGATCAAGGATGCCGAGGGCAATATCGTCGAGCTGCGTTGCTCCTACGACCCCGACACCCTGGGCAAGAACCCTGAAGGCCGCAAGGTCAAGGGCGTGATTCACTGGGTGCCGGCTGCCGCCAGCGTCGAGTGCGAAGTGCGCCTGTACGATCGTCTGTTCCGTTCTCCGAATCCGGAGAAGGCTGAGGACAGTGCCAGTTTCCTGGACAACATCAACCCTGACTCCCTGCAAGTGCTCACTGGTTGTCGTGCCGAACCCTCGCTGGGCAACGCACAGCCGGAAGACCGTTTCCAGTTCGAGCGCGAAGGCTACTTCTGCGCGGATATCAAGGACTCGAAACCAGGTGCTCCGGTATTCAACCGTACCGTGACCCTGCGCGACTCCTGGGGTCAGTGATTCAGTCAAGGAACTAACGTGCTAACGATCTACAACACGCTCACCAAGAGCAAAGAAGTCTTCAAGCCGCTGGATGGCAACAAGGTGCGCATGTACGTGTGCGGCATGACCGTGTACGACTACTGCCACCTGGGCCACGGCCGCAGCATGGTGGCCTTCGACCTGATTACCCGCTGGCTGCGTTTCAGTGGGTATGACCTGACGTATGTGCGCAACATCACGGATATCGACGACAAGATCATCAATCGCGCCAACGAAAACGGTGAGTCCTTCGAAGCCCTGACCGAGCGCATGATCGCGGCGATGCACGAGGACGAGGCGCGGCTGAATATCCGCAAGCCGGACATGGAGCCGCGGGCCACCGACCATATCCCTGGCATGCACGCGATGATCCAGACCCTGATCGACAAGGGTTATGCCTACGCTCCGGGCAATGGCGACGTGTACTACCGCGTCGGCAAGTTCATGGGCTATGGCAAGCTGTCGCGCAAGAAGATCGAAGACCTGCGCATCGGTGCGCGGATCGAAGTGGATGAGTCGAAGCAGGACCCGCTGGACTTCGTCCTGTGGAAAGCCGCCAAGCCGGGCGAGCCAAGCTGGCCATCGCCTTGGGGTGACGGTCGTCCGGGCTGGCATATCGAATGCTCGGTGATGTCCACCTGCTGCCTGGGCGAGACCTTCGACATTCATGGTGGCGGCAGCGACCTGGAGTTCCCGCACCACGAGAACGAGATTGCCCAGAGCGAGGCGGCGACCGGCAAGACCTACGCCAATGCCTGGATGCACTGCGGCATGATTCGCATCAATGGCGAGAAGATGTCCAAGTCCTTGAACAACTTCTTCACCATTCGCGACGTGCTCGACAAGTACCATCCGGAAGTGGTGCGTTACCTGCTGGTGGCCAGCCACTACCGCAGCGCCATCAACTATTCGGAAGACAACCTCAAGGACGCCAAGGGCGCGCTGGAGCGTTTCTACCATGCGCTCAAGGGGCTGCCGAAAGTGGCGCCGGCCGGTGGCGAAGCCTTCGTCGAACGTTTCACCCAGGTGATGAACGACGACTTCGGTACTCCGGAAGCCTGTGCCGTGCTGTTCGAGATGGTGCGTGAGATCAACCGCCTGCGTGAGAGCGATATCGATGCGGCGGCGGGTCTGGCAGCACGTCTGAAAGAGCTGGCCAGCGTGCTGGGCGTGCTGCAACTGGAAGCCGACGACTTCCTGCAGGCCGGTGCCGAAGGTCGGGTTGATGCAGCAGAAGTCGAGGCGCTGATCCAGGCCCGACTGGCAGCTCGCGCCAACAAGGACTGGGCCGAGTCCGACCGCATCCGTGACCAGATCACCGCCATGGGCGTGATCCTGGAAGACGGCAAGGGCGGCACGACCTGGCGCCTGGCTGACTAAGCTGGCGTTCGCTGCAACAAGAAACCCGCCTGGTGCGGGTTTTTTGTTGCCCTTCGAACAGCGCCGGATCAGGCCAGCGAAGCGAGGCGCTCCACCGTGTCGGGGTAGCGTTCCACCAGGCGGATCAGGGTAGTGGCCTGGGCATTGGGCGTGGCGCGGCCCTGTTCCCAGTTCTCCAGGGTGCGGGTGTTGGTGCGCAGGTACATGGCGAATACCGAGCGCGAGAGGTTGAGTTGCTGGCGGATGTTCATCACCTCGACGGCGGTGATGGGGGGCAGCTTGTCGAGTTTCACTTTATGGCTGCGCAGGGTGATCTTGCCCTGGCGCTCCTGGGTGAGGGCGTCGATGCCCTCTACCAGTTCGGAAAAGATGTCACGTTTGGTCATGTCTTCTGGCCTCGATTTCACGTTCCAGCAGTTGTTTGAGCTGTTGTCGCTGCTGCGGTAGCAGGTCGTCCATCTGCTCCTTGTCGAACAGGGTGAAGAGCCAGAACTGCGCCCCTCCGGACCACCAGTAATAAATCACCCTCAACCCGCCACGCTTGCCCTTGTTGCGTCGCTCATCGACGAAACGCATCTTGCGCAAGCCGCCAGTGCCCTGAATCAGAACACCCGCGTGCGGGTGGCGCAGCAACTCGATCTGCAGTTCGCAGAACAACTCGTCGTCAAGGAAGTCCCTTCGGTATCGTGCAAATGCCGGCAGTTCAATAAACAGAGCATTCATTTCATACGCTTCCTGCGTATAGACTGGATGACGCTACAGCTTTGGTCAAGGCCCGCTGAGCGCCGCGTTTGATCTGGCAACAGTTTATGCACACGGCGTCGGGCTGAATGTCGGACCGGGTCGACGTGACAGGAAGGGCGACTCCGAGTTTCGCTGGGAAGAGGGGAGGGCAGGGGCCAGAAACGCAAAACGGCACCCGAAGGTGCCGTTCTGTTTGTTGCGTTGAAACCTAAGCGATCAACCCGCCAGGCCCGAGTGCTGGACCAGGGTCAGCAGCGGCTGTGGGTACACGCCGAGGAAGAATGCCAGGACCGCGATGGCCAGCAGCATGACGCCACCGGCTTTCTGTTCCCAGTGCAGTTGGGCATCGACGCGGCGCAGGTTCGGCTCGATCAGGTACAGGGTGACCATCACTCGCAGGTAATAGAAGACGCCGATGGCGCTACCCATGACCAGGGAGCCGACCAGCCACCACTGGTGCGCTTCGACACCGGTAGCGATGATGTAGAACTTGCCGATGAAGCCTGCAGTCAGCGGGATACCGGCCAGGGACAACATCATCACGGTGAGCACGGCGGTCAGGTACGGACGACGCCAGAACAGGCCGCGGTACTCGTACAGGGCGTCAGCGTCACGGCCTTTGTACGGCGAGGACATCAGGGTGATCACGCCGAAGGCGCCCAGGCTGGTGATCACGTAGGTGACCAGGTACACGCCGATGGCTTCCATGGCCAGGCCCTTGCTCGCCACCAGGGCGATCAGCAGGTAACCGAAGTGGGCGATGGACGAGTAACCCAGCAGGCGCTTGAGGTTGCTCTGGGTCAGCGCCAGCAGGTTGCCCACCAGGATCGAGGCAATGGCGATCACGGTCAGCACGTTGCTCAGGACGCCGCTGCTGGCCACTGGCGACAGCTGGAACAGACGCACCAGTACCGCGAACACCGCCACCTTGCTGGCGGTGGCCAGGAAGGCCGCCACCGGAGCCGGAGCACCTTCGTAGACGTCCGGGGTCCACAGGTGGAACGGCACCAGCGACAGCTTGAAGGCCAGGCCGATCAGCATCATGCCCAGGCCCAGCTGCGCCAGCGGGCTCGGCAGCCCGGTGGCGGCCAGGGCCTGACCGATGCCGCTGAAGCTCAGGCTGCCGGCTTCGGCATAGAGCAGGGCCATGCCGAACAACAGGAAGCCCGAACCGGCGGCCGACAGCACCATGTACTTGATGCCGGCTTCCAGGGAGCGCTTGTTGAAGAAGGCATAGGCCACCAGGCCATAGACTGGTACCGAGAGCAGCTCCAGGCCGATGAACAGGCCGGCCAGGTTCTGCGCGCTGACCAGTACCAGGCCACCGGCGGCGGCCAGCAGGATCAGCAGGTACAGCTCTTCACGGTTGCCCGGGTAACCGCTGCTGCCGTCGCCCAGGTAGGCGTGGGCCAGGGTGACGCAGGCCAGGGTGGCCACCAGGATCAGGGCCATGTACAGGCAGGCGAACTGGTCGATCTGCAACAGCGGGGTGACCGCCAGCGGTGCCACTTTCAGCACCGGGAAGATCGACAGCAATGCCAGGTTCAGACCGGCCACCGACAGCAGGAAGGTCTGGGCGTGGTTGCGCCGCCAGGCGATCGCCAGCATCACCACCACAAGGGTGGCGCTGGTGATCAGCAGCGGCGCCAGGGCTATAAAGTGTTGAATCGTAAAGTCCATAGCGCTCTTACCGGGCCGAAGCGAGTTGAGTGAAGGCGGTGCTGAGCCATTGCTGCACGCCATGCATGGTGGCGGCAGAGGTATCGAGGAACGGTTGCGGGTAGACGCCGATGTAGATCAGCAGGACCGCCAGTCCCAGCACCATGATCAGTTCGCGAGCATCCATGCCGTGCAGCACCGCGTCCGACTTGGACGGGCCGAAGTAGGCACGGTGGATCATGATCAGCGAGTAGACCGAGCCGAACACCAGACCGGAGGTCGCGATCGCGGTGATCCATGGAGCGCTGACGAAGGTGCCGATCAGGATCAGGAACTCGCCGACGAAGTTGCCGGTGCCCGGCAGGCCCAGGGAGGCGGCTGCGAAGAACAGGCTGATGGCCGGCAGGTAGGCGATACGCGACCACAGGCCGCCCATTTCACGCATGTCGCGGGTATGGGTGCGCTCGTACAGCTGGCCGCTGAGGATAAACAGCGCGGCTGCCGAAACACCGTGGGCCAGCATCTGGATCACCGCGCCCTGCAGGGCCTGCTGGCTGCCGGAGTAGATACCGATCAGCACGAAGCCCATGTGGGAAACGCTGGAGAAGGCGATCAGACGCTTGATGTCGGTCTGGGCGAAGGCCAGGAAGGCACCGTAGAAGATCCCGATCAGACCCAGGGTCATGGCGATCGGGGCGAACTCTGCCGAGGCGTTGGGGAACAGTGGCAGGGCGAAACGCAGCAGGCCGTAGGCCGCCGTCTTCAACAGGATGCCCGCCAGGTCCACGGAACCGGCAGTCGGTGCCTGGGCGTGAGCGTCAGGCAGCCAGGAGTGGAACGGCACCACCGGCAGCTTCACCGCGAAGGCGATGAAGAAGCCGAGCATCAGGATGTACTCGGTGGCGGTGGACATCTTGGTCTTCAGCAACTGGGCGTAATCGAAGGTGATTACCCCGGTGTTGTTGAAGTTGACCAGCACCAGACCCAGGATCGCCACCAGCATGATCAGGCCGGAAGCCTGAGTGAAGATGAAGAACTTGGTTGCTGCGTAAATCCGGGTTTTCTTGCCGTCTGCCGAGCTGTGACCCCAGAGCGCGATGAGGAAGTACATCGGCACCAGCATCATTTCCCAGAAGAAGAAGAACATGAACAGGTCCAGCGCCAGGAACACGCCGACCACACCGCCCAGGATCCACATCAGGTTCAGGTGGAAGAAGCCCACGTGGCGCTGGATCTCTTTCCAGGAGCAGAGTACCGAGAGGATACCCAGCAGGCCGGTCAGAAGCACCATCAACAGCGACAGGCCGTCGAGGGCCAGGTGCACGTTGATGCCGAAGCGCTCGATCCACTGGTGCTTGAACTCGATGGCCCAAGTCGGATCGACGCCAGGCGCCGGAGCATATGAATAGTTACCGTGGGCCCACAGCCAGAGGCCGAGGGCGAGTTCCAGGGTCATGGTCAACAGCGCAATCCAGCGGGGGAGGGTGGCGCCGAAGCGCTCACCCAGCCAGCACAACAGGCCGCCGATGAAGGGGATCAGGATTAGCCAAGGCAGAATCATGACGGGCTCAATTCCTTTCGCAAGTTCGCAAGGTTCATATCAGACCGCTACCAGCACAATGGCGCCGATGACCAGCACGGCACCGGCTGCCATCGAGGCGGCGTACCAACGCAGTTGACCGGTCTCGGTACGGCTCAGGGAGTTGTGACCCCCTTTGGCCATACGCGGGATCAAACCGATGGTCTGATCGAGCGGGTCCTTGCGCAGTACATGGCTGATGGCCAGGTATGGCTTGACGAACAGTTTGTCGTAGATCCAGTCGAAGCCCCAGGCGGCGAACCACCAGGCCGAGAGCAGACGCCCGATGCCACTGTTGGCGATGGCGGTCACAACGCGACGCTTGCCAAGGAACAACAGGGCGGCCAGCAGGATACCGGCCAGGGCGATGGCACCCGAGGCGATTTCCAGGCTGTGCTTGGCTTCGCCACCGGCATGACCGGCGCTCAGCGGCAGCACGCCATGCAGGGGCGGAGTGATCATCGCGCCGATCCCGGTAGACAGCACGATCAGCACCACCAGCGGCAGCCAGTGAGAAATCCCGTGGCCGGCGTGGGCTTCGGTCTTGGCTTCACCGTGGAAGGTGATGAAGATCAGGCGGAAGGTGTACAGCGAGGTCATGAACGCACCCACCAGGCCGGCGTACAGCAGGCCGTGGTTGCCGCTGGCGAAGGCTTCCCAGAGGATTTCGTCCTTGGAGTAGAAGCCCGCGGTCACCAGAGGCAGGGCCGCCAGGGCCGCGCCGCCGACGATGAAGCTGGCGTAGGCCAGAGGCAGTTTCTTCCACAGGCCGCCCATCTTGAAGATGTTCTGCTCGTGGTGGCAGGCAACGATCACCGCGCCGGAGGCCAGGAACAGCAGGGCCTTGAAGAAGGCGTGGGTCATCAGGTGGAAGATCGCGCCGTCCCAGGCGCCAACGCCCAGGGCCAGGAACATGTAGCCGATCTGGCTCATGGTGGAGTAGGCGAGGATCCGCTTGATGTCGGTCTGCACCAGCGCGGCGAAGCCGGCCAAGACCAGGGTCACGCCGCCCACCAGGCCCACCAGGTGCAGGATTTCCGGCGCCAGGGTGAACAGGCCGTGGGTACGGGCGATCAGGTAGACGCCGGCGGTCACCATGGTCGCGGCGTGGATCAGTGCCGAAACCGGGGTCGGACCGGCCATCGCGTCCGCCAGCCAGGTCTGCAGCGGCAGTTGCGCGGATTTACCCACGGCGCCGCCCAGCAGCATCAGGGTCGCCAGGGTGATCCAGAAGTCGCCGGCCTGGAATTTCTGCGGTGCCAGCACCAGCAGTTCCTGGACGTTCAGCGTGCCCACCTGTTGGAACAGGATGAACAGGCCGATGGCCATGAACACGTCGCCGATGCGGGTGACGATAAAGGCCTTGAGTGCGGCGTTACCGTTGTTGCGGTTGCTGTAGTAGAAACCGATCAACAGGTAGGAGCACAGGCCCACGCCTTCCCAACCGAAGTACAGGAACAACAGGTTATCGCCCAGCACCAGGAACAGCATGCTGGCGATAAACAGGTTGGTGTAGGCGAAGAAGCGCGAGTAGCCGGCTTCACCACGCATGTACCAGGACGCGAACAGGTGGATCAAAAAGCCCACGCCCACTACTACACCCAGCATGGTCACGGACAGACCATCCAGGTACAGGGCGAAGTTCGGCGCGAAACCGTCCACCGACATCCACTGCCACAGCACCTGGGTGTAGTGACCACCCGCCGGTGGCGCGACGTTGAATTGCCAGATCACGTAGGCAGCGACGATGGCCGACAGGCCAATGGAGCCGACGCCGATCAGGGCCGAGAGGTTTTCCGAGAGGCGTCCCCGGGAGAACGACAGCAGCAGGAAACCGATCAGGGGGAATACGAAAGTCAGAAAGAGAAGGTTCATCCGCGCATCTCGCTGGCTGCATCGATATCGAGAGTGTGGAAGCGGCGGTACAGCTGCAGCAGGATCGCCAGGCCAATACTGGCCTCGGCGGCTGCCAGGCTGATCACCAGGATGAACATCACTTGTCCATCCGGCTGCGCCCAACGGGCGCCCGCAACGATGAAAGCCAATGCCGAGGCGTTCATCATCACTTCCAGGCTCATCAACACGAAGAGGATGTTACGGCGGACCATCAGGCCGACCAGACCGAGGCAGAACAGGATGCCGGCAACCGCCAGACCATGTTCCATCGGGATAGTACCTAGAGGGATAGTAGGCATCGTATTACTCCTTCGCCTCGTTGCGGCCCAAGTGGAACGCCGTGACGGCTGCGGCGAGCAGCAGCATCGAGGCGAGTTCGACCACCAGCAGGTAAGGACCGAACAGGCTGATGCCCACGGCCTTGGCGCTGACGGTGGTTTGACCGATACCGGCACCGCTCTGGTGGCTGAACAGTACGTACAGCAGTTCAGCCAGCAGCAGCGCGGCGAGGATCACCGGGCCGATCCAGATACCCGGCTTGAGCCAGATGCGCTCTTGCTGAGCCGCGGCTGGGCCGAGGTTCAGCATCATCACCACGAACACGAACAGCACCATGATGGCGCCAGCGTAGGCGATCACTTCCAGGGCGCCGGCGAACGGCGCGCCGAGGCTGAAGAAGGTCATGGCCACGGCGATCAGCGAAATGATCAGGTAGAGCAGGGCGTGCACAGGGTTGGTGTTGGTGACCACGCGCAGCGTGGAAACAACGGCAACACCTGATGCGAAATAGAAAGCGAATTCCATCGTTCTTCCTTAAGGCAGCAAGCTCTTCACGTTGATCGGTTCGGCTTCGTTCTGCGCGGAGCCTTTTGGCTTACCGGCAATGGCCATACCTGCAACACGATAGAAGTTGTAGTCAGGGTTCTTTCCGGGACCGGAGATCAAGAGATCTTCTTTCTCGTAAACCAGGTCCTGACGTTTGAACTCGGCCATCTCGAAATCCGGTGTCAGCTGGATCGCGGTGGTCGGACAGGCTTCCTCGCAGAGACCGCAGAAAATGCAGCGCGAGAAGTTGATGCGGAAGAACTCCGGGTACCAGCGACCGTCTTCCGTTTCAGCTTTCTGCAGCGAGATGCAACCCACAGGGCAGGCCACGGCGCACAGGTTGCAGGCAACGCAACGCTCTTCACCATCGGGGTCGCGAGTCAGGACGATACGGCCACGGTAGCGTGGCGGCAGGTACACCGGCTCTTCGGGGTATTGCAGGGTGTCGCGTTTGCGAAAGCCGTGACCGAACACCATCACCAGGCTGCGCAACTGGGTACCAGTACCCTTAACGATGTCGCCAATATATTTGAACATGGGTCAAATCCTCACTGAACCGCGCCCGCAGGCGTGTTCAACAACACAAGCGCAGCGGTCACCAGCAAATTGATCAGGGTCAGCGGCAGGCAGAATTTCCAGCTGAAGTCCATCACCTGGTCATAGCGCGGGCGCGGGATAGAGGCGCGCAGCAGGATGAACAGCATGATGAAGAACGCGGTCTTCAGGGCGAACCAGACGAAGGACAGTTGCGGCAGGATGCCGAACGGACCGTGCCAGCCACCGAAGAACAGGGTGACCAGCAGCGCCGAGATCAGGATGATGCCGATGTACTCGCCAACGAAGAACATGCCCCATTTCATACCGGCGTATTCAATGTGGTAACCGTCGGCCAGTTCCTGTTCCGCTTCCGGCTGGTCGAAGGGGTGACGGTGAGTCACGGCCACGCCAGCGATGAAGAAAGTACAGAAGCCGAAGAACTGCGGAATGATGAACCACAGGTTCTGCGCCTGGTACTCGACGATGTCGCGCATGTTGAAGGAACCGACCTGAGCCACGATGCCCATCAGCGCCAGGCCCATGAACACTTCGTAGGACACGGTCTGCGCCGAGGCCCGCAAGCTGCCCAGCAGGGCGAACTTGTTGTTACTCGACCAGCCGGCGAACAGCACCGCGTAGACCGAGAGACCGGCCATGGCGAAGAAGAACAACAGGCCGATGTTCAGATCCGCCACGCCCCAGGTCGGGGTGATCGGGATGATCGCGAAGGCGATCAGCAGGGCGGACATGGCGACCACCGGTGCCAGGGTGAAGATCACCTTGTCGGCAAACGGCGGGGTCCAGTCTTCCTTGAAGAACATCTTCAGCATGTCGGCGGCGATCTGGAACATGCCGAATGGGCCAACGCGGTTCGGACCGTAACGGTCCTGCCACCAGCCCAGCAGGCGACGTTCGACAAAGCTCAACAGCGCACCGCAGACCACAACGGCCAGCAGGATCACGACGGCCTTGACGACCGTCAGGATCACGTCGATCACTTCAGGGGTAAACCAACTCATTGCGCCGCCTCCTGCAGACCGTCAACGGATTTGCCAAAGAATGCCGGAGGAATGCCCGCCAGACCGGCAGGCAGGCCCACCAGGCCGGCACCCAGCTCTTCGTTGATGCGCAGCGGCAGACGCAGGGTCTGGCCAGCCAGACTCACGGCGAGCAGGGCGCCGTCGTTGACGCCCAGGCGATCGGCTTCGGACTTGGCCAGGGCCACGTAGGCAGCCGGGATGCGTTCCTGTACCGGAGCGGCCTTCGAAGAGTTCTCTTCGCTGCCGAACAGGTGATAGAACGGCACCGCTTGCCAAGTGCCCTGAGCCGGAGAGAAGGCACGCGGCACGCTGGCGAACCAGCTGAGACGGTCGCCCTGGCTTTCGATCAGGCGTTTACCCGGGTCACCGGCACGCAGGTGGCCGCCGACTTCGTCCTGGAACTTGTTCCAGGCTTGTGGCGAGTTCCAGCCCGGCGACCAGGCGAACGGCACTTGCGAGCGCGGTTCGGCGGAGCCCGAGTAACCTTCCATGGAGTAGGCGAAGGCGGTATCCGGGTCTTGCGGGGTGCGCGGTTCGTGCACGCTCTGGTTGGCGCGCATGGCGGTACGGCCGCTGTAGCGCAGCGGTTCGCGAGCCAGTTTCAGGCCTTTGATACGGAACGCTGCGGAAGGTGCTGCGTCGACGATGGAAGCCAGTTGCGGGGTGCTCGCGGCGCAGGCAGCGGTGACGTGGTCCAGCTGGGTCCAGTCCACCGGCTTGTTCAGCAGGGTGCTGCGCAGGGCATGCAGCCAGCGCCAGCCTTCGTGGACCATGATGCTGGCATCCAGGTAGGTCGGATCGAAGACCTGGAAGAAACGCTGGGCGCGACCTTCCTGGCTGACCAGGGTGCCGTCGCCTTCGGCGAAGCTCGCCGCCGACAGCACCAGGTGCGCGCGCTCGAGGGTAGCGGTTTGTTGATGGTCGGCAACGATCACCACCTTCGCCGCGTTCAGCGCTGCATCCACCTTGGCCGCGTCGGTGCGGGTGTACAGATCGTTTTCCAGCACCACGATGGCGTCGGCTTTACCGTCGATCACCGCTTGCAGAGCTGCGTCCACGGATTCGCCGCCGAGCATGGCCAGGCCGAGGCTGTTGGCCTCTGGCACGATCAGGCTGATGGAGCCGGCTTTCTCGCGCAGCTTCAAGGCCTTGGCGATGTTCGCCGCGGCTTCGATCAGCGCCTTGGAACCCAGCGAAGTGCCGGAAATGATCAGTGGGCGCTTGGCCGCCAGCAGGGCGTCGGCGATGCGCTTGGCCAGTTCCAGGGCTTCGCTGTCCAGGCCTTCGACGGCAGGGGCGCTGGCGTCGATGGCGTGGGCCACGGCGAAACCGATGCGTGCCAGGTCGTCTGGAGCGGCGTGTACACACTCCTCGGCGACGTCGTCGAGCTTGGTTTCAGCCAGGCTGGCGATGAACAGCGGGTTCAACGCGTGCTGGCCGATGTTCTTCACCGCGGCGTCGAGCCAAGGCTGGACGCGCATGGCGTCGGCCATTTCCTCCGCCTTGCCCTTGACCGACTGACGCAGGGCCAGGGCCATGCGAGCGGCGGTTTGGGTCAGGTCTTCGCCAAGGACGAAGATGGCATCGTGGTCTTCGATCTCGCGCAGGTTCGGAACCGGCAGCGGGCTGTCGTTCAGAACCTGCAGAACCAGGCGGATGCGCTCCAGTTCAGAAGCTTCGATACCACTGTAGAAGTGCTCGGCACCGACCAGCTCACGCAGGGCGTAGTTGCTTTCCAGGCTGGCGCGAGGCGAGCCGATACCGACGATGTTGCGACCGCGCAGCAGCTCGGCAGCGTGGTCCAGCGCCTGGTCCAGGGTCAGCTGGGTGCCATCGGCCAGGCGTGGCTGGCGTGGACGATCCTTGCGGTTGACGTAGCCATAGCCGAAGCGGCCACGGTCGCAGAGGAAGTACTGGTTCACCGAGCCGTTGTAGCGGTTCTCGATGCGGCGCAGTTCGCCGTAGCGCTCGCCCGGAGAGATGTTGCAACCGCTGGAGCAGCCATGACAGATGCTCGGCGAGAACTGCATGTCCCATTTGCGGTTGTAGCGCTCGGAGTGAGTCTTGTCGGTGAACACACCGGTCGGGCAGACCTCGGTGAGGTTGCCGGAGAACTCGCTTTCCAGGGTGCCGTCTTCAACGCGACCGAAGTACACGTTGTCGTGGGCGCCGTAGACGCCCAGGTCGGTGCCGCCGGCGTAGTCCTTGTAGAAGCGCACGCAGCGGTAGCAGGCGATGCAGCGGTTCATCTCGTGAGCGATGAACGGGCCGAGGTCCTGGTTCTGGTGGGTGCGCTTGGTAAAGCGATAACGGCGCTCGTTGTGGCCGGTCATCACCGTCATGTCTTGCAGGTGGCAGTGACCACCTTCCTCACAGACCGGGCAGTCGTGCGGGTGGTTGGTCATCAGCCATTCGACAACGCTGGCGCGGAAGGCCTTGGATTCTTCATCGTCGATGGAGATCCAGGTGTTGTCGGTGGCCGGGGTCATGCAGGACATAACGATACGACCACGGGTGTCGTTCTCGTCGGTGTACTGCTTGACCGCGCACTGGCGACAGGCACCGACGCTACCGAGAGCGGGGTGCCAGCAGAAATAAGGGATGTCGAGGCCTAGTGACAGACATGCCTGTAACAGGTTGTCCGCCCCATCGACTTCGAGCGCTTTGCCGTCTACGTGGATAGTGGCCATGGTTCAAAGTTCTTCGTTGGCCCGGTGTCAGCGGGCGTGGCTAATGGAATCTTGTTATGCGTGCGAATCAACACAGCCGTTCACGGCGTCATCGCACGTCGAGCGCAGGGCACGGACCCTGCGCCCTCATCTAAGCGTTACGCGCCGACTACGATCGGTCGGGCCAGAGGCGGGACGGCAGCGCTGGTGGGCGCGATGCCGGCTTCGAACTCTGGACGGAAATACTTGATGGCACTGCCCAAAGGCTCCACGGCACCCGGTGCGTGAGCACAGAAGGTCTTGCCCGGGCCGAGGAAACCCACCAGACCCAGCAGGGTCTCGATGTCGCCTTGCTGGCCCTGGCCTTTTTCCAGGGCCATCAGCAGTTTGACGCTCCATGGCAGGCCATCGCGGCAAGGGGTGCAGAAACCGCAGGATTCACGGGCAAAGAACTGCTCCATGTTGCGCAGCAGCGACACCATGTTGATGCTGTCGTCCACCGCCATGGCCAGGCCGGTACCCATACGGGTGCCCACTTTGGCGATGCCGCCGGCGTACATTTGCGCATCCAGGTGTTCCGGCAGCAGGAAGCCGGTACCGGCGCCGCCTGGCTGCCAGCACTTGAGCTTGTAGCCGTCGCGCATGCCGCCGGCGTAGTCCTCGAACAGCTCGCGCGCGGTCACGCCGAAGGGCAGCTCCCACAGGCCAGGGTTCTTCACTTTGCCGGAGAAGCCCATCAGTTTGGTGCCGTGGTCTTCACTGCCTTCGCGGGCCAGGGATTTGTACCACTCCACGCCGTCGCCGATGATCGCCGGCACGTTGCACAGGGTCTCGACGTTGTTCACGCACGTTGGCTTGCCCCACACGCCCACGGCGGCAGGGAAGGGCGGCTTGGAACGTGGGTTGGCGCGACGGCCTTCCAGGGAGTTGATCAGTGCGGTTTCTTCACCGCAGATGTAGCGCCCGGCGCCGGTGTGGACGAACAGTTCGAAATCGAAACCGCTGCCCAGGATGTTCTTGCCCAAAAGGCCCGCGGCCTTGGCTTCTTCCACGGCGCGCCGCAGGTGCTTGGCGGCGGTGGTGTATTCGCCGCGCAGGAAGATGTAGCCGCGGTAGGTTTTCAGTGCGCGGGCACTGATCAGCATGCCTTCGATCAGCAGATGGGGCAGTTGCTCCATCAGCATGCGGTCCTTCCAGGTGTTGGGTTCCATTTCGTCCGCGTTGCACAGCAGGTAGCGGATGTTCATGGATTCGTCTTTGGGCATCAGGCCCCACTTCACGCCGGTGGGGAAGCCAGCACCGCCGCGACCCTTTAGGCCGGCATCCTTGACGGTCTGGACGATGTCGTCCTGGGACAGGTCGGCGAAGGCCTTGCGCGCCGCGGCGTAACCGTTCTTGGCCTGGTACTCGTCGAACCAGACCGGCTCGCCGTCGTCACGCAGGCGCCAGGTCAGGGGGTGGGTTTCTGCGGTGCGCGCAATGCGGTTCGCAGGGCCGAAAGAGGTCAGGGTCATACGTAGCCCTCCAACAGTTTGGCCACGCCAGCAGGCTGGACGTCGCCGAAAGTGTCGTCGTCGATCATCAGCGCCGGAGCCTTGTCGCAGTTGCCCAGGCAGCACACCGGCAGCAGGGTGAAACGGCCGTCGGCGGTGGTCTGGCCGAGGCCGATGCCCAGCTCGCTCTGGATCTGGCTGACCACGGATTCGTGGCCGCCGATGTAGCAGACCATGCTGTCGCAGACGCGAATGATGTGGCGGCCCACTGGCTGACGGAAGATCTGGCTGTAGAACGTCGCCACGCCTTCAACGTCGCTGGCGGGGATGCCGAGGATCTCGCCGATGGCGTAGACCGCGCCATCAGGCACCCAGCCACGTTCCTTCTGGACGATCTTCAGGGCTTCGATCGACGCCGCGCGCGGGTCTTCGTAGTGATGCATCTCGTGCTCGATGGCCGAGCGCTCGGTTTCGCTCAGGGCGAAACGGTCTGTCTGGATAAGCGTGCTGTTCATGCTTAGCGGTCCACGTCGGCCATAACGAAGTCGATACTACCCAGGTACGCGATCAAGTCCGCGACCATGCTGCCACGGATCACCGAAGGGATCTGCTGCAGGTGGGCGAAGCTTGGGGTACGGATCCGGGTGCGGTAGCTCATGGTGCCGCCATCGCTCGTCAGGTAATAACTGTTGATGCCCTTGGTCGCTTCGATCATCTGGAAGGATTCGTTGGCCGGCATCACCGGGCCCCACGAAACTTGCAGGAAGTGCGTGATCAAGGTTTCGATGTGCTGCAGGGTGCGCTCTTTCGGCGGCGGCGTGGTCAGCGGGTGATCCGCCTTGTACGGGCCTTCCGGCATGTTGCGCAGGCACTGGTCGATGATCTTGATGCTCTGGCGCATCTCCTCGACGCGAACCATGCAGCGGTCGTAGGCGTCACCGTTGGCCGCCAGCGGGACTTCGAACTCGAAGTTCTCGTAGCCGGAGTACGGACGAGCCTTGCGCAGGTCGAAATCGCAACCGGTGGAACGCAGGCCGGCACCGGTGACGCCCCACTCCAGGGCTTCCTTGGTGTTATAGGCGGCGACACCGATGGTCCGGCCTTTGAGGATGCTGTTTTGCAGGGCGGCCTTGGTGTATTCGTCGAGGCGCTTGGGCAGCCATTCAACGAAGTCCTTGACCAGCTTTTCCCAGCCGCGGGGCAGGTCGTGTGCGACGCCGCCGATGCGGTACCAGGCCGGGTGCAGGCGGAAGCCGGTGATGGCTTCGATCACGGTGTAGGCGCGCTGACGGTCGGTGAAGGTGAAGAACACCGGGGTCATGGCGCCAACGTCCTGGATGTAGGTACCCAGGAACAGCAGGTGGCTGGTGATGCGGAAGAACTCGGCCATCATGATGCGGATGACGTCGACCTTCTCCGGCACCTTGATGCCGGCCAGCTTCTCGACCGACAGCACGTACGGCAGGTTGTTCATCACCCCGCCGAGGTAGTCGATACGGTCGGTGTAGGGGATGAAGCTGTGCCAGGACTGACGCTCGGCCATCTTCTCGGCACCACGGTGGTGGTAGCCGATGTCCGGTACGCAGTCGACGATTTCTTCGCCGTCCAGCTGCAGGATGATGCGGAATGCACCGTGGGCAGACGGGTGGTTCGGACCCAGGTTGAGGAACATGTAGTCCTCGTTGGCGCCGGAACGCTTCATGCCCCAGTCTTCCGGACGGAAGCGCGCAGCTTCTTCTTCCAGTTGCTGCTTGGCCAGGTTGAGGCTGAACGGGTCGAACTCGGTGGCGCGGGCCGGGAAGTCCTTGCGCAGCGGGTGACCTTCCCAGGTCGGCGGCATCATGATCCGCGACAGGTGCGGGTGGCCGGCAAAGTCGATGCCGAACATGTCCCAGACTTCACGCTCGTACCAGTTGGCGTTGGGCCAGATACCGGTGACGGTGGGCAGACTGAGGTCGCCTTCGGAGAGCGCCACCTTGATCATCACGTCGCTGTTACGTTCGATCGACAGCAAGTGGTAGAACACGCTGAAGTCGGCGCCCGGCAGCCCCTGGCGCTTGGTGCGCAGGCGCTCGTCCACGCCGTGCAGGTCATAGAGCATGACGTACGGCTTGGGCAGGTTACGCAGGAAGGTCAGGACTTCGACGAGTTTGGAGCGGGTAACCCACAGCACCGGCATGCCGGTGCGGGTGGCCTGGGCGGTGAACGCCTCAGGGCCAAAACGGTTACTGAGTTCGACGACCACATCCTGGTCGTCAGCCTTATAAGGCGGGATGTACAGAGCACTGCCTGTAGTCATGGTTTTTTATCGCTTTCGGTCAACGTAAAGAGTGAAGCCAGTGTCGTTTCTTTGTCAGAACAGATCTGGATCAGACTTCGTCAGGGCTGCGCAGGTTGGTGACCTGAATACGCTGTTCGCGGCGCTGCTCCTTTTGCGACGGCATCTCGGCGCGATACACGCCTTGATCACCGACGACCCAGGACAGTGGGCGACGCTCCTGGCCAATGGATTCTTGCAAGAGCATCAAGCCTTGCAGGAACGCTTCAGGGCGGGGCGGGCAGCCAGGTACGTAGACGTCCACGGGCAGGAACTTGTCCACCCCCTGAACTACGGAGTAGATGTCGTACATGCCGCCGGAGTTGGCGCACGAACCCATGGAGATGACCCACTTGGGCTCGAGCATTTGCTCGTAGAGGCGCTGGATGATCGGCGCCATCTTGATGAAGCAGGTACCGGCGATAACCATGAAGTCCGCCTGACGCGGCGATGCCCGGATAACCTCGGCGCCAAAGCGCGCGATGTCGTGGGGCGCCGTGAAGGCGGTGGTCATTTCCACGTAGCAGCAGGACAGACCGAAGTTGTACGGCCACAGGGAGTTCTTACGCCCCCAGTTGACCGCGCCGCTCAGCACGTCTTCCAGCTTGCCCATGAAGATGTTTTTGTGGACCTGATCCTCTAACGGATCGGAAACGGTTTCACGTTCGCCGATCGGGTACTGATCGTTAGGAGCATCGGGGTCGATCCTGGTGAGATTGTATTGCATCGCCAAAGCCTCATTGTTTTAGCTTCGCCTGCCGCTTACGACGACCTTCCGGAGCCCAGTCAAGAGCCCCCACTCGCCAAAGGTAGACAAGACCTGCCAACAGAATTGCTATGAAAACGAGAGCTTCGACGAATCCGGTCCAGCCGCTTTCGCGGACGGACACAGACCAGGCAAAGAGAAAGAGGGCTTCGATATCGAAGATCACGAAGAGCATCGCGACCAGATAGAATTTGGCTGAGAGCCGCAAGCGGGCGCCACCGGTAGGTAGCATGCCGGACTCGAACGGTTCGTTTTTGCTGCGGCCCCAGGCTTTTGACCCGAGGAGGCTGGAGACGCCGAGCATGAAGGCACAAAGGCCGACAACACCCAGAAGGAAAATGGCAAAGCCCCAGTTGTGGGCCATGAGTCCTGTCGCTTCGGGCATGCTGGTAATCCTTAACAGAGAGCAAGAGTCTCTGAGCTTGATAAAGAAATAAAGCAGTGACGATATGTCGCAGCGCAATCAATCGCGCTGATTTTATGGCTAAACACCGGGCAAGTAAAATTTCTAAAGCGAAATTGTTTATCGCAATAAGGACATAGCTCACCCCTGTAGCCCCGTAAGCCGCAACCTGCGGGCATTAGGGGAGGTTTTGTTAATTATGTTTTGTTGCTGCTGCAACGAAAGTTACAACGCCTAAATGATAATCAATATTGTTTAGGCGTTGTTTTAATCTGCTTTCCTTCGGGGAGTGGGAAAGTTGCTTGTTATATCCCTGTTACTGCAAGTAGCAGGGGCGCACCTTTTAACCTGTTTCACTCTGGGTAACACCGCTCTGGATCAATTTTTTGTCGGCTTTTTCGTCGGTGGCGGCTTGCCGGCGAGTTTTTCGGTCAACGGGGGGGGGCGTGGGGCGGTTCGCCGGCAAGCTGGCTGCTACAGGTTTGGCGGGCAAAAAAACGCCCCGAACCAGTCGGGGCGTCAGCTTTACAGCAATGCAGTTGTTTTTACCGGGTCTGCATTGGCCGCTCGATCAAGGCGCGAGGCCTGGAATCAGTGGAACTGCTCTTCTTCGGTGGAGCCGGTCAGGGCGGTTACCGAGGACGAACCACCCTGGATCACGGTGGTCATGTCGTCGAAGTAGCCGGTGCCCACTTCCTGCTGGTGCGCCACGAAGGTGTAGCCTTTGGCGGCGTCAGCGAATTCCTGCTCTTGCAGTTTCACGTAGGCGGTCATGTCGTTGCGGGCGTAGTCGTGCGCCAGGTTGAACATGCTGTGCCACATGTTGTGGATACCAGCCAGGGTGATGAACTGGTGCTTGTAACCCATGGCGGACAGTTCGCGCTGGAACTTGGCGATGGTCGCGTCGTCCAGGTTTTTCTTCCAGTTGAAGGAAGGCGAGCAGTTGTACGACAGGATCTGGTCCGGGTATTCCTTCTTGATCGCCTCCGCGAAACGACGGGCTTCGTCCAGGTCCGGCTTGGCGGTTTCGCACCAGATCAGGTCGGCGTAAGGCGCGTAAGCCAGGCCGCGGGCAATCGCCTGATCCAGGCCAGCCTTCACTTTGTAGAAGCCTTCCTGGGTGCGAGTACCAGTCACGAACGGCTGGTCGTATGGGTCGCAGTCCGAAGTCAGCAGGTCGGCAGCGTTGGCGTCGGTACGGGCCAGGATGATGGTCGGTACACCGGCAACGTCGGCCGCCAGACGGGCAGCGGTCAGCTTCTGTACGGCTTCCTGGGTTGGAACCAGCACCTTGCCGCCCATGTGGCCGCACTTCTTCACGGAAGCCAGCTGGTCTTCGAAGTGAACGCCGGCGGCGCCTGCCTCGATCATGCTCTTCATCAGCTCGTAGGCGTTCAGCACGCCGCCGAAACCGGCTTCAGCGTCGGCCACGATTGGCGCGAAGTAGTCGATGTAGCCTTCGTCGCCCGGGTTCTTGCCGGCTTTCCACTGGATCTGGTCGGCACGACGGAACGAGTTGTTGATGCGCTTGACCACGGTTGGAACCGAGTCCACCGGGTACAGCGACTGGTCGGGGTACATGGATTCTGCGGAGTTGTTGTCCGCAGCCACTTGCCAGCCCGACAGGTAGATAGCCTGGATACCGGCTTTAACCTGTTGAACAGCCTGGCCGCCGGTCAGGGCGCCCATGCAGTTGACGAAATCTTTATCAGGACGGAAGGACGGCTTGGCACCTTGGGTGACCAGGTTCCAGAGCTTCTCGGCGCCCATGCGTGCCAGGGTGTGCTCGGGTTGAACCGAACCACGCAGACGGACCACGTCGGCAGCGGAGTAGGTGCGAGTCACGCCTTTCCAGCGCGGGTTTTCAGCCCAGTCTTTTTCAAGGGCTGCAATTTGCTGTTCGCGTGTCAGTGCCATGGAGATAAACCTCGTCGCGTCTTGTGTAAAAAGTCGTTCTTGGTTGGAAAATTCCGGCTCCGCCGATCACGCGTCATAACGCTGCGTGGAAGGCTGCTCGCTGACCAGGAAGCTTAGGCGGTCGAGGGTGTATGGCGGGGATGGCGACGGGTGAACGATGGGCTCGAGGGGAAAAGTGAGCAGGTGAAGGCGCGCTGCGGTGCGCATTCGGGCGTCGTGGGCCTGGGTGCGTTCCAACAGTGTGTTGCCGATCGACCTAATTACGCTTCCGTCCCTCGGGACAACTTCGTTCCAGTCGCAATCTCGTCAAACACACCTTGTGGGCAGTACAGACACGAATCGGCTCGGTTGGGTAGATTAGAGCGGCGATCCGAAGGCCCTTGCCAGGGCCCCTGATTAGCGGGAGCGAGGCCATCATGCCCGCGGTTTTTTGGCCCGTCAAATGTTTTGTAGTGCTTTTTTTGCGCCACTACATCTTTGGTCTAATACGACTAATCAGTCAGTTTTTGGTGCTTTAGTCCAACGCATCGACCTTGACCCGCAAGGTCATGTCATCCCGGCCCTGGGTCGAATAGCTGCGGCCCAGAGCCTGCCTGTCGGCCTGGGTCTGGCGATTGACCCCGGCCAGGGTGATCCACTCGCCGAGGCGGCCACTGACGGTTGTGTCGGTACTTTGCACGTTCACTACATCGGGACGTTCCTGGCTCATGCGGTCACGATTGGTGCTGATGCTCAGGTGTACGGTTTCACCGGTGACGCTAGCGGTGACATAGAAGCCCTGGGTGACGTTGCGGTACTGGGTCTGGTTTTGCGGGCGCCCGTAGGGATCGGTCTGGGTGGTGGTCAGGGGCACGCTCTGGCCGACCTGAATCAGCGCCGGCACGCCTTCGCTGGCCTGGACTTGCTGGATGCCGCCATCGCGGCTCTCGGTGCTGCGATTGATAATCCGGGTTTGCGGCGCGCCGTTGACCGAATAACCCTGGTTGTCCTGGAAGTTGTTCTCGTTGGTGTCGACGGTGATCAGCAGGCGCTTGGCCGCCGTATCCAATTGCGCAATAAAAGCCCGCAGTTCGGCGATCTTGCCCGGCTCGGCGTTGACGATCAGTTGGTTGCCATAGGCGCTGACCTTGCCGTCCTTGCCCAGAAAATTCTGCGCCACCGGTAGCAGGTCGGCACTGGTGCGGTTGTTGAGGGGCACGATCTCGGTGGCGGCCATGACCGAGCAGCTGAAGGTCAGCAGCAGCGTCGTGAGCAAGGTGCGTAGGGACATATCCGTTATCTCCGCGAGTAGCTGGGAAAGCCTTGAGTTTGACACTTTGTCGGCTTTGGGTGGGGCAAGTTGAATCCTAGACGGCAAAACGCCCCGGCATCCTGGTCCTGCGCCTGGTGGGCGCAAGGGGATGGCGGGGCGTTCGCTCTGGCCATTGCCGCTGGGGCTGGTCGGTCAGGCGCCGCGAACCATGTCGACGTGGGGGATGCCCGCTTCGAGGAATTCCTCGCTGACAATCGAGAAGCCCAGACGCTCGTAGAACGGCGTGGCCTGGACTTGGGCGCTGAGCATCTGCTGCTTCAGGCCGCGTTTCTCGGCTTCGTCGATCACTGCGCGCATCAGCGCATCCCCGACCTTGAGGCCGCGCCAGTCCTTGAGCACCGACACCCGGCCTACATGGCCGTCGGGCAGCAAGCGCGCGGTCCCGATAGGAAAGTCACCTTCGAAGGCCAGGAAATGCACGGCGCTGTCGTCGTCGGCATCCCATTCCAGCTCGGGCGGAACCGATTGCTCGGCAATGAACACGGCTTCACGGATGCGCCGGATCTCGGCGTTGTCCTTTTGCCAGTCTGCGACACGTACGTGAATCTTATTCATCGGCAAACCCCAGGCTCCCTTGCTTGACCAGCTCACACAACAGGCCGCGCCCATCGTCATCCGCCAGCCAGTGGCCGAGGTTGTCGATATGCAGGGCGTCGGCAGCGCAAATCATTTTCAGCAGTTCGCGCAGTTTACCGGGAAGCAGGCGGCTCTGGCCGCTGGCGAACAGCAGCAGGTCTTCATCCACTTCCGACCAGGCCAGGCGCGCGCTCGGGTTGCGGATCAGGATCGCGCCCTGTTCCAGGCTACCCAGCAGGTCGTCTTCTTCCAGTTCCGGGCCGACCACCAGTTCCGGGTAGCGCGGCTCGGTCATGAACTGGCCGAACCAGGTCAGCAGCAGGCGCTCGTCGTTCATGTGCTCGGCCAGCAGGCTTTTGAGGCGGTCGAGGGCGTCCTGCTGGATCTGGTGCGGATCGCTGACCGGTTGCACGTCGGCGTCGGTGTAGCGCTCTTCGTCCGGCAGGAACTGGCCGAGGAAGTCGGTGAAGTGGGTCAGCACTTCGGCGGCGCTTGGGGCGCGGAAGCCCACCGAATAGGTCATGCAGTCATTCAGCGCAACGCCGTAGTGGGCCAGGCGCGGTGGCAGGTAAAGCATGTCGCCCGGCTCCAGGACCCAGCTTTCGGTCTCTTCGAACTCGGCGAGGATGCGCAGGTCCGCGTGCAGCAGCAGCGGGCTTTCGGAATCGCACATCTGGCCGATCTTCCAGTTGCGCTTACCAAAGCCTTGCAGCAGGAACACATCGTAGTTGTCGAAGTGCGGGCCGACGTTACCGCCCGGTGCGGCGAAGCTGATCATCACGTCATCGATGCGCCAGCTCGGCAGGAAGCGGAAGTGCTCCAGCAGCTCGGCGACTTCCGGTACGAACTGGTCCACGGCCTGCACCAGCAGGGTCCAGTCGCGCTCCGGCAGCTTGCTGAACTCGTCTTCGGCGAAGGGGCCGCGACGCAGTTCCCAGGGGCGTTCGCCGTTCTCGATCACCAGGCGCGATTCGACTTCTTCTTCCAGGGCCAGGCCGGCCAGTTCGTCGGGTTCGATCGGGCTTTCGAAGTCAGGCAGGGCCTGACGGATCAGCAGGGGCTTTTTCTGCCAGTAGTCACGCAGAAATTCCCGTGCAGTGATGCCGCCCAGAAGTTGAAGAGGAATGTCAGGATTCATGTGTAACCTATTGAAAAAGTTTACTTTTCTAGCAGGAATAAAAACGCCCGGCGCGGCCGGGCGTCAAAAGGTCGAGCAGTCGGTCAGATGCGCTTGGCCTGGGCCGCGGCATTACCGATGTAGCTGGCTGGGGTGAGCTGCTTGAGCTCGGCCTTGGCCGCGGCGGGCATGTCCAGCCCGTCGATGAAAGTCTGCAGCGCTTCTGGGCTGATGCCCTTGCCGCGGGTCAGTTCCTTGAGCTTTTCGTAAGGATTTTCGATGTTGTAGCGACGCATCACGGTCTGGATCGGCTCGGCCAGCACTTCCCAGCAAGCGTCCAGGTCTTCAGCGATCTTCGAAGCGTTGAGCTCCAGCTTGCTGATGCCTTTGAGGCTGGCTTCGTAGGCGATCACGCTGTGGGCAAAGCCCACGCCCAGGTTGCGCAGCACGGTGGAGTCGGTCAGGTCACGCTGCCAGCGGGAAATCGGCAGCTTGCTCGCCAGGTGCTGGAACAGGGCGTTGGCGATCCCCAGGTTGCCTTCGGAGTTTTCGAAGTCGATCGGGTTGACCTTGTGCGGCATGGTCGAGGAACCGATTTCGCCGGCAATGGTGCGCTGCTTGAAGTAGCCCAGGGAGATGTAGCCCCAGATATCGCGATCGAAGTCGATCAGGATGGTGTTGAAGCGGGCGATGGCGTCGAACAGCTCGGCGATGTAGTCGTGCGGCTCGATCTGCGTGGTGTAGGGGTTGAAGGCCAGGCCCAGCTCGTCTTCGATGAAGGCGCGGGCGTTGGCTTCCCAGTCGATGTCCGGGTAGGCCGACAGGTGGGCGTTGTAGTTGCCCACGGCGCCGTTGATCTTGCCCAGCAGCGGCACGGCGGCGACCTGGGCGATCTGGCGCTCCAGGCGGTACACCACGTTGGCCAGCTCTTTGCCCAGGGTGGTCGGCGAGGCCGGCTGACCGTGGGTGCGCGACAGCATCGGCACTTCGGCGAAGCGGATCGCCAGTTCGCGGATGGCGTTGGCGGTCTGGCGCATCAGCGGCAGCATCACTTCATCACGGCCTTCGCGCAGCATCAGGGCGTGGGACAGGTTGTTGATGTCCTCGCTGGTGCAGGCGAAGTGGATGAACTCGCTGACGTTGGCCAGCTCAGGCAGCTTGGCGGCTTGTTCCTTGAGCAGGTACTCGATGGCCTTGACGTCGTGGTTGGTGGTGCGCTCGATCTCTTTGACGCGCTCGGCGTGCTCCAGGGAGAAGTTCTCCGCCAGGGCATTGAGGACGGCGTTGGCTTCGGCGGAGAACGCCGGCACTTCGCTGATGGCGCTGTGGGCGGCCAGGCGCTGGAGCCAGCGCACTTCAACGAGGACGCGAGCACGGATCAGGCCGTATTCGCTGAAAATGGGGCGCAGGGCCTGGGTTTTGCCGGCGTAGCGGCCGTCAACAGGGGAAACCGCAGTGAGCGAAGAGAGCTGCATGGGGTGTTCTCGGACAGTCGGGCAACGAAATGGGGCGCGTATGATACATGAAAATATCCGCCGGTCCGTTGCCAACTGACCAGCGTCTTACGCGCAGCTCTTGAAAAATCAGGCGCAGCTCAGCTGCTGCGCATCAATGGATAGAGTTCTTTGAGCAATTTGCGCCGGCTGATTACCAGCTGCCAGCGATGGCCGCCCAGCTGGCGCCACAGCCGCGCCGAGCGGATGCCAGCCAGCAACAGTGCGCGAATCTTCGAGGCATTGCTCGGCTGCTGCAGGTTGCGCATGTCGCCATGCACCTGGATGCGTTGGCGCAGGGTGCTCAGGGTGTCCTGGTACAGCCCGCCGCACGCGGCAATCACGTTTTCGTGGGCCGGGCCGAAGTGTTCGACCTGGGACTGGATCTGCGGCAGGCGCTTGCCGATGGTTTCCAGCAGGTCGTCGCGCTTGGCCAGCTGGCGTTCCAGGCCAAGCATCGACAAGGCGTAGCGCAGTGGCTCGCGTTGCAGGGTGCTGGGGTCGCGTTCCAGGGCGCCGATCAGAGCGCGATAGCCTTCGCGCAGGTTGATGTCGTCGCCGCCATAGACTTCCAGGGTGTCCTTCGGATCACGGATCAGCAGGCTGCCGAGCATGCAGCTCAGGGCCGCTTCGCTGACCTGGCCGGTCTTGGCGATGCGGTCCACCAGCACCGCTGCGAGGAATACACCGCCCAGCGCCGTCAGTTGCTCCTGAATCGGGCTCATGGGCGAACGTCCTTGCTGCTCCAGGGTTCGGCCACTTCGATCACGCCACCGCCAAGGCAGATGTCACCGTCGTAGAACACCACGGACTGGCCGGGAGTGACGGCGCGCTGCGGGTCATCGAAGGTAGCGCGGTAGCCGTCAGCAGTTTTTTCCAGGGTGCAGGGCTGGTCGCTCTGGCGGTAGCGCACCTTGGCGGTCAGGCGCCGTGGCTGGCTCAGGTCGATGGGGTTGACCCAATAGATGTCGGAAGCCAGCAGGGCGCGGGAGAACAGCCACGGATGGTCGTTGCCCTGGCCCACGATCAGCTCGTTGTGCTCCAGGTCCTTGATCAGCACGTACCACGGCTCTTCGCCGGCGTCTTTCAGGCCGCCGATGCCCAGGCCCTGGCGCTGGCCAATGGTGTGGTACATCAGGCCGTGGTGGCGGCCGATGACTTCACCTTCGGTGGTCTTGATCTCGCCGGGCTGGGCCGGCAGGTACTGCTTGAGGAAGTCGCTGAAACGCCGCTCACCGATAAAGCAGATGCCGGTGGAGTCTTTCTTCTTCGCCGTGGCCAGGTCGTGTTTCTCGGCAATGGCGCGCACTTCGGGTTTTTCCAGCTCGCCTACCGGGAACAGGGTCTTGGCGATCTGTTCGCCGCCGACGGCATGCAGGAAGTAGCTCTGGTCCTTGTTCGGGTCCAGGCCCTTGAGCAGTTCGGTGCGGCCGTCGATGTCGCGACGGCGTACATAGTGGCCGGTGGCGATCAGGTCGGCGCCGAGCATCATGGCGTAGTCGAGGAAGGCCTTGAACTTGATTTCGCGGTTGCACAGGATGTCCGGGTTCGGCGTGCGACCGGCCTTGTATTCGGCCAGGAAGTGTTCGAACACGTTGTCCCAGTACTCGGCGGCGAAGTTGGCGGTGTGCAGCTTGATGCCCAGCTTGTCGCACACGGCCTGGGCGTCGGCCAGGTCATCCATGGCGGTGCAGTATTCGGTGCCGTCGTCTTCCTCCCAGTTCTTCATGAACAGGCCTTCTACCTGGTATCCCTGTTCCATCAGCAGGAGGGCGGAAACGGAAGAATCCACGCCGCCGGACATGCCGACAATGACGCGTTTCTTTTGGGTGTCAGAAGAGGCTGGATCACGCATAGGAATTCAACGGGTGTCTTGAAAAAGGACGCGATTCTAACAGGCTGAGGCCTGCAAGGCTAAAACTGCGGTTAAAGCATGGGTCGGATCAGCGCCAGGCTGTGCAACTGGCCGTCCAGGTAATCGTCCAGGCACTGCAGGATCAGCTCGCTGCGCCAATTGGCTCGCTGTTCCAGCAACTCGTCGCGGGTCAGCCAGCGCGGGCCGATGATGCCATCGTCCAGCTGATAGTCCAGACGGTGGTGCAGCGGCTTGGCGGCAAAGCACACGCGTTGGTAGGTCACACCATTGCTGGGGGCGGTATAGAGGTAGATGCCGACCACGCCGGTCAGCTCCACGTCCCAGCCGGTTTCCTCCAGGGTTTCGCGGATGGCCGCCTGGAGCAGGCTCTCATTGGCATCCAGGTGTCCGGCAGGCTGGTTGAGCACGGCTTGTTCGCCCGAGTACTCCTCGACGAACAGAAAGCGCCCCTGATCCTCGACGATGGTGGCGACAGTGATATGAGGTTGCCATTCCATAAAGGCACTCCTTTATAAGGGGGCAGCATTGTAGGAGCCGGCTTGCCGGCGAAGCGAGTACCGCCTGTTTGGCGTGGGTGCATTTCGCCGGCCAGCCGGCTCCTGCGCCATCCAGAAGCACAAACCCCGGCGCGGGGCCGGGGTTTGTGTGTTCGCTCGTGCTTACACCAGCGCAGCAATGGCCGCGTTGAGGGTGGCGCTCGGGCGCATGGCCTGGCTCACCAGCTCAGGGTTGGCGCTGTAGTAGCCACCGATGTCCACGGGCTTGCCCTGTACGGCGTTGAGCTCGGCGACGATGGTCGCTTCGTTCTCGGTCAGGGTCTTGGCCAGAGGGCTGAACTGCGCTTGCAGGGCAGCGTCCTCGGTCTGGGCGGCCAGGGCTTGTGCCCAGTACAGCGCCAGGTAGAAGTGGCTGCCGCGGTTGTCGATGTTGCCGACCTTGCGCGATGGCGACTTGTTGTTGTCGAGGAACTGACCGGTAGCCTGGTCCAGGGTCTTGGCCAGTACCAGGGCTTTCGGGTTGTTGTAGGTGTTGCCCAGATGCTCCAGGGAAGCGGCCAGGGCCAGGAACTCACCCAGGGAGTCCCAACGCAGGAAGTTCTCTTCCAGCAGCTGTTGCACGTGCTTCGGAGCCGAACCGCCGGCGCCGGTTTCGAACAGGCCGCCACCGTTCATCAGCGGCACGATCGACAGCATCTTGGCGCTGGTGCCCAGTTCCATGATCGGGAACAGGTCGGTCAGGTAATCGCGCAGGACGTTGCCGGTCACCGAGATGGTGTCCTTGCCGTCGCGGGTGCGGGCCAGGGTGAACTTCATGGCTTCGACCGGGGACATGATGCGGATGTCCAGGTCGCTGGTGTCGTGATCCTTCAGGTAGGCCTGAACTTTCTCGATCATCACGCCGTCGTGGGCACGCATTGGGTCCAGCCAGAAGATCGCTGGGGTGCTGCTGGCGCGGGCACGGTTGACGGCCAGCTTGACCCAGTCCTGGATCGGCGCGTCCTTGGTCTGGCACATGCGGAAGATGTCGCCGGCTTCGACTTTCTGCTCCAGCAGCAGGCTGCCTTTGCTGTCGGTCACGCGAACCACGCCGTCAGCCTTGATTTCGAAGGTTTTGTCGTGGGAGCCGTACTCTTCGGCTTTTTTCGCCATCAGGCCAACGTTCGGCACGCTGCCCATGGTGGTTGGATCGAACGCGCCGTTGGCTTTGCAGTCTTCGATCACGGCCTGGTAGATGGTGGCGTAGCAACGGTCCGGGATCACGGCCTTGGTGTCGTGCAGCTGGCCGTCGGTGCCCCACATCTTGCCGGAGTCACGGATCATGGCCGGCATCGAGGCGTCGACGATCACGTCGCTCGGCACGTGCAGGTTGGTGATGCCTTTGTCGGAGTTGACCATGGCCAGGGCAGGGCGGGCAGCGTAGACGGCCTGGATGTCGGCCTCGATCGCAGCTTGCTGCTCGGCTGGCAGGGCCTTGATGCGGGCGTACAGGTCGCCGATACCGTTGTTCAGGTTGAAACCGATTTCTTGCAGGACGGCGGCGTGCTTGCTCAGGGCGTCCTGATAGAACTCGGCAACGATCTGGCCGAACATGATCGGGTCGGAGACTTTCATCATGGTGGCTTTGAGGTGCACCGACAGCAGTACGCCTTGCTTCTTGGCGTCTTCGATTTCAGCGGCGACGAAGGCGCGCAGGGCCTTTTTGCTCATCACGGCGCAGTCGAGGATCTCACCGGCTTGCACGGTGGTCTTTTCCTTCAGGACGGTGGCAGTGCCGTCCTGGGCGATCAGCTCGATCTTGACGCTGTCTGCGGCTTCGATCAGGGCGGCTTTTTCGCTGCCGTAGAAGTCGCCGTTGCTCATGTGGGCAACGTGGGACTTGGAGTCTTTGGCCCAGGCGCCCATCTTGTGCGGGTGCTTGCGCGCGTAGTTCTTCACCGACAGCGGAGCGCGGCGGTCGGAGTTGCCTTCACGCAGAACCGGGTTCACGGCGCTGCCCTTGACCTTGTCGTAACGCGCCTTGGCGTCTTTGTCGGCGTCGCAGGTCACGGTTTCCGGGTAGTCCGGCAGGGCGTAGCCCTGGGCCTGCAGTTCCTTGATCGCGGCCTGCAGCTGCGGTACCGAGGCGCTGATGTTCGGCAGCTTGATGATGTTGGCTTCCGGGGTGACCGCCAGTTCGCCCAGTTCGGCGAGGTGGTCCGGTACCGCTTTGGCACCCAACTGCTCAGGGAAGCTGGCGAGGATGCGGCCGGCCAGGGAGATGTCGCGGGTTTCCACGGCGATATCAGCCGAAGCGGTGAAGGCTTCTACGATAGGCAGCAGGGAATAGGTGGCGAGGGCCGGGGCTTCGTCGGTGAAGGTGTAGATGATCTTCGAGCGGGTGGGCATATTCGGATTAACTCTCTTCTTTGCTAAAGCGTGCGCAGAAACTCGAGGTGCGCCGGGTAAGCGCTTTCGTTCAAAGGTCATCCATGAGCCGAATGTCGAGGTTTCTTCGCGGTGATGTTGGGTGCATCAGTCGAGCGTCAAGCGGGTGGGCTGCGGTAACAACCCGGCTTTGGGCGGCCAGTCTCGGCTTGTTTTCTTCGGTAGCAGAGCGTTCGGCCGTCGTGACTCTGTGGTCAGCGGCGGCATTATACATAGGTAGCTAGCAAAGCGCCGGTGCTTCATAGGTACCGGTGCTCGTCCATTGGTCTAAAGGTCGCAGGTGGGGTGCAGGCGTAGAGTCGCTGGCTGTGCTCGAGTTTGGCACTTTTCCCTTTGCATTCAGGCTTGTAGGCCGCGAACCGTAAAGCTTTCACGGCAGATGGGTGGAACATGAGGTTCCCGTCCAGATTCAACTGGGTTACGCTCGAACGCAGCCAGATGTTCAATCCACACAACGGAGTTCAGCATGGGATACAAGAAGATTCAGGTTCCAGCAGTCGGCGACAAAATCACCGTCAACGCAGACCATTCTCTCAATGTTCCTAACAACCCGATTATTCCTTTCATCGAAGGCGACGGTATTGGTGTTGATATCAGCCCGGTCATGATCAAGGTTGTCGATGCTGCGGTTAAGAAGGCTTACGGCGGCGAACGCAAGATTTCCTGGATGGAAGTGTATGCCGGGGAAAAAGCGACTCAAGTGTACGACCAGGACACCTGGCTTCCTCAGGAAACCCTGGACGCGGTGAAGGATTACGTGGTTTCCATCAAGGGCCCGCTGACCACTCCGGTTGGCGGCGGCATCCGTTCCCTGAACGTGGCCCTGCGTCAACAGTTGGACCTGTATGTGTGCCTGCGCCCGGTGCGTTGGTTCGAAGGCGTGCCCAGCCCGGTGAAAAAACCAGGCGATGTGGACATGACCATCTTCCGTGAAAACTCCGAAGACATTTATGCCGGCATCGAGTGGAAGGCCGGTTCGGCAGAAGCCACCAAGGTCATCAAGTTCCTTAAAGAAGAAATGGGCGTTACCAAGATCCGTTTCGACGAAAACTGCGGCATCGGCGTCAAGCCGGTTTCCCTGCAGGGCACCAAGCGTCTGGCGCGCAAGGCGCTGCAATATGTAGTGGATAACGACCGCGACTCGCTGACCATCGTCCACAAGGGCAACATCATGAAGTTCACCGAAGGTGCCTTCAAGGAATGGGCCTATGAAGTGGCGGCCGAAGAGTTCGGCGCAACACTGCTGGATGGCGGCCCTTGGATGCAGTTCAAGAACCCGAAAACCGGCAAGAACGTCATCGTCAAGGACGCCATCGCCGACGCCATGCTCCAGCAGATCCTGTTGCGCCCGGCTGAATACGATGTGATCGCCACCCTCAACCTCAACGGCGACTACCTGTCCGACGCCTTGGCGGCGGAAGTGGGCGGTATCGGTATCGCTCCAGGTGCCAACCTGTCCGACACCGTGGCCATGTTCGAGGCAACCCACGGTACCGCGCCCAAGTATGCCGGCAAGGACCAGGTCAACCCGGGCTCGCTGATTCTCTCTGCGGAGATGATGCTGCGTCACATGGGCTGGACCGAGGCGGCTGACCTGATCATCAAGGGCACCAACGGCGCGATCTCGGCCAAGACTGTGACCTATGACTTCGAGCGTCTGATGGAGGGTGCAACCCTGCTGTCCTCCTCGGCATTCGGTGATGCGTTGATCTCGCACATGTAAGCGCAGCCGCGCACAAAGCAAACCGGCCGACTCAATCCCTTGAGTCGGCCGGTTTTTTCATGACTGGATGTTGGGTATATCAGCTCAAGGCGCTTTCAGGTTGTGCCTCGGCGGGGATGATTTCACCGGGCACCTTCAAGGCGCTGATTTTGACCGCATGCAGGCCCTTGGGGCCCTGGATGATCTCGAAGCTCACCGCCTGTCCGGCTTTCAAGGTCTTGTAGCCATCCATCTCGATGGCCGAGTAATGGGCAAACAGATCATCCGTCTTGCCCTCCTCATTAATAAAGCCATAACCCTTGGCATTGTTGAACCACTTGACCTTACCGCTAGCCATACTCATATCCCTCTGCAACAGACTCCATCACTGGAGTATCATCCAGTTCATCCGCCGCCAAGCTTGGTAAAAAGGTTGACGCCGCGGACGTTTATTACCCAATGTGGGCCCTATTGGTTGTAACACCGTTTTGCCGATAGTCAAGGTGACCCGGCGGTCGGAGTTGAATTCCATCCAGAGCGCCCCCACCACTGTATTTGCACAACTGACGAACCTTTCTTTCCATGCATGCAATCAGCCAGATTCGACTAACATTCAATCAGGATCGCCCGGACTTGCACGACGACGATTCCGCTGGCTTGGCTGTACAGGAAGCTAAGCCTGCATTACAGGCGCCGCCGATGTACAAGGTGGTTTTGTTCAACGATGACTACACCCCGATGGATTTCGTCGTCGAAGTGCTCGAGATGTTTTTTAACCTGAATCGCGAGCTGGCGACCAAGGTCATGCTGGCCGTCCATACAGAAGGGCGGGCAGTGTGTGGATTGTTTACCCGCGACATCGCCGAGACAAAGGCCATGCAGGTCAACCAGTACGCCCGGGAAAGCCAGCATCCGCTACTCTGTGAAATCGAGAAGGACGGTTAACGCCGACCACTTGGGTATGAGGTGAAGCTATGTTAAACCGCGAGCTCGAAGTCACCCTCAATCTCGCCTTCAAGGAGGCCCGTTCGAAGCGTCATGAATTCATGACCGTCGAGCACCTTCTGTTGGCTCTTTTGGATAATGAGGCCGCCGCCACCGTTTTACGTGCCTGCGGAGCAAACCTCGACAAACTCAAGCACGACCTGCAGGAGTTCATCGACTCCACCACGCCGCTGATCCCGGTACATGACGAGGATCGCGAGACTCAGCCGACTCTGGGTTTCCAGCGTGTGCTGCAACGTGCTGTCTTTCACGTACAGAGCTCGGGCAAGCGTGAAGTCACTGGCGCCAATGTGCTGGTAGCTATCTTCAGTGAGCAAGAGAGTCAGGCGGTGTTCCTGCTCAAGCAGCAGAGTGTCGCCCGTATCGATGTGGTCAATTACATTGCTCACGGTATCTCCAAGGTGCCCGGGCATGGCGATCATTCTGAAGGTGAACAGGATATGCAGGATGAAGAGGGTGGTGAGTCGTCTTCTTCGAGCAATCCTCTGGATGCCTATGCCAGCAATCTCAATGAGCTGGCCCGTCAGGGGCGCATTGATCCGCTGGTAGGGCGTGAGCAGGAGGTGGAGCGTGTAGCCCAGATCCTGGCTCGTCGGCGCAAGAACAACCCGTTGCTGGTGGGTGAGGCGGGCGTGGGCAAGACGGCGATTGCCGAAGGCCTGGCCAAGCGTATCGTCGACAATCAAGTGCCGGACCTGCTGACCAACAGCGTGGTCTACTCCCTGGATCTGGGGGCATTGCTGGCCGGTACCAAATACCGCGGCGACTTCGAGAAGCGCTTCAAGGCGCTGCTGAGCGAGTTGAAAAAACGTCCTCAGGCGATCCTGTTCATCGATGAAATCCATACCATCATCGGCGCTGGTGCGGCGTCCGGTGGCGTGATGGATGCCTCGAACCTGCTCAAGCCGCTGCTGTCCTCGGGCGACATCCGCTGCATTGGTTCGACCACGTTCCAGGAGTTTCGTGGAATTTTCGAGAAGGATCGCGCCCTGGCGCGGCGCTTCCAGAAAGTCGATGTGTCCGAGCCTTCGGTTGAAGACACCATCGGTATCCTGCGCGGTCTCAAGGGGCGTTTCGAGCAGCATCACAGTATCGAATACAGTGATGAGGCGCTGCGTGCCGCTGCGGAACTGGCCTCGCGCTACATCAATGACCGGCATATGCCTGACAAGGCCATCGATGTAATCGATGAGGCGGGTGCCTATCAGCGTCTGCAGCCAGTCGACAGACGTGTGAAGCGCATCGAAGTGGCCCAGGTTGAAGATATCGTGGCGAAAATTGCCCGTATTCCACCAAAGCATGTCACCAGCTCCGATAAGGAGCTGCTGCGCAACCTTGAGCGCGATCTCAAGTTGACGGTGTTCGGTCAGGATGCGGCGATTGATTCGCTGTCGACGGCGATCAAGCTGTCCCGTGCCGGCCTGAAATCGCCGGACAAGCCAGTCGGTTCCTTCCTGTTCGCCGGTCCTACCGGTGTCGGCAAGACCGAGGCGGCCCGGCAACTGGCCAAGGCCATGGGTATCGAGCTGGTGCGCTTCGACATGTCCGAGTACATGGAGCGGCACACTGTTTCGCGCCTGATTGGTGCGCCTCCCGGCTATGTCGGTTTCGACCAGGGTGGCTTGCTGACCGAGGCAATCACCAAGCAGCCACATTGCGTGTTGCTGCTCGATGAAATCGAGAAGGCTCATCCGGAAGTCTTCAACCTGCTGCTGCAGGTGATGGATCACGGCACCCTGACCGACAACAACGGGCGCAAGGCGGATTTCCGCAATGTCATCCTCATCATGACCACCAACGCCGGTGCTGAAACCGCGGCGCGAGCCTCCATAGGTTTCACTCATCAGGATCACTCTTCCGATGCCATGGAAGTGATCAAGAAGAGCTTCACGCCGGAGTTCCGCAACCGTCTGGACACCATTATCCAGTTCGGTCGCCTGAGTCATGAAGTGATCAAGAGCGTGGTGGACAAGTTCCTTACCGAGCTTCAAGCGCAACTGGAAGACAAGCGCGTGCAGCTGGAAGTGACCGATGCCGCTCGCAGCTGGCTGGCTGCCGGTGGTTACGACGTGACGATGGGCGCGCGGCCGATGGCGCGTTTGATCCAGGACAAGATCAAGCGTCCCCTGGCCGAGGAGATCCTGTTTGGCGAATTGTCCGACCATGGCGGTGTGGTGCACATCGACATCAAGGATGGCGAGTTGACCTTCGATTTCGAAACCACGGCGGAAATGGCTTGATAGCCGCATAACGCAGCAGTACCGCCAAAGGCACCGGAGGGTGCCTTTGTGCTATCTGGAGTTTGAAAAGTTTTTTGCAGACGAACAAAAACGCCCGGCATAACCGGGCGTCTTGTATTGACTTGTTTAGCGAGCGCGGTAAGTGATCCGACCTTTGCTCAAGTCATAGGGCGTCAGCTCGACGCGCACTTTGTCACCGGTAAGAATACGAATGTAGTTCTTGCGCATCTTGCCGGAAATATGCGCGGTTACGACGTGCCCATTTTCCAACTCCACACGAAACATGGTGTTGGGCAGGGTGTCGACGACAGTGCCTTCCATTTCGAAGCTGTCTTCTTTCGACATGCAGTAAAGCCCTCGGTATCCAATGAATGGCCCGGTGCAACTGCGCCAGGCAAAAGCGGCGTGCATTGTGCCCGAAAAGTGGGGTTTAAGCCAAGACCTTCTAGTTGAGGATCACCCATCTCTGGTTAACCAGTAGCTCTATGGGGCGGTATTGGGTCTTGTAGCTCATTTTTTTGCAGTTTTTGATCCAGTACCCGAGATAGACCGCATCCAGGCCCTGGCGCAGGGTTTCGCCGATTTGCCAGAGAATCGCATAACGCCCCAGGCTGCGGTGTTCTTCGTCGGGTTCATAAAAGGTGTAGACCGCAGAAAGGCCATTGGGCAGCAGATCGGTAACCGCTACTGCCAGCAGGCGACCCTCCAGGCGGAACTCATAGAAACGTGAGAAGGGCAGATCCCGTACCAGAAAGGTCGAGAACTGGTCGCGGCTGGGGGGGAACATGTCGCCATCGGCGTGGCGTTGCTCGATATAGCGTTGATACAGCTCGAAATATTCTTCGCTGAACGCCGGTTTGCTCGCTTGTACCTTCAGGTCGCTGTTGCGTTTGAGGATGCGTCTTTGTTGGCGGTTGGGCAGGAACTGGGCCACGGGGATGCGCGCCGGCACACAAGCGTTGCAATTTTGGCAATGAGGCCGGTACAGGTGATCACCACTGCGGCGAAAGCCCATTTCCGACAGATCCGCATAAACATGCACGTCCATGGGCTGGCTGGGATCGAGGAACAAGGTAGTGGCCTGTTCGTCGGGCAGGTAGCTGCAAGAATGGGGTTGAGTGGCATAAAACTTCAGGCGCGCCAACTCGGTCATGAGTCAACCCTCGGAATAAGCTTTGAAATTAAGTGTAAGCCACTGCCGTCAAACCCGCCTAGGAAACCCATATGGCGCGGCTAGGCTGATCCAGGTGCTGCTTGAGGTAGTCGGCAAATTCCGCTCGGGTGATGGATCTAGCCCCCAGGCTGTGCAGATGCTCGGTGGGCATCTGGCAGTCGATCAGCACAAAGCCCCACGCCTTCAGATGCTGCACCAGGATCGCGAAACCGAATTTTGAAGCGTTGTCGGCGCGGCTGAACATCGACTCGCCAAAAAACAGTTGGCCCATGGCCAAGCCATAAAGGCCGCCTACCAACTCACCCTCATCCCAGACTTCCACCGAATGAGCGTGGCCGCGTTGGTGCAATTGCAGATAGGCCTGCTGCATGGCCTCGCTGATCCAGGTGCCGTCGGCGTAAGCGCGTGGGGCTGCGCAGGCGCTGATCACGGCAGCGAAATCCTGGTCGAAGGTCACTTCATAGCGCTGTTTGCGCAGCAGCTTGCCCAGGCTGCGGGATATGTGCAGCTCATCGGGGAAGAGTACGGTGCGCGGATCGGGAGACCACCAGAGGATGGGCTGGCCTTCAGAGAACCAGGGGAAGCAGCCATGGCGATAGGCCTGGACCAGGCGGTCGGGCGATAGATCACCCCCCGCAGCCAGCAGTCCGTTGGGCTCGCGCATGGCTTTTTCCAGTGGGGGGAAGGCAAGGTTGTTGCGTTGTAACCAGGTCAGCATGGCATCCAGACTTGTGGCAGGGGAGGGCGGTGGCGGGTCAGTGCTGACCCGCCACAAGCGTAGGGCGAGGGGTTAGTGGTCGTCGAGGAATTTTTCCGCATCCAGGGCTGCCATGCAGCCAGCTCCCGCAGAAGTAATGGCTTGGCGGTAGACGTGATCGGCCACATCGCCGGCGGCGAATACTCCCTGGATGCCAGTAGCGGTGGCGTCGCCTTCGCTGCCGCCCTTGACCAGCAGGTAGCCGTCACGCATCTCCAGTTGCCCCTGGAACAGGTCGGTATTGGGCTTGTGGCCGATGGCGATAAACACCCCGGCCAACGCCAGGTCCTTGGTGGCTCCGCTGTGGCTGTCCTGCAGGCGGGCACCGGTCACGCCGCTGGCATCCCCCAGCACTTCTTGCAGATGCTGGTTCCAGTGCAGGCGAATATTGCCGTTGGCGGCCTTGTCGAACAGTTTGTCCTGAAGGATCTTCTCCGCGCGAAGCTTGTCGCGGCGGTGCACCAGGTGCACTTCCTTGGCGATGTTGGACAGGTACAGGGCCTCTTCCACGGCGGTATTGCCGCCACCCACCACTGCCACCACTTGATTGCGATAGAAGAAGTCGTCGCAGGTGGCGCAGGCGGAAACCCCTTTGCCGGCAAACGCTTCTTCCGATGGCAGGCCCAAGTACTGCGCCGACGCGCCGGTGGCGATGATCAGTGCGTCGCAACTGTAGGTGCCACTGTCGCCGATGAGGATAAAGGGGCGCTGCTGCAACTGAGCGGTATGAATGTGGTCATAGACGATCTGGGTGTCGAAGCGTTCGGCGTGCCGCTGCATGCGCTCCATCAATACCGGCCCGGTCAGGCCCTCGACATCGCCGGGCCAGTTGTCCACTTCGGTGGTGGTGGTCAGTTGCCCGCCGGCTTGCAGTCCGGTGATGACCGTGGGTTTGAGGTTGGCACGGGCGGCGTAGACCGCGGCGCTGTAACCGGCAGGGCCGGAGCCCAGAATGATCAGGCGTGAATGCTTCGCTTGGTTCATAAAAACACCTCATAAGCCTTTGTCACAAAAGAGAATGCATGCTCCAATTGAACAGTGCGTATTACGCAATTGGCTATGCTTAACAGACTGTTCTGACGTGGCATGGTGTGAACAAACCCGTACAATACGACGATGTACCAGGCTTATTCAGAATTGCACCGTTTCAGAAGCAAGGGGCAGAGTGTTAAAAGTAGCCCCAGTTACGCCGGTCAACTTTATTTACCTGCTCGGATTGAGCAGTATCTTGCTAGTCAATCACCCGTTGGACGCGCCTATGGCGCAGGAAAAGACGCGTTTTGAAGAAATCCACCGCAGCACCTAAACCTGTTGTTCCGCTCTGGCGTCAGCAATTGCACTACCGGCTCAAGGAAGGTGCATTGATCGCCATTGGAGCCCTGTGCCTGTTCTTGATGATGGCACTTCTGACCTATGGGAAAGATGATCCGGGCTGGAGTCATAACAGCAAGATCGAAGATGTGCAGAACTTCGGCGGTCCCGCCGGTTCTTACAGCGCCGATATCCTGTTTATGGTGTTGGGTTACTTCGCTTATATCTTCCCGCTGTTGTTGGCGATCAAGACCTATCAGATCTTCCGTCAACGCCATGAACCCTGGCAGTGGAGCGGCTGGCTGTTTTCCTGGCGGCTGATCGGCCTGGTGTTCCTGGTGCTGTCCGGCGCAGCGCTGGCCCATATCCATTTTCATGCGCCCACCGGCCTGCCGGCCGGTGCCGGTGGTGCCCTGGGCGAAAGCCTGGGTGACCTGGCCAAGAATGCCCTGAACGTGCAGGGCAGTACCCTGATGTTCATTGCCCTGTTCCTGTTCGGCCTGACGGTGTTCACCGACCTGTCCTGGTTCAAGGTCATGGACGTCACCGGCAAGATCACTCTTGATCTGTTCGAGCTGTTCCAGGGCGCGGCCAATCGCTGGTGGGATGCCCGCGTGGAGCGCAAGCAACTGGTGGCGCAACTGCGCGAGGTGGATGCGCGGGTCGATGAAGTCGTGACACCGAATATTGCCGACAAACGCGAGCAGGCCAAGGTCAAGGAGCGCCTGATCGAGCGCGAGCAGGCTTTGAGCAAGCACATGTCCGAGCGTGAGAAGCAGGTGCCGCCGGTCATCACTCCAGTGGCCGTCAAGCCGCCCGAGCCCAGCAAGCGCGTGCAGAAAGAGAAGCAGGCGCCGCTGTTCGTCGACAGCGCGGTGGAAGGCACTTTGCCGCCGATCTCGATTCTCGATCCGGCAGAAAAGAAACAGCTCAATTATTCGCCGGAATCCCTGGCTGCCGTCGGTCACCTGCTGGAAATCAAGCTCAAGGAATTCGGCGTCGAGGTCGCGGTGGACTCGATCCACCCGGGCCCGGTGATTACCCGTTACGAAATCCAGCCGGCGGCGGGGGTCAAGGTCAGTCGTATCGCCAACCTGGCCAAGGACCTGGCCCGCTCCCTGGCCGTGACCAGCGTGCGGGTGGTGGAAGTGATTCCCGGCAAGACCACCGTGGGCATCGAGATCCCCAACGAAGACCGGCAGATCGTGCGCTTCTCCGAAGTGCTCTCGACCCCGGAATACGACAACTTCAAATCCCCGGTCACCCTGGCCCTGGGTCACGATATCGGCGGCAAGCCGATCATCACCGACCTGGCGAAAATGCCTCACCTGCTGGTGGCCGGTACCACCGGTTCCGGTAAGTCGGTGGGGGTCAACGCGATGATCCTGTCGATCCTGTTCAAGTCCGGCCCGGAAGACGCCAAGCTGATCATGATCGACCCGAAGATGCTCGAACTGTCGATCTACGAAGGCATTCCGCACTTGCTGTGCCCTGTGGTCACCGACATGAAGGACGCGGCCAACGCCCTGCGCTGGAGCGTGGCGGAGATGGAGCGGCGCTACAAGCTCATGGCCAAGATGGGCGTGCGCAACCTTTCGGGCTTCAATGCCAAGGTCAAGGAAGCGATTGACGCCGGTACCCCGCTGGCGGACCCGCTGTACAACCGCGAAAGCATCCACGACGAAGCGCCGCTGCTGACCAAGCTGCCGACCATCGTGGTGGTGGTGGACGAATTCGCCGACATGATGATGATCGTCGGCAAGAAGGTCGAAGAGCTGATCGCGCGTATCGCCCAGAAGGCCCGGGCCGCCGGTATCCACCTGATTCTCGCCACCCAGCGGCCGTCGGTGGACGTGATCACCGGCCTGATCAAGGCCAACATCCCGACCCGCATGGCGTTCCAGGTGTCGAGCAAGATCGACTCGCGGACCATCATCGACCAGGGCGGCGCCGAACAACTGCTGGGCCACGGTGACATGCTCTACATGCCGCCGGGCACCAGCCTGCCGATCCGCGTCCACGGCGCCTTCGTCTCCGACGATGAAGTGCATCGCGTGGTGGAAGCCTGGAAGCTGCGCGGTGCGCCGGAATACAACGACGACATCCTCAACGGTGTCGAAGAGGCGGGTAGCGGTTTCGAAGGCAGCAGCGGCGGTGGCGACGGCGATGATCCGGAAGCCGACGCGCTCTACGACGAAGCCGTGCAGTTCGTCCTGGAAAGCCGCCGGGCCTCGATCTCGGCGGTACAGCGCAAGCTGAAGATTGGCTACAACCGTGCCGCCCGGATGATCGAGGCCATGGAAATGGCCGGGGTGGTGACGGCGATGAACACCAACGGCTCCCGCGAAGTGCTGGCGCCGGGCCCGATGCGCGACTGATCCCTGTTTCGCTTGCAGCGGCGTGATGCTACGCCGCTCGTATACCCATCCAATTAATGAGGAATTCCATGCGCCTGATTCGCATGTTGCTGCTGCCGGTATTGGCTGTGACCACCTTGTCGGCCCACGCCGACCCCAAAGACGTGGCGCGCCTGACCCAGTTGCTGGAAAAGTCCCAGACCCTGACCGCACGTTTCTCCCAGCTGACCCTCGACGGCAGCGGCACCCAGTTGCAGGAAACCGCCGGCGAGATGTCCCTGCAGCGCCCAGGCCTGTTCTACTGGCACACCGATGCGCCGCAAGAGCAATTGATGGTTTCCGACGGCCAGAAAGTCTCCCTGTGGGACCCGGACCTGGAGCAAGTGACCATCAAGAAGCTCGATCAGCGCCTGACCCAGACCCCGGCCCTGTTGCTCTCCGGTGACGTGTCGAAGATCAGCGAAAGCTTCGACATCACCTCCAAGGAGGCCGGTGGCGTGATGGATTTCACCCTCAAGCCGAAAACCCGCGACACCCTGTTCGACAGCCTGCGCCTGTCGTTTCGCAACGGCATGATCAACGACATGCAGTTGATCGACAGCGTCGGCCAGCGCACCAATATCTTGTTCACCGGGGTCAAGGCCAACGAAGCGATCCCGGCGTCCAAGTTCAAGTTCGACATCCCCAAGGGTGCCGATGTGATCCAAGAGTAAGCAGCCGCAACCGCAAGGTTTCGAAGGTAGTCCATGGACCTGTTTCGTAGTGCCCCGATCGCCCAGCCACTGGCCGCCCGCTTGCGTGCCACCAACCTGGACGAATACGTCGGTCAGCAGCACCTGCTGGCACGGGGCAAGCCGCTGCGCGAGGCTCTGGAGCAGGGCGCCCTGCATTCGATGATCTTTTGGGGCCCACCGGGAGTGGGCAAGACCACCCTGGCGCGGCTGCTGGCGGAAGTCTCCGATGCTCACTTTGAAACCGTCTCGGCGGTGCTGGCCGGGGTCAAGGAGATCCGCCAGGCGGTGGAAATCGCCAAGCAGCAGGCTGGGCAATACGGGCGGCGGACCATCCTTTTCGTCGACGAAGTGCACCGCTTCAACAAGTCCCAGCAGGATGCCTTCCTGCCTTATGTGGAAGACGGCACGCTGATCTTTATCGGCGCCACCACGGAAAACCCGTCCTTCGAACTCAACAATGCGCTGCTGTCCCGGGCCCGGGTCTATGTGCTCAAGAGCCTGGATGAAACGGCCCTGGGCACTCTGGTCCAGCGCGCCCTGACTGAAGAGCGTGGGCTGGGCAAGCGCCAGTTGCGCCTGAGCGATGAAGGCTTCCAGATGCTGCTGTCGGCGGCCGATGGCGATGGCCGGCGCATGCTCAACCTGCTGGAAAACGCCTCGGACCTGGCCGAAGACGGCGGCGAGATTGGCGTCGATCTGCTGCAAAGCCTGCTGGGCGACACCCGTCGGCGTTTCGACAAGGGCGGCGAGGCGTTCTATGACCAGATTTCCGCCTTGCACAAGTCGGTGCGCGGCTCCAACCCCGACGGCGCCCTGTACTGGTTTGCACGCATGCTTGATGGCGGTTGCGACCCGCTGTATCTGGCCCGGCGCGTGGTGCGCATGGCCAGCGAAGACATCGGCAACGCCGACCCGCGGGCTTTGAGCCTGTGTCTGGCGGCCTGGGATGTGCAGGAGCGCCTGGGCAGCCCCGAAGGCGAGCTGGCAGTGGCCCAGGCCATCACCTATCTGGCCTGTGCGCCGAAGAGCAACGCGGTGTACATGGGCTTCAAGGCCGCCATGCGCGCCGCTGCCGAGCACGGCTCGCTGGAAGTGCCGATCCACCTGCGCAATGCCCCGACCAAGCTGATGAAGCAACTGGGCTACGGCGACGAATACCGCTACGCCCACGACGAGCCGGATGCCTACGCCGCCGGTGAAGACTATTTCCCCGAAGAACTGGAGCCCTTGCCGCTCTACCAGCCGGTGCCCCGTGGCCTGGAGCTGAAGATCGGCGAGAAGCTCAAGCACCTGGCCGCCCTGGACCGGGCCAGCCCCCTGCAGCGGAGAAAACCTTGATCCCCCTGATCCTTGCAGTCTCCGCCGGCGGCGTGGCCGGCACCCTGTTGCGCTTCACCACCGGCAACTGGATCAACGCCAATTGGCCGCGGCACTTCTATACCGCGACGCTGGCCGTTAATATCGTGGGCTGCCTGCTGATCGGCGTGTTGTACGGACTGTTCCTGGTCCGTCCGGAAGTGCCGATCGAAGTGCGTGCCGGTTTGATAGTGGGCTTCCTCGGTGGCCTGACGACTTTTTCATCCTTTTCACTGGATACCGTGCGTCTGCTGGAAAGCGGACAAGTGGCGCTGGCCCTGGGCTATGCGGCACTGAGCGTATTCGGCGGGCTGCTTGCTACCTGGGCCGGCCTGTCCTTGACCAAACTTTGATAAACGAGAGAACGACATGCTCGATTCCAAACTGTTACGTAGCAACCTTCAGGACGTAGCGGATCGTCTGGCATCCCGCGGCTTTGCCCTGGATGTGGCACGCATCGAAGCGCTGGAAGAACAGCGCAAGACCGTGCAGACCCGCACCGAGCAACTGCAGGCTGAACGTAACGCGCGCTCCAAGTCCATCGGCCAGGCCAAGCAGCGCGGCGAAGACATCGCCCCGCTGATGGCCGACGTTGAGCGCATGGGGAACGAGCTGAGCACCGGCAAGGCCGAGCTGGAAAGCATCCAGAGCGAACTGGATTCGATCCTGTTCGGTATTCCAAACCTGCCTCACGAGTCGGTGCCGGTGGGTGAAGACGAAGACGGCAACGTTGAAGTGCGTCGTTGGGGCACCCCGACCACCTTCGACTTCCCGATCAAGGACCACGTGGCCCTGGGCGAAACCCACGGCTGGCTGGACTTTGAAACCGCCGCCAAGCTCTCCGGCGCGCGCTTTGCCCTGCTGCGCGGCCCGATCGCCCGCCTGCACCGCGCCCTGGCGCAGTTCATGATCAACCTGCACACCAGCGAGCACGGTTACGAAGAAGCCTACACCCCATACCTGGTGCAGGCTCCGGCGCTGATGGGCACCGGCCAGTTGCCGAAGTTCGAGGAAGACCTGTTCAAGATCACTCGCGAAGGCGAGGCCGATCTGTACCTGATCCCGACCGCTGAAGTGTCGCTGACCAACATCGTGGCTGGCGAGATCCTCGATCCGAAGCAGCTGCCGCTGAAGTTCGTCGCTCACACCCCGTGCTTCCGCAGTGAAGCCGGTGCTTCGGGCCGCGACACCCGCGGCATGATCCGCCAGCACCAGTTCGACAAGGTCGAGATGGTCCAGGTGGTCGAGCCGTCGACTTCCATGGAAGCCCTGGAAAGCCTGACCGCCAACGCCGAAAAGGTCCTGCAACTGCTGCAACTGCCGTACCGCGTACTGGCCCTGTGCACCGGCGACATGGGCTTTGGCGCGATCAAGACCTACGACCTGGAGGTCTGGGTGCCGAGCCAGGACAAATACCGCGAGATCTCCTCGTGCTCCAACTGCGGCGACTTCCAGGCCCGGCGCATGCAGGCGCGTTTCCGTAACCCGGAAACCGGCAAGCCGGAGCTGGTGCACACCCTCAACGGTTCCGGCCTGGCCGTGGGCCGTACCCTGGTGGCGGTGCTGGAGAACTACCAGCAGGCCGACGGTTCGATCCGCGTGCCGGACGTGCTGAAGCCTTACATGGGCGGCCTTGAGGTCATCGGCTAAATGGAATATCTGCCGCTGTTTCACAACCTTCGCGGCAGTCGTGTGTTGGTGGTCGGTGGAGGGGAGATTGCCTTGCGCAAATCCCGTCTGCTGGCCGATGCCGGTGCGCAGCTGCGAGTGGTCGCACCTGAAATAGAAGCGCAATTGCAGGAACTGATCGTCGCCAGCGGCGGCGAGTCCCGGCTGCGCGGGTATGTCGAGGCCGATCTCGACGGCTGTACCCTGATCATCGCCGCCACCGACGACGAATCCCTCAATGCCCAGGTTTCCGCCGATGCCCATCGGCGTTGCGTCCCGGTCAACGTGGTGGACGCGCCGGCCCTGTGCAGCGTGATCTTCCCGGCCATCGTCGACCGTTCGCCGCTGGTCATCGCGGTGTCCAGCGGCGGCGATGCGCCGGTGCTGGCGCGGTTGATCCGGGCCAAGCTGGAAACCTGGATTCCTTCCAGCTACGGCCAGTTGGCCGGCTTGGCGGCGCGATTCCGCGCTCAGGTCAAAGGCCTGTTTCCGGATGTGCAGCAGCGCCGGGCGTTTTGGGAAGACGTGTTTCAGGGCCCTATCGCCGATCGCCAACTGGCGGGGCAGGGCGCGGAAGCCGAGCGTCTGTTGCAGGCCAAGATTGCCGGCAAGGCGCCTCAAGCGGCGGGCGAGGTGTATCTGGTGGGCGCGGGCCCGGGTGATCCGGACCTGTTGACCTTCCGCGCCCTGCGCCTGATGCAACAGGCCGACGTGGTGCTCTACGACCGTCTGGTGGCACCGGCGATTCTCGACCTGTGCCGCCGCGATGCCGAGCGCATCTACGTTGGCAAGCGCCGCGCCAATCACGCCGTGCCGCAGGAGCAGATCAACCAGCAACTGGTGAACCTGGCCCGGCAAGGCAAGCGCGTGGTGCGGCTCAAGGGTGGCGATCCGTTCATCTTTGGCCGGGGCGGCGAAGAGATCGAAGAACTGGCGGCCCACGGCATTCCATTCCAGGTGGTGCCGGGGATTACCGCGGCCAGTGGTTGCTCGGCCTATGCCGGGATTCCCCTGACTCACCGCGACTACGCGCAGTCGGTGCGCTTTGTCACCGGGCATCTCAAGGACGGCACCAGCAACCTGCCCTGGAGTGACCTGGTAGCGCCGGCCCAGACCCTGGTGTTCTACATGGGCCTGGTGGGCTTGCCGACCATCTGCGAGCAACTGATCAAGCACGGTCGCAGCGCCGACACGCCGGCGGCGCTGGTTCAGCAGGGCACCACCAGCAACCAGCGAGTCTTCACTGGCACCCTGGCCAACCTGCCGACGCTGGTGGCCGAGCACGAAGTGCACGCGCCGACCCTGGTGATCGTTGGCGAAGTGGTTCAGCTGCGCGAGAAGCTGGCCTGGTTCGAAGGCGCTCAGTCCAAGGTCTGAAAAGCTTCGCCGGCAAGCCGACTCCTACACGATCTGCGTAGGAGCTGGCTTGCCAGCGAAAGCGTCTTCAATCCCTGCACCAAACCCCTTGCCCACTCAACCGCTGCCGGTCATGTGCGCGGCTGAAGTCCTGCTGCGGTCCCTTCGGCACGATCCCGGTCGGATTGATGGTGCTGTGGCTGGCGTAGTAGTGCCCCTTGATATGGGCGAAATCCACCGTCTCGGCAATCCCCGGCCACTGGTACAGCTCCCGCAGCCAGTTCGACAGGTTCGGGTAATCGGCAATCCGCCGCAGGTTGCACTTGAAGTGGCCGTGGTACACCGCATCGAAACGGATCAGCGTGGTGAACAGCCGCACATCGGCTTCGGTCAGGTACTCGCCGGCCAGGTAGCGCTGCTTGTCCAGCAACGCCTCCAGGGCGTCCAGCTCGGCGAAGACATCATCGAACGCCGTCTCATAGGCCTGTTGTGAAGTGGCAAACCCGGCGCGGTACACGCCATTGTTCAGCGCGGGGTAGATGCGTGCGTTGAGTTCATCGATGCGTGCGCGCAATGGCTGCGGATAAAAATCCAGGTCATTGCCGGTCAGGCCGTCAAAGGCGCTGTTGAACATGCGGATGATCTCCGCCGACTCGTTGCTGACGATGCGCTGTTGCTGCTTGTCCCACAGCACCGGCACGGTGACGCGACCGGTGTAGTCGGCGCTGTCGGCGGTATAACGCTGGTGCATGAAATCAAAGTGATCCAGCGCATCACCGCTGGAGCCGAAGGCGCTGTCGAAGGTCCAGCCGTGCTCGCGCATCAGCCAACTGACCACCGAGACGTCGATCAGCGGTTCCAGGCCCTTGAGCTTGCGCAGGATCAGCGTGCGGTGGGCCCAGGGGCAGGCCAGGGAGACATACAGGTGATAGCGCCCGGCCGCGGCGGCAAAGCCGCCTTCGCCACTGGGGCCGGGACTGCCATCGGCGGTGACCCAGTGGCGGCGTTGCGCCTGTTCCCGTTGGAAGGCGCCGTCCTTGCCGCTTTCGTACCACTGGTCATGCCAGCGCCCATCGATCAGCAGTCCCATGGAATGCTCCTCAGCTATTTCGCGTTGGAGTGCAGTCTATGCCCCTGGGTTCGAACAAAAAGCGCAAAGCGTGGGCGGTTTTGATCGATTAAATCGATCTGTCCCTGGCATCCCAGTACTGCTGGGCCAGCGCGAAGGCCTGCTCCCGCGGCGTGCCCAAACCGCGCAAGGCCAGGGCCATGGTCGCCAGCAGGGCCAGTTGCGGGTAACTGTCCTCAACATCACCGCGCCACAGTGCCTTGAGGTGCTCGGGTTCCAGGCTGGCCGGTTTCACATGGCGCTGGGCCGACAGTGCCGGCCACTCTTCATCCCAACTGACGCCGCCGGTGCTGCCGTACAGATGGCTGGTGGTGTCCGGGTTGATCTCGATCTCGCCGCCATCGCCCTTGATCACGATGACGTTGTCCCCCAGCAGGCCGCTGGCATCGCGGTGCACTGCCTGGTAACCGGGGTGGAAGATGCTCTGCAGGCCGCAACGGGCGCCCAGGGGATTGAGCAGGCGCGCCAGGGAGTGGATCGGCGAGCGCAGGCCGAGGATGTTGCGCAAATCGATCATGCGCTGCAGTTGCGGCGCCCAGTCGCCCAGGGGCATGAAGGCCAGGTTGCCCTGGTCCAGGGCATGGCTCACCGCGTGCCAGTCACGGCACAGGGGAATCCCCAGAGGCTCCAGCAATTGTTCGGTGTACAGGCGCCCGGCGGTATGGGCGCCGCCGCCGTGCAGCAGGATGCGCACGCCGTTCTGCGCCAGGCACTTGGCCGCCAGCAGGTACCAGGGCAGGTGGCGCTTCTTGCCGGCGTAGGTCGGCCAGTCGAGGTCCAGGGCGATCTCGGGGGCGTTGAGGCGTTCGCGCAGGGCTTCGGTGAAGCCCGCCAGCTCTTCCGGGCTTTCTTCCTTGTGCCGCAGCAGCATGAGGAAGGCGCCCAGCTGGGTGTCCTCAACCTTGTCGTCCAGCAGCATGCCCATGGCTTCCCGGGCTTCCTCGCGAGTCAGGTTGCGCGCGCCGCGCTTGCCCTTGCCGAGAATCCGCACGAACTGGGCAAAAGGGTGTTCTTCCGGGGTATGGGTGAGCAGAGGGGCGAAATCGTTCATAGGCAATTGGTCGGCTTTGGCAGGCCCGCCAGCTTGGCGGCAAGTTTGGCGGGAGTGCCTTTGAACAGTCGGTTCAGGTGCAGGCTGTTGCCCTTGTCCGGGCCCAGCTTGAGGGCGGTGTACTTGATCAGCGGGCGGGTGGCTGGGGACAGCTGGAACTCTTTATAGAAGCCCTGCAGCAGTTCGAGGATTTCCCAGTGTTCCGCGCTCAGCTCCAGCTCTTCGTTGGCGGCCAGGGCTTGGGCCACGTCGGCGGACCAGTCGTCAAGGTTGACCAGGTAACCGTCCTTGTCCAGTTCGATGGCGCGAGCGCCCACAGTCAGGGTACTCATAGCCAGGTGTTGACCTTGTCATGCTCAATCGACAGTTCGACGAAGCCCGGGTAATCCACGGCGCGGGCCCAGGCCGGCAGCGCCAGGCCCCGGGCTTGCAAGTCCTCTTCCAGCACGTACAGCTTCAGGTCGCTGCGGGCGCCCAGTTCGTTGTAAACCGCCGTGTTGGGTTGCAGGGCGTAGGCGGCGTCGCCGCACAGCAGCAGGCCGTCGGCGCTGCCCAGCAGGCGCAGGCAACTGCTCAGGCGGGTGTCGGTGAAGGGCGAGTGGGACAACACATGCAAGGTCGACATCAGAGGGTAATCACCTGGTCAAAACGGTCGATGATCCCGGCCAGTTCCGGGGCGTTGAGCAGCTGTACCGCGTCAAGGTTCAAGGCCGCCGGGTCGAGGCCGCGAGCCGCGAGGCTGGCGCTGCAGGCAAACAGTTCGTCGACGCCGAACAGCGCCAGCGCCTGGAGGTTGGCGCTCAGGTCTTTCTGGCGCAGCAAGGGAGCCTTTTGCCCCGGCGCCAGTTGCAGCACGCCATCGTCGAGAAACAGCAGGCCGATAGGCAGGTCGAAGGCGCCGCCGGCCAGGACGATGTCCAGGGCCTCCCGGGCACCAGGGCCGGACCAGGGCGCCTGACGGCTGATCAACAACAGGGATTTGGCCATCTCACGCCCCTCCAAAACAGATCAGGCGGTCAGCGGCCTGCACCGCGTCATGCAATTGCCCGAGGCCTGACAGCTCCCACGGCGCCTCGACGCTCACCGCCGTGCGCTGATAGCGCTGGGCTTCGTCAGCATTCAACACACCCCGACGCAGGGCGGCGGCGATGCACACCACGCCATCTAACTGATGCTGCTCGACAAAGTCGCGCCATTCCTGGGGCAGGTTCTGCTCATCCTGGGGCGTGACGATGCTGTTGGCAGCGTTGTACACGCCGTCCTGATAGAAAAACAGCCGGACAATCTCGTGCCCGCCCGCCAGCGCCGCCTGGGCGAACAGCAGGGCGCGGCGCGAGGACGGCGCGTGAGCGGCGGAGAACAGGGCGATGGCGAACTTCATGACGGACTCGATAGATAAAACTGCGGCCATGATAAAGCTTTCTCCGTGGATCGGCTAAACCCGATTCGCCGCCAGGGCTCTGGCTCAGGCAGCCCGGGACATATCGGGTAAAGCTTTGCCCGGGCCCTGAAGCAGCAACCAGGGATAGACTCGCGCCTTCATTCAACCTGGGACAAGGAGCAAGGGATGATGGACTTGAATTCGGCGGTGGTGGTGGTCACGGGGGCCGGTCGTGGTCTGGGCGCGGCACTGGCCATCAGTCTGGCGGATCTGGGCTGCAAGCTGATTCTCTGTGGGCGCAACGCCGAGGCCCTGGCGCAGGTGAGTGCGGCCATCGAGGCGCGCACCGGCCAGGCTGCCGATTGCGTGGTGGTGGATCTGGCCAGCAGCGACAGCGTCAAGGCGGCCCTGGCGGAGATTCATGTGCGCCAGCCCCAGGTGGATATCCTGATCAATAACGGCGCCATGTGGCTGGAGGCCAGCGAGCAGCCCCACAGCGCGGCCGAGGTCACCGGAGTGATCGATGCAGCTCTGACCGGCACCTTCCTCCTGACCCAGGGCCTGATGCCGGCGCTCAAGGCCTCCACGCGTCCGGACATCGTCACCATCGGCTCCATCAGCGGCTTGCCCAATGCACCCCTGCACAGCGTGTCGCTGCCGTTCTACGCGGCCAAGCACGGGCAACTGGCCCTGGCCGACGGCCTGCGCCAGGTGCTCAAGGGCACGCCGGTGCGCTCGCTGTGTGTGCATCCGCCGTATCTGGAAGACATTTCGCCGCTGGACCCGGCCTGGGAGCAGGTTCCGGCACGACAGAAAGGCGAGCAGGGCACCAACCGCGACGTGGTGGAAGCGGTGGTCTTTGCCCTGACCCGGCCGCGGCACATCAGTCTGTCATCGATCGTCATCGATACCGACAGCGGCGGTCTGTTCGACTGAAGGCGGGGCAGGTCAGCGGGTCTTGTAGCCCAGTTGCCAGCGGCGCGGAATCTTCAATGACGCGATGCCCAGCAGAGCGGCAAACAAGCCGCTGACATACAGCGCCTTGAGCCCCAGGTACTGTTGCAGCAAGGCCCCCAGCACCGCTCCGGCGAACATCCCGCTCCACGGCACCAGCTGTACCCGCCAGCCGTTGCGCCGTTCGCCGAGCATCCAGCGTCCCAGTCCGCGACCAAAGCGCGACAGGGCACCGGTGACATAGGTCAGGCCAATGGGCAGGCCGTTCACTTCCTCCACCGCGGCGTTGAGCATGCCCATGGCGATGATGGCCGCCAGCAGGGCCGGCAATTGCTGCTCGAAGGGCCAGGCGGCGGAGGCGCAGAGCAACGCGCCAATGCTCAGCAGCAAGGGCAGGGCGCGGTGCCCGGCCAGGCGGCTGACCACCACGCCCAGGGCGTTACCCACGACAAAGGTCGCCACCAGCAGCACCAGGCGCAGCACCAGGCTCAGCTCGCCATTGCTGATGGCCACCGCCATGCGCGTGGTGTTGCCGCTCATGAAGGACACGAAATCGCCAGTGGCCATGAAGCCGATGGCGTCGGTCATCCCGGCCAGCACCGAAAGGCAAGCCACCAGCCCGAGGCCGACTCGCCCGCGCCATTTCTGCGTGTGCTGCAGGGCGGCGCTGGCCGATTGGGTGGAAGTCGAAGGCAACATCGTCGGTTCTCCTGAACAGGGACTACGGTGGACGGGTGCGGGTCAATGGGCGTTTTCGAGTCCGTGCAGGGCGCAGTACTCGTCCCACGGCATGCCGGCCATTTCCGCCACTTCCTTGTGCACTTCAAGGCGCTGGGCGTGGAATTCCTCGGGGCTGGCAGCGGTCAGTTGCAGGCTCAGTTCCCAGGCGAACAGCCCCAGGCGCTCGGCTTCGGCCTCGAAGGCTTCATGCAGGCGTTCGTTGCGGTACTGCTCGGGCGTCTCGCCCTTGGCCTGGGCCTCCAGCGGATTGAGCTTATCCAGGGCTTCGCGCAGTTCGGGGCGGGCGGCGAGAAATCTTTCCAAGGCTATTTCGTGGTGTAGGGCATCGGCGGGCATCGGGGCTCCTTGAGGGGAACGGGCAGTCTTCAGGCATCAAGCCCGGGACAGGGGATGTGCTGGCATTTCACTGCGTATCTGCTGCAGATCCTTGTGCGGGATCACGTAGGTGCGGGCGAGCATATCGCCTATTCGCTGGCAGCGGCTTGATTCCGCACAGGCCATCAGCGGGACAAAGGCGAACGCGGCCTCCAGATGGCGGGTGGCGCTTCTGATCAGTACCTGGATCAGCGTCGGCGGCGTCCCGGCGGCGTTGATCACCACCAGTCCCAGGGCGCACTTGCCGGGCGTCCGGCCCTTGAAGAAATACTCCCAGGCCACGAAGTACAAGGGCCAGACCAGCATGAACAGCATTGAATGAAGGTAGGGCTCCAGCCCCGTCTGTTGCTCGAGCTCGAGCAACCTTCTGACCGGCTGCAACGCCAGCACCCCGTGCAGGCTCAGCGACAGGAGCACATACACCGCCAGCGCCAGCACCTGGTCGAGCATGAAGGCGGCGGCGCGGCGCAGGATCAGTCGGGTTCTTGAGACTTCCATGATCGATTCCAGAGTTTTTTCCATCACATCGGGCGCAGTGTAATCCCCGCAGGGCGGGGTGTAGCAGTGGTTTTGGCGGGGGCCTACTGCATCCGCACCGAGTCAGCTGACCACAGGCTGCTCGCGACCGATCTCGCTACGCAACTGGGCAATCAGGTGCAGGCAATGGGTGAGCCCCAGCGACGGCTCGCCGACCCGGCGGCTGAGGATGATCGGCGAGGTGGCCTCGGGTTCCTGCAGCGGGCAAAAACCGATGTCGTCGCGATGCAGCACCTGCACCGAGGCCGGCACCAGGGTGATGCCGATGCCGGCGCCCACCAGGCCGATGGCGGTCTGCAATTCGTTGGTCCACTGGGCGATCTTCAGGTTCAGGCCGCGGGCACTGAACAGCGCGATCACATGGTCGGCGTAGCTCGGCCGCGGATTGGCCGGATACAGCACAAAGGGCTCGTTGGCCAGTTGCTCAAGGCTCAGCTCTTGTCCCAGCAAGGGATGGCCAGCGGGCAGGGCGACCACCAGCCGGTCCTCGGTCAGCACCCTTTGCACAATGGCCGGGTCGTCGATATGGATCCGCCCGAAGCCAATATCGATGCGCCCGGCCTTCAAGGCTTCCACCTGTTGCAGGGTGGTCATTTCCGACAGCCCCAGCTCCAGTTCCAGGGTTTCGTTGCTGCGCAGGCGGCGGATCAGTTGCGGCAGCACGCCGTACAGGGTCGAGGGGGCAAAGCCGATGCCCAGCCAGGTCTTGTGCCCCAGGCCAATGCGCCGGGTGTTGTCGCAGACCTTGCCCAACTGCTCCAGCACCCGGTTGGAATGTTCAAAGAAAAACCGCCCGGCGGCGGTCAGGCGCAACGGCCGACCACGCTCCAACAAAAGCACCCCCAACTCGTCCTCCAACTGCTGGATCTGCCGGCTCAACGGCGGCTGGGCGATGTGCAGGCGTTCGGCGGCGCGGGTGAAATTGAGGGTTTCCCCCAGCACCTGGAAGTAGCGCAGATGACGCAATTCCATGACAGCTCCCCTGTAGAGATGTGCATACCTTTAAGGTATCAAGCCAGACCAATTCTATATTGGAACCCCGGAAAAAGCCGGGACAGAATCGAGCGCAGAACTTCAAGAACCTAACGGGTATGGACATGCACGCTTCTGCCATTGAATCGATCGAAACGATCATCGTCGATCTGCCGACCATTCGCCCTCACAAGCTGGCCATGCACACCATGCAGAACCAGACCCTGGTGCTGATCCGCCTGCGTTGCGCCGACGGCATCGAAGGCCTGGGCGAATCCACCACCATCGGCGGCCTGGCCTATGGCAACGAAAGCCCGGACAGCATCAAGACCAATATCGACCGCTTCTTCACCCCGCTGCTGATCGGCCAGGACGCCAGCAACATCAACGCCGCCATGCTGCGCCTGGAGCAGAGCATCCGCGGCAACACCTTCGCCAAGTCCGGGATCGAAAGCGCCTTGCTCGACGCCCAGGGCAAGCGCCTCGGCCTGTCGGTCAGCGAACTACTGGGCGGCCGGGTACGCGATGCACTGCCGGTGGCCTGGACCTTGGCCAGCGGCGACACCGCCAAGGACATCGCCGAAGCCGAGAAAATGCTCGACCTGCGCCGCCACCGCATCTTCAAGCTGAAGATCGGCGCCGGTGAAGTGCACCGCGACCTGGCCCACGTGATCGCCATCAAGAAGGCCCTGGGTGACCGCGCCAGCGTGCGAGTCGACGTCAACCAGGCCTGGGACGAAGCCGTGGCCCTGCGCGCCTGCCGCATCCTCGGCGGCAACGGCATCGATCTGATCGAACAACCCATCTCGCGCAACAACCGCGCCGGCATGGTGCGCCTGAACGCCAGCAGCCCGGCGCCGATCATGGCCGACGAATCCATCGAGTGCGTGGAAGACGCCTTCAACCTGGCCCGGGAAGGCGCGGCCTCGGTGTTCGCCCTGAAGATCGCCAAGAACGGCGGCCCCCGCGCCACCCTGCGCACCGCGGCGATTGCCGAGGCGGCGGGCATCGGCCTGTACGGCGGCACCATGCTCGAAGGCGGCATCGGCACCCTGGCCTCGGCCCACGCCTTCCTGACCTTGAACAAACTGAGCTGGGACACCGAGCTGTTCGGCCCGCTGCTGCTGACCGAGGACATCCTCGCCGAGGCGCCGGTGTACCGGGATTTCCACCTGCATGTCTCGCGGGCACCGGGCCTTGGCCTGAGCCTGGACGAAGAGCGCCTGGCGTTCTTCCGTCGCGACAAAACCACCCCCGTGCTGCATCACACCTGAGGAGGGCTGCATGCTATTCCACGTGAAAATGACCGTGAACCTGCCGGTCGACATGAACCCCGAGCGCGCCGCGCAACTGAAAGCCGAGGAAAAGGCCCTGGCCCAGCGCCTGCAGGCCGAAGGCAAGTGGCGTCACCTGTGGCGCATTGCCGGGCTGTACGCCAACTACAGCGTGTTCGACGTCGACAGCGTGCAGGAACTGCACGACACCCTGATGCAACTGCCGCTGTACCCGTACATGGCCATCGAAGTTAACGCCCTGTGCAGGCATCCTTCGTCCATTCATGAGGATGACCGCTGAGTTCGCACCAGCCCGTTCACCACTCTAATAAATACAAGATGAGGATTAATCATGAACGTCAGAATTTCCCAGACTGCCAGCGCCCAACGCTTTCTCGAAGAAGCCAGCGGCCAGTTCACCGATGGCGGCAACCCCCGGACCAAGGCCATCGTCTACCGCATCCTGCGGGACACCGTGAACATCATCGAAGACCTGAACGTCACCCCGGAAGAGTTCTGGAAAGCCGTCAACTACCTCAACGTCCTCGGCGCTCGCCAGGAAGCCGGGCTGCTGGCCGCGGGCCTGGGCCTGGAGCATTACCTGGACCTGATGATGGACGCCGCCGACGAACAGGCCGGCAAGACCGGCGGCACCCCGCGCACCATCGAAGGCCCGCTGTACGTGGCCGGCGCGCCCCTGAGCCAGGGCGAAGCGCGCCTGGACGACGGTCTCGATCCGGGCGTGGTGCTGTTCATGCAAGGGCAAGTGACCAACACCGCCGGCCAGCCCCTGGCTAGCGCCATCGTCGATGTCTGGCACGCCAACACCGGCGGCACCTATTCCTACTTCGACGGCAGCCAGTCGGAGTTCAACCTGCGCCGGCGCATCGTCACCGATGCCGAGGGCCGCTACCGTTTTCGCAGCATCGTACCGTCCGGCTACGGCTGCCCGCCGGAAGGCCCGACCCAGCAACTGCTGGACCAACTGGGTCGCCACGGCCAGCGCCCGGCGCACATCCACTTCTTCATCTCGGCCGATGACCATCGCCACCTGACCACCCAGATCAACCTGGACGGCGACCCCTACCTGCACGACGACTTTGCCTACGCCACCCGCGACGAGCTGATCGCCAAGATCACCTTCAGCGAAGACCCGGTGCGGGCCAAGGAACTGGGCGTGAGTGGCCGCTTCGCGGAAATTCACTTCGACTTCACCCTGCAGCCTTCGGCCCAGCCGCAAGAACAGCAGCGCCACGAACGGGTGCGTGCCCTGGAGGCCTGACCTTCGACACGGCAAGACCGAGCCACGGACGCCTTGTGCGGCCCGTGGCTTTTGTCGTTGTCGGCCTGGGCTTTTTGACCTTGCGTGATTGCCTGCCAGCGCGGCTTGCCACCGCGCGGTGCGGCCCCAACAAGAACAATCAGAGTGACCCGATTATGCAAATGCATCTGTTGAGTGAACGCAGCCGCGTGTTTGTTCAAGCCGATCCCCATGCCGTGTCCGGTTACGTCAATCAGCACGTGGGCAGCCACTGCATCCGCCTGCCCCGGGCCGGCCAGCCCCAGGCCAGCCTCAACCACCGGACCCTGGCCAGCCTCGACCTGTGCAGCCTCAGCTACGGCGGCAGCGTGCGCGTCACCTCGCCGGCCCTGGAAAGCATCTATCACCTGCAAGTGCTGCTGCGCGGTCACTGCCTGTGGCGGGGGGCGGGCCAGGAACACTGCCTCGCCCCGGGGGAACTGCTGCTGATCAACCCCGACGACCCGGTGGACCTGACCTATTCCGAGGACTGCGAAAAATTCATCATCAAGATTCCCACCCGCCTGCTGGAAACCGCCTGCCAGGAACAGCGCTGGCAGTACCCGGGGCAGGGCGTGCGCTTTCTGCGCCAGCGCTACCAACTGCAGGAGCTTGAAGGCTTCGTGCCCTTGCTCAGCCTGTTGTGCCAGGAGTCCGAAGCCCTGCAGGCCATGCCCAAGGTCCAGGAGCACTACGCGCACATTCTGGTGGGCAAACTGCTGGGCCTGATGCAGACCAACGTTCAGCGCGGCACCCTGAGCGCGTCGGCGGCGACCTTCGAATGCATTGCCGACTACATCGAGCGCAACCTCAAGCAGGACATCGGCTGCGAAGAACTGGCGCAACAGGCGCGCATGAGCCTGCGCTCGCTGTACGCGCTGTTCGAACGCAACGCCCGCACCACGCCGAAGAACTACATCCGCCAGCAGAAACTGCAACGGGTGCACGCCTGCCTCAGCGACCCGCAATGCCCGGTGCGCAACGTCACCGAACTGGCCCTGGATTTTGGCTTTTCGCACCTTGGGCGTTTTGCCCAAAGCTACCGCCAGCAATACGGCGAACTGCCCTCCGACACCCTCAAGCGTCGCCACTGACCGGCCCGCCCCGCTATGGGCATCCGTTCCGACCTGTGCCTGGCGATCACCCGGCAGACCTTCGGCGTCCTCGGGACCCCTGCGTCTCCTGCGGAGCCGTTCGCAGCCTGCGGCAGCGGCTACACGCCCCTGTAGCCGCTGCCGAGCCTGCGAGGCTGCGAAAAGGTCCGCAGGACCTTGCCTGGCGATCTCCAGTCGAACCGCCAGTGGCCTTGAGATCCTCGCGTCCCTTCGGGCCGTTCGCAGCCTGCGGCAGCGGTTACAAGAGATTGTGTGTAGCCGCTGCCGAGCCTGCGAGGCTGCGAAAAGGTCCGCAGGACCTTGCCTGGCGATCGCCAGCCGAACCTCCAGCGGCCTTGAGATCCTGGCGTCCCTTCGGGCCGTTCGCAGCCTGCAGAAAACGGATACAGGTCTGCACGCATCGGCTATTGCCCCGCCGACCCCGGTCCTAGCATGGCCCTGCCTGAATAAAAACAATGGAGGCGGCGGCCATGTCCCTGCGACCCGAATACCTGCATTCCCTGCTTGAAGAAGACCCCGACCAAGGCGTCTACCGCTGCAAGCGGGAGATGTTCACCGACCCCCGGCTGTTCGACCTGGAGATGCAGCACATCTTCGAAGGCAACTGGCTGTACCTGGCCCACGAAAGCCAGATCCCCAACCCCAACGACTACTACAGCACCACCATGGGCCGGCAATCGATCTTCATTGCGCGCAACAAGAACGGTGAACTCAACGCCTTCATCAACGCCTGCAGCCATCGCGGCGCCATGCTCTGCCGGCACAAGACCGGCAACAAGGCGTCCTTCACCTGCCCGTTCCATGGCTGGACCTTCAACAACACCGGCAAGCTGCTCAAGGTCAAGGACCCGGCCGCCGCCGGCTACCCGGCCAGCTTCAACTGCGACGGCTCCCACGACCTGACCCGCGTCGCGCGCTTTGAGTCCTATCGCGGCTTCCTGTTCGGCAGCCTCAACCCCGACGTGCTGCCCCTGGTGGAACACCTGGGCGAGTCGGCGAAGATCATCGACATGATCGTCGACCAGTCCGCCGACGGTCTGGAAGTGCTGCGCGGCTCTTCCAGCTACATCTACGAAGGCAATTGGAAGCTCACCGCCGAGAACGGCGCCGACGGCTACCACGTCAGCTCGGTGCACTGGAACTACGCCGCCACCCAGAACCAGCGCAAGCAGCGCGAGGTCGGGGCAGACATCCGCACCATGAGCGCCGGCAGCTGGGCCAAGCAGGGCGGCGGCTTCTACTCCTTCGACAAGGGCCACATGCTGCTCTGGACCCGTTGGTCCAACCCCGAGGATCGCCCGCTGTACGAACGCCGCGACGAGCTGGCCCGAGACTTCGGCCAGGCCCGGGCCGACTGGATGATCGAGAACTCGCGCAACCTGTGCCTGTATCCGAACCTCTACCTGATGGACCAGTTCAGCTCGCAGATCCGCATCGCCCGGCCGCTCTCCGTGGACCGCACCGAAATCACCATCTACTGCATCGCGCCCAAGGGCGAGAGCGACGAAGCCCGGGCCCGGCGCATCCGCCAGTACGAGGACTTCTTCAACGTCAGCGGCATGGCCACCCCGGACGACCTGGAGGAGTTCCGCTCCTGCCAGCTTGGCTACCAGGGCAGCAGCACGGCCTGGAACGACATGTCTCGCGGCGCCGAGCATTGGGTCCAGGGCGCGGACGACGCGGCGAAAGAAATCGACCTGCAGCCGATCCTTAGCGGCGTGCGTACCGAGGACGAGGGCCTGTTCGTGATGCAGCACAAGTACTGGCAGCAGACCCTGCTGGCAGCCCTGGAGCGTGAAGCCTCACGCCAGATCGACGTGGAGGCCGTGCAATGACTGTTTCCTACGACACCGTGCGCGATTTCCTGTACCGCGAAGCCCGCTACCTGGACGACAAGGACTGGGACAGCTGGCTGGAACTCTACGCCCCGGACGCGACCTTCTGGATGCCCTCCTGGGACGACAGCGACCAGCTGACCGAAGACCCGCAGCGGGAAATCTCGCTGATCTGGTACGGCAACCGCAGCGGCCTGGAAGACCGGGTGTTCCGCATCAAGACCGAGCGTTCCAGCGCCAGCATTCCCGACACCCGCACCTCCCACAACCTGAGCAATATCGAGCTGCTGGAGCAGGGCGACGGCCTGTGCAAGCTGCGCTTCAACTGGCACACCCTGAGCTTTCGCTACAAGACCGTGGACAGCTACTTCGGCTGCAGCTTCTACACCCTGGATGTGCGCGGCGAAAACCCGTTGATCCTGGCCAAGAAAGTCATCCTGAAGAACGACTACGTTCGCCAGGTCGTCGATATCTACCACCTCTGAGGCGACTGCCATGAGCCATCAAATCGCACTCAATTTCGAAGACGGCGTGACCCGTTTCGTCAACGCCAACCCCGGCGAAACCGTGGCCGACGCCGCCTACCGCCAAGGCATCAACATTCCCCTGGACTGCCGCGACGGCGCCTGCGGCACCTGCAAGTGCTTTGCCGAGGCGGGGCGCTACGAGCTGGGCGAGGACTACATCGAAGACGCCCTGAGCGCCGACGAGGCCCAGCAGGGTTTTGTCCTCACCTGCCAGATGCGCGCCTTGAGCGACTGCGTGGTACGGGTGCCGGCTTCGTCCCAGGTCTGCCGCGCCGGGCAGGGGACTTTCCAGGCCCGCATCAGCGCGGTGCGCCAGCTGTCCGACAGCACCATTGCCCTGTCGATCAAGGGCGAAGCCCTGAGCCAGCTGGCGTTCCTGCCGGGGCAATACGTCAACCTCGGGGTACCCGGCAGCGAACAAACCCGGGCCTATTCCTTCAGCTCGCTGCAGCGCGACGGCGAGGTCAGCTTCCTGATCCGCAATGTGCCCGGCGGCCTGATGAGCAGCTTTCTTACCGGGCTGGCCAAAGCCGGTGACAGCATGACCCTGGCCGGCCCCTTGGGCAGCTTCTACCTGCGGGACATCCGCCGGCCCCTGCTGTTGCTGGCCGGCGGCACCGGGCTGGCGCCGTTCACCGCAATGCTGGAGAAGATTGCCGAGCAGGGCAGCGAGCACCCGCTGCATTTGATCTACGGCGTGACCCACGATTTCGACCTGGTGGAGCTGGAGCGCCTGGAAGACTTTGCCGCGCGCATCCCGCAGTTCAGCTTCAGCGCCTGCGTGGCCAACCCCGAGAGCCAGTACCCGCGCAAGGGCTACGTGACCCAGCACATCGAACCGGCGCACCTCAACCAGGGCGATGTGGACATCTACCTGTGCGGACCGCCGCCGATGGTCGAGGCGGTGAGCCAGTTTATCCGCGAACAGGGCATTACCCCGGCGAACTTCTACTACGAGAAGTTCGCCGCCAGCGCCGCCTGAAGGGCACTTCCCCGCTGTAGGAGCTGGCTTGCCAGCGAAGACGTCCACAAGAGCGCTGCTAGGCTCAAGGGCCCCTTCGCCGGCAAGCCGGCTCCTACGTCGGGTGGCGTTCTCTCCATCTTTTTGTGTTCACGAGGTTTCCATGAACCGTTTCCACAACCAAGTCGCCCTGGTCACCGGCGCCGCCCAAGGCATCGGCCGTCGCGTTGCCGAGCGCCTGGCCGAAGAGGGTGCCCGCGTGGTGCTGGTGGACCGCTCCGAGCTGGTCTTCGAACTGGCCGCCGAACTCAGCCCCCGCTACCCAATCCTGGCTCTGACCGCCGATCTGGAGCAGTACAGCGAGTGCAGCCGGATCATGGCCGCGGCCATCGCCCATTTCGGCCGCCTCGATGTGCTGGTCAACAACGTCGGCGGCACCATCTGGGCCAAGCCTTTCGAACACTACGAGCCCGCGCAGATCGAAGCCGAAGTGCGCCGCTCGCTGTTCCCCACTTTGTGGTGCTGCCACGCCGCCTTGCCGCCGATGCTGGAGCAGGGCAGTGGCGCGATCGTCAACGTCTCGTCCATCGCCACCCGCAGTCTCAACCGCGTGCCCTACGGCGCGGCCAAGGGCGGGATCAACGCGCTGACTGCCTGCCTGGCCTTTGAAACCGCCGGTCGTGGCGTGCGGGTCAATGCCACCGCCCCGGGGGGCACCGAAGCACCGCCGCGGCGTATCCCGCGCAACAGCGCCGAGCCAAGCGCCGAGGAACAGGTCTGGTATCAGCAGATCGTCGATCAGACCCTGGATAGCAGCCTGATGAAACGCTACGGCACCATCGACGAGCAGGCCGCGGCGATCCTGTTCCTCGCCTCCGCCGAAGCGTCCTATATCACCGGCACGGTGCTGCCGGTGGGCGGTGGCGACCAGGGCTGAAGCCCGGCGGCCTCAGGCTCTGCTGCCGGGGCGGTCAGTAGAACAGGCGCGGCTCGGGTGAGGCGAGCAAGCTGGCCAGCTTGGTCAGGGCAAAGCTCAGTTCGGCGCGGCTTGGCGACATCAAGGCAATGCGCACGCCGCGGCTGGCCGTGGTGCGCTGGGCCAGGAACTGGCTGCCGCTGACCACGGTGACGCCCTGGGCGCGGGCCAGGTTGGCAAACTCGTCGCAGTTCCAGGGCTGCGGCAGCACCAGCCAGATGTGAAAACTGTTGGGCTGGCTGCTGATTTGATAGTTGCCGAGAATCTCCCGCGCCATTTGCTGGCGCACGGCCGCCTCTTGCTGCTGCACCTTGATCAGTTGCTCGCCGGTGCCGCTGTTGATCAGGTTGCTGGCCAGTTGCGCCATCATCGGCGAGGGCATCCACACGCTGCTGCGGACCATGGACGACAGGCGCGAGAGGGTTTCGGGCGGGGCGTACAGGTAACCGATGCGCAGCGCCGGCAGGATGCTTTTCGACAGGCTGGTCAGGTAGACCGAGCGCTCGGGGGCGTAGGCCGAGATCGGCTTGTGCACGTTGTGGGTTTCCAGAAAGCCGTAGATGTCATCGTCAATGATGAACACATCGTATTCGCGGGCGATCTGGGCAATGGCTTCGCGGCGCTCCGGCGGCATGATCGAGTTGGTCGGGTTCTGGTGCGTGGTCACGCACACCAGCAGGGCCGGGCGGTGCTCCTGGCACGCCGCGCGGAAGGCCTCGGGCACCAGCCCGTATTCATCGATCTGCACGCCCATCAGGCGCCTGTCCAGGCTGTGGGCCAGGGAGATGATCCCGGGGTAGCAATGCTCTTCGCAGAGAATCAGATCGTTGGTGTTGGACAGGCTGTTGATGGCCACCAGCAAGCCGTGCTGCGCGCCGCTGGTGAGCACGATCTGCTGCCAGCGCGCCTCGGGCAGGCTGCGCTGCACCCAGCGGGCGCCGGCCTGCTTGTGCACGGCGTGTCCGCCATCGGTGGCGTAGTCCAGCACCCGGTTCAGGTCCGCCGACTGGGCCAGCTCGCCGATGGAATCGCGCAGCCACATCCCGACGTTGGCGTCATTGGGCTTGATGATCGACAGATCGATCTGCGCGCTGTGGCTATCGGTACTGGTTTGCGCCGCGGCAGGCGCCGTCCTGGTCTTGGCCGGCAGGACAAAAGTCCCGCGTCCGACTTCCCCCACCACCAGCCCGCGCTTGGCCGCTTCGTCATAGGCACGGCCCACGGTGCCGGGGGTGACTTTCAAGGCCTCGGCCAACTCCTTGAGGGTGGGCAGCCGATCTTCAGGGCTCAGGCGCCCGGAGCGGATGTCTTGCTCCAGGGCGTCGGCAATCATTAGGTAAACCGGCTGCGCGTGGCCGCTGTATTGAGGAACCCACATAGGTAAAGCACCAAAGTCTGCACGAGCACGCAAGCCTAACATGAACCCGCGAAGGGGCGTAATCCTGTGGTAATCGAGGCTATTGCACCGAATTGATGCGATTTAATTCTGTCGGGTAAGCCAGGTTTTTCGTTGGCTTTACCGTGCTGAAATTTTATTCCATGAGAAATTTCAATAAATTCAATGACTTTAAAGCCGTATTCACGGGCTGCAGGCCAGATCGGCAGAAATAAATTGAATCGAGTCTATTTGTGTAATTACAATGATTGCGTCGATGTTGTTTCGAGATGTTATCGAGGCATTGGCTGGTTTGTCCCGGCATTACACGGGTGTCGTGTGAGCTGAATCACAAAAATACAACAGGTTGTGCCGCCTCCCGGGTCAGGCGCAACGCGCATCGAACTATGGAATTCAACTGAAATGGAAAGCGCACAGCACAAGCAGGCAGTCGAGGCCGTGGCAACGTTGGAAATCCGCTTGCCGTGGGTTATTTCCAGCGCCTGGCAAACCGTCTTGAGTCAGACGCCTCTGGAATTCGAGGCCACCAAGGACATTTATTTTCAGCTCAAGGAACAGGCCCAGGATGTACTGGGGGCGGCCCTGACGCGACAGATCCGGACCTTTGTCGAAGACCCCGACCTCACCTCGATGGTGATTCGCAACTGCCCGCGAGACCGGGACATTCCACCGACGCCTTACTCCGGCGTGCTGAGCCCCAAGAGCACGCCCATCGCCTGCCTGGTCAGCCTCTCGCTGCAAAGCCTGCTGGGTATCCATCCGGTGGTGTATGAAGGGGAGAATGACGGCCGCCTGTTCCGCCATGTGATTCCTTCTCGTACCTCCTCCAGCCAGAAAAGCTCGCACGGATCGCGCCTGCGCTTTTCCTACCACGTCGACAACCCGGACTTGCCGCTGTCATCCGAAGCGCTCGGCGAGCTCTCCTGCTGCCCGGAATACCTGTCGTTCTTCGGCATGCGTTGCGATCCGCGGATCAACACCACGCTGGTCAATCTGGACGACGTGATCGACCAACTGCCGGCGGCCACCGTGCGCGAACTGAGCCTGCCGCAGTTCGAAGTGCGCCGCCCGGACTCGTTCGCCAGCCAGCGCCGTTCAACGCCCAACCTGGCGGTGCTGGTGCGCGGCGCGGCCAACGAGTGGCTGTGCCGCTTCGACAGCGAAAACACCTATGGCATGAACGCCAGCGCTGAGCTCGCGCTCAACACCCTGCGCGCGCTGCTGGAAAGCCGCCGCTTCGATGAGCCGCACCTGCTGCTGCCCGGGGATTTCATGATCTTCAAGAACCAGCGGGTGCTTCACGCCCGCGACGGTTTCGAGCCGCAAAACGACGGCGCCGACCGCTGGCTCTTGCGCGTGTTCGCGGTCAATGACCTGAACCGCGTGCGCTTTGCGCGAGCCGACCATCTGTATGAAGTCCTTTCCTGATTCTTTTTGTCTTTGTGGGGTAACGCTATGGAACTGTTAGGAGCCTATTGGGCTGAACACTGGGTATTGGCGATTCTGCTGCTGGGCGCCATCGCCTTCGTCGCCGGTTTTGTCGACAGCATTGCCGGCGGGGGCGGGCTGTTCCTGGTGCCCGGATTCCTGCTGGTGGGCCTGCCCCCGCAGGTGGCGCTGGGCCAGGAAAAACTGGTCAGCACCCTGGGCACCCTGGCGGCCATCAGGAACTTTCTGGTCAACAGCAAGATGGTCTGGAAGGTGGCGCTGGTCGGCGTGCCTTTTTCCCTGCTCGGTGCCTACCTGGGGGCGCATCTGATCGTGTCGATCTCCCAGGAAACCGTGGGCAAGATTATCCTCGCCTTGATCCCCTTCGGCATCCTGATTTTCCTCACCCCCAAGGACCGGCCGGTGCGGGAACACGTGCTGTCCGATGCCATGCTGTTTACCGTGGTGCCCCTGACCTGCCTGGTCATCGGCTTCTACGACGGCTTCTTCGGCCCGGGCACCGGCAGCATGTTCATCATCGCCTTTCACTACCTGTTGAAAATGGACCTGGTTTCCAGCTCGGCCAACTCCAAGACCTTCAACTTCGCCTCCAACATCGGCGCCCTGGTGGCGTTCATCATGGCCGGCAAGGTGATCTACCTGCTGGCCCTGCCCTTGGTGGCCTGCAACATTTTGGGCAACCACCTGGGCAGCGCCCTGGCCATCCGCAAGGGCAACGATGTGGTGCGCAAGGTGCTGGTGCTCTCGATGATGTGCCTGTTCGCCAGCCTCGGCGTGAAATACCTGGCCTGATCGCCTGACCAAGGAGAAACCCATGAAAACCGCATTTGTGACCGGCGCCTCGGCCGGCTTTGGCCAAGCGATCTGTCGCCGACTGGTCGCCGAAGGCTATCGCGTGATCGGTGGCGCACGGCGCATGGACAAGCTGCAGCGCCTGGAACAGGAGCTGGGTGAAAACTTCATCGCCCTGGAGCTGGATGTCACCGACAAGACCTCCCTGGAACGGGCGGTGGAACAGATCCATGAGGCGTCCCTGGCCATCGACCTGCTGGTCAACAACGCCGGGCTGGCGCTGGGCATCGAACGCGCCCAGCACAGCAACGCGCAGAACTGGGAACGCATGATCGCCACCAACATCACCGGCCTGGCGCTGATTACCCAGCGCGTCCTGCCACGCATGGTCGAAGCCAACAGCGGGCTGATCATCAACATCGGCTCGATTGCCGGCACCTATCCCTACCCGGGCGGCAACGTCTATGGCGCCAGCAAGGCCTTCGTCAAACAGTTCAGCCTGAACCTGCGCGCAGACCTGGCCGGCACCCGGGTACGGGTGACCAACATCGAACCGGGCCTGTGTTCCGGCACCGACTTCTCGGTGGTGCGGCTCAACGGCGACATGGAAGCGGTGCAAGCCTTGTACAAGGACGTTGACGCCATCCGCCCCGAGGACATCGCCAACACCGTGTGCTGGATCGCCCAGCAGCCGGAGCACCTGAACATCAACTCCATCGAAATCATGCCGGTGGCGCAGAGCAGCGCGGCGCTGAACGTTGTGCGCAACCTTTGAGGGCAGGGGGCGGTGCTCAGTGCGCCGCTCACGCAACCCTGTAGCCGCTGCCGCAGGCTGCGCACGGGCGCAAAGCGCTCGCTAAACCAGACGCTGCGATACCCCGGTGACACTTCACCGGGCCGGTTTCTGATGGCTGGGCAATCCTTCGCTCTTAGCGGCGAGCGTCTCCGTCGCCGCTAAGGGTTTGCAGGCATGGGGTAGGGCAAGTCGATCGGCGGGGCGTCCGGCAACTGCCGCGAGGATTTGCCCATCAGATAGCCGATGATCTGCGGCGCAGTCATGTCCACCTGCAGCATGTCCGGCTCGCCAAACCACTCGTTGGGCCAGAAGATCAGGTCCGAGGCATTGGCCTCGGGGAAGTTGGTTTCCAGCAGGCTCAAGGCGTAGTCCATATCAGACTCCGTGCCCTCGCATTTACAGATGAAACCCGCCAGGGCACACGCTTCGTCGAAGCTCAGGTCGTCAACGTAGCGCTCTTGATGAAAGGCCGTGCGCAGAAAGTTCGCCGCACTGGTATGGCTGTGCATGTCGCGAAATTCGTGGAACTCGAAGGGCCGGCCGGCGTGGCTGTTCCACTGCTCGATCAGCGCACTGATCACGGGGCTTTCACGTTCCTGGTTGTCCCAGATCTGATCGAGGATCTGCTTGAGCAAATCCTTCATCAACGCACGTATTTTCGGCGTCGCGGGTGTTGGTTTCAGCCGTTCCGGCATGGCCATGGGTGTCTCCCTGATTGTCATTGCATATGGCTGGAGAAGGGGGGGCGCGAGATCGCCTTCGCTGGCAAGCCCGCTCTTACGAGGGATGGTGCCTGCCTGTGTAGGAGCTGGCTTGCCAGCGAAGACGCCCGCCAGACCACCCCCATTCCCGAGCGGCGCACAGGATAGTCCCTCTGCGCTGCCGACTAAAGCACCGGCCCCAGCTGCAACAACGCACACAACCCGCCCTCAGGCCGATTGCGCAACTCCAGGCGACCACCGATCTTGCTGACGATCATCTGCACGATGGCCAGCCCCAGCCCGGCGCCATGGGCGTTGCCCTGGCTGTAGAAGCGCTCCAGCAAACGCCCGCGCTCCTGTTCATTGATGCCGGGCCCGGCGTCCTCCACACACAGGTGCATCGCGCCATCGGCCTGGGGTCGTAGGCCGACCCGCACCTCGCTGCCCGCGGGGGCAAAGTTCAGGGCGTTGGTCACCAGGTTTTGCAGGGCAATGGCCAAAGCCACCGGGTCGGTATCAATCAGGCAGCCTTCGTCGCCTTCCAGCACCAGTTCGACCTCTTTCTCCAGGGCCAAAGGCGTCAGTTCCGCCAGCTCTTCGCGCACCAGGGCGCTGAGGTCGACCCGGCTCAAACGCGGGCTGTTCAGCTGCGGCTCGATGCGCGCCATGGTCAGCAGCTGGCTGGCGATACGGGTGGCGCGGTCGACGCCGCTCACCAGAAAATCCAGGGCTTCCTGGCGTTGCTCCGGGCTGCCGGCACTCTGGGCGTTCTGCGCATGAATCCGCAGGATCGCCAGGGGCGTGCGCAGTTCATGGGCGGCGTCGGCGATAAAGCGCCGCTCGCGTTCCAGCAGGCTGTCGATCTGGGCCAACAACTGGTTGAGGGCGGTCTGCATCGGTTCCAGGTCCTGGGGCAGGGGCTTGAGCCCGAGCGGCTGCAAGGTGTCGCTGCTGCGCCCGCGAATGGCCCGGGCCATGGCCCGCAGCGGCGCCAGGCCCCAGCCGATGGTCAGCCAGATCAGCAGCGCCAGCAGCGGCACGCCGATCAGGGTCGGCCACAGGGTATGGCGCACGATGCGCTGGATCAGGTCCTGGCGAATGTCATCGCGCTCGCCAACCCAGATCAGCAAGCCCTGCTGCGGGTCGGCCAGCAGAAAGGCGCACCAGTCCTTGCCGTTTTCCAGAATGTCATGGGCGCCCAGTGTGGTGGGCGGCGCCTCCAGCAGCGGGGCCTCGGCGGAGCGCATCAGCAACTGGCCGTCGTCGCGCCAGACCTGGAACGTCAGGCGGGTTTCATAGGGGTGAGCGGCGCCGTCCACGCCGACCCGGCTCATGGCCTGGTCGAAGGCCTGGTGCAGGCGCTCCCAGTCCGCCGCGTCCGGCTTTTGAGCCGGGTCGCGCTGGCGCAGCACCCCTTGCAGCAGGCGCGCGCTCTGGGCCAGCTGGGCGTCGTAGACTTCTTCGATTTCATGGTGGCTGTCGCGCAGCACCAGCCAGCTGATCAGCAAATCCCCCAGCAGCACCAGGACCAGGACCGGCAACAGAATCCGCGTGCGCACCGAGTTCATGGCTTGAGCGCCAGCACGTAACCGACGCCGCGCACGGTGCGGATCAGCTCGCTGCAGAGCTTCTTGCGCAGGTTGTGGATCAGCACTTCCAGGGTGTTGCTCTCGACCCGGTCCTGCCAGCCGTACAGCGCCCGGGACAGGCGCTCGCGGGTCACCACCTTGCCCGGGCGTACCATCAGCTGGTGCAGCAACTGGTATTCCATGGGTGTGAGCACCACTTCGTTGTCTTGGTAGTGCACCTGCTGGTTGGCCGGGTCGAGGCGGATGCCGGCGTGTTCCAGCAGCGGCTGGGCACGACCCTGGCTGCGGCGCAGCAGGGCGCGGACCCGGGCCTTGAATTCATCGACGTCGAAGGGCTTGACCAGGTAGTCGTCGGCCCCGGCATCCAGCCCGGCGATGCGCTCGGCGGTGCCGTCGCGGGCGGTGAGAATCAGCACCGGCAGGTCCTGCTGGGCGGCGCGCAATTGCTGCAACAATTCCAGGCCGTCGAGCCGCGGCAGGCCCAGGTCCAACAGCAACAGGTCGAAGCTTTCGGTGCGCAGGGCGTGCAGGGCGCTGGCGCCGTCCTGCAGCCAGTCCAGGGTGTAGCCTTCGGCGCTCAGGGCCACGCGGATGCCCTGGCCGAGGGCACGATCATCTTCGACAAGCAGCAGGCGCATGGGTGGTTCTCGGTCGGGCGAGGGGGCAGGGAAGGGGCGCATGATGACGCCGGCCAAGCTTGGCCGGCAGGGGTTTTTGGTGGGGAAAATGTTACCGCGCGTTGCCAACTAAGCTTTCACTAAGCTTGGTTTTGCACAGTGGAATCTCCCCCATCACCGGAGCGTTTTCCATGCGCAAGATCCTCCTGCTGTCCCTGACCATCGCCAGCCCCCTGGCCCTCGCCGGCCCGCAATGCACCACCGCCGAACGCTCGCAATGGCAGGATCAGAAGGCCTTCCAGGAACAGCTCAAGGCCCAGGGCTACCAGATCAGCAAGTTCAAGGTCACCGACGGCAATTGCTACGAGATCTACGGCTTCGACAAGGACCAGCGCAAGGTCGAGATCTACCACGACCCGGTGACCGGCAAGGCGGTGAAGACCGAGATCAAAGGCTGATGCCGCACGCGTCCCTGCGGCTGTGGGACCCGCTGGTGCGACTGTTTCACCTGTCCATCGCCGGGGTCTTTATCGGCAACTACTTCTTCAATGAAGCCGGTGACGACTGGCACGTCTGGCTCGGCTACTACGCCATGGCCTGGCTGCTGCTGCGCACGCTTTGGGGATTTGTCGGGCCGCGCAGTGCGCGCTGGTCCGACTTCTGGCCGACCCGGGCCCGGCTGGCGCGGCATCTGCGCTCGCTGTGGGCCGGGCGCCCCGAGCACCGCTTGGGGCATTCACCCCTCGGGGCTTTGGTGATGCTGCTGATGCTGCTGGCCCTGGTGCTGATCGGCGTCAGCGGTTTCTTGATGGAGGAGGTCGATGCCCTGTGGGGCGCCGACTGGCCGCTGCAAGTGCACGAAACCAGCGCCGATGTGCTGCTGGGCCTGGTGCTGCTGCATGTGTGCGCGGCGATTTTTGAAAGCCTGCAGGTGCGCGACAACCTGCCGTTGTCGATGCTCACCGGCCGCCGCCGACCCTTGCCGGGTCCTGAGCGGCGCTGACGTTTTCCCTTGTTCCCAACCGGCACTTGCCACGGGCTCCTTTATGCGTGCGCTGTCCTTTCGCCTGAGCTTCATCTGCAGCAGTCTGCTCTTGGCCGCCGTCTTTATCGCCGCCTGGCGCAGCCATCCGCCTCACCAACTGGCGCCGTTCGCCCAGGCGGCCGTGAACAGCGACGCGGCCACGGCCAGCAGCACGCCGCAATACACCAGCCGCTTCGTCTCCTCGGACCTGGATGACTTCGTGCATTCGTCCTCGGTGACCGCCTTGCCCGGCGGCGACCTGATGGCCGTGTGGTTCGCCGGCTCCCGGGAAGGCGCCGCCGATGTGCAAGTGCGCAGCGCACGCTTTGACGCCAAGACTGGCGAGTGGGGTGCCGAGCAGGTGCTGGCCACCCGCGAATCGACCCGTGACGGCACCGGGCGCTACATCCGCAAGCTCGGCAACCCGGTGATCGCCCTGGGCCCGGATCAGCGCCTGTGGCTGTTTTACGTTTCGGTGTCGGTGGGCGGTTGGGCCACCAGCGCCATCAACCTGATGGTTTCCGACGACCTGGGGCGCAGCTGGTCGGCGCCGCGGCAGCTGGTGACCTCGCCGTTCTTCAACATCAGCACCCTGGTGCGCGCCGCGCCGGTGTTCCATGCCGACGGCGCGATCGGCCTGCCGGTGTACCACGAGTTCATGGGCAAGTTCGCCGAGTACCTGTACCTGAGCGCCGACGGCGCGGTGATCGACAAATTCCGCATCAGCCGTGGCAAGCACTCCCTGCAACCGACCATCGTGCCCCTGGACGAACGCCGCGCCGTGGCCATGCTGCGCTACGCCGGCGACACCCACCACAAGGTCCTGGCCAGCCGCACCGAAGACGCCGGGCGGACCTGGAGCGAGCCCTATCCGCTGCAACCGTCCAACCCCAACTCGTCCCTGGCGGCGGTGGGCACCGACGACCAGGGCCTGCTGGTGGCCCTCAATGACCTGCAGGACGGGCGCTTCAAACTCAGCCTGTACGGCACTGACGCCGGCCTTAGCCAATGGCGCCCGCTGGTGGAACTGGACCAGTCCCCCGACCCCCTGGGCCAGCCGTTTTCCCACGAGGCCTACAAGGACATCATCGGTGAAGGCTTTCGCGCCTCCAGCGGCGCCCGGCGCCTGCCCCTGGAACAGCGCTTCTTGAGCAACCTCGACTACCGGGTGTGCAAGCCCCAGGGCTGCGACTTCGAGTACGAATACCCCTACTTCAGCCGCGGGACGGACGGCCTGTACCACCTGGTCTATTCCTGGAACAACACCTTTATCAAGCACGTCAGCTTCAACGCGGCGTGGCTGGCGGAGCGCTTGTGATGCTGTCGCTATGGCAAGCCCATCTGAGTTTTATCCTCCTGGGCTTTGTGCTGCTTGGCAGCCTGCGCCTGACCGCGCCCTGGCGGCCCTGGCTGCTGCCCGTGCTGGCCCTGGTCAGCTTTATTCCGCTGAACCAGTTGCCGCTGGCGGCCTATGTGCGCAGCTTCACCGATGATCTGGCCATCAGCACCCTGGTGCTGCTGGGCTGGGTCAGCCTGCGGCACTTGGGGGTGATGACGCCCTTGCCAGCCAAACACCGGGTGCAGGTCCTGCTGCTGTTTATCGGCCTGACCCTGAGCCTATACCCCGCGACCCTGGGCCTGACTTACCTCGACCCCTACCGCTGGGGCTACAACCCACGGCCGATGATCGTGCTGATGGGCCTGACGGCGCTGGTGCTGCTGTGGCAGCGCAACCTGCTGGGGGTACTGATGCTGGCAGCCGGGACCCTGGCCTTTGCCCTGCGCCTCAAGCCCTCGGAAAACTATTGGGACTACCTGCTGGACCCGCTGCTGGCGGGCTACTGCTTGATCGCCGGCAGCGGCGCGCTGCTGCTATGGCTGTGGCGCCGCGTCACCCAGCGCCGCCGCGGGCAGCCCCTTGCCGGCTAAACCAACCGGCCGCGCCGCGGCCTTCGACAACACCACACAGAGGTCAATGATGGGCGGGTTGCAATCACGCCGCCTGCGCTACGGCGTGGGCGCAATCGGGCTGGTATTCGGCTTGCTGGCACTGCTGCGGCTGCTGTTCGCCGTGGGTTTTTCCGGGGTGGACCTGAGCGCCGCCGACCAGCGCGAGGCCATCCTCCAGACCCTCGGCATCGGCCTGCGCTTCGACCTGCGCCTGACCCTGCTGCTACTGCTGCCCCTGGCCCTGCTGGCCTGGCTGCCGCGCTGGAACCTGCTGCGCCTGCCAACTTTGCGCTGGCTGGCCCGGGCCTACCTGCTGCTGATGCTGGGCGGGGTAGGGCTGCTGTACATCATCGACTTCGGCCACTACGCCTACCTGGGCGTGCGCATCAACGCCACGGTGCTGCGCTACCTGGACGACGCACAGATCTCCCGGCAAATGCTCTGGGAAAGCTACCCGGTGCTGTGGATCGTCCTCGCCTGGGGCAGCGCCCTGAGCCTGTGGTGCTACGCCTTGCTGCGCCTGGAACGCCTGACCCTCGACCGCCCGGCACAAACTCTGGGCCGCTGGTCCCTGGCCAGCGTCAGCGCCCTGGGCATCGCCGCCGTGTTCCTCGGCCTGCTGGGCCGGGTAGAAAACCTCAACCTGGAAAACCCCGTGCCCCTGCGCTGGAGCGACGCCTACTTCTCCGGCAACAGCCAGATCACCGCCCTGGGCCTGAACCCCGTGCTGTTCTTCTACGACACCCTCAAGGCCGGCCAGGCCCAGTACGACGAAGCCCAAGTGCGCCAACACTACCCGGCCCTGGCCCGCTACCTCGGCGTCGACCACCCGGACCCGCAGCGCCTGAACTTCACCCGCCAACAAGACGTGCAGCCGTATCGCATCGACCGCCCCCGGCCGCCCAACGTCATCTTCGTCATGCTCGAATCCCTCGGCACCAGCGCCGTGGGCGCCTACGGCAACCCGCTCAACCCCACCCCCAACCTCGACCGCCTGGCCCGCCAGAGCTGGTTCTTCAAACACTTCTACGTCCCGGTCACCGGCACCGCCAAGACCGTGTGGGCCAGCATCACCGGCGTACCCGACGTCACCCGCCAAGAGACCGCCACCCGCCAGCCCCTGATCACTCGGCAACACAGCCTGATCAACGCCTTCAGCGACTACCACAAGCTCTACCTGATCGGCGGCAACGCCGGCTGGGCCAACATCAACGGCCTGATCCGCCAGAGCATCGACAACGTGCGCCTGTACGACGAAAGCCACTGGCAATCGCCCCTGGTGGACGTCTGGGGCATCTCCGACCTTGACCTGTTCAAGGAAAGCGACCGCCTGCTGCGCGCCATCCCCCAGGACCAACCGTTCTTCGCCTACCTGCAAACCTCCGGCAACCACCGCCCGTTCACCATCCCCAAGGACAACGACGGCTTCCAAACTCAGGACCTGCCCCTGGAACAAGTCCAGGCCGCCGGTTCCCGCAGCCTGGAGCAATACAACGCCGTGCGCCTCCTGGACTTCAACATCGGCCGCCTGACGGACATCGCCAAAGCGGGCGGCTACTACGACAACACGATTTTCGTGTTCTTCGGCGACCACAACACCCGCATCAGCCAGATCCCCCACATGGCCCCCGCGTTTGAACAGCTAGGGCTGGAAAGCAACAACGTACCGCTGCTGATTCATGCACCGGGGATGTTGCAGCCCAGAGTGATCGAAGAAGCCGTCGGCCTCGCCGACCTGCTGCCCACCGTGGCCGGCATGGCCGGGATGCCCTTCACCAATGGCGCCATGGGGCGGGACATTCAGCAGCCTGCACCGGAAGGGGAGCGCGTGGTGCCGCTGGTATTGAGGGAAGGGACCTTTCCGGTGATTGGCGGCGTGACCAAGGATTTTTTGTTGCAGATGCAGCACGACGGCAGTGGCGCGACCTTGCATGATTTGGCGTCGAATACCCCGCGAGAGGATGTGGCGCAGGAGCATCCGCAGGAGTTTGCGCGGTTGCTGGAGTTGACGCGGGGGATGCATGAGGGGGCGCGGTTGATGTTGTATCGCAACGTTCGCTGACACCGCACAGCCATCGGTTGACGCCAGCCCGTGTAGGAGCTGGCTTGCCAGCGAAGGCGGCCGCAAGATCGCCTGAGCTCTATTTAATAGGTAACCAGTTCAAGGCTGAAGCTGCTGGTGGTTAGGCGTTTGAGTGCTATATCAAGCGCCTGATCGTCGAACAGCCTGTTCTTGCGAGCGGCGGAGCCGGCCCCGCCGTCCCAATGCTTCAATGCTTCTCGCACGGCGGGCACAGTTGGAGAAATCCCTTCTCGGTAAAGTAACCAATCGACCGTTGCCAGCAGTTCCATACCAAAGGGGGATTCAAAACCGTCGATCAGCTCAGCCGTGCGTTCCAGTGCTTGGGCGTACTCTTTGGCTTCGGTTTTGAGATAAGTCTGCAGAAAAGTCTTGCGCACATCGTCGAACCAGATCACATCATTAATATCGGCGTCACTGATTCGCTTGTTGCAGTGCAGATAGCTGCCATCCAAATTATTCAGCAAATGCTCCAGGCGGTTGGCGTATGGCCCAAATTTGTGAGCAACAAATTTAAGGTCAAGAGGGTTTTCTGTGTTTGGCAGTTTTTCTATGGCTCGCTCAAGAAACCAAGCGAGTTTCTGAATTTCCAGCAGACTGCACTCCATGCCCAAAACCCAATAACGCCTAACCAGTTCTGCAATCAGCGCGCGAGCGGGGGTGAGTTTCTCCACTCCGTTTCGTTTGGCGACGTTCAGATACTGTTTAGAAGGCTCAAACACTAAAATGTCGACATCCAGATCGCTAAGTATCGAAACGATCTGCTCTCGAACCTCAGGCCATTTCAAGCCACCGTTACCGGCACCCAGCGGAGGCACTGCTACGGACTTCACCTGGTTTTCGAGTAAGAAACGTCGCAGGTCATATAACCCTTCAGTTATCCAAACCATCTGAGAGGGTGAACGCCAGTGGCGCTTAGTAGGGAAGTTCACGATCCAGCGTGGTCCATCCAACTCGTTGACAGCGGTGACATGCATTTTGCCTGTCTCCACTGCGCCAGCCTTGCAGGCTGCCGAGTACAGACGGTAATTCTCGCTAAAGCGCTCTTTGAACATCAGAGCGATTCCTTTGCCCATCACGCCCACGGTATTCACCGTGTTGACCAGGGCTTCGGTTTTGGCCTCCAGAAGGTTGCCTTGGGTAAAACGGATCATTGGAAATACCATCCTGGGCGCGCATGAACAGACAGAGCCAAACCTCGGGCCACCAAGTCCTGTTCTATGCGTTTTTTCATTGCATCGCTGTAGCACATGATGCCAAGGAGTCCTGTAATCGGTAGGTGATTGTGAATCAGCGCTTCAGCCTGATAACGCTCCATTTTTCTAGGGTCATCGGGGTCGCGTTTGAAGTCGCGTCGCTGAAGGATAGCCCAGTCGATCTGGCTGAGATTCGCCAGATCGCTGTAATAGTCTGTCCAATACGGATAGGCATGTGCATTTGTAAAGACGAACGGTATTCCTAACTGTGCGACGCGGTACAGGCTTGAGACCAGAATCACAATCTCATCATTGGCGCGCGGTTGAACACTCCGGCCTGAGTGAATGTTTTTCATCATCACAGAGAAAGGGGTGAAGTAGAAGGGCACGTAATCAGCGAGCATACCGCCAGGAGCAATGGGGACATGACGTGACCGGCGCTTGTCGATTAGCTCCGCGTTGCCGATGTTCACGTATTGTGGGGCCTGTATTTCCGAGCTAGCACAATGCAGACCGTTGTCCAGAATCCAAGGCAGGTTGTCGCGATGGACGATACGCCAAATCAGAGCCTTCTCTGGATTCAGTCTGCTGTAATTCATCGACGAAACATTCCGGGATTCACTCCAATCTGCACAGAAACACCAGCCTCGCGCATTTTAGCCCCGCAATGCTCCTCAACCTGCGAATTAGCGACAAAAATCTTGAAAAAATCATTAGCAGAAACAACGGTGGGAGACAGGCATTCTGCCATGCAGACGCTTTTGCAGTGAGGGTCGTGATAGTCCCTTTGGTTCATCGCATCCCAGTCAATGGCCTCGAAGCCTGCCTTGTAGTCAAGCAATTGAATGGTGTCATTAGCCAATGGGTGTCGAGGAATGACCTTCCAATCCTTTTCAATTGCGAAGGATCGGCGAATAGATATGACTACAAATTGGGTGTCGCGTTTATTGCCCTGAACGCTTCCGTCAAATGGATTCGCGGCAAACCAATGAAAGGGGACGTAGTTTTCGAGTCCCAGCGCTTGTCGTTTTTTAAGTATTTCAGCATCAGCTACGTCTTTGAACCCTTTGAGCTGCGCGCGTGGCCTGAGGCCGTTCTGAAAGATACTGCTCAAATTTTCAAGGGCGGTGAGGTGATAAAGCAGTTTTTGTTCCTTGATATCTACCATGTCGGTCTCCTTGACCTATGCAATTGCTGAGTGGTTTCAGCCCTGCTACTTCTTCCGTGCGGACAACAACCTTAAATAAATACTCACACGCTGGTGCGATTTAGCAGGGTGCTGATAGTGATTCTATTGCGCCATTACGTTGAGCTACAAGTTCAATCTAGGCTTCGCCATCTGACCGGTATCTTTCTAGTGGATGCGGGCTTTCATTGCTGTCAATCAGCCGGTTTTCCCCTTTCTCAAGGTGATCAGTGAAATCAGAAGGCCCCTTCAGAGGGCGTAGATATTGAGCCAGTATCGATGAGGAGGGCTGGAGGTATTGAATTTATACTCGTTTTTAGTGTAAAAACTCATAATATGTGTTTTTTGTTGGGGTGGCTTATGGAACGACTGAAAGAGTTACGGAAGGTTTTGGGGTTGACGCAGGCTGCTTTAGCAAGCCAGTTGAGTGTTTCACAACAAACCGTTGCTAGATGGGAGCGAGGAGATGCTGAACCCAGCTTCGCGACTTTGAGGGATATCGCTACCTTATTGGGAACGAGTGTTGATGATCTGCTGGAGTACTCAGTAGGGCGGGCCAAAATTTCTTCACAGCACTGGAGGCTCCAAGATGAAAGCATTGATGGATTCTGGGGGCATATTGGGCTTCTTCTCCCCGGAAAGTTGAAGAGCCAGTGGTATCCGATTACTGAAAACGAATGTGGAAGAATCCATCATATTTTGTCGGAACGGCACACCTCCTCTGGTTGGCTATTGCTTAGCACGCTTAATAACAAAGCCTTGATCGTAAATCCTGATCTGATGCAAAGAATTCGGCTCCTGGATGATGCTGCTGATCAGCCTTCTGATGACGATTGGGAGCTTTCTATTGACGGTTATCAAGGTTGGGGAGCGGAAATCTATCGTGGAATAAGTGAGTTTTTCTGGGATGAGGATGAGTTTGAGTCAAAAAACTCTAAGGCCCTAAAAAAGGTTATTACTGATCTCATAGAGGAACATAAGCTAGATGAGGAAGCTGTTTCTGAGTTTATAGAACATACGAAAATTCATTTAAAAAACGGGTCTTTAATTAGCTTCAAAGCTGACCGGTCTGATACGTATGAGCTTGCTGTCGATGCTGATTGTGCAACCCCATCCACAATTTCCCTAAAGAATGATCACACTGGCGAGTTGAATTATTTTAATCCCATGCATGTTGCTTTAGTGGAGATACCATTAACGGAATATCTCGAGGCTGCGAGAGAGATGATGGAGGAGTTAGAGGGGGAAGGGGCGTCGCAATAATGAGGCCTCTAGAGTAGACAATATTCAGACACCTGGCGGCTGGGCTCTTTTCAAGACAAAAGAGATCGGCTTCACCGCCAACCGCTCGCAATCCAATTCGGGCTGCGCAAGTTAATCCACGATCATATGGGGAAAAGGCTCTATGAGACCTTCACGGCTGTACGCCTCAAGCGAATTCGCGCCCTCAGCATCGAACATAGGCTATGGAAACCGAAGAAATGCACCTGCAGTGATTTTTGCAAACTTGGACCAATTGAGTGGAGCCTGTTATCCCGTCGTAACTCACTCCTCCGCAAAATAATCACTGTCGAGCTGCTTCACCTCGTACACCTGCTTCACGCTCACCCCGAGGTTGTGCTCGACCATTAACCGAGCAAGTTCGACGCCATCAATCAACACCACTTTGATATCCAAGCCCAGCGCGCGTCCCTTGCGCCCATGGAGAAATCCGAGGTGGTGATAAACACACCTTTGCGCGCCCGCTGGCGGGTCAGGGCGCCGATGAATTTGTCGATCTCGGGGCGATGTACGGTGTTGCTCCAACGCTTGGCTTGCAGGTAGATCACGTCCAGGCCGAGTTTGTCTTCCTTGATGATGCCGTCGATGCCACCGTCATTCGTGAGTTGGGTGGCTTTGCCGGCTTCTTTCCGTGAGCCGCCGTAACCCATGGCTAGCATCAGGTCGACCACCACCTGTTCGAAGAAACTCGGCGTTGCGGCCCGTACTTGAGCAAGCAGTTCATCCGCCAGTGATTGCACCAGTGCCTGGTGAGCCTCGGCTAGTTGTTCGTCGGGAGTGGTTTCCGATGGGGCGATATCCAGCGCAGGGGGGATGTCTGCCGTTTGTGGCTTGGCGGTATGAAAGTCAGCGAACTCGGGGAATTGTTTCAGCCAGCTCACGGTGATGCGTGCGGGTCCATTGGCCAAGGCGTCAAGGCCACGCGGGGTGATTTGCACCATGCCTTTGGCGGGAATGGTCAGCAGCCCTGCTTTGTTGAGATACGTTCGGGCCCAGCCTACGCGGTTATTGATGACCGTCTGATTCCCAGAGGGCAGGTATTCTTTGCGCTCCTCCTCGGTCAGTTGGAACTGATCGGCAATGCGCTCGCGCAGTTCTCTGAGTGGCAGCGGCGCGCCGTTCTGTACGGTGGTCAGCACCGGCCGCATGACACTTTGAAAGTCCGGAATTGCCATGGTCACTCCTTAACCCAGTTGATCGCTCTCAGCGAGGCCTGCCGCTGCCTTGAGCATTTTCAAAATCACCAGCGCAAAGGCTCGGCTCTTGGTTTCGTTGTCCAGCACTTCCAACGACAATTTCTCGTTGTCAGTGATGGCGTCGAGTACGGTGTCCACCACGCGTTTTGGCAGCAGGCCATGCATCACCTGGTCCACCGAGTGGCTGTTGACTTGAGCCATCAAGTCATCCTGGCGCAACAGGCGTTGGGTGATGCCTGTAGCAAAATGCAGTTGGTCATCATCTTGCGTTTCGGCACCAAAAATATCGTTCAGCGCGTCGATGATTTCCGACAGACGCTTTTTCTCTGGGTCATGGGGCTTGCCGCTGCCCACATCACTGCCAGGTTTGAGGGTGTATTCGCCTTTTTCTTCGCTCAGGCGCAACTGGTGTTCAGCACGCTTGCTCAGGCGGTAGTGGCTCAATTGCAGCTCGCCCACATCGACGTCGTCTTGTTGCAGGCGATCCGAGCGCAGCAGCGGGTGAAGGTGCTTGGCGTACACGCAGAGCTGCTCCAGCTCGCGATCCTCATAAGGGATGATCTGCGAGAGGAACTCATACAGGCGCACAAAGCTCTGTAGGTTTTTGCGGAACAGGTCGAGCTGATCGATCTGTTCGCCGGCTTCTTTCAATGCATGTTCGGCTTTTTTCAAGCCAGCGCTGTCGCCGTTGGCTTCGGCGGTGCGTTTGTAATCAAGTGCCTGCTGGTGCGACTCCAGCGAAAAGGCGTAGCGCTTGGCAAAGCGCTCCCTGGCGGGTGTGCAGTAATAGCTGAGCTTGCTGGCGGCCGCTTTGGGGTCGAAGAAGGCCATGGCGAATGCTTCGACCTCCTGCCAGTGATAGATGCCCTCGGCATCCAGCCTCTTCTGCAGGTCATAGATGATCTGCGGGTCAGTGACGTCGGTCAGCTCGGCCTTAGTGTAGTAAGGCAAGAAGGCATCGAGAATGTCCTGCGGCTCGTTGAAGAAGTCGAGGATGAAGGTTTCCTTGCTGTCACCAAAAGTGCGGTTCAGCCGCGACAGGGTCTGCACGCAGTCCACGCCTTGCAGCTTCTTGTCCACGTACATGGCGCACAGCTTGGGCTGATCGAAACCCGTCTGGTACTTGTTGGCCGCAATCATCACGTTGAAGTCTTGGGTGTCGAAGGCCACTGCCAAGTCACGGCCATGCAGGCCGGGGTTAAGTAGGTGGCTGTTTTCCGTGACCTCTTCGGGGATCACTTCATCCGCGAGCACGCTGCCGGAGAACGCCACCAACGGGTGCACATCCTTGTAGCCCATCTGTTGTACGTAGGCCCGCACCGCCAGCTGGTAGCGCACTGCTTCCTGGCGGCTGCTGGTGACCACCATGGCCTTGGCCTGACCATTGAGTAGCTTGCGGATATTGGCGCGGAAGTGCTCGACGATCACTTCCACCTTTTGGCTGATGTTGTACGGGTGCAAACGCACCCAGCGCGCCAGCTTGATGCGCGCTTTTTTGCTGTCCACCTCGTCGTCTTCGCCCTCCGGGTGGGCGATCTTCCAGGCGGTGCTGTAGGTGGTGTAGTTGCGCAGCACGTCGAGGATGAAGCCTTCCTCAATGGCCTGGCGCATGGAGTACAGGTGAAATGCCTCCGGCTTGTTGTTGGCACTGCGCGGTAACGTCGGGTCAGGCTCACGACCAAATAGCTCAAGCGTTTTGGGCTTGGGCGTAGCAGTGAAGGCGTAGTAGCTGATGCGCTCGTTGGGTTGGCGCGCCTGCACGGCTGCGTCCAGCAGCTCTTCGGCGCTGATTTCCTCACCATCCAGTGCATCGCTGCCAAGAATCTGTTTCAGCTTGCTGGCCGACGAACCGGTCTGCGAGGAGTGCGCCTCATCGGCAATCACCGCATAGCGCCCGCTGGCAAGCTTGGGGTACTTGTCCAGGGCATCGAACAGGGCAGGGAAGGTCTGGATAGTGACGATGATGATGCGCGTTTGCTCAGCCAGCGCCTCGGCCAGTTGTTCGGATTTGCTCTGATTGCCGAGGTCTCGGCTGATGGGTTTGACCACGCCCTGGGCGTGTTCGAATTGGTAGATGGTGTTTTGCAGTTGGCTGTCCAGCACCGTGCGGTCGGTGACCACGATCACCGAGTTGAACAACCGCTGGCCGGCATCATCGTACAGCGAGGCCAGTTGATGGGCCGTCCAGGCGATGGAGTTGGACTTGCCCGAGCCGGCGCTGTGCTGGATTAAATAGCGCTTGCCTGGCCCTTCGGTGCGGGTGGTGTTGACCAGCTTGTTGACCACTTCCCATTGGTGGTAACGCGGGAAGATCATCGTTTCCTTGGTGGCCAGCGTGCCGTCGAAGCCTTCGCTGGTTTTTTTGTCCAGGTGCAGAAAGCGCCCCAGCACCTTGAGCCAAGCATCGGGCTGCAACAGGCGTTGCCAGAGGTAGCTGGTGGCGTATTGGCTGTCGTCGACGGGCATTGGGTTGCCGGCGCCGCCTTCCTCAGTGCCGAGGTTAAAGGGCAGGAAGAAGGTGTCCTTGCCCGCTAACTGGGTGGTCATCGCCACTTCGTTCTGGCCCACGGCAAAGTGCACCAGCGCGCCACGCTTGAAGGTCAGCAGCGGTTCGGGCTTGCGTGTTAGCGGGTCTTTTACCGGGCGGTCGTAGCGGTATTGGCGCTTGGCGTTTTCCACTGACTGCTTGAACTCGCTTTTCAGTTCTAGCGTAGCGGTGGGGATGCCGTTGACGAACAGCACCAAGTCCAGCCGAGGGTTGTAGCTTTGCCCACTGCCACCCGCTTCGCGGGCGTGTGGCGAGTAAGACACCTCTGGCACCACCCGCAGGCGATTGTGCTGGTAGCGCTTGAGAGTGTCCGGGTTCATGCCGTGGTCGGGCTGGAAGCTGCACAGCTCTACTTTTACCGCAGGCAGCTTGAAGCCATGACGCAACACATCCAAGGTGCCGCTCTGCTCCAGCTCGCGCACCAGCTTCTGAATCAGTACATCTTCAGGGGCATTGGGGTTGGCCTTGGTGAACTTATCCCAACGTTCCGGCCAGGCATTCTTGAAGTAGCCCAGCGCATCTTCGGTGTACAACGCCGTGCGACGGTCATAGCCACTGGCCGTGCCGACTAGCCAGCCTTGGGCGGATAGGGCCTCGATGATGTCCTGCTGAAACTGAGCTTCCTTGCTATCCGCCATTACATGGCCTCTTGTGCTAATTCAGGGAATGTTGCACTGGCTGGGGGCTGCCAGCTGCGTACATCGATTTTGCCGGTGACGGCGGCGGAGATAAGGGCGGAACGGCGTTCTTGGAGCAGAGCGATACCGTTTTCACCCTCGCTAATCAAGCGACTAATAAGGTCACGCTTAGAGTTCACTTCTGCGACAATTTCCGCCTGCTCGGTCAACGGAGGAACTGTTGTTGTAAGCTTCCTGACATCCGGCATACCGATGGTTTTTAAGGTGGCGCCAAACGTAAATCGACCAAGCTCTTCTTCCATTGCGTAGAAAACAAGCAGCAGATATTCGGGAAGCATTAAAGTTTCAATGCATATCCAAGCAATGAGATGCTGTGAAACACACATTTTTCGCGTAGTAATAGCCGCCAAGCCAATTGTTGCATCCCGGGTAAACACTACAGCACGTGCAGGAAGCAGCCTTGCTGACGAGTTGTTCATGCCCAAAGCAGTAATCATGTACTGAGTTTCATTTATGTAATCGACAACCTTTAACTGCTTGCTGTCGTTGAGTGAAACCCAAGGTATATCACCACCCTCCCAATACTCGGGATATTCCTTGCTTGGTGTATGACCGCTTTCAAGTTTGGCTATATTTTTCACCCTGGCCACATCCCAATGTGTCGGCACTTCGCCCAGCCACTCCACGCCGGAGTCTTTCATCGGAACTGTGGGATCGAGACCTTTTGTGACCGCATGGGAGATCACAGCCTGGCGCTTTTCCTTGAGCAGTTCGATCAGGCGCTGCTGCTCTTCGATCAGCGCGTCGATGCGGGCGGTTTCGTGGTCGAGGAAGCGGGCTATTTGGGTTTGTTCAGGGGCAGAAGGAAAAGCACCTTGAAATTTCACAATGTCAGTCGGATTGACTCGTTGATGGCTACGAGTGGCGGACTCAACCAATGACTCAAGACGCTTTCTGAAGTTCTCAGATCCAACAAGATAATAAAGCCATTTATAGTCAATGATATCTGACTGCAAGGGAACGAATTCACCTGAGCAGATAGTAAGAACATTATGCGGCTTTGCCAAGCAAACAGTGTTTTTCCTCGGGTTAAGCTTGGATATCAGAACTAGAGGTTGATCAACTAAGAATTTTGAGCTGTCGATCTCACTTCCATTTTCAAACTGCCCATTACCTGATGCCTGAACAACAGGTATTGAGTAGTGAAAGACCTCTTTGTCGTTTAAGGTTTCAGCGTTCACAACTTTTGTTAGTGAGCTAATATATGCATCCCCACGAGTGAGTGTCCATTGCTCAGGAACATCACCAAGCCACTCCACGCCCGAGTCCTTATAAGCCGGATATGTTGGAAAAGTCATGCCGACAGCCCTTCAATCATTTGCTTGATGCGGTCGGTGCAGGCTTTCAGATCGCGGTCGATCTCGGCCAGCGGGCGCGGTGGCTGGAACACATAGAAGTGGCGGTTAAAGGGAATCTCGAAACCGACGATGCCGACTTCGCCGTCCTGCGCATCGGTTTTGCTTTCGTCGATCCAGGCATCCGGCACGTGGGGGATGACTTCGCGCTGGAAGTAGTCGTACACCGACTCGCCCAGCGGTACGTTCTCATTGTCACGCAGGCCGGCGTCTGCTTCGGGCTGGCCCTTGCTCATGCAGATATCCGCTTCGGGGTCACGTTCGCTCAAGGCATTGAGCAACGCTTTTAGCTCTGGCGTGCTGAGGCTGATGCCGTGCGCGGTGAGGGCTTTTTTCAGCAGCTTGCTGAACTGCTCGCGGTTGCGGTGCAGTTGACTGGCGTCCATGGATTGCAGAGCTGTCATCAGTTGCTGTTGCGCGGTGCTGTCCAGTTTCTGGATGGCTTTTTCTTCCATCACTTTGGCGACGCGCTCGGCGGTGGTCTGGAAGTTCAGGCGCAGCGGACGTTCGACGGTAATGCGTCGATAGCCAAAGGCGTCGATGGGGAAGATTTTGCTCTGTGCGTTGTTCTCGAAGCTGCCATACAGGCGCACCAGTTCGTTGATTTGCTCTTCGGTGATGTACTGACGCTTGCTGCCTAGCGACTTGCGCATTTTGGCGTAGTGCTGGCTGCCATCAATCAACTGGACCTTGCCCTGGCGCGCAGGAGCCTTGTGGTTGCTGAGTATCCACACATAGGTGGCGATGCCGGTGTTGTAGAACATGTCCGTGGGTAGCGCGACGATGGCTTCGACCAGATCGTTTTGCAGCAGGTAGCGACGAATCTCCGACTCACCCGAGCCCGCGCCACCGGTAAACAGCGGCGAGCCGTTAAGGATGATGCCGATGCGCGAGCCGCCGTCACGTGGGTCACGCATTTTGCTGACTAGATGCAGGAGGAACAGCAGTGAGCCGTCGGACACTCGTGGCAGGCCCGGGCCAAAACGACCGTCGAAGCCTTTGTGGTTGTGCTCCTCGGTGATCTGCTTTTGCACCTTCTTCCATTCCACGCCAAACGGCGGGTTGCTGAGCATAAAGTCGAAGCGCTTGTCGGCCAGTTGGTCATTGGACAGGGTGTTGCCGAGCTTGATGCTGGCCACGTCCTGGCCCTTGATCAGCATGTCCGCTTTGCAGATGGCGTAGGACTCGGGATTCAGCTCTTGGCCGTGTAGAGAAACGCTGACCTTTTCGCTGATGGACTGAATGTATTCATCACCCTCAGACAGAAAACCGCCCGTACCTGCGGTTGGGTCGTAGATGGTGACGATGCTATTGGGTGCCAGCTTGTGGTCTTGATTGGTGATCACCAGCGAAGTGGTGAGGTGCACGATATCCCGCGGGGTGAAGTGCTCCCCGGCGGTTTCGTTGGAGCTTTCAGCAAACTTACGGATCAGCTCTTCGAAGATAATGCCCATGCCGAAGTTGCTGATGTGCTCGGGGCTCAGGTCGGTGGCTGCAAAGCGTTGCACCACCTGATAGAGCAGGTTGGCGCTGGCCAGTTGCTGAACGAAGTCCTCGAAGTGGAAATGTTCGAAGATCTCGCGGGCGTCTTTGCTGAAGGCTTGTATGTAGCTCATCAGGTCAGCGGCGGTCTGAGTATCCGACAGGGTTTCCAGGGTCAGTGGCGAAGCATTGAAAAATTGTTGACCCGCTGTTCGCAGCAGAATTATCTCGCGTACGGTATCTGGGCGGCCTTCCTGAGCGAAGGTCTGTTTGATGACTTCGGTCTTAGTCGGTGCCAGCACGCACTCCATACGCCGCAGCAGGGTAAAGGGCAGGATGATGCGGCCGTACTGGGATTGCTTGAAATCACCACGCAGCAGGTCGGCAATCGACCAGAGAAAGGCGGCCGTCTGGGAATGATTTTCCGTGTTCACGCGAGAATTCCTTGGGGTATAGGCAAAGCGGCAAGTCTAACCTGTCGAACAGCCTATCTGTAGCGGCCCATGTAGAAATGGCGTTTATGGGTAGTGGCAGGAGCTAACGCTCCGGTTTGGGTTCTATTCCCGTTGATCAAAGATGAGGCCGCACGCGAACATGCCGCCAGCAACGATATGCATGCTGCAAAGTGCTGATAGTTTGGATATGGGCCCAGGTAAGGAGGGGAACTATGTATTTTCACTACTGGCGTTCTTTTACAAACGCTTGAGGCATAAAAAAGCCGGCTCGTAGCCGGCTTCCTTGGCGCCTAAATCACTTGCTAAATGCCCTTGTTTGAATCGCAGCCAACACATCCCGTACATCCTGAAGTAATAACCGGGCTGTATTGGTCACAGTACCAATGTCCTTGTCGCTCGCGTCTCTCAACGTGGCGCAGGTCATCAGATTCAGATAATCAAGCGCAGTCACTAACCGCTCACTCGCACACGCATGCAGATCCACCAATGGCGCCTGGCTGTCGATAAACAACACTGGGCCATCGCTAGCAATTGGGGTGAGCGGGATAAAGCGTTCGGACGGGTCAATATTGCTCATGGTGTCGTTCCTTCCAAGAGTGAAAAGTCGCCACCTGTTGCTGCGAATCAACCGGGGTGTAGTTTGTTCCTTTCGACGGAGCTCTGAAGTGCTGCTGACCAGAATCGAGGGTCTGAAAAACTATAGGAGTGCCAGGAATTAGGGGCAACAGGTGTGCTGTAGGAACGGTCTCCATACCGGGTAGGGACAGGCTGAGTTTCCTGAAGATTTCATATCCGCTGCATTAGAGGCGAGCCGCATCAGCAATACCCTCTGTCTCCCAGCGATTTTGCTATCCTGCGCCCCTTTTCCCCACCGCAAGGAACGCAGGCATGACCCAGCCCATTGGCAGCAGTTCACAAACAAGGGCTGGCCAACAGCGTCACCTGCCACACCTCCTGTTCCGCCTGACCGCAGCACTCTTGCTCGGCCTCGGGCTCATCACCCCCACCGCCCAAGCCAACCCCACCACCACCTACCGCGGCACCCTCGGCGACACCCCGGTTGAACTGGCGCTCACCTACGACTCCCAATACGGCGGCGGCATGTCCGGCTATTGGTTTTCCGAATCCGAGCGCTTGCCCATGGTGTTGGAATCCACGCCTTTCCATTCCGGCTCCGCGCTCTTGATCAACATCATGGACAACCCGACCCTGCCGGCGACGGCGGTGTCGTTGCAGCCGTTCGCCGAGGGGGCAGAGGCGCTGCAGGGCAGTCTGGTGGATTTGCGCACAGGCACGCAGCAGCCGTTGCAGTTGCAGCGGGTGACGCGCTTTGGCGGCAGTCAGCGGGAGGCGTTTGAGGGGGAGTTGCTGCAGCCGGTGTTCGATCGGGATTTCTATTTCAGTGTGCATGCCGCGCGCAAGGCCGGGGAGGAGGTGGCGCAGGTGGACAGTATCCGGGTGATCAGCCGGGCCACCGGTAAGCGGGTGCAGGAGATTAGCGGGCAGTGGTGTCTGTCGTCCGTGGGCACCAGGACGCTGACCTTCGGGCATTTTCATGCCGAGGCGCGGATGGATTTTCAGGTCCAGGGCTATCGCGTGGGGGAGGCGGATGGCCGGGTGTGGTGCTCGCCCACGCAGTACTACCTGTACAGCCGGGATCTGCGGACCTATGGGCGTCATCCGCAGTTGGAGCAGTTTGCGGTGGAGGGTGATCTGCGCTTTTCCCCCAGTGGGCAGATGGAGTTCAGCAAGCAGGACTTTATCAATTACGACAAGCGCACTCGGCGTTGGGATTATTACCGGGTGATCACCCCTGAGCGTTTGGAATATCTGTCGTCGGGCGAGGAGCGTTTCTGATGCGTGGGCTTGATTTTGCTCGGGGGCTGGTGGTGCTGGTGTTGGCGCTGTGGCTGTTGCCGGCGCAGGCGTCCCATGGGGTGTATGAGGGGACCTTGGGCAAGCAGGCGATTGTCTTGACCCTGGGTAGCCAGAATGCGGTCTACCAGGGCACCTATGCCTATCAGCGCTATCGCACGCCGATCCGCCTCAAGCCGACCTTCAGCTACAGCAACAAGGTGCTGGCCATGGATGAGCTGGACGAGCAGGGCTTGCCGGTGGCGCGTTTGCAGTTCAATGACTTGCTGAACTCTCGCCAGCAGGAGCAGGTGCGCGGCACCTGGACCAGTTATCGCACGGGCAAGTCCTTGCCCATTGCGCTGAAGCTGGTGGGCCTGGTGGATTCGGATCGCTCGTGGCCGCAGCCGGTCACCACGCTGTTGCAGAGTGCTTCCACCAAACGCTGGTATTTCCAGGTGCCGATGCCGGGCAATGATCAGCGAATCACGACGGTGGAGGTGATGGACAAGGCCAGTGGCAAGTTGCTGCAGAGCCTGGCGGTTGCGGCGCCGGGGTGTCGCAACCTGGGGGTGGATACCTTGCAGGTGCAGGCTGAGGGGGAGCAACTGCGGATTGGCTTTCAGGACTGCAAGTTGCCGGGGTTTGCGTGGAATGCGGGCAGTGGGCGCTTTGAGCCGTTGCCTTGAGGCAGGGGATGGAAGCCTTGGGTAGCAGAACAAGGATCAGGTGTTGAACGTGGAAACTGTGGAGCCCCGTATGGACGACAAGCAATCCCCTGTGCTGATTCAGGTGTACATGGCCGATGACGATGGCGCCGTTCGCGAGGAGTTGTTGGCACGGCAGATCGATGAGGATACCTACGAGTTGCTGTCCTCGCCGGGGCTGGCGCAGAACCTGGCGCGGGGCGATATCGTTTCAATCCGCAATCCCGATGCGCCGGCGCAAGTGCTGAAGCGGGGCGGGAATTTCTGCATTCAGATCTATGCCGATGACATTGATCCGACGGTGATCAGTGCGCTTGAAAACGAGGTCGCTGGTGAGCTGGGCGGAACCCTGGATGGGCTGTTCGAGGGGAACCTGTCATTCGCTGTTCCCGCGAGGAATGGCATGGACCGTATCAATGCGGTGTTCGATCGCTTCCGCGAACAAACCGGGATCGAGTGGTACTACGCCAATGTCTATAAAAACCTCGATGACGATGAGGACGAGACGCTGTTGAACTGGTGGTTGGACTGCTGATTTTCCCCCGGGGCCTGGGCATGCCGACAAACAAACCGACCAAGTAGCGACCAAGTAAGCGACCAAGTCAGCATCCGGTAGTGCTACAGCGGCCGTTCTGTGGTGTGGGCCTGCATGGGCGCAGGGGAGCGCTAATCGTCCAACAGCGTGTTGGACGATTGAGACGTTTACACCGGCATTGGAAAGAGGCGGGCCGACCTTTTGTTTGCTCAATCGTTGGGTGTGCTTTTTACCGGCGAGGGCGTGCTTGAAGACGCCTTCGCCGGCAAGCCGGCTTCTGCGGTGGATGTAGGAAGGGTCTGTCTTTTCTGTAAGGCAGGCTGGAGGCGCTGATTGCGGTGCTGTTCTGTGGGATAACCATCAGCGCAACCCTGGACGTCCTGATCGATACCAGGGCGTATCCCACGCAGAGAGGTCGTGGCCATGGGCCAGGAAATGCGGCTGTTTCAGGAGGACTTGCTCAAGGCGGTTGCCGATATGAGCGCCGGTCAGGCTGTGCGTTCAGTGACACTGTTCATGGCGACTCGTCGTCAAGGATGGGCGGGAGCCGCGCAAGGTGTGTTTGTCGAGATTTTGCTGGCTGGCCTGTGCCGGCGCTGCCGTTTTTCCGGCAAGCCACAACGCCCGGGATTTCGTGGGCGTTGTAGCCGCTGCCGCAGGCTGCGATCGGCCCCGTAGGGGCCGTCTGCCTTAGAAGTTCACCGAAGCACTCAACCGTGCCGTCAGCGGCGCGCCCTGGAACAGGTAGTTGTCGCCCATGTATTCCCCGGCATCGCGCCAGTAGCGTTTGTCGAACAGGTTGTCCACGGTCAGGCGGAACACGGTGTCGTAGCCATCGATGCGGGTGCTATAGCGGCTGCCGATATTGAAGATGGCGTAGGCGCCGGTGGCGACGTTGCCCTGGCGGTCGGCGTATTTGCTGCCGCTGTATTGCATGCCGCCCAGCAGGGCCAGGCCGTCGAGCCAGGGCAGGGCGTAGTCGCCTTGGAGGCTGGCCCGCAGGCGTGGGACGTTGAGGGTTTGATGGCCTTCGTAGGCCGGGGTGCCGGTGCCCTCGACCCGGGAGCGGATCGCCGCGACGCTGGCGGCAATCTGCAGGCGCTGGGTGGCCCAACCGTTGGCCGCAAGCTCCAGGCCGGTGTTCTTTTGCTGGCCCTGCTGGACGTAGGTGAAACCGCCATCAGCATCCGGGCGTGAGTACTGGTAGGCCTGGCGCATCTGGAACAGGGCGGCGGTAAAGCTCATGCGCTGCCAGTCGTACTTGATGCCGCTTTCGATCTGGCGCGAGACGGTGGGGGCTAGGGTGTTGTAGGCGTTGCTGGCGAACCACGGTGCCTGGCCACCCAGGCTCAGGCCCTTGCTGTATTGGGTGTACAGCGAAATGTTGTTGATCGGTTTGTAGATCAGCGCGGCCTGGGGCAGGAACACATAGCGCTGGGTGTGACGCTGGGTGCCGTCCTGACTCTTGAAGGCTTTTTCATCCAGGCGCACTTCACGCCCGCCGAGAACTGTCTGCCACTGTTCGTTGAAGCTGATGCGGTCGCTGAGGAACAGGCCGTATTGGCGGCTGTCCAGGCGTCGATGAGAGTCGCCGAGTGGGCCGTCGTAGGGGGCAAAGTGCTCGGGTTCACTGTCGATATTGCCACTGCCGTTGCCGTTGTCGACGCGGTGCATGACCTGATCGCGATTGTCCACCACTCGGCGGAACGCGCTGCTCCCCACACTCACTTCATGCCCCAGGCCTGCGGTGTCGAAACGACCATTGAGCACCGCCTGCACTTCATCGTTGCGCCGGGTGTCGTCGGGGCTGCGGAAGTCGTAGATGTCGTAGTTGCCTTCCGGGCTGAAGTAGTTGCCGTTGGCATTGATGCAGCCGGTGGTACAGCCGCCCCAGGCAAACGAGCTGTAGTCATCGATCACCACCTTGCTGCGCGACGCACTGAGGTTGCCCTTCCAGTCGTCGTTGAAGCGGTATTCGAAACTGCCGCCGATGTTCAGCGATTCATTGGTCACCGGCTTTGACCCGCTCTGGTGCCCCAGGAGTCTTTTCGGCGAGGCGTGATGGGGCAGGCTGGAACCGCCCAGCAGTTGATAGCCCGGGGCCGAGCGCTGCTGCTTGTTCTGGTATTCGATGTCCAGTTGCAGCAGGGCATCGGGACTGATGTTCCAGTCCAGGGCCAGGGAGGCGAAGTCGCGCTGGCCATTGGTGTGTTCGACATAGGAGTGCAGGTCTTCATGGGCCAGGTTGGCGCGCAGGCCGAACTGCTGTTCGCTGCCGAACCAGCCGCCGACATCGGTGGCCAGGTAGCCGCTGCCGCGATCGTCGGTGGCGACGGTCACCGAGCGGATATCCGTGGGCCGCTTGGTCACGTAGTTGACCAGGCCACCCGGTTCGCTGACCCCGCTTTGCAGGCCGGAAAGGCCCTTGAGCAGTTCCACCCGCTGCTTGTTTTCCAGGGCGACGTTCTGCTCGCCGGTGATGGTGCGGTTGTTGATCTTGTAGCTGCTGGCCGCGTTCAGCGAGAGGCCGCGCACCTCGAAGTTTTCGTAGTAGCCCACCGGCGCGTAGCTCTGGCCCACCGAGGCGTCGTTCTTCAGTACATCGCTGAGCAGCCGGGCCTGCTGATCGAGGATCAGCTCTTCGTTGATCACGCTGATGGCGGCCGGGGTATCCAGCAATGGCGTCTCGCTGAAGCCGCCCACCGAGGCGCTGTCGGCTTGGTAGCCGGACGGCGCTTGTGTGCTGATGGTCTGGGTCGGCAGTTCGGTGGCGGCGTTGGTCACGGCGTGGCTGCCGGCCAGCAGCAGGCCCAGGGTCAGGCGATGGCGCGGCAAGCCGGTGCTGAGGGCGGGGGAGCGGGACGTCGAGTGATTGGGGAGCATGAACATTCCTTGAGGGCGATGCGGTCTGAAGCGCAGGCCTGGGCCGGCCTTTGCAGCAGCGGCTGACTGGCGTGGAGCGTATCGAGGCCGTGCGGCGGGCATCCGGCTTTCACGGGGTGGTTGCAGCTGTGTGCTGTCGGGCGGGCGCCATCATACAAGCTGCGGCGAGGGGGTAAAGGCACACAGGCACAGGGCCGGTGGGCGCTTGCCGGCCCTGTCGGAGGGAAGGCAGGGGTTATGGGTTGGGCTCAGGAGGATTCACTTGCAGGGATTCGATCTGCTGTTCCAGGGTTGCAATCTTGCCCAGCAGGATAGTGATGAGTTTCTTGTCGTGGCTTCGGGCTTCGGAGGCGACCAGGGATTTTTCCAGGCGGTCGACGATTTCATTGTTCATGCTGCGGTTTTCCTGCTTGGCGATGCGCTTGACTTGGGTGTGAAGCTCACCAGGCAGGCGAACGATGAACTTTTGAGCGGGGGCGCACATGCCGGACCTCGGGTGATATCAAAAAGAAACATCATAGAAAGGTCGGGCCAGGCAGGGCTTCAAGAAAATTCTGAAAAAACAGCAGGATCGGGCTTAGTTTCGCTGAGCGGCATGGGCGACTCGCTGAGCCGAATCCGGGCATTGCGCCGCATAAATCCAGGCCGCTCAATCAAGGGCAGGAGGCGAGGGCGCCAGCCCCCTCGCCAGCGCTGGATGTGCGATTGCATCAGGGCCCGGCCGATGGCTCGAGCCCCGTGCCCGACCTCAACGCCGATCCAGCCACACCGTCTGCGCATTGCAGAACTCGCGCACGCCGAAGTGCGACAGCTCGCGACCGAAGCCGCTTTTCTTCACCCCGCCGAAGGTCACCCGAGGGTCGCTGGCGCTGTAGCCGTTGATGAACACGCCGCCGGTTTCCAGCTCGTCGGTCATCTGCCGGGCCCGTTCCAGGTCCTGGGTGAAGATCGTCGCGGTGAGGCCGAACTCGCTGTCGTTGGCCAGCTCCAGGGCGTGCTCGGCATCGCGGGCGCTGATGATGGCGGCCACCGGGCCGAACAGTTCCTGCCTGAAGGCGGTCATCTGCTCGGTGACGTCGGCCAGCACCGTGGGTTGGTAATAGTTGCCGGCGCCTTCGACCTTGTCGCCGCCCAGCAGCAGGGTGGCGCCTTCGGCCAGGGTCGCCTGGACTTGCTGGTGCAGTTCGTCACGCAGGTCGAAGCGGGCCATGGGGCCGATGTAGGTGTCGCTGGCCAGCGGGTCGCCCATCACCAGGGCACGGGTGGCTTCGACGAATTTGCGGGTGAACTCCGCGACCACCCCTTGCTCGATGATCAGGCGCTTGGCGGCGGCGCAGACCTGGCCGGTGTTCTGGTAGCGGCCGATCACCGCGGCCTTGACCGCTTCGTCCAGATCGGCGTCGTTGAGCACGATAAAGGGATCGGAGCCGCCCAGTTCCAGCACGCATTTTTTCAGCGCGGCGCCGGCCTGGGCGCCGATGGCGATGCCGGCGCGCACGCTGCCGGTCAGGGTCACGGCAGCGATGCGGCGGTCGGCGATGGCGCGGGACACGCCGTCCGGGGTGACGTTGAGCAGCTCGAACACGCCTTCAGGGAAACCGGCGCGCTGCATGACGTCCAGCAGCAGGTAAGCGCTGCCCATGACGTTCGGCGCGTGCTTGAGCACGTAGGTGTTGCCTGCCAGCAGCGCCGGCACCGCGCCGCGCAGCACCTGCCAGATCGGGAAGTTCCACGGCATCACCGCCAGCAGCGGGCCCAGCGGGCGGTACTCGATGCGCGCCTTGTTGTTTTCCACCAGGGTCGCTTCCGGGACCAGCATGGCTGGGCCGTGCTCGGCGTACCACAGGCACAACTGCGCGCATTTTTCGATTTCGCCCCGGGCCTGGGGCAAGGGCTTGCCCATTTCCAGGCTGATCATGCGCGCCATGGCCTCGCTGTTGTCCCGCAGGGCCTGGGCCAGGGCCGTCAAGCGAGTGGCGCGTGCGGCGACGCTCTGGCGTTTCCACAGGGCGAAACCGCGGGCGGCGCGCTCCAGGGTGGCGTCGGTTTCAGCCTCGGACTGGTAGGGGTAGGCGCCGATCTGCTCGCCGGTGGCGGGGTTGATCGACAAGGCGTGGGTGTGGCTGGAAACAAGGCTCATGGCACCGTCCTGCTCGGGTGGGAATGGCAGCAGGTTACGGCGCTGGTTGTTTGCTGAAAACTGAATAATATTAAGCGAGTCGTTCACGTTTGGAGAATGCTGTGGATCTGGTCCAGCTGGAAATTTTCAAGGCCGTTGCCGAGCAGGGCAGCATCAGCGCCGCCGCGCAACTGATCCACCGGGTGCCGTCGAACCTGACCACGCGGATCAAGCAACTGGAGCAGGACCTGGGGGTGGAGCTGTTTATCCGCGAGAAGAGCCGCCTGCGCCTGTCGCCCGCCGGGTGGAACTTCCTCGACTACGCCCGGCGTATTCTCGATCTGGTGGCCGAGGCGCGTTTGACCGTGGCCGGCGAAGAGCCCCAGGGTCCGTTCGCCCTGGGTTCCCTGGAAAGCACGGCGGCGGTGCGCATTCCGGCCTTGCTCGCGGCCTACAACCAGCAATACGCCAAGGTCGAGCTGGACCTGTCCACCGGCCCCTCGGGGACCATGATCGAAGGCGTGTTGTCCGGGCGTCTGGTGGCGGCCTTCGTCGACGGCCCGGTGCGCCACCCGGCCCTGGAAGGGCTGCCGGTGTTCGAGGAAGAGATGGTGCTGATCGCGCCACTGGGGCACGCGCCGATTACCCGAGCGCGGGAAGTCAACGGCGAAAGCATCTACGCCTTTCGCGCCAACTGTTCCTACCGTCATCACTTTGAAAGCTGGTTTACCCAGGACGCCGCGGTGCCGGGCAAGATCCACGAAATGGAGTCCTACCACGGCATGCTGGCTTGCGTCAGCGCCGGTGCCGGGCTGGCGCTGATGCCCCGCAGCATGCTGGAAAGCATGCCCGGCTGCGCCACGGTCAGCGTCTGGCCGCTGTCGCCGCGCTTTCGCTTCCTGCGCACCTGGCTGGTCTGGCGGCGCGGCACCGTGTCCCAGAGTTTGAGCAGTTTTGTGAAGCTGCTGGAGGAGCGGGGCGCGGTGCTAGCCGAGGGGTGAATGGGCCATGTCCGGCCGCGCTCGATGGCTGTATGGGGGCGATGTGTGTAGGCTTTCCGGCCTTTGCCCCACACTTGGAAGTGAGCCATGACCGATCAGCTTTGCCTTGTATTCGTCCCCGCGTTGGTGGCGTTGCTGCTGAATGCCGAGAACACCAAGGGCACGCCCCTGACCGAGGCGGAAGTGCTGGAAATTCGTGATAGCGCCGCCTGTATCGCGTTACCCGCGGCGGTTGCGCTGAGCATGGAAAACGAGCGCGGCTATCGCGATCTGGTGGCCGAGGATTGCTGGGAAGAGTGGCAGCAGTATCGGCGAGAGGCGCAAGCCTGAGAGGCGGACTTGGCGTGATCTCGTAAGTTTGTTGGGGTGGCTGGGAACGGCTTCTCAGCGCCTGCTCAGGGCCAAGCGAGCCGCAAACAGTACGAAGATCATCCCTGTGGTGCGGTCCATCCACTGGATCACCTTTTCCCGCTGCAGCACACCCGCCAGGGGCCGGGTGGCGGCAATCAGCAGCAGCGACCAGACCAGCCCCAGCACCACGTGAATGCTCACCAGGCCAAAGGTCCACAGCACCAGTGGCTGCCCCTGGGGAATGAACTGCGGCAAAAAGGACACATAGAAAATCCCCACCTTGGGGTTGAGCACGTTGCCCAGCAGGCCCTTGAGAAACCAGTTGGCCCCGGGTTTTTCAGCGGTGCCAGCGGGGGAAAATGTGCGGCGCGGGCGCAGCAGCATGTTCAGCCCCAGCCAGGCCAGGTAGGCGGCGCCGCAGTACTTCAACAGGTTGAAGGCCAGTTCCGACACCGCGATCAAGGCCCCCAGGCCGAAGGCCACGGCCGCTCCCCAGAGCAGGCAACCTGCGTTGATCCCCAGCGCCGCGCGTAGGGCCTGGCGTTTGCCTTCCACAGTGGCGGTGCGCAGCACCAGGGCGGTGTCCAGGCCCGGGGTCAGGGTCAGCAGGGTGGCGGCCAGGGTGAAGGCCAGGAGATTCTCGGTGATGGACATGGGCAGGGTTTCAGGTTGCGAGGTTGGCGAACGTTAGCACAGCCGCGCAGCGCTGATGCGCTGCACGGCGGTGTGGGCAAACCGCAGCGGTTCGTGCGCTGCAGGCCCGCCTCAGGCCTTGCACCGCACCAGCGCCAGATACACCCCCGAGCCTTTCCCGGGTTCGATGTAATGCGCGTCGTCCAGATCGGCTATCCGGGTCGGTTTCATTACCAGTTCCAGCTCCGGTGCGCCGGCGTACCATTCGTTGTTGTCGTTCAGGCCATTCTCGAAAGCGGCGAGAAACGCCGGGCAATCGTCGAACTTGCCATAGCTGTAGTTGCCTTGCTGGTCGCTGTAGAAGCGTGAGTAGCTCAGCAGCACGATGCCCCAGCGCTCGATGCGCTCACCAGGACTGGTGCGGGGAATCTGCTTGACCAGGTCCTTGCGGATTTCCCAGATCTTGTAATAGGCATTCTTGTTGTTGTGCACCACCTTGAACTCGATGGCGGTCGAGGGCTGTTCGGCGTAGCTGTCCTCGACCCAGATATCCACCTTGCGCCGCTCGGCGGCGATCAGCCAGCGCGGCACGTTGCTGCGCGCAATGCTGATGTTGCTGGGACGAAAGTCGTCGCGTTGATCCAGCTGGCCGCCGAGGCCGAGGTGGTCGCGATTGATGTCCAGCAATGCCGCCGATTCCAGGCTCAGCCACAGTTCCGGAGCGGTGGTGACCATGATGGATTTGAGGATGCGCTGGCGTTCGTCTTTTTTCAGGTGATTGAGCAGCAGCTCGGTAAAGCCGGGAACAAAGGACATGGGATCTCCTTATCAGGTCCGAAAGGGTGGAGCGGTCAGATCAATGCCCATCTGTAGGAGCGAGCTTGCTCGCGATGCTTTCCAAAGCGCCGCCTATCCCCTGCCAGTGCGCGTTATCGTTGAGGTTCTTCGCGAGCAAGCTCGCTCCTACGAGAGGGCGGCGGTCAATATGGGCCGCGGGGTTCAGGGATGCCCCGTTGCTGTTGCCGGGCTTCGAGCTGTTTGTCCACGGCGCGTTTGCCACTGAGTAGCTTGAGGTGCTGCACGCTGGGCGGTAGCTGGCTGTCGATCAGTGTCAGCAGATCCATCTGTGGGGCCTTGATGATGCGCAGGTCAGCAATGTTCGAGGTTTTCAGGCCGCTGAGTTCCGTCAAGGCCTTGAGATTGGCCAAGCGCAGCCTGCGCAGATGGGGAGTGTCGCCCAGCGCCAGCCGGCTCAATTGCGCCTGATCCTCGATCTGCAGCACTTGCAGCTGTGGAAACCCGTCCAGGTCCAGGCGGTTGAGGCCACGGACCCGCAGGATATCCAGTTCCTTAACGTACGGGTTGCGCAGTTCCGGCATGCCCTCGCGGCTGCCGAAGCTCACTGACAGGCTGTGCAGGCCGGACATACGGGCCACCATGCCCAGGGGCGTCTTGGCCGGCATGCGGTGCAAGTTCAGGGTGGCGATGTTCGGGCACTGGCTCAGGACGTCCAGGTTGTGGCTTTGCACACAGATGGATAGCTGTTGCAGGTCGGGCATCTGGTCGATCGGCGCGAGGTCGATGGCGGGGCCCTTGTCAAGGGAGAGCCGCAGTTGTTGCAGGTGCTTGAGGTTGGGCAGGCTGAGCAGTTCAGGCAGGTCGGCGCTGATCACCTGCAGGGCAAACTCCCGAAGCAGGGGCAGGCGGCCGATAGCCTCGTAATGCTCCAGGGCATCGAGGCAATCCAGGCTCAGGGACTGCACATGGGGCAGGGCCAGCAACACTCGGGCATCGAACGCGCTGCCCGGATAGTGGCTATAGAAACGCACCTTGAGGCGTTCACCGAAACGGGCGCAGAGCGTGTCGAGCTGACTCAGCAGTTCGCCGTCGTACTGTTCGGCCTTGGAGAACTGGACGATGACCTGGGCCTGGTCATCGGCCTCCAGGCGGGCGCTAACCTGCAGTTCCAGGTCGGCCTGGCTGGGGGCTTGAATTCGATGGGGAAACATCAGCGGTCCTTGATGATTTTCGCCGCGGCATCATGCCATTGCGCACGCTTCATCGCCATTTGCGCGCAGGCCCGGCCAACTGCCGGGCCGCCTTGCAGAAAAGGTTACGGATCGACCTGACCCATCAGCTCGGCCACCGATTCCGGGCGCTTGGCGTAGCGCTGGGCCAGCACCGCGCAGACCATCAGCTGGATCTGGTGGAACAGCATCAGCGGCAGAATCAGCACGCCCAGGGTGCTGCCGGCGAACAGCACCTGGGCCATGGGCACGCCGGTGGCCAGGCTCTTTTTCGAGCCGCAGAAGAGGATGGTGATGCGGTCTTCCTGGTCGAAGCCGAACAGCTTGCCGAGAAAGCTCGAGGCCAGCAGCACCAGGGCCAGGAGGATGCAGCAGGCCACCACCAGCCCGCCCAGTTCCCACAGCGGGATCTGCTGCCAGATGCCTTCGTTCACCGCTTCGCTGAAGGCGCCGTAGACCACCAGCAGGATCGAGCCCTGGTCGACGAAGCGCAGCCAGTTCTTGTTGCGCCCGACCCAGGCACCGATCCAGCGCCGGGCAATCTGCCCGGCGATAAAGGGCAGCAGCAACTGCACGCTGATCTTGAGGATCGCATCCAGGGTCGAGCCGCTGTCGCCGTGCACGTTCAGCAGCAGGGTCACCAAAAGCGGGGTGAGGAAGATGCCGAACAGGCTCGATGCCGCGGCGCTGCAGATGGCCGCCGGGATATTGCCCCGGGCCAGGGAGGTGAAGGCGATGGCCGATTGCACCGTGGCCGGCAGGGCGCACAGGTAGAGCATGCCCAGGTACAGGTCGTTGCCCACCAGCGGCGACAGCAGCGGCTTGAGCGCCAGCCCCAGCAGCGGGAAGAGCACGAAGGTCAGGCTGAACACCAGCAGGTGCAGGCGCCAGTGGCCGGCCCCGGCTATGATCGCTTCGCGCGACAGCTTGGCGCCGTGGAGGAAGAACAGCAGGCCGATGGCGAGGTTGGTCAGCCAGCCGAAGCCGACCGCCACCTGGCCGCTGGCGGGCAGGAAGCTGGCCAGCAGCACCACGCCGATCAGGGTCAAAGTGAAGTTGTCGGGCAAAAGACGCGAGCGTGTCATAGCGGGATCATCCGGAGGTTGCCAAGTGCGGTGGGGCGACTCTAACGTGGCTGGAATTTACCGACTAACGCCAAGGAGCCCATTAATGCCGCCTAAAGGACATGAAAAAATCGTCCGTCGCAGTATTCCCGGGCTGCCCAGTCTGCCGCGACCGGTGTACGGACGCACCGAATCCTTGCCCAATCGCGCCTTGACCCGGCGCCACAGCCACCCCTGGGTGCAGTTGTCCTACGCGATTGCCGGGGTGCTGGAGATCCAGACCAGCGCCGGGCGCTTTATCGCTCCGCCGCAGCGCGCGGTGTGGATTCCCGCCGGGGTGCCGCACCGGGTGTTCAGCTCGCCGCGCACCGAGATGCGCAGCCTGTACCTCGATTGCAGCGTTACCACCTGGGCGGCGCCAGACAGCTGCCAGGTGCTGGCGGTCAGCAGCCTGCTGCGCGAGCTGATCCGCGCCTTCAGCGAATTGCCGGTGGAGTATGTCGAGGACAGCGCCGACGGGCGCCTGGCCCAGGTGCTGCTGGACCAGCTGGCCGCCGCGCCGCAACTGGACCTGATGCTGCCGCTGCCCCTGGACCCGCGTTTGCGCTCGATTTACCGCAGCCTGCAGGTGCACCCGGAACAGCCCACGACGCTGGGCCAGTGGAGCCACAAGCTGGGTGTTACGGAGAAAACCCTCAGCCGCCTGTTTCTCAAGGACACCGGACTGACCTTCCGCGCCTGGCGCCAACGCTTGCGCCTGCTCGGCGCGCTGACTCCGCTGGAGCAGGGCGAGCGGGTCACCGATGTTGCCCTGGCCTGTGGCTATGACTCGACTTCGGCGTTTATCGCCGCGTTTCGCCAGCAGTTCGACGCCACCCCGGGGGAGTTTTTCCGCGATCTATGAAGGCTTGGCCGCTCCTTGTAGCCGCTGCCGCAGGCTGCTAACGGTCGCGAAGCGGCCGCAGCGTTATATCAGGATGCCGGTGTGGGTCTGCTGCGCAGCCCATCGCAGCCTGCGGCAGCGGCTACAGGGTGCGACGGTGCAGCGGTATGGGATGTGCGGCAGTGCGAAAACTACCGCATGGTGCGACAAGGCGCGGCAGGTCAGGCCCTTGACGGGCGCAGCAGTGCGATCTGCTCCGGCGGCACCAGGGTGCGCAGGGTCTTGTACAGGGCCCGGGTTTCCAGCAGGTTCCAGATCCGCAGCAGGGTTTCCAGGGCGTCCAGCGGCTTGCTGATGAAGTCCCGGGCGCCCAGGGCCAGGGCCCGCAGGCGGGTGTCGCGGGTGGCGTCGGCGGTGAGCACCAGGATCGGCAGGTAGTCGTGGGCCGGGATCCGCCGGTTGAGCTGTTCGAGCACGGCAAAGCCGTCGAACTCGGGCATGTGCAGATCGAGGATCACCAGGTCCGGTTCGAAGCTGTTGAACAGCTCCAGGGTGCGCAGCGGCTGGGTGCTGCTCAGGACGTTGTGCAGGCCTTCGCGGGCCAGCAGCTGTTCCATCAGGTCCAGGTTGGGGCGCTGATCATCGACGATGAGGATGCGCATATCGGCAGTCATAGGGGCTCCGCTAAACAGGCGTCCAAGTGGGCGAAGAACGCCGGGATTTGAATGGGCTTGGTGAGGATCGCCGTGGCGCCGGCTTCCAGCAGGCGGCGCTGGGTCAGTTCGCTGGCGTCGGCGGTGATCATCAGGATCGGCGTGGTGGCGGTGTTGCTGGAGGCCCGCAGCCGTTGCAGCACTTGCAGGCCTTGCAGGTCCGGCAGGTTGACGTCCAGCAGGATCATCTGCGGTGTGTGCTGGCGGGCCAGGTCCAGGCCCAGTTGGCCCTGCATGCTCGACAGCAACTGAATCCCCGGGCGGCGCTGCAGCAGGGTTTCGATCAGCGCCAGGCTTTGCAGGTTGTCTTCGATGCAGAGGATCTTGCCCTGATAGGGGCTGGGCGTGGGCAGCGCCGGCGGTTGCAGCAGTACAGTGGCCGGCGTCGCAGCCGGGGCATCGGGCAGGCGCACGCAGGGCAGTTCGAGGATGAAGCGGCTGCCGCTGCCCGGTGTGCTGTGCACCTCCAGGCTGCCGTCCATCATCTCCAGCAGGCTCTTGCTCAGGGCCAGGCCCAGGCCGGTGCCTTCGACCTTGGGGTCGGCGTCCAGGCGTTCGAAAGGCTTGAACAGGCGTTGCAGGTGATCGGCGGCAATCCCGGCCCCGGTGTCGATCACGGCAATGCGCAGGCGCGGCTCCTCCAGGGTCACCTCGATGCTGACCCGGCCCTGGGCGCGGTTGTACTTGATGGCGTTGGACAGCAGGTTGAGCAGCACCTGGATCAGCCGCTGGCGGTCGGCAATCACCCCGCTGTCGGCGGGCAGTTCCGGCAAGGCACTGAGCTGGATGCCGGCGTCGGTGGCCATCGGCGACACCAGGGTCAGGGCCTCATGCAGCACCGCCGCCAGGGGCATGGGCTCGACGTTCAGCGGCAGGCGCCCGGCTTCGATGCGGGCGATGTCCAGCACCTCGTTGATCAGCCCCAGCAGGTGCTGGCCGGCCCGCAGGATATGCCCGACCTGGGGGCGCTGGCCGGCGCTGGAGTCCATGTCCAGCAGTTGCGCGAAACCGAGGATGGCATTGAGCGGGGTGCGCAGTTCGTGGCTCATGCGCGAGAGGAATTCGCTCTTGGCGCGGCTGGCGCTTTCGGCTTCTTCGCGGGCGGTGCCCAGGGCGATTTCCGCGGCGCGGCGGTCGGTGATGTCCCGGGTGATCTTGGAAAACCCCCGCAGGGCGCCGCTGGCGTCGTATTGCGCGGTGATCACCACGCTGGCCCAGAAGCGGCTGCCGTCCTTGCGGCAGCGCCAGCCTTCTTCCATGTAGTGGCCGTGGGCGGTGGCTTCGCGCAGGGCCATCTCCGGGTGCTGCGGGCATTCCTCCGGCAGGTAGAACAGGGAGAAATGGCGGCCGATGATTTCCTGGTCGCGGTAGCCCTTGATCCGTTCGGCACCGAAGTTCCAGGTGGTGACCATGCCGGCGGTATCCAGGGCGAAAATCCCGTAGTCCTTGACCCCGTCGATGATCAGGCGCAGGCGTTCTTCGTTGTCGCGCAGGGCGCGCTCGCGCTCGGCCAGCAGTTGCCCCGCCTCCACCAGGCGCGTGCCCAGCTGGCCGATTTCATCCAGCTCCGGGGCTTGCGGCAGCAGGGGCTGGCCCAGGGCCAGGCGCTGGGCGTTGCCCTGGACCTGCTGCACCCGGGTGACGATGCCCCGGGACAACAGCAGCACCGCGACGATGGCGCCGAACAGCCCGCAACCGGCGGCCAGCAGCGTGGCGAACAGCAGGCGCATGCGGGTTGCCGCCGCGGCCGCGGTGCGCTCTGCCAGCAGTGCGTCCTCGTGGATGCGCATGGCGCTGATCTGCTCGCGCAGCACATCCAGCACCTGCTTGTTGTCGATGAGGATCGCGGTCACCGTGGCGCTATCGTCGCGGCTGCCGTTGCGCAGGGCCACCAGGCCTTCGAGCTTGGTCTGGATCAGCGGGGTGATGCTGTGCAGGTACTCGCGCATGCGCGTGTCGCGCACGTTGCGATCCAGGCGCTGCAAGGCGGCTTCGATCTGCGGGCGGGCCTGGAGGTAGGCGGGCAGGAAGTCCTCGCTGCGGGTCAGCAAGTAACCGCGCACACTGGCCGCGGCCTCGGCCAGCAGGGTGTGCACGGTCTGGATGTCGCCCTGCACCAGCAGCACCCGGCGCACGTCTTCTTCGGCGCGGGCGGTCTGGCGTTCGGCGCTGTAGATCAGCACCAGCGACAGCAGCAGGATCACCAGCGGCAGGGAAATCACCACCAGCGCCTTGCCCCGCAGCGGCAGGTCGGCCCAGCGCCGGGCGCTGCGCAGGTTCATGGCCACTGCCCGCTGGGCTGGGCCACCAGCCCCAGGGCGATGCCACGCACCGCCGCCTGGGTGCGGTCGGAGGCGCCGAGCTTGCCGATCACCCGCTCGACGTGGGCCTTGGCGGTGCCGGTGGTGATGCCGAGCTTTTCGCCGATCTCGCGGTTGCTGAAGCCACCGGCCACCAGCCCCAGGACCTGGCGCTCGCGTGCCGTCAGGGCCTGGGCCTGGGGGATCTGGCCGCTGCCGCGCTCGGTCATGCGTCGCAGCAGGCGCGCGCTGACCGCGCTGTTGAGGGCCTCCTCGCCCTGGGCCACCCGTTGCAGGGCGCCGATCACTTCGTCGCGGCTGGCGTCCTTGAGCAGGTAGCCCACGGCGCCGGCGGTCATGGCCGCTTCCAGGTGATCGGGGCTGTCGTCCATGGTGAAGATCACCACCTTGACCTCGGGCTGGCGCTGCTGCAGAAGGCGCGCGGCCCCCAGGCCATTGAGCCGCGGCATGCGGATGTCGAGGATGGCGATGTCCGGGCGCAGTTGCTCGCACAGGGCCAGGGCTTCTTCACCGTCCCTGGCCTGGCCCACCACCTCGAACTCCGGGTTGCCCGCCAGCAGGGCGACGAAGCCGGTGCGGGTCACTTCATGGTCGTCCGCCAGGACCAGGCGTATCAGGCTACTCATGGCGCTTGCTCCAAGGGTTGCACGGGCACGCTGGCCAGCAGCCGGGTGCCGCTGCCGGGCCGGCTGTCGCAGCTGAAATGGCCGCCCAGCAGATGGGCGCGCTCATGCATGGCGACCTGACCCAGCTGCTCGGCCACCGGGGCCGGCGAGCTGACGAATCCGCAACCGTCATCGTTGACCCCGAGCAGCGCCAGGCCGTCTTCCAGGGCCAGGCTCAGGTGCACCTGCGAGGCCCGGGCGTGCTTGAGGATGTTGTTGATGGCTTCCTGGGCGATGCGGAACAGGGCGATCTCCACCGCATCGGGCAGGCGCTGCGGCGCGCGCTGCCCCCAGTACACCAGCAGACCGGCGTCGCGCAGGCGGTCGGCCTCGCGGTCGATGGCCCGCAGCAGGCCGAAGTCGTCGAGCACGTGGGGGCGCAAGCCGCCGATCAGTTGCCGGCCTTCGCCGACGCAGCCCTGGGCCAGTTGCAGGATGGTCTGCAGGTCCTGGTGCAGCTCGGCGGGCAACGGCGGACAGCGCCCGGCGAAGCCCTGCAGGCGCTGGTGCAGCCCGGCCAGGGTTTGCGCCAGGCCGTCGTGCAGGTCATAGGCGACCCGCTTGCGTTCGTCTTCCTGGGCGCTGAACAGGCGTTGCACCAGCTCCGACATGCTGCGCTCCCGGGCTTGCAGGTCGCGCAGCAGACGATGGTTTTCCAGGTGCGCCGCCAGCAGGGTGGCCAGCAGTTGCAGGGATTCCAGGTCTTCGCTGTCCGGCGGGCTGATGGGCACGCTGTTGGCCAGCAGCAGGGCGCCGAAGGCCCGGCCGTCGGCGCGGTGCAACAGCACGCGCAGCACGGCGCTGTCCGGGGTCGGCGGCGGCTCCGGCCAGCGCGGGTGATCGGCCAGGGCGCGCAGGCCTTGCAGGCGTTCTTCATGACCCAGGGCGGCGCGGGTGTGGACCACGCCGTCTTCGGCCCATTCCAGCAGCAGCCCGTGGTCCATGGCGGCAAAGGCGCAGGCCCGTTGCACCACCCGCTGGCGCATCTGCTCGGGGGGCAGTTGCAGCAGTTCCTGGCCGGTGTCCACCAGCAGTCGCAGGCGCGCGGCGCGGCTCTGCGACTGTCGATACTGGCTGCGCAGGGCCAGGGCGCTGGCGGGGTCGAAGGATGGGGTGGACATGGCGGGGCTCCAGTGCGGCGGCGCTGCTGTTGAACAAAAGCGGGCATTAGACCCGCTGCTGCACGTCACGCCTATCTGCCGAATGGCATAGGCCAAAAGCTCCAGTTGGCCGATGGCGCGGGCGATGGCGATAGGCAAAGTGTGGCTCATTGAAACCCACTGGAGAAATCGTATGAAACTGAAAACCACTGCCCTGGCCCTGTTTTTTGCCTTCACCGCTCCACTGGCGGTGGCCGCCGAGGTCAAGCCCTATGTCTACAGCGCCGTTGCCGAGCAGCCGCAAGCGGCCCAGGACCGTGAGATCGCCGGCCTGTTCGATCGCTGGAACAGCGCCTTGCAGACCGGCAACCCGCAGTCGGTGGTGAGCCTGTATGCGCCGAACGCGGTGTTGCAGCCGACCGTATCGAACCAGGTGCGCAGCACTCACGCACAGATCCAGGACTACTTCGAGCACTTCCTGGCGTCCAAGCCGGTAGGTCAGATCAACTACCGTGAGATCCGTCACCTGGGCCCGGATGCCGCCCTGGACAGCGGCGTCTACACCTTTACCCTGACCGATGCGTCGGGCAAGGCCGAGAAGGTCCAGGCGCGCTACACCTTCCTGTACGAGCGTATCGATGGTCAGTGGAAGATCCTCAACCATCACTCCTCGGCCATGCCGGAAGTCCAGCCGCAGCTGGCCGCTCACTGATCCACCTTGCGTTGCCTTCACGCCGAGCTTTCGCTCGGCGTTGTCGTTTCCGCGGCTCACTGCTCGCGGTAGCGCCCCGGGGTCATGCCGAACCAGCGCAGGCAGGCCTTGTGAAAGCTGCTCTGGTCGCGAAAGCCCAATAGCGCGCCGATGTACTTGACGCTGCGCATGGAGTTGCGCAGGAAGCTGTGGGCCAGCATCAAGCGGGCTTCGTCCTGCAACGCCGAGAAGTGCACGTCTTCATGGCCCAGGCGGCGCTGCAGGCTGCGGGTGCTGACCCCCACCGCCTGGGCGATATGCGGCAGGTCGCTGGGCGCGCCCTGGGCCAGGGATTCGGACAGGGCCCGACGCACCCGCGCCGTCATCGAGCCGCTGAGCAACACGTTGAGCCGGTTGCGCGCATATTCCATGTGCAACACGTCCAGGGCCGGGTCGGCGGTGGGCAGGGCAATGGCGCAGTCCTGACGGCTGAACGTCAGGCTGTTGTGCGGAGCATCGAACTGCAGGTTGTCGCCCATCAACCGGCGCAGCATGCGGGTGTCCGCCGGCTCGGGGTAGGTGAAGGCGGCCATCTGCGGCCGCGGTTTGTGCTGCGGCAGCAGCCAGTGCAGCAGGCCCAGGGTCTGGGCGGCGCCGGCGTCGATCAGTGCCCGGGGAATCAGCGAGGGCTCGGCGGTGATATCGAAGCCGATCAGTTGCAAGGCATCGGGCTTGCGTTCCAGGCACATGCAGAAGCTGTTGCGGGTCAGTGCCTGGTAATCCACCAGGCGTTGTAGCGCCGCCCCCAGGGTCGCGCAGGACATCACCGCATAGCCCAGGGCTTCCAGGTTGGCTGGATGGGCCTTGCTGTAGGCCAGCAGGCCGAGGTCCGGGTTGCCGGTGCGCCGGGCGGCTTCGCGCATCACTTGATAAACCAGTTCCAGCCTCACGCCCTTGGGATTGTCCTCAACGTCCTGGATGCTGCTGCCGAAGGTTCTGAGCAGGGCGTCGACGTTGGCGCCGCCTTCTCTGATGACATCGGCAAGCACCCGAAAGCTGGCGCTGGTCATTCTGTGCATAGGTCTTCCTGAACTAGTGGCTAAATGATATCGATGAGGCCTTTTGCATGATTGCAATAAACAAAAGGCCGCAGACGAATAAGCACTGAGCCAGGTTTCCAAGGACAAGCGAAAGGTATCCGGGAACACTTCCGGGTGGCCTGGGCAGGGTCGATCATGGTTGGGCAGGGACCCTTGGGCGCGCGCTGGCCACGGCGTCACACCATGTCTGAGGGTGCATCGTTGGCTGGCCTATGGATTCGTCATGCAGAGCATCAAAGACTTTTATCGCGAACTGGCCGAAGGCCGTTTGATGCTGGCATTCCAGCCGGTGGTGTGGCTGCCGGACAGCAGCCGGGTGCTCTACCACGAAGGCTTGCTGCGGCATATCGATGCCCAGGGGGGCGATGTCTACCCCCTGGCGCTGCTGGAAAAGCACCAGGTGATGCGCGAGCTGGACCGCAGCGTGGTGCTCTGCGTGATCGATGCCCTGCAACGGGATGAACGCCTGCGCCTGGGGTGCAATATTTCCGCCCAGAGCGCGATCATCGACCCCTTCTGGCACGCCATTGTCCAGCAACTGCGAGACTTCCCCTCAGTCGCCGCGCGACTGGTGATCGAGATCACCGAAAGCGCCACGCCGCCGAGCATCGAGGCGGCCAGCGAATTCGTCCTGTGCCTGCGGGAACTGGGCTGTCGGGTGGCCATCGACGATTTCGGCGCGGGCCTGGGCACCCTGGAGTTCATCCGCCAGACCCGACCGGACATCGTCAAGATCGACAAGGGCTACATCCAGCGTGCCCGTGGCGAACTCAATAGCGCCCAGACCCTCAGCCACCTGGTGCAGCTGTGCAAGACCCTGGCGCCCTGCGTGATTATCGAAGGGGTGGAGGTGGGCAGCGACCAGAACCTGGCCACCGCCTGTGGTGGCGAGTGGGGGCAGGGCTATCTGTTCGGGCGTCCGCAGGTGGATCGCCTTGGCCGGCGCTGCCGCCTGGAGCAGCGGGCGGCAGAGTTGTGCGCGCCGGATCAGGCGTAGCCACGCTGCGGCAGCGGGGCTGGGATGGCGCGCAGTTCAGTCGGGCTGCACAGTGATGGGCGGGGTGTTGGCGGTCGGGTCTTGCACCTCGGCAGCGACGGGCAATGCCGGCAGGTCTTCCAGGGGCGAACGGGTCATGTCCACGTGCATGTTGCGCTTGGGCCGTTCCGGCTGGAATGCGTCGTAGGGCAGCAGCACCGTGTCGAGCGCCGCATCCAGGGGCAGGCTGGCGATCATCAGGATCGGGCACACCACCGTCACCCAGCAGCCGCCGGTGATCATGCGTGCGTAGCCCATGTCGTAGCCAGTGAGCACTTGGGCGTTGGTCTTGACGCTGCGGTAGTAGCGGTCGTCGCGAAAGTCCAGGGCATTGCCGCGAGTCATGTAGGTGCCACAGCCGGACAGCAGCAGGGTGTTGAGTAGCAACAGGTAATGGAGGATTCGGATGATCAGGCTTCCACGCAGGGTCGAGACAGGGGCGGGCGCGAATCAGTGATTCATCGCGTCGTAGGGCAGCAGCGCGGTGTCGGCCACGGCGTCCACCGGCAGGCTGACGATGGCCACCACCGGGCAGACGATGCTCATCCAGCAGAAGACCGTGGTATAGCCGTCGTAGCCGCTGGCGCCGCGCATGGTCAGCAGTTCGATATTGGCCTGGGTGCCTTTGTAGTAGTCGTAGCCGCTGTGGGCATTGGGGGTGCGGGCGATCAGGGTGCCGCAGCCCGTCAGGGACAGCAGGGTCAACAGAAGTGCAGCGTTGAGGGCTTTGATGATGCCATTCCTTAGCGAGCGGTTTTTTGCGCGCGCATCGTCGCAGAAGCCAGGCGCGCAAGCTAGATCAGGCCCGGATAAATAATCGCCAGGCGCGGCCCGATCAGATCTCTGACGGGATCAACAGCAGCAGATCGGTATCGCCGATATCCACCCCGGCCTGGCTCAGCAGGGTGCTGGCCTGGCCTCGGTGATGGGTCTGGTGATTGAAGAAATGCACCAGCAGGGCGTGGAAATTGCGCTCGGCGGCCACGCCTTTGGTGTTGGTGTAATGCAGGCTGCTGTCCAGGTCGGCGTCGCTCAGGGACTGGCTGAAATCCAGGATCAACTGGTCCAGCCATTGGCGTTGCTGCCAGAGCCCGCGCAGGTCGGGGAACAGCAGGGTCTTGAGGTCCTGGGGCAGGGCCACCTGCTGCAGCGGGGCCAGCGCCGGAGGCTGCGCCGGGTGTCGGGCAAAGCGCTTGAGCCAGATCGTGTCACCGGCCAGCAGGTGGTTGAGGGTGCCGAGGATCGAGCCGAAAAACGCCTGGCGGTCGAGGACGATCTGCGCCTCGGGCAGGCTCATGGCGGCCTGGTATAACTTGGCGTTCATCCACTGGTTGTAGCGGGCCATCAGGCACAGGTGCTCGGTGCGCTTCATGGTTGTTCCTCTGGGGTTGTGCGGGCGGGTGCGCAGCAGCTTTGCAAGCCTCGCTGCACACTTGCAAGGGGCGCGACGAAAGCCTTGCGCGCCGGCTGTTTGCGGGGCCTTGCAGCCATTAAAAAAACCGCCCCTTTGGCCCCGATAACATCGTTTCTCGGGGCTTGGGCTTTTCTCTATATTGGCCACCAGATCCAGCGCGGCAACAGGCCGCGCGCCCTCTATGGTGAGCCGTTGCAATGAATAAAAAACCTGAACGCACAGGGCTGGAAAACCCCGGGACCGCCACTCGCGTGGTCTGGGGCGGAGAGCAGATCCGTCACCCCTACAACGCCACGCAAACCCCGATTGTCGCCAGCGCCGCCTACGGTTACGACGACATCGACCAGTGGTACGACGTGGCCCTGGGCAAGGCCCCGGGCTTCATCTACAGCCGCATGAGCAACCCCACGGTGGAAACCTTGGAAGCCAAATTGTGCGACCTGGAAAACGCCGAATCGGCGGTGGCCTTCAGCAGCGGCATGGCGGCCATCAGCGGCGTGCTCTACAGCTTCCTGCGCCACGGCCAGCGAGTGGTGTCGACCAAGGACAGCTACGGCGGCACCAACAAGATTTTCGAGGAGTTCCTGCCGCGCATGGGCGTGGCCGTGACCCTCTGCGAAACCTTCGACCAGCAGCAGATCGAAGCCGAGATCGCCAAGGGTTGCGACCTGCTGTACCTGGAGACGCCGACCAACCCGACCCTGAAGATCGTCGATATCCAGCATCTGGTCGCCGCGGCGAAACAGGTCGGTGCCCTGGTGGTGGCGGACAACACTTTCGCCACGCCGCTGAACCAGAACCCCCTGGCCCTGGGCGTGGACGTGGTGATCCACAGCGCCACCAAGTTCCTCAGTGGCCACGGCGACGTGCTGGGTGGAGTGGCCTGCGGCAGCGAGGCGCTGATGAGCCAGGTGCGCCATTACCGGGAAATCAACGGCGCCAGCCTCGATCCGTTCTCGGCCTACCTGATCATCCGCGGGATCAAGACCCTGGCCCTGCGCATGCGCCAGCAACAGCACAGCGCCGCGCAGCTGGCGCAGTTCCTGCTCAACGAGCCGCTGGTGGAATCGGTGAACTACCCGGGCCTGCCCAGCCACCCGAACCACGCCGTGGCCTGTGCGCAGATGCGCGGTTTCGGCGCCATCGTCAGTTTTGTCCTGGTGGGCGGCATGGACAGCGTCAAGCAACTGTTGCCACGCCTGCGCTATGCCCACTGCGCCGGCAACCTGGGCGCGGTGGAAACCATCTACGGCCCGGCGCGCACCACCAGCCATGTCGAAAACACCCTGGAAGAGCGTCAGGCCCTGGGCATTTCCGAAGGGCTGGTACGGATCTCGGTGGGCATCGAAGACACCGATGACCTGCTGGCCGACCTGCAGCAGGCCTTCGCCTGGCTGCGCCAATCCCTCAAGCACAACCCGGCGCCCGGCGCCGTCCCTTCCCTGAATGCCCGGGCCGAGGTCGCCCACTGACAGAGCGCGCAACACCCCCACAGCAAGGCAGCCCGTGGGGGCTTCATGAAGAGGAATAACAATAAAAACCTGGTGGCATCCGATTTGTTTTCTGCCCATTTCCACAGTCGCAGAAATTGAGACTTGCCCTGACAACTTTCATGAGAACCATCATGTCCCTACAAGAACAACAGACCGACTTGCGCGGCGGCTTCAAGCAAGAAATGCAGACCCGGCACATTGTCATGCTCGCCCTCGGCGGGGTGATCGGCACCGGACTGTTCCTCACCTCCGGCTACACGGTGAACCAGGCTGGCCCGCTGGGCGCGGTGATTGCCTACATCATCGGCGCGCTGATGGTGTACCTGGTGATGATGTGCCTCGGCGAACTGGCGGTGCAGATGCCCGAGACCGGCTCCTTCAGCACCTACGCCACGCGCTTTCTCGGCCCCGGCACCGGCTACACCGTGGCCTGGCTGTACTGGCTGACCTGGACCGTGGCCATCGGCTCGGAATTCACCGCCGCCGGGATCCTCATGGCCCGCTGGTTCCCCGAGACCCCGGTGTGGATCTGGAGCGCGCTGTTCGCCATGGTGGTGTTCCTCTCCAACGTGGTCTCGGTGCGGCTGTTCGCCGAGACCGAGTTCTGGCTGTCGCTGGTCAAGGTGATCACCGTGCTGGCGTTTCTGGCGGTGGGCGGCGGGGCGATCCTCGGCCTTTTGCACATCGACCAGGCCCATAGCATTGGCCTGAGCAACTTCACCCGCGAGGGGCTGTTCCCCACCGGCTTCATGCCGATCGCCATGACCCTGCTGGCGGTGGCCTTCGCCTTCTCCGGCACTGAGCTGATCGGCATCGCCGCCGGCGAAACCCGTGACCCGCAACGCAACGTGCCACGGGCGATCCGCACCACGGTGCTGCGCCTGGCTATCTTCTTCGTCGGCACCATCTTCGTCCTCGCCACCCTGTTGCCCCGGGAGCAGGCCGGCCTGGTGGAAAGCCCGTTCGTCACGGTGTTCACCTACATCGGCATTCCGTACTCGGCCGACATCATGAACTTCGTGATCATCAGTGCGCTGCTGTCGGCCGCCAACTCCGGGCTGTACGCCGCCTCGCGGATGCTCTGGACCCTGAGCGACCAGGGCCACCTGCCCAAGCAGTTCTCGGCCCTGACCCGCATGGGCACGCCGCTTAACGCGATCATCGTGAGCATGGCCGGGGGCGCCGCCTCGCTGCTCAGCAGCGTGTTCGCCCCGGACACCATCTACCTGGCCCTGGTGTCGATTTCCGGGCTGGCGGTGGTGGTGGTGTGGATGAGCATCGCCGCCAGCCAGATCGCCTTCCGCCGGCACTTCGTGGCCAACGGCGGTGATGTGCGCGACTTGAAATTCCGGGTCCGTGGCTACCCCTGGGTGCCGCTGGGGGCGCTCCTGTGCTGCGCCCTGGCCTGTGTCGGCATCGGCTTCGACCCTGAGCAGCGGGTGGCCCTGTACTTCGGTGTGCCGTTCATCGCCTGGTGCTACCTGGTGTATTACATTACCCGCAGCAGCCGCCAGCGGCGCCTGGCCCTGGCACCTCTGGCACGCTCGTCCGATGCCCTGCCGGGCTGACGGATGGCAACGGCATCCAGGGCGTTGATGAGAGCCAGGCCATGAAGCAGAAAAGCTTGCCCCCGCTGAACTGGCTGCGCGCCTTCGAAGTGTCCGCCCGCTGCCTGAACTTCACCCACGCCGCCGAGGAGCTGTTCCTCACCCAGGGCGCGGTGAGCCAGCAGATCCGCCAGCTGGAAAGCCATCTCGGGGTGGCGCTGTTCAAGCGCCTGCCCCGGGGCCTGGACCTGACCGAGGAGGGCCGCTCCTACCTGCCGGTGGTGCAGGACGCCATCACCCGGCTGGCGGTGGGCACCAACGAGATCTTCGGCCAGCACCAGCACCGGCCGATCAAGGTGCGCGGCAGCCTGGCGTTCTTCGTCCACTGGCTGGCGCCCAAGCTGCCGACCTTTCAGCAGGCCCAGCCGCAGGTGGACATTCGTTACATCAGCAATATCTGGGTCAAGGAGCTGGATGGCGAAGACGACCTGGAAATCCGCTGGGGCCGCGGTCACTGGCCGGGGCTGGTGGCCCAGCGCCTGACCTGGGACAGCCTGTTCCCGGTCTGCGCCCCGGCCTTGCTGGCGCGCCTGCCGCTGCAGGTGCCGGACGATCTGGCCCGCCATCAACTGCTGCACGTGCTGGGCTACGAAGAGGGCTGGGGCTACTGGCTTGAACGAGCCGGCGCCAGCCGGGTGGACTCGTCCCGGGGCATGCAGTTCGACACCCTGATCTCGACCCTGCGCATGGCCGAGCTGGGCCAGGGCGTGGCCCTGGCCCGCTCCTCGATGGTCGCCGACATGCTCGCCGATGGGCGTCTGGTGGAGCCCTTCGAGCAGCGTATCGAGGCCAGCGAATCCTTTTACCTGGTGCGCGGCGCCGATGCCGAGCAACACCCCGATGCGCTGAAGTTTTCCACCTGGCTGGTGGAGCAGGCCCATCGCTACAAATGACTGGCCGGAGCCAAGCATGCGCTATGTGAGTACCCGCAGTGCCGCCGAACAGGTGGATTTTGCAACCGTGGTCCTGTCCGGCGTGGCCGCCGACGGCGGGCTTTATGTGCCGCAGCGGCTGCCGTGTTTCAGCCCCCAGGAAATCGCCAACTGGTCGACCCTGGATTACCCCGAACTGGCCTTTCGCGTGCTCAGCCCCTTTGTTGGCGACAGCCTGCCCGAGGCCGACTTCAAGGCGCTGCTGCACAGGGCCTACAGCGGTTTTGGCCATCGCGCGGTGGCGCCCCTGCGGCAGATCGATCGCAACGAATGGCTGCTGGAGCTGTTTCACGGCCCCAGTGGTTCGGCCAAGGATTTTGCCGCGCGCCTGCAGGCCCAACTGGTGAGCTACTTTCTCCAGCGCCGGCAGCGGCGTGGGGTGCTGGTGGGCGCCAGCAACGGCGACACCGCCCTGGCGGCGATCGACGCCTTCAAGGACTGTCCGCAGACCCAGGTGCTGGTGTTCTATCCGCAAAACGCCGTGCCCGAGCAGCAGGGGCGGCAGTTGCAGGCGGCCCATCACCCGGGGCTGTGGCGCTTTGCGGTGCAGGGCAGTTTCGACGACTGCCAGACCCTGGTCAGCCGCCTGTTGCGCCAGTGGCCTTTGCCCGAGCACGAGGCGATCGGCTTCAACTCCAGCAACTGGGTCGGGGTCATGGCCCAGCTGGTGCTGTATTTCCACGCCGTGCTGCAACTGGGCGGCGGCCAGCGGCCCATCGGCTTCAGCGTACCGGCGGCGAGTTTCGCCGAAGTCTATGCCGGCTACATCGTGCAGAAGATGGGCTTGCCGATCACCCAGATGATTGTCGCCACCAATAGCAACGACGCGCTGCATCAGCTGTTCCTGAAGAACCGCTACTCCCGCGGGCAGGCCCGCCAGAGCCTGTCGCCGGCCATGGACCTGTCGCTGTTCGCCAATCTCGAACGCCTGGTCTGGGAGCTGTATGGCCAGGACCCGCAGGCGGTGGCGGCGCTGATGCGCGGGTTCGAGGACAGCGGCGAGATGAGCCTGAACAACGAGGCCTGGCTGCAGGCGCGGATGATCATCGACTCCTATTCGGTCAGCGACGAAGAGACCGGCAAGGAGATCGTCAGCCTGTATCGGGACACCGGCTACGTCATCGATCCCCATGCCGCCACCGGGGTCCTGGCGGCGCGCCTGTACCGCCGCAGTCTGGTGGCGCCGATGGTCACCCTGGGAGAAATCGCCCCGGCCAAGTCGGCGCGGCTCCTGGGTTCGCTGGGCATTCCAGGGGTGGTCCCGCCACCGGTGGCCGCGCCCTCGACGCAGCAGTGGCAGACCCTGGCGGCGGATGATTTTGCCGCGCTGCTGCATCACCTCAAGGCACTGTGATGGACCGGTTCAAGGGGGCGGTATGAAGCGGATTCTCGATCCTCTGGATGAGCGCATCCTGGCCGAGCTGAGCGTCAATGCCCGGGCGGCCCACGCCGAGCTGGCGGCCAAGGTCAACCTGTCGCGCAACGCCGTGCGCCAGCGCATCGAACGCCTGGAACGCGACGGCGCGATCCAGGGCTACACCATTCGCCTGGGCGAAGGGCGCGGGGCGGATACCCGGATCAATGCGCTGATCTTCGTCTACCGCTACGACCGCATGCGCGGCGCCGAAGTGCTGCAGGCCTTGCGGGCCATGCCGGAGATCGTCCAGTGCGAAGTGCTCAGCGGCGAGTTCGACGTGCTGGTGCGAGTCAGCGCCGCCAGCGCGGAACGGGTGCACCGGGTGTGGAATGACATCGCCGCCTTGCCCGGGGTGGAAAATACCGTGACTTCCTTTGTTTTGTCGTCGGTGAGTTAGGCGCTGTTCGCCACGAAAAGAAGCCAACGCAAGTTGGCTTTTTTATGCCCGCTCACCTGGCTCCAGGGTTGGGCAAATTGCTCAGCAAATACAGCAAAACGGCATATTTCACTGCCCGGCCCCGACCCCTAACCTTGTGTCCATCAGCTTTTCAACCCGGATGGAACACAACAAAAATGACTGAATACAACATTGCCCTGGTGGGCTTCGGCGGGGTCAATCGGGCCCTGGCGCAATTGATTGCCGAGCGCAATCAGACCTGGAAACAACAACTGGGTTTCAGCCTGAAAATCGTCGGTGTCAGCGATCTGTTCCTTGGTTCCATCGTCGCTCCCCAGGGGCTGGATGCCGGTCTGCTGAGCAAGTTGCCGGCAACCAAGGGCGCCTTGGCGCAACTGCCCGGCGGCCAGGTGGAGGCGCTCAACGAGCAGGTGATCAAGGACTCCGGCGCCGACATCATCGCCGAGGCCACTTTTACCAATCCGGTGGACGGCGAACCGGCCAGCACTTTCTGCCGCTGGGCCCTGGAGCAGGGCAAGCACGTGGTGACCACCAACAAGGGGCCGATTGCCCTGCACGGTGCCGAGCTCAAGGCCCTGGCCCAGCGCAATCAGGCGGCGTTCGAGTACGAAGGCGCGGTGATGAGCGGCACCCCGGTGATCCGCATGGCCCAGCAATCCCTGGCGGGCAGCGAGCTGCTGGGTTTTGAGGGCATTCTCAATGGCACCTCCAACTTTGTGCTGACCCGCATGGAAGCCGGCCTGGGCTTTGCCGAGGCGGTGGCCGAGGCCCAGGCCCTGGGCTATGCCGAGGCCGATCCGACGGCGGATGTCGAAGGTTTTGACGTGCGCTTGAAGGTGGTGATCCTGGCCAATGAGCTGCTCGGTGCACAGCTGACCGTCAGCGACGTCAGTTGCCGCGGCATCTCCGGCCTGACGGCGGCGGATCTGGAGCAGGCCCGGGCCGAGGGTGCGCGCTGGAAGCTGATCGGTTCGGCCCAGCGTCTGGCCGATGGCTCGCTGCAGGCCAGTGTCGAGCCGCGGCTGTTGCCCTTGGCCCATCCGCTGGCGGGGATTGGCGGGGCGATCAACGCGGTGTCGTTCAACAGCGAACTGCTGGGCGCGGTAACGGTGTCCGGGCCGGGCGCTGGGCGCATCGAGACGGCCTTTGCCTTGCTCTCGGACATCATCCACATCCACCAGTCGCGCACCTGCCGCTAGGAGCCTGCCCATGAACCTGTCACGTCTGGCGCCGGTCGCCGATTCGATTGACGTCTGCAGCCCCTTCGATGGTCGGCTGATCGGGACCGTGCCACGCCTTGAGGCCGGTGCCGTGCCCTACCTGTTGCAGCAAGCCCGCCAGGGCGTCAGCGACTGCGCGGCGCTGCCGCGTTATCAGCGGGCACGGATTCTGGAGCGGGCGGCCTTGAACATCGAGCGCGATGCCGAGCACTTTGCCCGGCTGATCGTCGATGAAGCGGGCAAGACCCTGAAACAGGCACAGAAGGAGGTCAAGCGCTGCATCAACACCCTCAAGCTGTCGGCCGAGGAGGCCAAGCGCAATGCCGGCGAGGTGCTGCCATTCGATGCTTATGAAGGCTCGGAAAACCGCCAGGGCTGGTTCTCCCGCGAGCCTTTGGGGTTGATCCTGGCGATCACCCCCTACAACGATCCGCTGAACCTGGTGGCGCACAAGCTGGGTCCGGCCATCGCCGGGGGCAACGGGGTGATTCTCAAGCCGTCGGAGCTGGCGCCGCTGTCGGCGATCAAGCTGGTGGACTACTTGCGCGATGCCGGGCTGCCGGCTTCGGTGGTGACCCTGGCCACCGGCGGCGCGGAGCTGGGCAAGGCCCTGGTGGCGGCCCGCGAGGTGCGGATGATTTCCTTCACCGGCGGCTTTGTCACCGGCGAGCAGATCGCCCGCAGCGCCGGCCTGAAGAAGCTGGCCATGGACCTGGGGGGCAACGCGCCGGTGATCGTCATGGCCGACTGCGACCTGGCGGCGACGGTGGAAAGCTGCGTGTCCGGGGCGTTCTGGGCGGCGGGGCAGAACTGCATCGGCACCCAGCGCCTGCTGGTCCAGGCCTCGATCTATGAGGCGTTTCGCGAGGCCTTTGTGCGCCTGGCCCGGGAGCAGGTCAGTGGCGACCCGTTGGCCGACAGCACGGATATCGGGCCGATGATCAGCCTGCAGGCGGCGCAGAACGCGCAGAAGGTCGTGGATGAAGCGCTGCAGCAGGGCGCGCGGCTGCTCTGTGGGCATCAGCGCCGTGGTTCCTGCTACGCCGCCACGGTGCTGGAGGATGTCGACCATGGCAGTCGGCTGTGGCAGGACGAGGTCTTTGCGCCCGTGGTGGTCTTGCAGCCGTTCGACGATCTGGATCAGGCCATCGCCCTGGCCAACCAGCCCGAATACAGCCTGCATGCGGGGATCTTCACCAACGATCTGCGCACCGCCATGGACGCTGCACGGCGGATCGAGGCCGGTGGGGTGATGATCAACGATTCGTCCGACTACCGTTTCGATGCCATGCCGTTTGGCGGCTTCAAGTACGGCAGCCTGGGCCGCGAAGGGGTGCGGTTCGCCTATGAGGAAATGACCCAGCCCAAGGTGGTGTGCCTCAACCGCCTGAGCTGAGGCCGAATGCAGCAACACGACAGGTCGTCGGGCACCGGGCAGGTTTGGTCACCTGCCCGGTGTTTTTTTGTCTGGGCGCCAGCGGAGCGAATCGACCCGGACAGCGGCGGTGGTAGAGTCCGCCCACTCAGGATGAAGGATGCGGGAAGCACGAATGATCAAACTGTTGTGGCAACAAGGGCGCGGCCTGTGGCTGGCGCTGTTTCTCGGACTGCTGCTGCCGGCGCAGGGGTTCGCCGAGCCGGCGCCGCCGGGGGTGGCGAGGATCGACCTGGACCGGCGGATCATCGATCTGAGCGGCACGCTGGACGCGGCGCAGCAGCAGCGAATGACCGAGAAACTCGCAGCCCTGGAACAGCGCCGCGGTGCGCAGATCGCGGTGATGCTGGTGCCCAGCCTCGGCCAGCAAAGCATCGAGGCCCTGAGCAACCAGCTGTTTCGCGCCTGGAAGCTGGGGCGCAAGGGGGTCGATGACGGCATCCTGCTGCTGGTGGCGAAGAACGATCGCCAGGTGCGCATCGAGGTGGGTTATGGCCTGGAACCGGTGGTCACCGACCTGCTGGCCGGGCAGATCATTGCCCGGGACCTGACCCCGGCGTTTCGCCAGGGGGATTTTGCCGGGGGCATCGAACAGGCCCTGGATGACCTGATCGTGCTGGTGGACGGCGGCGAGCTGCCGGAGCCGGCGCCCTTGAGCGTACCGCTCGAAGCCTATGCCTTGCTGCTGGCATTCATCATCGGCTCGGTGGCCGGGGTGATGCTGGCCGCGGGCTGGAAGTGGCGCCGGGTCCTGGCCGCTCTGGTGCTGCTGGTGGCGTTGCTGGTGGGCGCGGTGGGCGGTCGCGAGTGGCTGGTGCAATTGTTCCTGGTGCCGCTGTGCATGCTGGTGGGCGGCGCGACCTTCGCCGGATTGTGGCAGGCGCGCCGGGTGTTCTATGGGGTGCTGGGGCTGTTGCTGTATATCGCGCTGCTGACCCTGGTCAGCCGGTATCTGGGCCCTGCGACCTTCCTTTACGGGTTGGCCTGGCCGGTCGGCGTGCTGCTGGTGCTGGGAGGGCATTGGCTGCTCTACCGGATGATGCGCAACCGTTGGCGCATGAGCCCCAAGGGCTTTGCCTGGCGATTTGTGACGCTGCTGGTGCTGATCCTGCTAATGGCCTGGGGTGTCGATGCCTGGAGCACGGCCCGGCAGTGGCTGACGGTGTTGCCGTTCGCCTACTTCCTCGGTTTCATGCTGTTTGCCAGCGTCGGCAGTTTTCGTTGGTCCAGCAGCGGCGGCAGTGGTGGCAGTTCGAGCTCGGGAGGCGGGTTCTCCGGAGGCGGTGGATCCAGTGGTGGCGGTGGGGCGTCGGGCAGTTGGTGATGCGCCTGTTTGCCTTTGCCATGGCGGACGGACCCGGGCGCTGCCGTGTCCGTCCGGGTTCGTGGATCAGACCACTTCGTCGATCAACGAGGTGTTTGGCGCCGTGACCGTGACCGGTGGCTGAGGCTGTTCCTTGGCCTTGTCCCTGAGTTTTTCCAGCGCGTCTTTTTGTTCCGCCGTCAGGGGCGGTGGGGTCAGCACCTTGCCCGAGTCAGGCAGCTTGATGCCAGGCTGGGAGCCGCCGGCGGTCAGTGGGGGAAGGGGACGGTTGTTTATTTCCATGTCACTGCATCCTTGAGTGGGGGGTGAATAAAAGATAACGACCGCTTTGCACTGATCTTTAGAGCCTATGCTCTAGATCGCCGCTCGCGGGCCGATCCAGGTGGTCTGCAAGTTCAACCCACGCTTCAAGGCGCGCCGGGGCGGGGCGAAAAACCGCAACAAGGGTTGATCCAGCGCCGGCTGCTGTCCTGCACAGGGCGCCCCGATACGCTGCAAGTACCGCCAGGCGCCCTGGTGGCCTATCGGCCCAGGCGGGCGATCAGGGGTTCGAGCGTGGGGCGTTTGCTCTGCCACTCCGCCTTGGTGATGCCCAGCAGGACCACGTCGATGCGCTGGCCATCCTTGAGGATGTTCTGGCGCCGCAGCCCCTCCTTTTGGAAACCGAATTTCAAGTGCATGTTGATGACGGCAGGGTTACTGGCCAGCACCTCGCAGTTGAGCTTTTCAACGCCGGCTTCATTGAAGGCGTAGTCCAGCATCCAGAACTCGATCCGGCTGCCCAGGCCTTTGCCTTGCTGCTCGGCGTCCAGGTAGAACGCCCAGTCGGCGGTTTTCTGGCGGGCATTGATGGCATTGAGTGAGACGATGCCCAGGGCCCGGCCTTGCTCCATGACCACAAATACCGCCTGGGTCGGATTGCCCCGCAGGGACTCCAGCCAGCGCTGGTGTTCCTGCTCGCTGATTTCGTGGGAGGTGTACATGTACTGGCGCACCTCTTTCTGGTTGCGCAGCGTGCGTACATGGGCCTGGGTGGCGGGGTCGGCATCGACCAGGGGGATGAACTGCATCCTGATGTCCTTCTCGGATGGGTGAGCGGTGCTGGCGCATGATGGCATATCCACTGCTGTCGCATGGATTTGTCTCCCGGGACAAGAACCGGTAGAAAGAGCCCTCGCATTCAGAAAACAGATACCTGCATGAGCAACATCGAGAAACCCAATAGTCGTCTGTTCGACCTCGACTTGCTGCGGGCCATTGTCACGGTGGCCGATTGCGGCAGTTTCACCACGGCCGCCAGTCGCCTGCATTCGACCCAGTCCACCGTCAGCCAGAAGATCCGCCGCCTGGAGGAAATGGCCGGGCAGCGCCTGCTGGAGCGTGGCAATCGCGACGTGCTGCCCACCGATGCCGGCGCCACGCTGTTGGGGTATGCCCGGCGCTTGCTGGCGCTGAACGACGAGATGCTGGAGGCGCTGTCCGGCGCCACGGTGGCGCTGACGGTGCGCATCGGGGTGCCGGATGACTTTGCCGCCGGGCGCACCACCGAGCAGTTGGCCGCCTTCAACCGCCGCTATCCCCAGGTCAAGCTGGAAGTCACCAGCGGCCTGAGTCGCGACCTGAGCGCCAGCTATGACCGCGGTGAACTGGACCTGGTGGTGCTCAAGCAACTGCGCAACAGCCGCGAGGCCCTGGGCTGCTGGCCGGAGAAGACCTGCTGGGTGGACAGCGCGAACAACCCCTGCATTGACCTCGATCCGCTGCCTATCGTCACCTTTCCGCCGCGGGGGGTGTACCGCGATGAAATGATCAATGCCCTGGAGTCCATCGGCCGGCGCTGGCACATCAGTTTCACCAGTTCCAGCCTCAGCGGCCTGCAGTCGGCGATTGCCGATGGCATGGGCATCGGCCTGCTGCCGATGCGCGCGGTGACGGCGGGGCATCAGGTTCTGGCCCGCAGCACCGGGCTGCCGTCGGTGGATGTGTTCGAGGTGGCGTTGCTGCACCGTCCGGCGGCGGATCCCATGGTCAAGGAGCTGGCCCGGGTATTGTCGCGGGTGCTGGCTCAGGACACTCGGAGCTGAGCCTGTTTGGTATTTGATAAATGAATATGCCGGATTCCGGTATTTAATTTGTGCATGAAGGCGGCGCTGGATATCGTGGTGCCCAGCAGTGGTCCGCGTCACCTCGTGGCGCGTCGACCCGCAGCTTTGTTCACCCCGGCGGCGCTGCCGCACGGGGCAGCAAAACAACAATGAGGAGAGTCTCGATGTCCAAAACCACTTATTACGCACCCCACGGCGGGCACCCGGCGCAGACCGAAATGCTCACCGACCGTGCCATGTTCACCGAAGCCTATGCCGTGATCCCCAAGGGCGTGATGCGTGACATCGTCACCAGCCACCTGCCGCACTGGGACAACATGCGCATGTGGGTGATTGCCCGTCCGCTGTCGGGTTTTGCCGAAACCTTTTCCCAGTACATCGTTGAAGTGGGCGCCAATGGCGGCAGCGACAAGCCCGAGCAGGACCCCAACGCCGAAGCGGTGCTGTTCGTCGTCGAAGGCGAAGTCAACCTGACCCTGCAGGGCCAGGAGCATGTCCTCAAGCCCGGTGGCTATGCCTTTATCCCGCCGGCGGCCGACTGGAAGCTGCGCAACACCAGCGGCACCGAGGCGCGTTTCCACTGGATCCGCAAGCACTACCAGAAAGTCGACGGCGTGCCGTACCCGGATGCGTTCGTCACCAACGAGCAGGACATCGAGCCGCGGGTGATGCCGGACACCGAGGGTCGCTGGAGCACCACGCGTTTTGTCGACATGAGCGACATGCGCCATGACATGCACGTCAACATCGTCAACTTCGAGCCGGGCGGCGTGATTCCGTTCGCCGAAACCCACGTCATGGAGCACGGCCTCTATGTTCTGGAAGGCAAGGCGGTGTATCGCCTGAACCAGGACTGGGTCGAGGTCGAGGCCGGCGACTTCATGTGGCTGCGCGCGTTCTGCCCGCAGGCCTGCTACTCCGGCGGCCCGGGTCGCTTCCGCTACCTGCTGTACAAGGATGTGAACCGCCAGATGCGCCTGACCCTCAACGCACCGCATTGATCCAACAGCAGGGCAGGGGCGCTCAAGGCCTCTGCATGGCTGGATGGCCAACCACGGGAACCGGCGACCATTCGCCGGTTTTCTTTTTTCTGCGGGCTGCGCCCGCCGGGAATATTCAGCGCTGCAACAGGCCACATCGTTCCCTTGCTCGATCCCCTTCACGTCCAGGATCGTTGCGGGCTTTTTGAAGCCGGCAGCAATGCAAGAGCGAGCCTGGTTGTAGCGCCATCACATCTCGATGGTCGGCATGGTGCTCTTGCCGCAGCTGATGAGTTGCCCTGCGGTGACCTGGAGCCCATTGCTGGGTTTCGCGCTGTACCCGGCGAGGAAGCCTGCCATTACCAAGGCCGTGTATAGAATCGATTTTCTGAAGATCATGCTGGTGCCCGCTGTAGGGGGGATAGGAACCTGTGCAGCACTGATCCCTGTTCCGGGAAAAGGTTCCTGATGAGCCGGCGCAACGGATAGCAGGCGCAGCTCGGCATTGACCGCGGTACCCGTGGAGGTCTGCGGACGTGGCGGAGCGTCGATGACTGGAGGGGGCGGGAAGCGCACTTGCGCAGTGGCGAAGGCCGCGAGGACAAGGTTTGGAAGAGGGCGCTGTGGATAGTCTTCGGGTCTCGCAACTGCTGCGGACCCGAAGGGCTTGTAGCTTACTTAGATGCGGTGAATCTGAGTGATGTGCGGCTTACCGTTAATTGGCGCGTAGATTTCAACTATCGCCTGCCAGCTGCTGGACGAGCCCGGTAGCGTCGCTTTCGTCTGGTAGCGATAGTTGGTGCCGTTGACTACCTGGGTCGACACCAGTTCGGGCGTGTAGTTAACACCTACGAACCCGGCCAAGGCCTCTTTGAAGACTTCCTGATCCTTTGGGGTCAGTTTGTGGTAAGCGGTCCATCCACCAACAAGATGTTCTTGAGCAGTCATGAATTAAATCTCCATATTTAAATTCCTACTCGTCTGGCTTTTCGGATTTCGCCCCGTCTATTGAATGGTTTCCGGAATCCATTTCCTGAATGGTTTTCCGAGCATCCCTACTCCTATTTACTGTGAATCCGGGTGCTTGGGAAAACACCGATACGAGCCTACTGCCGGCTCGGGGGAGTGTAGATCAGGAACGTTGTCTGGGCTGGCGGCCCTGCGCATAGGGGCGCGAGTTCGCCGCAACTCCTGGGCATCGGTCCACTCTGCGGTCATGGGCGTGTCGACCAGGCCTGGCGCCACAGCGTTTACGCGAATGTCCGGCCCCAGCGATAACGCGAGCAAGCGGGTCATGTGATTAAGTGCGGCTTTGCTGACCGTCCGTTGGAACTTGAGGAAAGTGCTGTGGGGGAGGCTGATTTTATTTCAGGCATGACGTTGATGAAGTCCTGTGCCGCTGCACGTGATGCCAGGAGAACAGACTTCAGAGCGTAGTAGCGATTGCCAGGGCCAGTTGTTTGTCGGTCATGTACGGCTGGCCATAGGCCGAGTGGTAGTAGCGAACGGCTTGCTCGAATTGAGCGCCGCGAATCTCGCCGTTTGAGCCTACGAATGCCAGTGCATCAGCCTTGGCAGGCTGGAATTGCTTCACCGCCAGCTCAGATAGTCCGGTTGTTCCTGAAAGAAGCAAGGTTGGAGCCAGCGTTATCATCATCATCGAGTTTTGATAGGAGCCCTTGTTTTCCGCCGCGGCTTGAGCGCCGGTCAATGCCAGGATGACGAACACTAGAGTTTTCCATTTATGCATTCCTCACCGCTTCCTTGCTGCCTGCCGAATAGTGGCGCAACGATACCAAGGTAGGTCGCTGTAGAGATAGAAGCATTCCGGTGCTGGGCCGGGTGCGAGGGGGAGGCCTGTCAATGATCAGCCGTTGTTCAGCGCATCGCCGTCGGCGGGCTTGGTTGAGGGCTTTATCAGCTGTGGCCCGTGGTTCCTGACGTTGCCAATGGCCGCGCTGACTCTGAACCACTCGAAGGCGCCGACAGGCTCACCCTGGAGCAAGGCCATCTGTTCTGCACGCTCCTTGGGCGTGCCAGAGTCGAGCCATTCTCGGGCCAGGTCCGGCGCCAGGACTACCGGCCGGCGGTCGTGAATATCGACCATGCCACCTTGAGCGTCGGCAGTGATGATCACAAAACCGTCGTGCTCGCCGTGGTCCGGGGCCGGAAGCTGTCCGATCGAGGCGCAGAGGATAGGAGAGCCGTCGAAGTGCCGGATCAGGTAGGGCTGCTTCTTCGGGCCGCCTTCGTCCACCCACTCGAACCAGTTGTCGATTGGGCATATGGCCCGGTGCGGCCAGATCTGGCGGAAGAACGGGCCGTGGGCCACTTTTTCGACCCGGGCATTGATCGGGGCTGCGCGATCATCCGCCCAGTGCGGCCGCCAGCCCCAGCGCACGGCGTTGGCATGCAACGCCTCGCCGACAACATGGAAGAGGGCAAGCTGCATCGTCGGTGCTGCGTTGTAGTGCCCCAAGGGCTGGTCGCCAATGCTGTTGACCAGTGCCCCTGGCATGCTCAGGGCAGCGACGAAGTCGTGGATACCGCGATACTGAGAGAGTCTTCCGCACATTGCTGTGCCCTCACGCTAGGAGCGTAAGCATAGCTTCGCCTGGGGACTTCTATTGATCAGCACGCTTGCTGGTGCAGAGCTGTGGCAGCGCGTCAAGCCTGAACGCCAGACACAAAAAAGCCCTGAAAAATCAGGGCTTTCTCGTTGAGATTTGGCGGAGGCGTAGAGATTCGAACTCTAGGACCTGTTACAGTCGGCGGTTTTCAAGACCGCTGCCTTAAACCACTCGGCCACACCTCCAGATCGCATTGCGGGCGCCATAATACCCGAATGAAACACACTGTCAAACTCTCTGCGTCGCGAGTTACAGAGCCTCTGTTATCATCCTTGCCACTAAATGTTTCCCCCAACAGGAGTGTCGCCATGCGCGAACAGGATTACGCAGTTAATAACGGCGTGCAGGCCGAGCAGCTAGAGGTTAGCCGCGTCCTGCGCAACACTTACGGCCTGCTGGCCCTGACCCTCGCGTTCAGTGGTGTCATGGCTTATGTGGCGCAGCAGATGCGCGTCGGCTACCCGAATATCTTCGTGGTGCTGATCGGCTTCTACGGTCTGTTCTTCCTCACCAACAAACTCCGTGACTCGGCCTGGGGCCTGGTGTCGGCGTTCGCCCTGACCGGCTTCATGGGCTTCTTGCTCGGCCCGATCCTCAACCGTTACCTGGGCATGCAAGGCGGCGCTGAAGTGGTCAGCTCGGCCTTCGCCATGACGGCCCTGGTGTTTGGCGGTCTGTCGGCCTACGTGCTGATCACCCGCAAGGACATGAGCTTCCTCGGTGGTTTCATCACCGCCGGTTTCTTCGTCCTGATGGGCGCCGTGCTGGCCAGCCTGTTCTTCCAGATCAGCGGTCTGCAGTTGGCGATCAGCGCCGGTTTCGTGCTGTTCTCCTCGGTGTGCATCCTGTTCCAGACCAGCGCCATCATCCACGGCGGCGAACGCAACTACATCATGGCCACCATCAGCTTGTATGTATCGATCTACAACCTGTTCGTCAGCCTGCTGCAGCTGTTCGGCATCATGGGTCGCGACGACTGATCCCGGTTGTTGAACCCATAGAAAAAGCCCGCTTCGGCGGGCTTTTTGTTGTCCGGGTTCCAGCAGCGACAAGGCTTCAAGGGCTGTGCAGCTGCAAGCGTGCGTTGGCCATGGCGTCCTTGTTGACTTCGATGGAGAAGGACAGGACCGAGACGTGCTGCTGCTCCAGCTGGTCGATCCAGGTGATCAGGCCGTTGAGCGGACCTTCCAGGCTGAGGTTGACCCGTCCTTCATCTTCTTGATCCATGCGTTCGAGGTTGAGTCCGGCCAGGCTGCTGGAGCGTGCCAGCATGCCGGGCAGGGCATCGCCGGAAATGGCCGGGCCGCGAAGGGAAGAGGTGCTGGCGGGCAGTTGTTGTAGATCGTGAAGCAATTGCGTTTCCTCGGTATAGCGTTGCTCGGCCTGGGCCAGAGCCTGTTGTTGCGGTTGCCAGAGCAGGTAGAGGCCGGTCAGGCCAGCAAAGACGGTCAGGGCTTGTAACGCCCGTTGTTCGCGTGTTGCCAGACGCTGCCAGCGTTGCCGGAGTGGGGTCACCAGGGCGGTCTTGGCCGGAGTCGTGGCGCTGGATGGATTCACGTCTTACTCCTTGATTTGAAAACGCGCGGAGACGCCTTGTGCGTCACGCACGGATGAATCGGTGCTGACATTCAGGCCCTGGTTGATCAGGCCCTCGCGCAGCAGTTGCAGATCGGCAAAGGCCGGGGCGCTGACCTGCAGGCTCCAGCCTTCCTCGGCCTGGTAATCCAGGCGCTGGATCTGTGACAGGGCGCCGCCGCTGGCGGCCCATTGCTCCGCCAGTTGCGACAGGCGCAGGGCCACGCCGGGTGTTTCCTGTACCTGTTGGCGTTGCTTGAGCCGCACTTGATGCGCCAGGTCGCGGGTAACCGGTTCATCGGCGAAGCGCTCTTGCCACAGACTCTGGCTGGCCGCGTGCAACTGGTCACTGCGCTGCTCCAGATACAGCCGGTGCCCGACGTTCTGCAGCAGTTGCGCGCCGCCGGCGATCGCCAGCACCAGCAGCGCCAGGCGCCAGGGCGTCGCTTTGCGGGTGCGGCGCTGGAACTGGCCCTGGCACAGGTCAATCGCCTGCACGCTGCCCTGGCTGAGCACTTGCCAGGGCTGCTTCTCGGCTTGCCAGTTCTCCGGCTCCAGGTCGTCGATGCCTGGGGCCTCGGCGCCTTGCCACAGCAGCCCGTCCGGCAACAGCCGGCCGAGTTCGCCAAGCTCCCGCGGGTCGAGACTCAGGCGCATCGCGGCGCTGCCGCCGAGCAGCCAGCGACCGTCCCAGGCCAGGGCCCGTGGCCGGTCCTGGGGCAGGCAGTCGGCATCGATGTGCATGCGTGACGGTTGCAGCCCGTGCTCGGCCAGACGCTTGAGACAACGCTGCAGGCGCTCGCGGTTGATGACCAGCACTGTGCAGTGACGTCGCTCGCGCAACGGGCCGTGGGCCAGGTGCAGATGCTCGACGTCCTCGATCAGTTGTTCTTCCAGGGCACTGTGCAGGGCCTGGCGCAACCAGCGACCGCTGCGCGCCGGGACGCTGACCTGGTGAAAGCTGGCCATTTCCATGGGCAGCAGCAGGGCGAAGGCCTGTCCGCGCAGGTGTTCGGCGGCCTGCTCCAGATCGCCTTCCCGGGGAGCGCTGTCGGTTGACCACCAGTGGCAATGCCAGGGGCGGTCGCCCGGGGTATGGGGTGAAAGGTAAAGCCAATGGCTCATCAATGGTTACTCGGTAAGCGAATGGTCGTTGAGCGGCGCGGGCAGCAAGGTGCGCTGTTGCACGCGGACCTGGTCGGCACTCATGACCCGCAGGTCGCTGACCAGGCGCAAGCGTCGGCCATGCAGTTCAACGTCGATGGTGGCGCGGAACTGGCGGCTGTTGACGCTCAGCCCGCGCGCGGTAATGTCCCGGCCCTGCAGCATGGGATTGGCGAGAAACGCGGCGACCGTCGGGTAGCCCTTGGCCGGGCGTGTCTGGGCCAGGGTCCGGGCGGTCGGCAGATCGATGCCTTCGATGCTGGCCAGCACCAGGGCGCCGGCGGTGTTGAGGTTGATGTGTCCCTGCTCGTAGGTCGCCACCAGCGGCGCCAGGCGTTGCAGGGTGTCGGCGCCCACCTCTGGCAGTGGCCGCAGTTCACTGATGTCGCTCAGGGGCAAAGGGCGGCCTAGGCGATCTCGGGGGCGCAGCAGCGCCGCCGGGTCGTGGGGCTTGATCTGGGCCAGGGCCAGCAGCCGCTGGTAGCGGGCGCGGGGAATGACATCGTCCTGCACCAGCGTGCTGTTGAGGTTGAGCCGGGCGCCCAGATCGACGATCTGGATCGCAATCCTGCCACCTTCGATCGGGAACGCCGGTGCCGGCCGGGCCCAGTGCTGGCCCAGATGGGTCACCAGCAGGCCGCCTTCGCTGCGGGCGTCTTCCAGCAACTGGCCGCGGGCCCAGCTCTCGCCGCTCAGGGCCAGTTGCCAGAGCTGCTGGTGCTGCACCAGATGGCTGCTGCTGGCCAGGCTGAGCCGCTGGCGGGCGAGCATATTGCTGACGATCAGGGTCACCAGCGCGGTGATCAGCAACACGCTGAGCAAGGCGACGCCGCGTTGGGCGCGGGGCCTACTCACCGGGTGCGTCCTCGTCCACTTCGGCGCCGCCGGGCAGCAGAATCAGCCGGCGGATATGCGGGAAGCCGGGCGCGCTCAGCTCGATGTCCACGGCCGCCGGCAGGCTCAGGGCCTCGCTGCCGATGGGCCAGCTGTCATGGGGCTGGCCCAGGGCGTCGATGAAGCGCAAATGCATCAGCTCGACGCCACTGAGCAAGGGCTGTACCTGGCTGACGCTGCCTGGTTCCAGGCCCTGGGTTTCGCGCAGCCACTGGCCATCGCTGAAGCGGTGGCTGACCTGCAACAGATCGCTGCGCGGATAGTCCAGGGGGTTGCGCCAGCCGCCGCGCAGCAGGCGCAGCCCCTGGTGCTGGCTGATCAGTGCCTGGCTATGGCTGTGGTCGTCCTTGAGGGCGTGACGCCGCACCTGCACCAGGTCGCGTTCCAGCAGACTCAGGGCCCGTTGCAGGTGACGCAATTGCAGTTCCTGGGTCTGGATGCGCTGGTCGCTGCGCATCACCCGGTCCAGCAACTGATAGGTTGCCAGGCCCAGGAGGCTGAAGATGGCGATGGCCACCACCACTTCCAGCAAGGTGAAGCCGCGCTGGTTCATGGGTTGGCCTCGATGTAGCCCAGCAGTTGCGCGCGGCTGTACTGCCGGGCCCGTTGCGGGTCCTGCTCGGCCGAGACCCGCAGGTTGACCTTGAGCAGCCGCGAGTCCGGGGCCGCTTCGATCTCGCTGAACAGCCACCAACTGCGCCCGCCAAACTCCACCTGCCGTTGCTGGCGGCCGCTGGTGCGCGGCTGCATCCCGCAGCGCAGTTCATTCATATAGTTGTCGGCGATCCAAGTGGCCTGGGTGCGTTCGGCCAGGTTGCCGCTGTTGATGGCCACATGCTGGATCGCACTGAACAGCGCAATCGACAGCGTGGCGAAAATCGCCAGCGCCACCATCACTTCCAGCAGGGTGAAGCCCCGTTCAGTTCGCGGTTTCAAGTCGGGGCTCCTGTAGGCCGTCGCTGGAAAGGCTCAGCAACGGTGTGTTGCGGTGCTCGATCCACAGGGTGAAGGCGCTGGTTTCGTCACTGGACAGCACCAGCAGCTGCGGCGTGGTGCTGCGACGGCCGGCCTGGCCCAGGGTCGGGCCGGCTTCGGGCACCTCAAGGCGCAGGCGCAGGTTGTCGGGCAGGCGCTGGGCCCGCCAGTCGCGGTCAGCCAGCCATTGCCCCTGTTCATCCAGGCGCAGCACGGAGTAGGCGTCGGGTTCGATGCGCAGGCCGTAGTCGCTGTTGCTCAACACCGCCTGCTGGCGCAGCAGTTGCAGCAGCGCCAGCAGGCGATCACCTTCGCGGCGCGCCTGCCGGCTGGCGGAGTCGGGGTTGATCAGGCCGATCATGCCCGCGGACAGGGCGATGATCAGCACCACCACCAGCACTTCGACCAGGGTGAAGCCCTTGGAGTGGGAGCGTTGCACCGATCAGCGGTCCCAGTTGCCGATCTCGGCGTTCAGGCCTTCACCACCGAGCTTGCCGTCGGCGCCAAAGGAGAACAGGTCATAGCCCGTGCCCCGGGTGCCTGGCACGCGGTACTGGTAGGCGTTGCCCCAGGGGTCGATGGGCAGGCGCTTGAGGTAGCCGTCGGGGTTCCAGTTGCGCGCCGGCGGGTTGCCGCTGGGCTTGCTGACCAGGGCTTCGAGCCCTTGCTGACTGCTGGGGTACTGATGGTTGTCGAGCTTGTAGATGTCCAGGGCCATGGCGATGGCCTTGATGTCGCTCTGGGCGGCGGCGGCCTTGGCCTGATCGGGACGGCTCATGATCTGCGGCACCACCAGGGCCGCGAGGACCCCGAGGATGACCACCACCACCATGATTTCAATCAGGGTAAAGCCGCGTTGTTTGTTCTGAGTCTGCACTTAGGGGGTTCCGCATTCAGGTAATCAATTGGTTCAGGCTGAGGATCGGCATCAGGATCGCCAGCACGATGATCAGCACCGAGGCGCCCATGAACACCAGCATGGCCGGCTCGAACAGGCCCACCAGCAAGGCGATGCGGTTGGCCAGTTGTTCCTCCTGCTGCTTGGCGGCGCGTTCGAGCATGCTGTCCAGCTCGCCGGAGCGTTCACCGCTGGCGATCATGTAGAGCATCATCGGTGGGAAACTGCCGTTGAGTTCCAGGGCCCGGGTCAGGCTGATACCTTCGCGTACCCCCCGGACAATGTCTTTCAGACCAGTACGAATCTTCTGATTGGCCACCACTTCGCTGGCGATGGACAGGGCGTCCAGCAGTGGCACGCCGCTGCGTCCGAGAATCGCCAGGGTGCTGACAAAACGCGTGCAGTTGCTGGCCCGGATCAGCCGGCCCAGCAGCGGCAGTTGCAGCACCAGGGCATGCCAGCGCTCGCGGGTGGCCGGGTTGCGGACGGCGCCGCGGGCGGCCAGGACCAGGGCCGCTATCACCAGCAGCATGAGCAGGCCATAGCTCTGCAGGAACGCGCTGCTGGCGATCAGGCCCCGGGTCAGCAGCGGCAGTTCCTGGCCACTGTCGATAAACACCTTGACCACATCGGGCACCACGAAGCCCAGCAGGAAGCCGACGATGCTCACGGCCGCCAGCATCAGGATGCTCGGGTAGAGCATGGCCAGCTGGATCTGTTGGCGGGCCGCTTGCTGGGCCTCGGTGTAGTCGGCCAGGTTCAGCAGCACCTGGCCCAGGTGTCCGGAACGTTCGCCGGCGGCCACCGTGGCCCGGTACAGATCGGGGAAGGCTTTGGGGTAGGCGGCCAGGGCCACCGCCAGGCTGTAGCCCTCCAGGACTCGGGAGCGGATGGCCAGCAGCATGCTCTTGATCCGCTGCTTCTCGCACTGCGCGGCGACCGCGGCCAGCACTTCTTCCAGGGGCAGGGCGGCCTGGACCAGGGTCGACAGCTGGCGGGTGAGCAAGGCCAGTTCGGCGCTGCTCAAGCCGCCGCCGGACACCTGCAACAGGCCTGTGCCGCGTACACGTTTGTTCTGCGCGGCGCTGAGCTTGAGGACCACCAGATGGCGCTCGCGCAACAGTTGCCGGGCATGACGCGGGCTGTCGGCTTCCACCACCCCGGTGGATTTTTTGCCGGCGGCGCACATGGCCAGGTATTCGTAAGCGGCCATGATCAGTCCCTCTGGGTCACGCGTAGCAGTTCTTCCAGGCTGGTCTGCCCTTGCAACACCATGGCCTGGCCGTCATCGAACAGGCTGGCGCTGTGCGTGCGCGCATGCTCCAGCAGTTGGTGCTCGCCGGCGCCGGTGTGGATCAACTGACGCAAGGTGTCGTCGAACAGCACCAGTTCATAGATGCCCCGGCGCCCGCGATACCCCGAGTGCTGGCAGGCGCTGCAGCCCTTGGGCCGGTACAGCCGCGGCGCGGCGTCGGCGCTCAGGCCCAGGCGTTCGCAGGCGGCGGCATCGGCGCTGTGGGGCTCCTTGCACTCCGGGCACAGCAGGCGCACCAGGCGCTGGGACAACACCCCCAGCAGCGAAGTGCAGAGCAGGAAGGGCTCGATGCCCATGTCCACCAACCGGGTCACCGCGCCGATGGCGCTGTTGGTGTGCAGGGTCGAGAGCACCAGGTGCCCGGTGAGGGACGCCTGCACGGCAATTTCCGCGGTTTCGCGGTCACGGATCTCGCCCACCATCACCACGTCCGGGTCCTGGCGCAGGATGGCCCGCAAGCCTCGGGCGAAAGTCATGTCGACCTTGGCGTTGACCTGGGTCTGGCCGATCCCGGTGAGGTGATATTCCACCGGGTCCTCGATGGTCAGGATGTTGCGCTCCAGGCTGTTGAGGCTGGCCAGCCCGGCATACAGCGTGGTGGTCTTGCCGGAGCCGGTGGGGCCGGTGACCAGGAGAATGCCGTGGGGTTTGTGCAGGGCGATTTCCAGGCGCTGGCGCACGTTGTCGTTCATCCCCAGGTGGCTCAGGTCGAGGCGCCCGGCCTGCTTGTCCAGGAGGCGCATCACCACCCGTTCGCCATGACTGGAGGGCAGGGTCGAAACCCGCACATCCACCTCGTGGCCGGCGATGCGCAAGGCGATCCGGCCGTCTTGGGGAATGCGCTTCTCGGCGATGTCCAGCTTGGCCATGACCTTGATCCGCGACACCAGCAGGGTCGCCAGCTCGCGGCGCGGGCGCAGCACTTCACGCAGCAGGCCATCGACCCGCAGGCGCACCGACAGGTGTTCCTCGAAGGCTTCCAGGTGCACGTCGGAGGCCTTGCTCTTGACCGCCTCGCTGAGGATCGCGTTGATCAGGCGGATGATCGGTGCGTCATCTTCCTGCTCCAGCAGGTCGGTGGTCTTGGGCAGTTGCTCGGCCAGGCTGTTGAGATCGAACTCTTCGTCGAACTGCTCGCCCAGGCCGTCGGCCACCTGCTTGGCGCCGTTCTGCCCGTCGCGGTAGTGAGCGGCCAGGCGCTGGGCGAAGGCTTCGTCGTCCAGCACCTCGCTGCGCAGCAACGAGCCGTTGCAGCGCCGGACCTCGGCCATCACCGACAACGGCGTACTGGCGCGGCAATAGAGCACCGCGCCGTCCGGCTGATGGTCCAGCACCACACCGTGGCGGCGCGCGTAGGCAAAGGCCAGACGCGCGTCTTCGGCGGTGGCGATCATGGTTGCCGCTGGGCGCCGGGGGCGCGCACATCGATCAGGCCCGCATCGCCCTGGCGGTTGGCGTCGAACAGGCGGTTGGCGTCGGCAGGCAACTGGCCGCCGCTCTTGCCGTCCGGGCTGCGCAGCAAGCGCATGTTGTTGTACTTGTGCTGGCTCATCTGCTCGGTGCTGGCGGCGCTGCGCAGCAGGGTCGGACGCAGGAACACCATCAGGTTGGTCTTCTCGTTGACTTCCTTGCTGCTGCTGAACAGGCGGCCGACCCAGGGAATGTCCCCCAGCAGCGGCACTTTGCTGACCTGGACCTTGACGTTGTCCTTGATCAACCCGCCGAGGACGATGATCTGCCCGTCGTTGGCCAGGATGGTGCTCTTGACCGAGCGCTTGTTGGTGATCACGTCGCTGGTGTTGATGCCCGGCGGCGCGGCGGCCAGTTCGGAGCTTTCCTGCTCGACGTTCAGGCGCAGGAAGTTGCCCTCATTGATATGCGGCGTGACCTTGAGGGTGATCCCCACATCCTTGCGCTCCACCGTGGTGAAGGGGTTGCTGGCACCGGCGGTGTCGGTGGTGTAGGAGCCGGTCTGGAACGGCACGTTCTGGCCGACGAGGATTTCCGCCGCTTCGTTGTCCAGGGTCAGCAGGCTCGGGGTGGACAGCAGGTTGTTGTTGGAGTCGCTGGACAGCGCGGTGATCAGCGCGCCGAAGTTGCTGCCGCCGATGCCGATGATCGCGCCATCGGGCAGGTTCGGGCGCTTATCGTCCTGCAGGTTGTTGAGCAAGGTGCCAATGGACAGGCCGGCGCTGTTGAAATTGCTGGCGGCGGACAGCTTGCCGCGGTTGCCGGCCCATTGCACGCCCAGGGCCTGGTTGATGTCGCCGCTGACTTCGACGATCGCCGCCTCTACCAGCACCTGGGCCCGGGGCCGGTCCAGCTCGTTGATGATGTTTTCGAAGGTCGCCAGCTGGGCCGGCGAGGCCATCAGCACCAGGGCGTTCTGGCTGGTGTCGGCGCTGACCAGCACCGGGCTGTCGGGCTTCTGGCTGTCGCCGCCACGGTTGCTGGATTCCATGCGCTTGCCAATGCCGCTGAGCAGTTCTTCGAGCTTCTTCGCATCGCTGTGGTTGAGCCGGCGTACCCGCGCGGTGTCGCCGACATTGGTCGGCACATCCAGGCTTTGCGCCAGACGCTGCATCTGCTGGCGGATCGGCGCCGGGCCGACCAGGATCAGGCGGTTGCTGCGCGAGTCGCCAATGGCCTTGGCGCTGGTCATCGCACTGTTGCTGTCGGCCAGGCTGTCGGTCAGGGTCTTGGCCACTTCGGTGGCCCAGGCATGCTTGAGCTGCACGATGCTGAACTGCCGGCCACCGGCGTTATCCAGCTCGTTGATCACCAGGCGCACCCGCTCGACGTTGTTGGCGCTGTCGGAAATCACCAGGGCGTTGGAGGTGGTGGAGGGCGCCATGTAGGCGTCCGCGGCCACCAGCGGGCGCACCGCGCTGGCCACTTCGCTGGCGTTGGCGTTGTTCAGCTCGATGACCTGGGTCACGAACTCTTCGCTGGCGCCGCTGGGCTCGGCGTGGGCCTTGGTCTTGGCTTCGGCCACCGGCAGGATCAGCACCCGGTCGCCCTGGTCCATGGCGACAAAGCCCTGGCTGCGCAGGGCGGTGAGAAACAGCGAGTAGATGCCCTGCTGATCCATGGCGGTGCTGGACTGCACCGTGACCTTGCCGTTCAGGCGCGGGTCCAGAATCATCGTCTTGCCGGTGATCTGGCCCACTTCGTTGACCAGGTCGCGCAGCTCGGCGTCCTTCATGTTCAGGGTCCATTGCTGGGCCGCGGCGGTTTTTTCCGTGGCGTACACGGGGTTGATCAGGGTGCCCAGGGTCAGCAGGGACCCGGCGATAAATGCTCGATTCATGATGCTCCAGGGGGTTGCAGGGACGGTTGCAGCAGGCTCCCGCTGCCTGGCTGTGGATGGGGTTGGGCCGCGGCGGCGTCCTGGTCCTGCGGAGTCAGCAACGCTGTTTCGTGCTGGGGCAGGCTCAGGATCAGTTCCTCGCCAAAGCGTTGCACCCGCACTTGGTCGGTGCCGATCTGGCGCAGGCTGCCACCGCCCGGCAGGGGCTCGCCGATGCCATAGAAGCGGCGGCCTTCGGGCGACTCGATCAGGGCCCGGGAGTGTTCCGGTTGCCCGGCCACCAGGCTGGCCACCAGGCTCAGCGGCACCCGGGGCAGGTCGCTGGAGTGCTCCGGCAACTGCACGCCGAACAGCCGGGCGATGGCTTGCGGGTCGGGCTGGGCCCGGGGCGTTGGCGGCGCGACGGAAGGCGCCTGCAGGCTCGCCGGGTTCAGGCTTTGCCGGAACTGCCAGCTGCTGTAGGCCAGCCAAGTCAGCCAGGCCGCCAGAAACGACAAGGCGCCGACCAGCAGGCCAGCGCGAAGTGTGAGGCGAAGGGCGCTCATAAGCACATGCGCCTGGGCAGGTTTTCACCCTGCCGGAGCAGGGTTCTTGAATAGGGGGTTGAGCTCATGGGGGGCTTGACCGCTAACGAGGAGCGTGGCGCCGTGGCGCCACGCTCGGGTGGTTGACGCTATGACTTACTTGGCGTTCCAGGCCGACTGCCAGGCGAAACCTACGCCCGGCTCGTAGGCGTTGGAGCCGCTGGTCCACTGGGTGCACCAGCCGGCGACGGCGCCAGGCTTGCACTCATAGGTCTTGCCGTCCTTGGGTTGCAGGACCACGGTGCCGGCCTTGTAGGATTTCAGGCCATTGGGGAACACGTAGTCGTACTTGGCGCCGCCTTCACCGCCGTTGCCGCCTTCGTTGCCACCTTCACCACCGCCGGCTTCGGCCTTGAGGGTGAAGCGGGCGGATTGTTGCAGCACTTCGCCTTTCTTCGAGGTGGCCACGACCACCAGGTCATAGACCCCGGGGCTGATATTGTTCAGCGGTATGGAGAAGTGCGGGGTGTTGCCGGCCGGCGCTTGCTGGAAGGTCACGCTTTCGCCTTTGGCGTTGAGCACGGTGGCCTTCACGGTGTAGTCGCCGCCCTTGGCGATGGCGTTGAAGTGCAGTTCGGTCTTGCCGTCTTTCAGGGTGTATTCGGACTGCATGCCGGTGATGGACAGCTCGCCCGGTTTGGCGGCCTGTTCCTTGTCGATCATCACGTTGACGATGTCGCTGCCTTTCTTGACCAGGATTTCGTTCCTGCCGAAATTCGGCACCACTTCGTCCTTGTCGTTGAGCAGGCCCATCTGGTAGCCCTGCTTGGCGGTATTGACCTTCTTCGCCAGCGCGTGCGGCCAGACGTCGGCCTTGGCCAATTCGGCGCTATCGATGTTCAGCACCACTTGCTTGGCGTTGAGCTCGCCCTGTGCGTTGAAGACGCGAGTCTTGACCTTGTCGCCGATGCTCAGGGCTTCAGGTTGTACCGCGCCCACGGTGTTCCAGTTCGACGGGATGACCTCGCCATTGTCGATGTTCAGGTCGACCACGCTGTAGAAGGTGGCGTCGGTGTCGTTGACTTTCCAGGTGGCCAGCAGCACGTGGTAACCGGAGCGGTCAGACGGGATGTTCACGGTGTGATGGGTTTTGCCGTTGGCCGGGGCCGGGACGGTGCCAGACGGCCATGGCTGATCCAGCAGTGGGGTCATTTCGAACGAGTCGCGGGTCAGCGGTTGGTTCGGGTTCCAGTCTTTTTTGGTGATGTAGAACTGCCAGTAGCGGGTGGCGTGACCGGCTTTGTAGTGCCAGGTGAAGTTCTGCGGGCCCGGCTTGACGGTGGTCTTGGCCCAGCGGGTAGCACTCTGCTCGTTGATCGGGGAGAAGCGCACCAGGCCGCCGGCGGCGATGGTACCGTTGGCCGGGCCGCATACCTTGAAGTCGCCGGTGCAGGCCTGGGCGTTGCTTGGAAAGTGCTCGAGATCGTTACGGCCAGGCACGCCGATGTACTCGGTGCTTTGTGGCTCGTACATCACTGGACCGCAGTTGACGTTCAGTCTGCCGCCATCGGAATGGCACATGAAGGCGCGGGACTTAGGGCTTTCGATGTAGCCGTGGGCGGAGGCTTGCTGGGCGGCCAGTCCCGCCGTCGCCATGGCGATGACGATTGGCAGTTTGAGGAAGGAGCGAGTCCGGTTGGAGTTGATCATGGTGTATGCCTTGAGCAATTAAAAAAATGAGTGTTGAAGCGCTGCGAGGGGCCGGTGATGGGGCACTGGGACACCCGTGATGTCCGCTGCTCCGGCAGCCTTGCCAGCGAGCACAGGCTACGTGCTGCTCCGGGGGGTTCACATGGGACGAGTACGAGAGTCAAAAGGCTCTGGAATAGGCGTTTGCTGGATTTTTAAAGGGCCTTTACGGCCCTTCTGGCGAGTCACTTCAGGCTTGCGCAAGCGGGTCGGTCGGGAAAAAAAATGAGCGTGACGCTTGCGCGTCACGCCCCAAGGAGCAACTGGGGAGTTGCTGGATTACTGGCGGGTCCAGGCCATTTCCCAATGAGAACCGGTGCCCGGTTCGTACTGGGTCGCGCCGGCCTTCCACTGCACGCAGTAGCCGCTATAAGGGAACGGCTTGCACTGGTAGGTCTTGCCGTCCTTGGGTTGCAGTACCCGTGTACCGGCCTTGTAGGCCTTCAAGCCCTCAGGGAACACGTGGTCGTACTTGGCCGGGGTCTCGGGGGTGGTGCCGCCGTCATTGCCGCCGCCTGGGGTTTCCTCAACTTCTGGCTCGGCCTTGAGGTTGAAGCTGATGGTCTGTTGCAGCAGCTCGCCTTTCTTCGACTTGGCCAGCACCACCAGATCGTACTGGCCCGCCGTCACGCCTTTGAGCGCGAGGCTGAAGTGCGGCGCATTGTTGCCACTGTCGGCTTGCTGGTGAGCGACGGTTTCACCCTTGGCATTGAGCACGCTGGCGGTGATGGTGAAGTCGCCGTTCAGGGCGATGGCGTTGAAGTGCAGGTCGACCTTGCCGTCCTTGAGGCTGTACTCGGACTGCATGCCGGTGACCTTGAGTTCACCCGGCTTGGCGGCTTGTTCCTCGGCGATCAGCACGCTGTTGATGTCGCTGTGCTTGTCGACAAAGATGCTGTTCTTGCCGAACTGCGGCACCACCTGGTCCTTGTCGTTGAGCTCACCGATCTGATAGCCGAGCTTGGCCCGGTTGACCTTCTCGGCCAGGGCTTTGGGCCAGATGCTGTCCTTGGCCAGTTCAGCGCTGTCGATGTTCAGGGTGACCTGCTTGGCCGACAGTTCGCCCTGGTCGTTGAACACCCGGGTCATGACCTTGTCGCCGATGCTCAGGGTCTTGGGTTGGACGGCGCCGATGTTCTTCCAGTTCGAAGGCACTACCGCGCTGTTCTCGATGTTCACGTCCACCACCTGATAGAAGGTGTTGGTGTTGTCGCCCACCATCCAGGTGCCAAGGACGATGTGGTAGCCGCTGCGGTCGGCCGGAATGTTGACCTTGTGGCTGGTGATGCCGCCGGTCTTGGTCGGCAGGGTGTTGTTCCAGTTGTCGGTCAGCAGCGGCGCCGCTTCGAACGAGTCGCGGGTCAGCGGCTGGTTGGGGTTCCAGTCTTTCTTGGTGATGTAGAACTGCCAGTTACGGGTGGCGTGCACCGCGGTGTAGCGCCAGTCGAAGGTGTTCAGCCCGGGCTTGATATTGACCTTGGTCCAGCGGTTGGCGGTCTGCTCGTTGAGGCCGGCGAAGTTGCGCAGGCCACCGGCGGCAATGGTGCCGTCCGCAGGGCCGCACTTGGTGAACTCGCCGTGGCAGGCCTGGGCTGTGGACGGGTAGCCGTCGCGGCTGCCGTTGGCCAGGTATTCGACGCTCTGCGGCTCGTAGGCCACCGAGCCGCAGTTGGCGTTCAGGTTGCCGCCTTTGGCGCTGCACATGTACGAGCGGGACTTAGGGTTTTCGATATAGCCGTGCGCCGCCGCCTGTTGCGCGCTGAGCGCCGCCAGGCCGATGGCCATCGCCAGCGGAAGTTTGAGGAAGGAATGCAAGGTATGCCGCGTGATCATCGATTGTTCCCTGATTGGACGTTATTGGATTCAACAAGCAATCGAGAGCTGGCGTAGCGACTCACCGGGAGTCTGGCGCCATTGACTGTCTGTGCTCGAAAGCCGGCGCAAGGTTAGGCAGCAGAGGGCGGCGGTTGAATGAGACAAGTACGAGAGTGGCGCCAGGGCCGGGGCGAGCAGCCCGGCACCGGCGTGCGCTTCAGGGAGGTGAATTCTGGGCCTGGGGCGTCTGGGGCTGGGGACCGCTGTCGGTGTCGGATGCTTCGCGCAAGCTGGCCAGCTGCTGTCGGGCCTCGGCGTACACCTGTTCCATGGCATTGAGCAGCGCCTGCTGGCAGTTGCGCACCGACGCCGCATGGCCGGTGTCGACCTTTCTCAGGGCCTCGCAGGTTCTGGCCATGTCCTGCGCGTTGATCAGGCAGGCCACGCCGCTCAGGCGATGGGTCAGGTCGTTGATCAGGTGCGGGGTATTGGCCAGGACGCAGGTGCGCAGTTCGGCGATTTCCTGCTGCAGGTTCTTGGTCAGTTCATTGAGGATGCGCCGATGCAGGGTCGGACTGTTTTCCCCCAGGTCCTTGAGGTGGTCGATGTCGAAGGCGCGCACCCGCTCTTCGCCAGCCCCGGTGTGACTGCCCAGCACTTCCTGCAGCCGGGCCAGGGTCACCGGCTTGATCATCAGGTCGTTCATCCCGGCGTTGGAGCACTGGGTCGCTTCGTTGCTCAGGGCGCTGGCGGTGTAGCCGACGATCAGGCGCGGCTTGGCCCCGCTCTGTTGTTCGGCTTCACGCACCGCTCGGGCCAGGCTGTAGCCGTCCATGCCCGGCATGTTGCAGTCGCTGATCAACACGTCGTAGTGGCGGTGGCGCAGTAGCTGCAGGGCTTCTTCGCCACTGCTGACGTGTTCGGCAACGTGGCCGATGCGCTCCAGTTGCAGGGTCAGCACCAGGCCGTTGGTGGAGACATCGTCCACCACCAGCACCCGCAAGGCTTTGCCGGTGATCGGTGGCACCTCCGGTTGTTCCGCCACTTCCACGTTCGCCGTCTGCCAGCTCACCGGCAGTTCGACGTGGATGCAGCAGCCTTGGCCGGGCTCGCTTTCCAGCCAGATGCGGCCGCCCATCAGTTGCACCAGCTGATGGCAGATGCTCAGGCCCAGGCCCGAGCCGCCGTACAGGTGGGCGGTGCGCGCGGTGGCCTGGCGATAGGGCTCGAAGATCCCCGCCTGGTTGGCCAGGGGAATGCCGATGCCGGTATCGCGCACGCTCAGGGTCAGCAGGCTGCTGTCGTCCCGTACATGGGTTTCGCGCAGGGTGACCTGGATGTGGCCGCGATCGGTGAACTTCAAGGCGTTGCTCAACAGGTTGTGCAGGATCTGCTGCAGGCGCAGCGAGTCGACCCAGTACAGCCGGTTGCGGCTGGCCTGATAGTCGAAATTCAACTGCAGGCGTTTCTCCCGGGCCTGGACGGCAAACAGTCCCAGGCCGTTGGCGAGCAGGGGTTCCAGGGCGGTGGGGTGGGGCGCCAGTTGCATCAGGCCACTCTCTATTTTGTCCAGGTCCAGGATGTTGCCGATCAGGTCGATCATCGAGGTCGCCGATTGCTGGGCCACCCGCAGGTTGTGCGAGGGCGTCTGGCTGGCGCTGGTTTCCAGCTCCAGCAGGCCCACCAGGGCGTTGAGCGGGGTGCGCAACTCGTGGCTCATGGAGGCGAGAAACTCGCTCTTGGCGGCGCTGGCCTTCTGCGCGATCTGCTTGGCCTCGCGCAGCTTGAGTTCCAGGTTCTTGCGTTCGGAAATGTCCAGCCAGCCCCCCAGCAGCCCCTGCAGGACCCCGCGGGCGTTGTAGAACGGCACCAGCCACTGATAGAGGCAGTACTGCTGCTCCTTGATCCACAGGCTGGTGTCGAGAAAGCGTGGCCGGTGATTGGCCAGCAGCAGTTGATGCTCCTCTTGCAGCACCTCGGCGAACTCGCGCGGCATGTTCGGCTGCTCGGTGGGCAGGCGGCCCTCGACCTGTTCCTGGGAGGTGGCGAAGAACTCTTCATAGGCGCGGTTGCAGGTGCTCAACCGGCCGTCCAGGTCACACACATACAGCGGCGTCGGCAAGCCGTTGAGCAGGGAGAACTGGAAGGCCAGCTTGTCCTGCAGGCGGGTCTGCACACAGATGGTTTCCCGGACCTGGATCTTCAGGCGCCAGTTCCAGATCAGCGACAGCACGAAGATGATCAGGATCACCACGCCCACGTGCCAGGCCTGCTCGACGACCCAGCTCCAGAGCGCGGTGCTGGACTGCTGTTCGGCGATCAGCTGGATATCGCTTTGCGGGTTCCTGGCCATGGAGTCGAGCAGCTTGTCGAGCACGCTCAGCAGCTCTCTGGAACCCGGGGCCGCGGCAAAGCGGTGGGGCGTGGGCAGGGCGTCGAAGGCCAGGCCGAACTGCAGCCCGGAGCCGGACAGCGCCTCGGTGCCCACCGGAGTGTCCAGGGTGGCGTCGACCTGGCGTTGCAGCACCAGGTTCAGGGCCTGGCGATGATCCTCGGTGAGCACCAGATGAATATCCGGGTAGCGCTGTTTCAGGTGTTCGAGCAGCGGGTGGTTGCGCGGCAGCGCCAGGTGCCGACCCAGCATGGCGTCCAGGGAACTGGGAGAGCTGTCGCCATGACGCACCACAAAGGCCCAGTTGCGGGTGCCGTAGCTCTGGCTCAGGCCAATGCCCCGGGCATTGTCGGGCAGGCCCAGGTCGCGGGTGGTCAGGTCGGCGCTGCCGGTGGCCAGTTGTTCCAGGTCATCGGCCCTGGAGCGACTGGGCAGGATGTTCAGTTGCAGGCGGAACGAGTTGGCCAGGGTGCGCAGGATATCGATGCTCAGCCCGGCCCATTGGCCTTCGGCATTGCGGTAGATGTAGGGCGGCGCTTCCTCGGCCAGCAGATTGATCTGCCGGTGCGCGGTGAGCCAGTTGAGTTCGCCGGGGGTCAGGGAAAACGACTCGGTCGGGGCGAAGGGAAAGGGCTCCTGGCTCGACTGGTTCTGGATCTGGCGCTTGTGCTCCTCGGGAATGGCGTTGAGCACGTAGTCGATCAGTGCCCGCAGGGTGGCATCCTCGCGCCGCACGGCGAAGGCGAAGCCGGCGTCGGGCAATTGCGGATAGAACTTGCTGTGCAGCCGCAGATCCGGGCGGGCCTGCATGTACAGGGTGGTGCGGAAACGGTCGCTGATAAAGGCGTCGGCCTGTTTGCCGGCCAGTTGCTCCAGGGCCAGGGCGGTGGTGTGCACGCCGCTGACGTCGGCCCGGGGATAGGTCTTGCGGACGGTCTTGAGGTCCAGGTAGTTGTCCAGCACCAGCACCCGCTTGTCTTCCAGGTCCGGTGGCAGGCTCTTGTCGTTGATGCGTCCGACAATGATCGGCTGGTTGTTCAGGTACGGGCGGCTGAGGGATAGGCCGGGGCTCTGCGCTTCCAGCGCGGCGGCCCGGGGCAGCAGGTCGACGCGGTGTTCGAGCAGGGCCCGGATCGCCTCTTGGGGCGAGGCCAGTTCGACGTACTCGAAACGCAGGCCCAGCTGCTTGCCGATGAGCTTGAGGTACTCGTCGGAGATGACTTTGAGCACCTGGTTGCCGGCGCTTTCCAGGGGCCGCTCAGGGGGCACGATGGTCGCCACCCGCAGCACCTTGTGGGGCAGCGCGCTGCGCATGTCCAGCAGTCGGGCCAACGACGGATTGCCCGGCTCCTGCGGCTCGGCGCAGTGAGCGGGGAGGCTGAAAAACAGGCTGACCAGCACCATGAAGCTGAACAGCAGGCAGACACGGATCAGCCTCCAGAACTGGGGGGGACGGGAAATCAGGGGCATAGGGGGGAAGCTCCGGAATTTTTCAGGACAGCTCAGCTCAGGCCGTGTTCCTGGATGTACAGAAACAGACTGGCCGAGGTGTCCAGGCCAAGCTTGCGCATGGCGCTGCTCTTTTGCGTGCTGATGGTCTGCTTGCTACGGCACAGGTGCTGGGCGATGGCGCCGATGCTCATGCCGGTGCCGTACAGACGCAGCACCTCGATCTCTCTGGCCGACAACTGCTCGGGCTGCAGCAGCGGCTTGCCATGCAGGGCGGTGCTGGTGTCCAGCAGGTGCTGGATCGACGGCGAGACGAAGGGCGCACGCGGGTGGGCGGCAATCGCCTTGGGCAGGTCGTTGAGTAGGCCGCGCTTGCTCACCAGGCCCTGGATTCCGAGCTTGAGCAGGCTGCTGATCAGCGCCGGGTTGTCGAGCATGGTGATCACCACGATGGCCAGTTCCGGGTAGCGTGAACGCAATCGTCTGATCAGACGAATCCCGTCCACCTGATCGCCACCGGGCATCATCAGGTCGGTCAGCAGCAAGTCGCAGGGCTGGCGCTGCAGGTTCTCCAATAGGTTTTCCACGCTGTGGGCCTGGGCAACGATCTCCAGTTCGGCGCGGTTTTCCAGCAGGGTATGAATCCCAATCAGGGTCAAGGGATGGTCATCGGCTATCTGCACGCGGATCGGCATGGGTTCTTGTACTCGGCTTTTCGACAGGCATGAGCCCACGACAATGCGCAGCTTCCGCAAAGGAGCAGGCATTTTGCTAGTGGGTTCGTCAGAGGATTCGCAGGGTATCACTGAAATTGACGCCAAAAAGACGTCCAGGGGATTTTAAGAATCGTCTTATGCCTGATGGGAAACTTTCTGAAAATTGGCCGAGAAGTCAGCTGGTTTTCTGTCAGAAACGCCTCTAGGACGGCCTTTCCACAGCACGGTTCCAGGCCTGTTTTCGGGGCTTTTTCGCGCTGAAAAAGCCCCTTTCACGGGGTTAATTCATGGGTGGCAAACGCCGCTTGATCGGCGATTTCTTGATGATCGCGGTGTTGGTTTCGGCGTCATGGTTGAGGCGGTCGAGCAAGCGGTCCAGCTGCTCCATGGAGCGCACCTGCAGGCGCGCGATAAAGCAGTCGTCCCCGGTGACCTTGTCGCATTCGGTGAACTCGGCAATCGCCAGGATCTGCCGTTCGACCTCCTGCAAACGGCCCGGCAACGGCCGAATCCGGACAATGGCCTGCAATTGATAGCCCAGGGACTTTGGGTCGATTTCCAGGGTATAGGCGGTGATCACCCCGCGTTCTTCGAGTTTCTTCAGGCGTTCGGCCACGCTGGGAGCGGACAGCCCGCTGATCTGCGCCAGGGCTTTGAGGGAGCGGCGGGAGTCCTGCATCAGGGCACTGATCAGGGCCTGGTCAATGGCATCGAGCATGGCAACCTCGTTAGGTGAATGGGCGTTTATGCCTTGATAAAAAAGGCCTGAATACAGACTAGCCCAGGTTTTCAACTGGGCATGGCCGCAGGCCGCTGGGCATAATCTGGTCACTGTTAGAGGAGATTGATGATGGATGCACTGACCCGTCGCGGATCACTGGAAATGACCGCCGCGATGCTGATTTCCGGAACCATTGGCTGGTTCGTTCTGGTGTCCGGGCAACCGGTGCTGGACGTGGTGTTCTGGCGGTGCCTGTTCGGTGCCGGCGCCTTGCTGCTGATTTGCGGCGCTTTCGGTTTTTTACGCAGGAATATTCTGACTCGTCGCAGTCTGTTTCTGGCCGTGCTCAGCGGCGTGGCGATTGTCGGCAACTGGGTGCTGCTGTTCGGCTCCTACTCCCGGGCCTCGATCGCGATCGGCACCGCGGTGTACAACGTCCAGCCGTTCATTCTGGTGGCCCTGGGCGCGCTGTTTCTGGGGGAGAAGATCACCCCGCAGAAACTGTTCTGGCTGTGCCTGTCCTTCGCCGGGATGCTGGCCATCGTCAGCGCCCATGGCGGCGAGGGCGAAACCGGCAATGACTACCTGCTGGGCATCGCTTTAGCCCTGGGCGCAGCGTTGCTGTATGCCTTCGCCGCGTTGCTGATCAAGCGCCTGAGCGGCACGCCGCCGCATTTGATCGCGCTGATCCAGGTCTGTACCGGGGTGTTGCTGCTGGCGCCCTGGGCCAACCTCGCCGAGCCACCCCAGCAAGCCACGGCCTGGGCCAGCCTGCTGACCCTGGGCATCGTGCATACCGGGGTGATGTATGTGCTGTTGTACGGGGCGATCCAGAAGCTGCCGACGGCGCTGACCGGCGCCTTGTCCTTCATCTATCCGATCGCGGCGATCTTCGTCGACTGGCTGGCCTTCGGTCATCGCCTGGGACTGCTGCAGTGGCTGGGCGTCGCCGCGATCCTGCTGGCCGCCGCCGGCATGCAGCAGGGTTGGACCCTCAAGCGCCGGCGCAGCGTTTTGCAGTAACCGCGACAGGCTCGCGCGCCACCAAACGCTCGGTCAGCCGGCTGACACCGGGCTATAGATCCGTGGCGCGTTGCGGTGCGGCACGTGGATCAGGTTCAGGTGGTGCTTGTTGGCCCATTGCACGGTCAGCGCGGTGGGTGCCGAGAGGCTGACCAGGGTGCCGAGGCGGGCGCGCACGGCCTTGTGGATCAGCTCCAGGCTGCAGCGGCTGGTGACCACGGTGAAGCCCTGGCGGCCATCGATCCCGGCGTTCAGCAGGGCGCCGATCAGCTTGTCCAGGGCGTTGTGGCGGCCGATGTCTTCCTGGCACAGGCGCACCTCGCCCTGTTCGTCGAAGTACAGCGCGGCGTGCAGGGCGCCGCTGCTGCGGGCCATGTGCTGGGCCTGTTCGATGCGCTCGCGCAGGCCCTGCAGGTGTTCGGCGGGGGGCAGGGGCGAAGGGTCGAGGATCTGCAGTTGCGGCAGCGCCTGTTCCAGGGCTTCCACGCCGCATAACCCGCAGCCGCTGGTCCCGGCCATCTGCCGGCGATGGTCCTTGAGGGCCCAGAAGGCCCGGCTGGAGATCTGCACGTCGGCCTGGCAGGCCTGGGGAAAGTGGCTTAAGCGGATGTCGTAGATTTCGCTGAGGTCGCTGACGATGTCGTTGGTGATGCTGAAGCCGCGAATGAAATCCTCCAGGTTGCCGGGGGACACCATCATCACCGCCTGGCTCAGGCCGTTGTAGGTGATCGCCAGGGCGATCTCGGCGGCCAGCGGCGCCTCGGCCACCCCGCCCTCGGGGCTGTATTCGCGATAGGCCACGCGCTGCGGCGCGGGGGCCGGTGCATTGGCCTCGGGCTGTTGCTCCGATTGTTCGATACGGCAAACCATGACGACACCTCGTTGCATTCGATTCGCCCCCGGGCCATGGGCGGCCCGGGGCATTGATTCAGTCTTTGAGCGCAAACAGCTTCCTGGCCTCGGCAAAGCACTTTTCGGCAATCGCCGAGCGTGGCTCGGTCTTGCGCATCACCAGCCCCAGGGGCGCCAGCACGCTGGCATCCGGCAACTGGATAAACGCCAGGTTGTCGATGGGCGAATCCAGGCCACTGTCCAGGGGCATGATCGAGCAGCAAAAGCCCTCGTGAATGGCCTGGAACAGCTGGTAGGTGGAATCGCTCTCCAGGATCGGCGTCGGGTTCAGGCCACGGCTGCGAAAGCTCAGGTCGATGGACTTGCGATAGTGCATGCCGGTGCTGAGCATGCCCAGGGGCAGCTCGGCGGCGTCTTCCCAGCTCATCTCAGTGCCTTGGAAATGAAAGTGCCGGGTGTCGTAGAGCAGGCCGACCCGGGTCTCGCCGATCTCGAAGAAGTCCAGGTAGTGGGTGTTGACGTGGTCCAGGTAGCAGACCCCGAGGTCCAGCTGGTTGTTGCCGATGTCCTCGATGATCCGGTCGGAGCTGGCGGAGGACAGGCTGAACTTGAGTTCGGGAAAGCTCGCCGAGAGCTTCTGCACATAGCTGATGGGGTTGAAGCCGCTCAGCGGCACCAGGCCCAGGCGCAGGTTGCCCACCAGTTGCCCACGGCAGGCGGCGGCCTCGGCGAACAGCCCGTCATGGGCCGCCAGCAGGGTCTTGGCCCAGGCCAGGACCCGCTCGCCGGCCTCGGTGAAGCCTTCGAAACGCTGGCCGCGGGTCACCAGGATCAGGTCCAGCTCGTCCTCCAGGTTGCGCAGGCGCATGGACAGGGTCGGCTGGGTGATGTGGCAGCGCGCGGCGGCCTGGCCGAAGTGCCGGGTCTGCTCCAGGGCGATCAGAAACTTGAGTTGCTTGATGTCCAAGATGGCACCTGTAGTGGGAAAAAACGGCGTCAGTAATAACGCAGGTGTTGCGCCCATGGAAAGGCTTGTAGCCTGGCCGGGCTGCCCCCTTGGCCAGCGCTGCGCTGTTCAGGCCAAGGGCTTGGGGCCTGTTTCAGACAGTAGTTCAGGGGTGTTGAAGTTGCTCAGCCGCGGATCGTCGGCGGCGCAGGGCAAAGGCTGCAAGCCGTGGGCGGCGAGGGCCCGCAGCAGGCTGCGCTCGCCGTGGTCCCAGGCCTGGCGCAGATCACCCAGCAGCGCCGTGGGTATCAGGCTGAACATCGGCTGCCATTGCCCGGCCTGCTGCACCATCACCGGCTTGGCGTCGTTGTCGCGGGCATCCAGCAGGGCCTGGATCAGCGCCGCGTCGATCCGCGGCGCATCGCAGGCCAGCACCAGCAGCCAGGGGTGCCGGGCCGCCGCCAGGCCGGCCAGGACGCCGGCCATGGGACCGGGAAAGTCCGCCTGCTGATCGGCCACCAAGCGATCGGCATAAGGCCGGTACTGCTCGGCGTTGCGGTTGCAGGAAATGATCAGGTCGTCGCTGAAGGGCCGCACCACTGCCTGCACATGGGCAATCAAGGGGCGGCCCTGCCACGCTAGCAGCCCCTTGTCACGCCCGCCCATGCGCGCGCCGCGCCCCCCCGCCAGCAGCAGGATCGAGCAGGGCGGTGAGAGGGGCGGGGCTGGGTGGGTCGGGGTCATGGTCGAGGGGCTATCCGGTGAGTGGCGCGAACCATCGCATGGTCTTTCGAACGCGTCCAATCGCAAGTGTTGAAAGGCTGATTGACCCGGCTTATTGGCACCAGGGGCTGGTCAGTGTTGCGTGCGCGGCCTAGATCTTCCAGTGCCGGGCGCTCTTGCCCAGGCGCTGGCGCATCTCGCCCAGGGTCGCGGCCAGCTGCCGGGTCAGCAGCCGGTAACCGTCCAGGGCCGAATACACCGGCGCTTCCAGGGCGTTCTCGGCGCGGCCTTCCAGGGCTTTTTCCAGGCGCTGGGTGACCCCCGATTGCAGGGCCCGGGCCATGCCGATCAGTTGCACGCGGATCTGCCGGTGCTCGGCCTTGAGCAGCCGTTGCATCTGCGCCATGGCCTGCGGGTCGCTGGCGTCGGGGCGGGTGTTGCCGAGGATCTCCAGGGTGCTGATGCACATCCGCAGGTTGCGCTGGATGGCGTCCAGTTCGGTCATGGAGATGCGCACTTCCTTGGACACCGACGGCATCAGCGAGCGCAGTTGCAGCATGGCGGCGTTGACCCGGCCCAGGAGCTTGAGGTGTTCGTCGTCGGTCACCGACTGGCCCTGGACGATCCTTCCGTAGAGCTGGGCGCAGTCGCGCAGGGCGCTGGCCAGGGTGTAGCGCCAGGAGTACACCGCGTACAGCGGAATGGCGAAGGAAAACGCCAGGGCCAGGGCAATCCCGATGAGGATGTCCACCGCGCGCCACAGGCCGTCGCTGACCTGGTTGTCGCCGTGGCCGGCGACGATGAACACGGTGATCGCCGCCAGCAGCGCGGTGTAGCCGCCCTTGCCGATGGCGTGGTAGGAAAAGTAGCCGCACACCGCCGACATCCCCAGGTAGGTCAGCCAGGGCTGGCCGAAGTACGCCTGCTGCACCACCAGCACCAGGCCGACCCCGGCGCCCACCAGGGTGCCGATGGCTCGCTCGGCGGCCTTCTTGCCGATGTTGCCGTGGTGCTGCAGGCCGCCGATCACCACCAGCATGGTCACCGAGGCCCACTCGCCGTGAGGCAGGTTGAGGCCGGTGGTCAGGAGGATGGTGGCGATCAGGCCGAGGGCGACCCGCACCGCGTGGATCAGCCGGGCGTGACGGTAGCGCCGGTACGGGTCCAGCACGGGACGCAGCAGGCGCCGCAGCAAGGGCGGCAGGGTGAGGCTTGGCAGGAAATTGAACGGGCCCAGACCGGTTTCTCCAATCGCGGATTGAGTGGCTGAATCAGTGGCCGGGACGCGCCGCGTGGCGAGCCCCGGCCAGGCGCTTCAGAAAATGTAGTCGGTGGTCAGGAAGCTGGAGTCACGGTTGCGGATGATGTCACTGATCAGCTGTTTGTTGCGCTCCTGGAACTTGGTCGCCACCAGGGTGCGGATCGAGAAGGTGCGCAACGCATCATGCACCGACAGCGTGCCCTCGGCGGAGTTCTTGCGACCGTTGAAGGGGAAGGTGTCCGGGCCGCGCTGGCACTGGGCGTTGATGTTGATCCGCCCGACCTGGTTGGCGAAGGTGTCCACCAGCCGGCCGATCACCGCCGGGTCGCTGCCGAACAGGCTCAGTTGCTGGCCGAAGTCCGACTCCAGGACGTAGTCGATCACCGTGTCCAGGTCGCGGTAGGGCACGATCGGCACCACCGGGCCGAACTGCTCCTCGTGGTAGACGCGCATCTGCGGGGTCACCGGGTACAGCAGCGCCGGGTAGAAGAACGACGCCCGCGACTCGCCGCCATGGGGGTTCACCACCTGGGCGCCGTGGGCCTGGGCATCGGCCACCAGGGCGTGCAGGTAATCGACCTTGGTGTTTTCCGGCAGCGGCGTCAGGGCCACCCCCGGCTCCCAGGGCATGCCCGGCTTGAGGGTTTGCAGCTTGGCGTTGAACTGCTCGATGAAGCGTTCGACCACGGCCTCGTGGACGAACAGGATCTTCAGCGCGGTGCAGCGCTGGCCGTTGAACGACAGCGCGCCGGTGACGGCCTCGCTGACCGCGTTGTCCAGGTCGGCATCGGGCAGCACGATCCCCGGGTTCTTCGCGTCCAGGCCCAGGGCCGCGCGCAGGCGGTGCGGCTTGGGGTGGAGTTTCTTCAAGTCGCTGGCGGCCTTGTTGGTGCCGATGAAGGCGAAGATGTCGATCTTGCCGCTGGCCATCAGCGCGCTGACGGTCTCGCGGCCGCTGCCGTAGATGACGTTGATCACCCCGGCCGGGAAGCTGTCGCGGAAGGCTTCGAGCAGCGGGCGGATCAGCAGCACGCCGAGCTTGGCCGGCTTGAACACCACGGTGTTGCCCATGATCAGCGCCGGGATCAGGGTGGTGAAGGTTTCGTTCAGCGGGTAGTTGTAGGGGCCCATGCACAGGGCCACGCCCAGGGGCACGCGACGGATCTGGCCGAGGGTGTCCTGCTCCAGTTCGAAGCGGCTGGAGCGCCGGTCCAGTTCCTTGAGCGCGCCGATGGTGTCGACGATGTAGTCGCAGGTGCGGTCGAACTCTTTTTCCGAGTCCTTGAGGTTCTTGCCGATTTCCCACATCAGCAGCCTGACCACCGCCGTGCGCTGCTCGCGCATGCGCGCCAGGAAGGCTTCCACGTGCTGGATGCGCTCGGCCACGCGCATCGTTGGCCAGGCGCCCTGGCCACGGTCGTAGGCGCGCACCGCGGCGTCCAGGGCGCTGAGGGCGGTGTCGGCGTCCAGCAGCGGCGTGCTGCCGAGGATCACTTGCCGGTCGCCGTCGGCGCCGCTCAGGTAGATCGGGCTGCGGACCTGGGCCAGCGGGCCATTCCAGGTGCGCAGTTCACCGTCCACCAGGTAGTCGCGCTGCTGCACCGGCTCGGGCAGGCGATAGGCTTCGGGGATGTCGGCGGCAGCGGGAAACAGGTTGGTGAGGACATTGGCTGTGGTCATGACTCTACCCCGTGTTGGAAATGGCTCCGGCGCGGATGACAGTGGCGCCATCGCTCCCAGGTTTATACGCCTGAATGGGCCGCACCTTCAGCAGTTTCTGCGGTCGGCGCGCAGGCGGTCACGGATCGAGATTAAACGTTTCAGCTGCTGCCCAGCAACTGCCGGATCAGGCTTGGGGTGCTGCCGGTCCAGCGCTTGAAGGAACGGCGGAAATTGGCCGGGTCATTGAAGTTCAGGTACTCGGCGACCGCCTCGTTGCTCCAGCCCCTGATCTGGTACAGGTACAGCGCCACCTGCTTGCGCACCCGGTCCACCTGTTGCTGGTAGCCGCTGTGGTGCTTGCTCAACTTGCGCTTGAGGGTCGCCGGGCTCATGGCGAAGGCCTGGGCGGTCTGTTCCAGGCTCGGCGCCTGTCGCACGTTGGCTTGCAGATAGCGCTCCAGGGCATCGAGAAAGCTGCAGGAAAAGCCCAGCTGGCGCAGGTGTTCGCCGGCCTCCAGGCGCGCCACCTGGCCGGCGGTGGCCGAGGCACCGGGCCAGGGCCGGGTCAGGTATTGCCTTGGGATGCGCATCAGGTCCAGGGGCCGCCGGAACTGGGTCTGTTCCCCCAGGTGCACCCAGTACTGCTCGACATAGCGCGGCTCGGCATGGCTGAAGCTGCATTCCCAGGGCAGGCGCTGGCCGGCCAGCCACTGACTCATGGCCACCAGGGCGGTCATGCTGGCCTCCAGCAGGAAGCGCCCGTGCTCGCCGGCGCCGCAGCTGTCCAGCCAGTAGCAGTAGGCGTGCTGCTCGTCCAGCACCAGGCGCGGGCTGAGCAAGGGGCTGAGCAGGGCCTGCTGCTGCACCAGGACGTCCAGGGCCTGCTGCAGGTTCTGCGCGTGCCGCAGGGCATGGCTGGCGGCGCCGTAGTGCCCGGGCAGCAGGCGCTGGCCGAACAGGAAGCTGCTGTCGTCGGCGTCCAGCAGGCGCCGGCTGTTGCCGATCAGCGCCAGGAACTGCTGCGGGCTGAGGCGGGTCTGCCCGGCCAGGATGTCCTCGTGGAACAGCCCGGTGCCGCGCAGCAGGCGGTGGCTGTCGATGTCCCGGGACAGCGCCAGGTCGATCAGCGATGCCGGTTGATAGTGCCCGGGGATAAACCGCGTATCGGCTTCGTACCAATGGGTCTTGACGGTCATGACGGCGCCTCAGGCGGTTTTCGCCAGGGGCTGCTTGGCCCGGGCCAGGGCCAGATTGAGGCGCTTGAGCAGGCCCTCGGGGGTTTCCTCCAGGGCCATCACCACCGCGGTGCTGGCCGCCAGGTACAGGCGCTCGCCGTGCTGCCGGGTCTTGTGTGCCAGGCCCTGCACCGCCTGTTGCAGCTCCAGGGCCAGCAGCCGGGCCTGGCTCTCGCCGGTGTTGGGCAACAGCACCACGAAGCGGTCGCCGGCCAGCCGGCACAGCAGGTCCTGGCGCCGCAGGTTGAGCAGCAGCACATGGCTCAGGGCCTGCAGCACCGCATCGCCTTCGGCGTGGCCGTAGTTCTGGTTGATCGCGGCGAAATGGTCCAGGTCCAGGGCCAGCAACGACAGCGGCTGCTGCTGGCGGCGACTGTCTTCCAGGCTGGCGGCCAGCTCGCGCTTGAGGTAGTCGGCGCCGGCCAGCGGCGTGAGCTTGTCGAACTGCCGGTGCTCGCGAAACAGCCGTTCCTTCTTTTCCATCTGCGCGCTGATGGCCAGCTGTTCGCGGTGCCAGTGGTAGATGCCGATGGTCAGCAGGATCATGCCGATGGGCATCGGCCCGGACTCCAGCCAGTGGTCCCAGGTGATGCTGGCGGGCAGGCGAATGAACTCGTCGAGGCTGTCGATCCACCAGGAAAAGAAAATGCAGCTCAGGCCCAGGGCCAGGTAGTTGGTGACCCGGCCGGCGGGGCGGCTCTTGAGCACCAGCCCCAACCAGACCAGGGCCAGCAGCGCCGAACCGCCTTCGCCGATGATGTCCAGCCATTGCCATTCACTGACCGATTTCAGGCTGCCGCAGGCCAGGTGCAGCAACAGCCCGGCATTGGCCGCCAGCAACAGCGCGGCGAGTTTCCAGCGGTGGGGTTTGAGCACGCAGAACATGGCCGCGATCCTTTTGCCAAGTGTGAGAGGGCGCCAGCACAGCAGATGTTTGTGACGCTGGGGTGACAGCGGAAAAAACCGTCGAGGGGTCGAATCAGCTCAGGGTTCAGGCGTTTTTTTTGCTGGATGGGGCCGCCTCGAGGGCTTCTTCGCGGGCAAGCCCGCTCCTACGGTGCGGCGGGCGCACCACGGATCTGTAGGAGCCGGCTTGCCAGCGAAGGGGCCCGCAAGACCTGCACCCGGCGCGGGAGGGCTTTCGCGGGCCGGCCCGCTCCTGCGGGGGTCAATTCAGCTCATTTGTCGGGGCGCTACCCGGGGAATGGGGCGTTTTCGCCTGTGGTCGCCCAGGCCTGTCACAGAACCGTCATTCGCCAACCCTAGCGTGCCCTCCCAGTTGCCGGGCCCCTTGCCCGGCGTTGGCGGACTCTTGGGGAGGAACCTCATGTACAAGCGCAGCAGTCCCGGGCTTGTCAGCTTTACCTTGACCGCGCTGGCCATGGCCATCGCCAGTGAACGCTTGAGCGCCGCCGAAACGGCCGCCACCGAGCACGTGCAAGTGGTGGGGCAGGCGGCCAGCATCGATCAGGCGCTCAAGGAGCAGCGGCGTTCGGACAGTATCCAGAGCGTGGTGCACGCCGACGGCGTGGCCCAGTTGCCGGACCAGAACGCCGCCGAGGCGGCGCAGCGCCTGCCGGGCATCAGCATCGAGCGCGACCAGGGCGAAGGGCGCTTTGTCAGCGTCCGCGGCCTGGGCCCGGACCTCAACAGCGTGACCATCAACGGCACCCTGGTGCCCTCGCCGGAAAGCGCGCGCCGTGCCGTGGCCCTGGATGTGCTGCCCTCGGAGCTGGTGCAGTCGCTGTCGGTGATCAAGACCCTGACCCCGGACATGGACGCCAACTCCCTGGGCGGCACCGTGGACGTGAAAAGCCTCTCGGCCTTCGACCACAAGGGCCTGTTCTACAGCGCCAGCAGCGAGGCCAGCTACGACCAGAACACCCGCCAGACCAGCCCGAAATTCTCCGGCGCGGCGAGCAACCGCTTCAGCCTCGGCGACGGCATCGACAACTTCGGCGTGGCCGCGGCCTTGAGCTGGCAGAAGCGCGATTTCGGCTCCGACAACGTCGAGACCGGCGGCGCCTGGGACTTCGAACAAGGCGCCAAGCTGCAGGAATTCGAGCAGCGCGACTACGCCATCAGCCGCGAGCGTGCCGGCGGCGGCCTGAACTTCGACTACAAGCCCGACGACAGCAGCAGCTACTACCTGCGCACCCTGTACAGCCGCTACAAGGACAGCGAGACGCGCAACTCCACCAGCATCGAGTTCGCCGACCCCCTGGCCGCCGGCGAGCGCGGCGACGCCGAGGCCAAGCGCAAGCTCAAGCAGCGCGAGGAAACCCAGGAGATCCAGTCCTACGTGTTCGGCGGCGAGCGCCAGCTGGGCCTGTGGACCCTCAGCGGCCAGACCGGCTACAGCCGCTCCAGCGAAGACAGCCCGGCGCATATCGCCGGGGCCACCTTCAAGGGCAACAGCGATTTTTCCGACAGCGGCTTCTACGACAACGGCAAGCCGCGCCCGGTGATCGGCGCCGGTTTCTATGACCCGGCCAACTTCACCCTGGACAAGGTCGACTGGGAAAAGCAGAACACCACCGACACCGAGAAGAACCTGCGCCTGGACCTGGCCCGGGACTATGACCTGAGTGGCTACGCCGCGCAGTTCAAGTTCGGCGGCAAAGTCAGCCGGCGCAACAAGGACAACGACCTGGAAGCCTGGGTCTACAAGGACTTCGACACCCTGGGCTTTACCGACCAGCAGCTCAACCTCGGGCAGTTCCAGAAGGGCAACGTGGACTATTCCCTCGGCCGCTTCGGCCCGGGCATCAGCGGCGGCGCCATCAAGCAGTTGATCGGCGGCCTGAATCCGGCGGCCTTCTACGACGAGGAAGAATCCCGGGTCAACGACTTCAAGATCCGCGAAGACATCAACGCCGGTTACTTCATGAACACCCTGGACATCGACGACTGGCGCTTCATCGCCGGCCTGCGATACGAGGGCACCGAGTTCGAGGCCAAGGGCACCGGGGTCACCGACGGCGCCTTCACCGCCACCGACACTCAACGCCGCTACCAGCACTGGCTGCCGGGGCTGCACGCGCGCTACCAGCTGGACAAGAACACCCAGGTCCGCGCGGCCTGGACCAAGAGTGTGGTGCGCCCGACCTTCGGCCAGCTGGCCCCGGGCTTTGTCATCGACGGCGACGAGGCGACCTTCGGCAACCCCGACCTCAAGCCCCTGGAATCGAGCAACCTGGACCTGGGCATCGAGCACTACATGGGCCATGCCGGCACGGTCTCGGCCTTCGTGTTCTACAAGGACATCCAGAACTTCGTCTACAACACCGACCTGGCCGGCACCGGCGCCTGGAGCGGGTTCTCCGAGGCGCACACCTTCGCCAACGGCGACAGTGCCAAGCTGTACGGCCTGGAACTGGCCTATTCGCAGAAATTCGACTGGCTGCCGGCGCCGTGGAACGGCCTGCTGCTGGGCGCCAACAGCACCTTCAGCCGCTCCAGCGCGAGCATCGAGGGCTTCGACCAGAAGGCCGGGGTCAATCGCAAGCGCGACATCGACCTGCCCAACCAGTCGGACACCGTGGGCAACCTGATGCTCGGCTGGGAGAACGACAAGCTCAGCCTGCGCCTGTCGGCCAACTACAAGTCGGCTTACCTCTATGAGCTGGCCTCCATCAGCGACAAGGCCCACGACCTGCACGTGGATGCCCAGACCTTCGTCGACTTCAGCGCCAAGTATTCCCTGAGCAAAAACCTGCAACTGAGCTTCGAGGCGCAGAACCTCACCGACCAGCCGTACTTCGTCTACACCGGCAACCGCTCCTACAACGCCCAGTACGAGGAATACGGCCCGACCTACAAGCTCGGCCTGACCTTCACCCATTTCTAAGTCCCGGGCCCTTGCCCGACTGCACCTCCAAGGATTGTGATGAGCACTGTATCGACCGCAAGAAACCGCCTGCTGGCCCTGTGCATTGGCTTGACCTGTGGCGCCGCCCTGGCGGCCCCCAGCGTGCCGGGCCTGACCCTCAAGCCCTGGGCCGAGCAGACCCCGGGCGTTACCGGCCTGGGTTTTGTGCCCGCCGGCACAGGCGCCGACCGGCTGCTGGCCAGCGAGCGCGAAGGCCTGTTGCTGGTGGATGACCAGGGCCGCCAGCTGGCCCGCTTCAAGGGCTCGTTCAACGGCCTGGACAGCCGCGCCGCCGGCCAGCAACTGCTGGTGGCCAGCCTCGACAACCAGCGCCAGCAGGCGCTGCTGCTGAGTCTCGACCCGGCCAGCCGCACCTGGGGCCAGCCGCTGTACCTGCCCACTCGGGACTACCCGGTCAACGGCCTGTGCCTGTACCGCGACGAGGCCAGCAACCTGTTCCTGTTCCTGGTGGGCGAGGAGGGCAAGGGCGAGCAGTGGCTGGTGGGCCACGGCGCGCAGTTGAGCGCCGAGCCGCAGCGGGTACGCGGCCTGCCGCTGCCGCCGGAGGCCAAGTTCTGCCAGGTGGACGACGCCGCCCAGCAACTGCTGGTCAATGAGCAGAATGTTGGCTGGTGGGCCTACCCGGCCCATGCCGAAGCCGACACCGCGCGCCAGCCGGTGGCCCTGCGCGCGCCCTTCGGCGACATCAAGAAGAGCGCCGGGGCCATGGCCCTGGTGCCGGGCGGGGTGCTGGGCCTGGATCCGAAAGCCGCGCAACTGCACCTCTATCAGCAGCAGGAACAAGGCTGGCTGGCCCAGGCCACGCTGCCCCTGGCCGGCCTCAAGGAACCGGAAAACATCGCCCTGCGTGCCAGCGCCAAGGGCCTGCAAGTGCTGCTGCGCGACGATGAAGACGGGCGCCTGTACCAGGGCCAGTTGAACTGGCAGGCCACCCCGCTGGCCCTGCCGCCGGTATTGCCCACGGTGCAGGCGGCGGTGCAGAGCGAACCGGTGGGGCGCCAGGGCGATGCCGCCGATGACCCGGCGATCTGGGTCCACCCGCAGCAGCCGTCCCTGAGCCGGGTGCTGGGCACCAACAAGAAGCAGGGCCTGCTGGCCTACGACCTGCAGGGCAAGCTGTTGCAGGAGCTGGCGGTGGGTCGGCTGAACAACGTCGACGTGCGCCCCCACTTCAAGCTGGGCCAGCAGACCGTGGACCTGGCCGTGGCCAGCAACCGCGACCGCAACAGCCTCAGCCTGTTCGCCATCGACCGCGCCAGCGGCGAGCTGCGCGAGGCCGGGGAGATCCCCACGCCGCTCAAGGCCATCTACGGCCTGTGCCTGTTCCAGCCGGCCAGCGGCGAGATCTATGCGATTGCCAACGACAAGGACGGCACCTTCGTCCAGTACCGCCTGAGCGCGCCGTCCGGCAGCGCCCAGGGCGAGCTGGTGCGCCAGTTCAAGGTGGCCAGCCAGCCTGAGGGTTGCGTCGCCGATGACCAGCGCCAGCGTCTGTTCCTCGGGGAAGAGGACGTCGGCGTCTGGGCCCTGGACGCCCGCCCCGAGCAGCCGGCGACCCTGCACAGCGTGATCAAGGTCGGCGGCCTGTTGCAGGCCGATGTCGAGGGCCTGGCCCTGTACCAGAGCAACGCCCGCGACTACCTGGTGATTTCCAGCCAGGGCAACGACAGCTACCTGGTGCTGGACGCCGAGCCGCCGTTCGCCTCCCACGGTGCCTTCCGGGTCAGCCTGAATGCCCGGGCGGGGATCGACGGCGCCTCGGAAACCGACGGCCTGGAAGTCACCTCGGCCAACCTCGGCGGGCCCTGGAGCCAGGGCCTGCTGGTGGTCCAGGACGGGCGCAAGCGCATGCCCGAGCAGACCCAGAACTTCAAGTTCGTGCCCTGGGCCGAGGTCACCCAGGCCCTGAAGCTGCCCTGAGCCGGCGGTCATCACCCGGTCATTTGAATGTCATCGAATAGCCCCGCCAGCCCAGGCGGGCACCCGAGAAGGAGTTCCACCATGCAGGCCACACTCGAACACATGAGCATCTGGGGGCTGATCAGCGATGCCAGCCTATTGGTCAAGGCGGTGATGCTGACCTTGCTCCTGGCGTCCTTGCTCAGTTGGTACCTGATCATCCAGCGTGGCGCCGTGCTGCGCGGCTGTGAGCGCCGCTGCAACGCGTTCATCCAGCGCTTTCGCGCCGCGCCCGAGCTGCTGCCGCTGTACCGCGAAGTGGCCCCGCAGACCGATGGCGAAGGCGGCGTGGAGCCGATCTTTGTCGCCGGCTACCAGGAATTTGGCCACCTGCGCGGCCAGTCCGGCGGCGCTGAAGGCGTGCTGGAGGGCGTGGAACGGGCCCTGTACGTGGCCATCAGCGAGCAGGAAACCCGCCTGGAACAGGGCCTGCAGTTTCTCGCCACAGTGGGCTCGGTAAGCCCCTATATCGGCCTGTTCGGCACCGTGTGGGGGATCATGAATTCCTTCCTCGGCCTGTCCCAGGTGCAGCAGGCGACCCTGTCCACCGTGGCCCCGGGCATTGCCGAGGCGCTGATCGCCACCGCCATCGGCCTGTTCGCGGCGATTCCCGCGGTGATTGCCTACAACCGTTTTTCGGCCCGCAGCCAGACCCTGCTGACCCGCTACTACGCCTTTGGCAATGAACTGCAAGTACGCCTGCATCGCACCTTGCAGGGCACCCCGAGCCACCTGGCCGTGGCCGCCTGAGAGAAGGAGCAAGCCGATGTTGACCCGGCCGCAACGCAAGCACGGACCCAAGGCGGAAATGAACGTGGTGCCCTACATCGACGTGATGCTGGTGCTGCTGGTGATCTTCATGGTCACCGCGCCGATGCTCACCCAGGGGGTGAAGATCGAATTGCCCAAGGTCGCCAGCGAAGCCCTGGCCACCGACAGCCGTCAGCAGATTCTCACCCTGTCGGTGCAGGCCGGCGGCGGCTATTACTGGAACCTGGGCAGCGAACTGGACACCCGAAACCACACCGACAGCGCCGTGGACCTGGAGCAGATGCGCGCCAAAGTGGCCCAGGTGATTGCCCAGCGCGGCGACACCCAGGTGTACATCCGCGCCGACCAGGACGCCGCCTATTCCAGCGTGGTGGCGGCCATGGCGGCGTTGCAGCAGGGCGGGGTGCACAACCTGGGGCTGGTGACCGAGGCCCCGCAATGACGGCGATGATCATGCACAACCCCACCGCGATGCCCCTGCGGCCCGAGGCATCCGGTTTCTGGCGCAACAGCCTGGCGGCGACCCTGGCCCTGGCCCTGCACGCCGGGGTGCTGGCGGCGCTGGTGCTGGGCTGGTCGGTGGACAAGCCGCAGGTCGAGACGCCGGCGGTACTGACCACCCAGCTGGTGATGCTGGCGCCAGCTGTGGCCCCCGCGCAACCGCTGCCAGCACTGGCCGAAGTGGCACCACCGGCGCCACCAGCGCCCGCAGCACCGCCCGCGGCTGCGCTGGAGCCTCCCAAGCCCCGGGTGGATCCCCAGGCGCAGGCGCAGAAGCTGGAACAGGCGGCCCTGGCGCGCAAGCGGGTGGAAGACAAGAAACGTGAGCAGCTGCAAGAGCAGCAACGCCAGCAGCGCGAGCGCCTGGACGCCGAGCAGCGCCAGCGCGATACCGAGCAACGCCTGGCCCAGGAGCAAGCCCAGGCCCAGCGCGCCGAACAGGCGCGGCTGGCCGCCGAGCGCGGGCGCCAGCAGGCGGCCCAGGCCGCCGCCGACAGCCGCCAGTACCAGCCCTTGAGCAAGGAGGCTCCGGACTACCCGCAGCGGGCCCTGGACAAGCACCTGGAAGGCGACTGCACCGTGGAATACAGCGTCAACCCCCAGGGCCGGGTGGAGAACCCCAAGGTCATCGACGGTTGCCATCCGCTGTTCATGCGCCCGTCCCTGGCGGCGGTGGCGACCTTCCGTTACCAGCCACGGTTGATCGACGGCCGGGCGGTAACGGTGCCGGCGGTGCGCAACACCTTTCACTATCGGATCCAGTAGGGGCGCTCCGGCGTTGCCCGCCAGCGCCGGGGCGCGCTTCCCAGGCGGGCCGGGTGGCCCCTTGGCGCAGGCAGGACCTGCGCTGTTCGCGTCCGCTGCCGCTGCGTTGCGCAACGGCACTGACGCCTGCCTCGCACAGCGGTAAACTCCCCGCCTTTATTCAGGAGTTCCCATGAGTTACTACCAGCCCGGCATCCTCGCTGCACCCGTTCCGTCCCAGGCCCGTCACCTGTTCTTTGCCCTCGAATCCATCGAGGCGTTGCCCCAGGCCCTCGACCAGTTGCTGGCACGGGTGGATGGCGCAACGGCGGTGGCAGGCTTTGGCGCTTCCCTGGTCAAGGCCCTGGGCGCCCGGGTGCAAGGGCTCAAGGCGTTCCCGGCGCTGACCGGCGTCGGCGTCGACAACCCGTCGACCCAGCACGCGCTGTGGGTCTGGCTGCACGGTGATGATCGCGGCGAACTGCTGCACCGCGGCAACGAACTGGCGGCGGCCCTGGCCCCGGCCTTGCGCCTGGTCGGCATGAACGAAACCTTCCGTCACAAGACCGGCCACGACCTGACCGGTTACGAAGACGGCACCGAAAACCCCCAGGATGAAGCCGCCGCGGCCGCCGCACTGGCCGAGGGTGAAGACGGCCTGCGCGGTGGCAGCTTTGCCGCGATCCAGCAGTGGCAGCACGACTTCAAGGGCTTTGCCGCGATGCACCAGCAAGAGCGCGACCACATCATCGGCCGGCGCCTGAGCGATAACGAAGAACTGGACGACGCGCCGGAGTCGGCCCACGTCAAGCGCACCGCCCAGGAGAGCTTCACCCCGGAGGCCTTCATGGTGCGTCGCTCGATGCCGTGGATCGAAGGTGAGAACGGTGGGCTGATGTTCCTCGCCTTCGGTCACAGCCTGAACGCCTTCGAAGTCCAACTGCGGCGCATGAGCGGCCTGGAAGACGGCATCGTCGACAGCCTGTACCGCATGAGCCGGCCGATCACCGGTGGCTACTACTGGTGCCCGCCGCTGCACAACGGCCAGCTCGATCTGCGCGCGCTGCAAGCGGCGAAATGAACGCCGGGGCCGAGCCGCTGCGCACCGTGCGCTGGGGCATGATCGGGTGCGGCAGCGTCACCGAGCGCAAGAGCGGCCCGGCCTTCTACAAGGTTCCGGGATCGGCGCTGGTGGCGGTGATGGGGCGCCGTGTCGAGGCGGTGCACGATTACGCGCAGCGCCACGGCATTGCCCGCAGCTACACCGATGCCCAGGCCCTGATCGACGACCCCGAGGTGGACGCGGTGTACATCGCCACGCCCCCCGACAGCCATTACGCCTACAGCCTGCAAGTGGCCGCCGCCGGCAAGCATTGCTGCGTGGAAAAGCCCATGGCCCTGCATGCCGGGCAAAGCCTGGCCATGCAGCAGGCCTTCGAGCAGGCCGGGCTGCACCTGTTCGTGGCCTACTACCGGCGTTCCCTGCCGCGCTTTGCCAAGGTGCGGCAATGGCTGGCGGACGGGCGCATTGGCGAGGTCCGGCACCTGCACTGGAGCCTGAGCAAGGCCGCCTCCGAGGCCGACCGCAGCGGCGCGGCCAACTGGCGGACCGATCCACGGATTGCCGGTGGCGGTTATTTCGCCGATTTGGCCAGCCATGGCCTGGACCTGTTCCAGTACCTGCTGGGCGATATCGTCGAAGTGGCCGGCATCAGCACCCGCCAGGCCGGGCTGTATGCCGCCGAGGACGCGGTCAGTGCCAGCTGGCGCTTCGCCTGCGGGGCCCTGGGCAGCGGCGCCTGGAACTTCGTCGCCGACCGCCGGGTGGACCGGGTGGAAATCATCGGCAGCCAGGGGCGCATCAGCTTTTCCGTGTTCGACGAGCATCCGCTGCAACTTGAAGCCCAAGAGCCCCTGAGCCTGTTCATCGAGCATCCCGAGCACATCCAGTGGCATCACGTGCAGGGCATGAACGCCCATATCCGCGGCCAGACCCGGCATCCGGCCCTGGCCAGCGAAGCCCTGAAGACCGACTGGGTCATGGACCAGATCCTGCGGCGCGGCTGATCCCGGGGCGCTTGCCTTTCGGGCTGCTTCGCCGGCAAGCCGGCTCTTGCGGGATTTGTGGGGCGCCTTGTCTGATGCCCGTCAGTTCCGGGCAAGCACTGTACCTGTGGCGAGGGAGCTTGCTCCCGCTGGGCCGCGCAGCGGCCCCAACAATGAGACTGCTCCGCCCCAGAGCGCCGCCCGCTCCCACGGGAGCAAGCTTGCGCGCCACAGGTTATGTTTCGTTCGTTCTAGCGCTTGACCGACCGGTCCTAGGCGCCTTGCCGGGGCGTTTGCGCAGGCTTTTGCAGGCCCTGGCTTGCCAGCGACGGCGGCCCGCGGGATGGGCATTCAGAAGGTCTTCTTGACGCTGGCCACCCAGGTCGCCCCGCACAAGTCGCTGAAGCCGTAGTTGCTGGTGCACTGGCTGCGGGACAGGTCGGTGTCGATGTAGCTCAGGCCCAGTTCCAGCCCGGCAAGGTCCCGGGTCAGTTTGGCCTCCCATTCGTGGTAGCTGTCCTCGCCCTGGCCCGAGGCGCGGATCAGCCGTGGGTCCTTGAAATCCATCTGGCCGTAGCGCAGTTGCAGCCCCAGTTCCAGGGGCAGTCGAGTCTCGTAGCCAAGGTAGCGGTACAGGGTGCTCTGCTGGCTGTCGATGCCGGGGGCATCGTCGGAGTAATAGGCCGCCAGCTTGACCCCGTAGACGCTGAGGATGCCGTACACCTCGCTCTGGTTGAACTGGGCTTCGCGCGGATAGCTGTACTTCAGGTAGCCCAGGTCCAGGCTGACGTCTGCGCTGGCCTGCCACAGCCAGCCGCCGTAGTAGTCGACTTCCTGGCGGGTCTTCAGGCCGCCGCCGAAATCGACGTTGGAGCTCCAGGTGCCCAGGTACAGGCCGCTGCTGTGCAGCAGGGTCACGGCGGCCTGGGCCGCGGGGTCGTTCTGGGTCTGGGAGATGCCGCGGGTGCGGTAGTCGCTGGCCAGGGTCAGCTCCAGTTCCACGGTCAGGTCGTCGGTCAGGGGCAGGGCGTGGCCGGCTTGCGGCAGCAGGCACGCGGCGCCCAGGGTGAGCAGGGTGAGGGTCTTCATGGGTATCCCGTTGTTGTGATTGTTATGGGGGGAGCGGACAAGGCGGCGCCGTGCCCCGGCGTCACCAGGGCGCGGGGCAGGCGGTGCAAAGGTGGGGCGGGGTCAGAGCGGGCGGCTGTAGACCTCGCGGCCGGCGAACCAGGTCTGCAGCACCTGGGTTTCATGCAGGGCCTTTTCGTCCACGGCAAACACGTCGCGGTCGAGAACGATGAAGTCGGCCTGCTTGCCGGCCGTCAGCGAGCCGATCTGCTGTTCCAGGCCCAGGGTGCGCGCGGCATTCAGGGTGTAGGCATAGAACAGGGTTTCGCGGTCCAGGCGTTCGTCGGCGTTGAGCACCCCCAGTGGCCCCTGGCGGGTAATGGCCTGGGCCATGGCGTTCCACGGGTTGGGCGACGACACCGGCCAGTCGCTGGCGCCGGCGAGGGTCGCGCCCTGCTTGAGCAGCGAGTGCGCCGGGTACTGGTAGCGGAACGCCAGGGCGCTGACGTAGGGCTTGATCATGTCCAGGGTGTAGTCGTCGGCCGAGGCCCAGAGCAGTTGCATCGAGGCAATCACGTTGAGCGGCTTGAAGCGGGCGAACTCCTTGGGGTTGACCATCTGCAGGTGGGTGATGGAGTGGCTGATGCCGCTCTGGCGATCCTTGCGCGCCTGCTCGATGCCGTTCAGCGACTCACGCACCGCACGGTCGCCGATGGCGTGGATGTGCACCAGCCAGCCGCGCTGGTCGATGGCGCTGACCAGTTCGCCAAAATGCGCCGGGTCGATCAGCAGTTCGCCGGGTTTGTGCGAGTTGCTGTAGGGCTCGAGCATCGCCGCGCTCTGCGCCGGGTATTCGATCACCCCGTCGGCGAAGATCTTGATGCCCGGCAGGGTCAGGTTGGGGATGCCCTGGAACTGCTGGCGCACCTTGTCCAGGGTGTCGAGGTCGGCGGGGCGGCTGCGGGGGTTGGCCACCAGCAGGGCGGCGACGTGGGCGGTCAGCCCGTCGCTCTCGGCCAGGGCCTTGTAGGCCGGCAGCACGCCGACGGTGTGTTCGGTGGGCTTGAGGGCGAACAACGCTTCGCCGGGGGCGGCGTTGGCGGCCGGGTCCATCCAGGCGGTAATCCCCAGGCTGTTGTTGTAGCGCAGGGCTGATTGCGCGGCGCGCAGCATCTGCTCGGGGGCCGGTACCGGCATTTTCGCGGCCACCCGGTCCCAGCCGGCGTCCACCAGGAAGCCATTGGGGCGGCCGTCGGGCAGTTGGCCAATGGTGCTGCGCTCGGCTTCGGGCAGGCTGTTGAGCAAGGCGGCGTCGATGCCGGCGCGCTTGAGCATGAAGTCATTGGCCCAGGCGGTATGGTGATCGCTGCCGGTGAATACCACCGGCACGCTGGCCCATTCACCCTGGTTGAAACGCTGGCCCAGGGCCTGGGCCTGGGCCCAGTAGGCCGAGCTCATGCCGGCAATGCTGAGCACGTCGGCATGCTGGGCGCTGCCGTCGTCACGCCAGGCGCGCAGGCGTTTTTCCAGTTCGTCGAGGCTGAGCACTTCGTCCTGCAGGTTGGCGCTGGTCATTTCCAGGCCACCGAAGATCGCGTGGGAGTGGGTGTCGATCAGGCCCGGCATCAGGGTCTTGCCGCCCAGGTCGACGACCCGGGTGTGGCTGTCGATCAGCGCCTTGATCTGTGGGTCGCTGCCGGTTTGCAGAACCTTGCCGTTTTCCACCGCCAGGGCCTGGACCTTGGGCTGGGCGCGGTCGGCGGTGAAGATCTGGCCGTTGAGCAGCACCAGGTCGGCAGCGGCCATGGCTTCCAACGAGGCAAAACTCATGGCGGCCAGCAGCAGCGTCGGGGTCAATCTTTTCATTGAACATTTCCTTGTTATTGCGTCTGATCGCCAGATTAGGGGCTGCCCGTAGCGGGCAGAACGGCCGATTCACGAAAAACATTTTTGCCTGGATGGAAAAACCATGGACAAGTGGAATGCCTTGAAGATGTTCGTGGTCACCGCCCAGCTGGGCAGTTTCAGTCGGGCGGCGGAGCAGTTGGGCAAGACCCCGTCGGCCCTGACCAAGGCGGTCAACCACCTGGAGGCCGAGCTGGGTTCGCGCTTGTTCGAGCGCAGTACCCGGCGCATCGTGCTCACCGAAGTCGGCCGGCTCTACCTGGAGACCGCGCGCCAGGTGCTGCAGCGCATGGAGGAGGTGGGCGAGGAGGTGGAGCAGTTGCAGCATGGCCTGCGCGGCAACCTCAAGGTCACCGCGCCGCTGGCCTACGGTCAGGCGTTTCTCGATCAGGTGTGTGGCGGGTTTCTTGAACAGTACCCGCAGATCAATCTGCAGGTGGACCTGTGCGACGAGTTCGTCAATCTGCTGGAAAGCGGCTACGACCTGGCCCTGCGCGAAGGCCATGACGACCTGCCGGGGCTGATTGCCCGGGTGGTCGGAAGCAACCGCCTGGCCCTGTGCGCCAGCCCGGCCTACCTGGCGCGCAAGGGCCGGCCGGTGAACCCGCAGACCCTGGAAGAGCATGAATGGCTGCTGTATCGCCATCCCTTGCTCAGCCGGGAGTTCTGGTGGGTCGAGCGCGACGGCCAGCGCCTGAGCCTGCCCCAGCCCCAGGCGCCACGCCTGCGCAGTGACAATTACGACCTGCTGCTGGCCAATGCCCTGGCCGGGCGCGGCCTGCTGCACACGCCGCTGTGGAGCGCCGCGCCGTACCTGGCTGATGGGCGCCTGGTGCGGGTGATGGCCGATTACGCGATCGACCCGGACAGCTTCGGGCCGCACATCCTCGCGGTTTACCCCAGCCACCGGCGGGCGACTGCCAAGGTGCAGGCATTCATTGACTATGTCGGCGGCTTTCTGGCTCGCCATGGCCTGGACTGATTGGCGGTTCTTGTCAGATAAATCCGAGAGGAGTACAAATGTACTCCATGACGACTTTATCCCCCCGCCGCAGTGCCATCCTGACCTTTATCCGCGAACGCATCGCCGATCACGGCCAGCCCCCGAGCCTCGCTGAAATCAGCGAGGCTTTTGGTTTCGCCTCGCGCAGCGTGGCGCGCAAGCATGTGCTGGCGTTGACCGAGGCCGGGTTCATCGAGGTCAACCCGCATCAGGCCCGAGGCATTCGCCTGCTCAATCAGCCGCGGCGCCCGGAGCTGCTGGAGATCCCGGTGCTGGGGCGGGTGGCCGCCGGTGCGCCGATTGGCGTCGATGCCGACATACACGGCCAGTTGTGGCTGGACCCGGGGATGTTCTCCCGTACTCCGGATTACCTGCTGCGGGTCCAGGGCGATTCGATGATCGATGACGGCATCCTCGACGGCGATCTGGTGGCGGTGCGCCGCAGCAGCGAGGTGCGCAACGGCCAGACGGTGATCGCCCGCCTGGACGGCGAAGTGACCATCAAGCGTTTCGAGCGCAAGGGGCAGGGCATTCGCCTGTTGCCGCGCAACCCGGCCTATCAGCCGATCGAGGTCACGGCCGACCACGAGCTGTTTATCGAAGGCGTGTTCTGCGGTCTGGTGAGGCCAGGCTGATGGGCGCCGTGGTCGCACTGGATGCCCTGTTCAATGGCGGACGGGTATGGAAAGGCCGCCCGGCGGCCGCGCCGGCCAGCTTGCAGCCGACGGGGCATGCCGCCCTGGATGCGGTGCTGCCCACCGGCGGCTGGCCGGAGGCGGCGCTGACGGAAATCCTCATCGCCGCCCAGGGCCTGGGCGAGCTGCAGTTGCTGTGGCCGAGCCTGGCGCGCTTGAGCGCAGCGGGGGAGCGCATCGTGCTGGTGGCGCCACCGTTCGTGCCCTATCCCCAGGCCTGGCAGAACGCCGGGGTGGATGTGCGCCAGTTGTCGATCATCCAGGCCGGGGAGCGCGATGCCCTGTGGGCCGCCGAGCAGTGCCTGCGTTCCGGCAGTTGCGGCGCGGTGCTGTGCTGGCCGCGGCAGGTCGACGACCGCGCCTTGCGGCGCCTGCAGGTGGCGGCGGAAAGCGGCCAGACCCTGGCCTTCGCCTACCGGCCCCTGGACGCCGCGCACAACCCGTCGCCGGCGGCCCTGAGGATCAGCGTGCAGGGGCGCCCCGTGCAGTTGCGGGTGCTCAAGTGCCGGGGCGGACTGGCCCATCCGGCGCCTATTGCCTGGCCCGCCGGGCACTGAGGTTGGCATGCGTTGGGTGTGCATTCTGTTCCCGCAATTGGCGCTGGACGCCGTGCTGCGTCAGCGCGCCGAACCCGAGGCGCCGCTGGCGCTGCTCAGTGGCAGCCCGCAGCGCCGGGTGATCCAGGCGGTGAACGGCGCGGCCCGCGAGCTGGGCCTGCGCCCGGGGCAATCGCTGACCGCCGCCCAGGCCCTGACCAAGGCCTTTGCCAGCGCCGAATACGACCCCCGGCAGATCGAGCACTGGCAGCAGTTTCTTGCCGCCTGGGCCTACGGTTTCAGCTCCCAGGTCAGCGTCGCCTACCCCCGTACCCTGGTGCTGGAGATCGAATCCAGCCTGGGCCTGTTCGGCCCCTGGCCGCAGTTGGAAGCGCGCCTGCGCCGGGAGTTGCAGGCCCTGGGCTTTCGCCACCGCATCGTCGCCGCGCCCAATCCGGCGGCGGCCCGGGTCCTGGCCAATGCCTATGACGGCTTGGCGGTGGCCGATTGCGCGGCCCTGGTCCAGGCCCTGGGGGCCATGCCCATCGAGCGCCTGGGGCTGGCCCCGGAGCAGGCCACGGCCCTGTCGCGCATGGGGGTGCGCAGCTTCGAGCAACTGCGCGAGCTGCCCCGGTCCAGTCTGGCCCGGCGCTTTGACGGCCGCTTGCTCAAGCACCTGGACACCTTGCTCGGCGAGCGTCCGCTGGGGCTGGCCTTTTACCAGCCGCCGGATCGTTTCGACCTGCGCATCGAGCTGAATTTCGATGTGCTGTCCCATCAGGCGCTGCTGTTTCCCCTGCACCGCCTGACCGCCGACCTGGCGGCCTTTCTCTGTGGCCGCGACAGCGGGGTGCAGCGTTTCGCCCTACACCTGGAACATGCCGAAGGCGCCGACACCCTGATCCCGGTGGGGCTGCTCAGCGCCGAGCGCGACCCGGCGATGCTGTTTGAACTGGCCCGCGGGCGCCTGGAGCAGATCCAGGTGCCGGCGCCGGTGCGCAACCTGCGGCTGGTGGCCGAGGACCTGCCGCTGTTCGTGCCCCGGCACACGGAACTGTTCGACGAGCGCCCGCAGCAGAACCTGCCCTGGGAACAGTTGCGCGAACGCCTGCGGGCACGCCTGGGGGATGACGCCGTGCAGGGCCTGGGGCATCGCGCCGATCACCGACCGGAACGCAGTTGGCAGGCGCAGAGCGATTCGCAACCGTGCCCGGCCAACCCCGGCTTGCGTCGTCCCGGCTGGTTGTTCACTGAACCCCAGGCCCTGAACGAAGGCAGCGTGCGGGTTCTCATGGGCCCGGAGCGCATCGAGTCCGGCTGGTGGGACGGCGCCGATGTGCGCCGCGACTACTACCTGATCGAAACTGCGGCCGGCCAGCAGGGCTGGGCCTATCGTCAGGTCGGCGAGCCCGGGCCCTTGCTCCTGCAAGGCTGGTTCGCATGAGCGCCTACGCCGAGCTGCACTGCCTGTCCAACTTCAGTTTCCAGCGCGGCGCCTCCAGTGCCGCCGAATTGTTCCAGCGCGCTGCTGCCCTGGGCTACCAGGCCCTGGCGATCACCGACGAATGCACCCTGGCGGGCATCGTCCGTGCCTGGCAGGCCTCTCGCGACAGCGGCCTGAAGTTGATCGTCGGCAGTGAAATGCAGGTCGAGGACGGCCCGCGCCTGGTGCTGTTGGTGGAAGACCTGGCGGGTTACCAGGGCCTGTGCCGGTTGATCACCCGGGCCCGGCGCCGGGCCGAGAAGGGCAGCTATCGCCTGCTGCGCGAGGACTTCGCCGAACCCTTGCCGGGGCTGCTGGCCCTGTGGCTGGCGGACGATGGCCCGGCGGCGGAGCACGGCCACTGGCTGCGCCAGATATTCCCCGAGCGCCTGTGGCTGGCGCTGGAGCTGCATTGCGGCCAGGACGATGCCCGGCGCCTGCAACAGCAACAGGCCCTGGCCCGGCAACTGGGGCTGCCGGCCGTGGCCTGTGGCGATGTGCACATGCATGTGCGCGGGCGCCGGGCGCTGCAGGACACCATGACCGCGATCCGCCATCACCTGCCGGTGGCCGAGGCCGGGCAGCGCCTGTTCGCCAATGGCGAGCGTCACCTGCGGCCGATCGCGGTGCTGCAAGGCCTGTACCCGCCAGCCCTGCTCGACGAGTCGCTGGCCATCGCCGGGCGCTGCGCTTTCGACCTCGGCCAACTGCGCTACCAATACCCCCGGGAGCTGGTGCCCGAGGGCCATGACGCCGGGTCCTGGCTGCGGGTGCTGACCCAGCGCGGCATTCTGCGGCGTTGGCCGAATGGGGCCCGGGCCGAGGTGCTGCAACAGATCGAGCATGAGCTGACGTTGATCTGCGAGCTGGGCTACGAGAGTTACTTCCTCACCGTGCACGACATCGTCGATTTTGCCCGGCGCCAGCACATCCTCTGCCAGGGCCGGGGTTCGGCGGCCAACTCGGTGGTGTGTTTTGCCCTCGGCATCACCGAGATCGACCCGGACCGCTCGACCCTGCTGTTCGAGCGCTTTTTGTCGCGCGAACGCAACGAGCCGCCGGACATCGACGTCGACTTCGAGCACGAGCGCCGCGAAGAGGTGCTGCAGTATGTGTTCCAGCGTTACGGCCGGCACCGGGCGGCGCTGACCGCGGTGGTCAGCACCTACCACGGCGCCGGGGCGGTGCGCGATGTGGCCAAGGCCCTGGGCCTGCCGCCGGATCAGGTCAATGCCCTGGCCGACTGCTGCGGTCGTTGGAGCGATACGCCGCCCAGCGTCGAGCGCCTGCAGGAGGCCGGCTTCGACCCCGAGAGCCCGGTGCTGCGCCGGGTCCTGAGCCTGACCGGGCAGTTGATCGGCTTTCCCCGGCACCTGTCCCAGCACCCCGGCGGCTTCGTGATTTCCGAGCAGCCCCTGGACCACCTGGTGCCGGTGGAGAACGCGAGCATGGCCGAGCGCACGGTGATCCAGTGGGACAAGGACGACCTGGACATGGTCGGCCTGCTCAAGGTGGACATCCTCGCCCTGGGCATGCTCAGCGCCATCCGCCGTTGCTTCGACCTGATCCACGGTTACCGCGGCCAGCGCTACAGCCTCGCCAGCATTCCGCCCGAAGATCCCGCCACCTACGAAATGATCGGCCGCGCCGACACCATCGGCGTGTTCCAGATCGAGTCCCGGGCGCAGATGTCGATGCTGCCCCGGCTCAAGCCGCAGAACTTCTACGACCTGGTGATCGAGGTGGCCATCGTCCGCCCCGGGCCGATCCAGGGCGGCATGGTCCATCCCTACCTGCGCCGGCGTAACCGTGAAGAGCCGGAGACCTATCCGTCGCCGAAGTTGGAAGCGGTGCTCAAGCGCACCCTGGGGGTGCCCTTGTTCCAGGAGCAGGTGATGCAGATCGCGATTGTCGCCGCCGACTACACCCCGGGCGAGGCCGATCAGTTGCGCCGTTCCATGGCCGCCTGGAAGCGCCACGGCGGCCTGGAACCGCACCGCGAACGGCTGCGCCAGGGCATGCGCAAGAACGATTACAGCGACGAGTTCGCGGCGCAGATCTTCGAGCAGATCAAGGGCTTTGGCAGCTACGGCTTTCCCGAATCCCATGCCGCCAGCTTTGCCTTGCTGACCTATGCCAGTTGCTGGCTCAAGTGCCACGAGCCGGCGGCCTTCGCCTGCGCCCTGATCAACAGCTGGCCCATGGGGTTCTACAGCCCGGACCAGATCCTCCAGGATGCCCGGCGCCACGGTTTGCAGATTTTGCCGGTGGATGTGAGTGCCAGTGACTGGGACTGCAGCCTGGAGCCGATTCCTGCCCAGCCTGCACGCGCTGAAAATGGCCTGCCCGGGCAGCCGGCCCTGCGCCTGGGGCTGCGCATGATCAAGGGCTTTCGCGAGGACGATGCCCGGCGCATCGAGCGTGCCCGCCGGCAACGGGCCTTTGTCGATATCGCCGACCTGGGCGAGCGCGCCCGCCTGGATGTCCGCGCCCAGGAGCTGCTGGCGGATGCCGGCGCTCTGCGGGCGCTGGCCGGAGATCGTTACCGGGCGCGCTGGGAAGTGGCCGGGGTGGAGAAGCAACTGGGGCTGTTCGCCGATCTGCCACGCCAGCAAGAGGCCCCGGTGAACCTGCCCCGGCCCAGCGTCGGCGAAGACCTGCAGGCCGATTACCACAGCCTCGGCACCACCCTGGGGCCCCATCCCCTGGCGCTGCTGCGGGCGCAGCTCAAGGCCCGGCGCTGCCGCAGTTCCCGCGAGCTGCTGGCGGTGGAGCACGGGCGTTCGGTGAGCGTGGCCGGGCTGGTCACCGGCCGCCAGCGCCCGGGCACTGCCAGCGGGGTGACCTTCGTCACCCTGGAAGACGAGTTCGGCAACGTCAATGTGGTGGTCTGGCGCGACCTGGCCGAACGCCAGCGCCGGGTGCTGGTGGGGTCGCAGTTGCTCAAGGTCGACGGCACCCTGGAAGCCGAAGGCGAAGTGCGCCACCTGATTGCCGGGCGCCTGACGGATCTGAGCCCGTTGCTGGATGGCATCAGCGTGCGCAGCCGGGATTTTCGCTGAGGGATCAGGCACTTGCCCGACGTGCTCGGGCGGGCCGGGGAATCAAGCAGTCAATGCGCTGGCGCCAAGGTTTTTTATTCCTTTTCGGCATGATGGCGCTTTGGCATAATCGCCGCCGATGATGCCCCCTGCATCAAGTTTCAGAACGTCCCGCCGATGCTTTTCGAGCCCGCACAGACTGGGGCCAGAGACTTACGGCAGGGCGAAAGTGCATCTAGACAGTGCACCCGAATGGATACTCAAAAAGGAACCTAGAGTGAGAGTGATCTCGACGTTGATGTTGTCCGCTGCAGCACTGGCCGTGCTGGCGGGCATGAGCGGTTGTGCCACCGAAAGCTCCCGCGCCTTGCCGGTGGAAAAGGTCCAGAGCGCCAGTCAGGCGTGGAGCGGGGCCCGGGTGCCGATGGCGGTGGGCAAGTTCGATAACCGGTCCAGCTACATGCGCGGGATCTTCTCCGACGGCGTCGACCGCCTCGGCGGCCAGGCCAAGACCATCCTCATCACCCACCTGCAGCAGACCAACCGTTTCAACGTGCTGGACCGCGACAACATGGGCGAGATCCAGCAGGAAGCGGCGCTCAAGGGCCAGGCGCAGAAGCTCAAGGGCGCGGATTTCGTGGTCACCGGCGACGTCACCGAGTTCGGCCGCAAGGAAACCGGCGACCATCAGCTATTCGGCATTCTCGGCCGTGGCAAGACCCAGGTGGCCTACGCCAAGGTGGCGCTGAACATCGTCAATATCAGCACCTCCGAAGTGGTCTATTCGACCCAGGGCGCCGGCGAGTACGCGCTGTCCAACCGTGAAGTGATCGGCTTTGGCGGCACCGCTTCCTACGATTCGACCCTCAACGGCAAGGTCCTGGACCTGGCCATGCGCGAGGCGGTCAACCGCATGGTCGAAGCCATCGACACCGGGGCCTGGAAACCCGGCCGCTGATCAACACTGCTGACAGGGAGAAGTAAGCATGTTCAAGACAATCACCGCGCGGCCACTGCTGGCCGGCGCTTTGCTGGGCTGCGCGTTGCTGGCCGGTTGCAGCGGGCCGAAGACGCTGTACCAGTGGGAAACCTACCAGGCCCAGACCTACGAATACTTCAAGGGCGAGGAAGCCCGCGAGGCCCAGGTCGAGGCGCTGGAGCGCGACCTGCAGAAGATCAAGTCCACCGGCAAGGCGGTGCCGCCGGGTTACCACGCGCACCTGGGCATGCTCTATGCGGGCCTGGGCAAGGATGACCAGATGGTGCAGCAGTTCAATACCGAGAAGGCGCTGTTCCCCGAGTCCGCCTCGTACATGGACTTTCTGTTGAAGAACGCCAAGCAGGGAGCCGCTAAATGAACTTCACCACCTTGCGCAACCTCCTGGGCCTGTTGAGCGTCAGCCTGCTGGTGGGCTGCGCCGCGCCCAAGACCGTGGACTACTCGGCCTACAAGCAGGCCCGGCCGAAGTCGATCCTGGTGCTGCCGCCGCTCAATGAGTCGCCGGACGTCAAGGCCACCTACAGCATGCTGTCCCAGGTGACCTTTCCCCTGGCCGAAGCCGGTTACTACGTGATGCCGATTGCGGTGGTGGATGAAACCTTCCGCCACAACGGCCTGACCAACCCGGCGGACATCCACGGCCTGTCGCCGGCCAAGCTCAACCAGATCTTCGGCGCCGACGCCGGGCTGTACATCACGGTCAAGGAATACGGCACCAGCTACATGCTGATCAGCAGCGAGACGGTGGTCACCGCCAGCGCCACCCTGGTCGATCTCAAGACCGGCACCACCCTGTGGACCGGCAGCGCCCGGGCTTCCAGCGAGGAGGGCAACAATGGCAACAACGGCGGCCTGGTGGGCATGCTGATCACCGCCGCGGTAAAGCAGATCATCAACACCAGCACCGACGCCGGACACCCGATCGCCGGCATCACCAGCCAGCGCCTGCTGTCGGCCGGGCAACGCACCGGTCTGCTGTACGGTCCGCGCTCGCCGAAATACGGCACCGACTGAGGTCCTGGCGGGCGGGCAATCCGCCTGTGCTCGGAGGGCGCCTGCGGGCGTCCTCCCGGACCGGACCGCATCGCCTATCCTGTGCTTTGCGGTCCGCCCCGGGGCGGCTGAACGAGGCGGCGGCCATTTCCGTGAAACCATCGGCAGCGGCTGTGCTCAAAGGCTCTGGAGGCTGTGCTGCAACCTCTTGAAAATCCATGCTGTATCACGTTTTTCGCAGAGTCCGTTCATGCCGTTCTTATCAGATCATCACGGGTGCCAAGGGTGGAAAGGCGAGATGGCCGAACGCATCCGGGCCTTCGACTGGTCCGTCACCAGCCTGGGTTCATTGCGCAACTGGAGCCACAGCCTGCGCAGCACGGTGCAGCTGATGCTCGGCTCGCCGGTGCCGATGGTGATGCTCTGGGGCCCTCTGGGCTACATGATCTACAACGATGCCTACGCGGTGTTTGCCGGCGGCCGCCATCCCTATCTGCTGGGCTGTGCGGTGGAGCTGGGGTGGCCGGAAGTGGCCGAGTTCAATCGCGGGGTGATGAGCACCTGCCTCAGTGGCGGCACCTTGTCCTATCGCAACAAGGAGCTGGTGCTGCTGCGCAACGGCGAGCCGGAAAACGTCTGGCTGGACCTCTATTACAGCCCGGTGGCCGGCGACAACCAGGCGCCGGCCGGGGTGATCGCCATCGTCGTGGAAACCACCGCCCATGTGATTTCCGAACAGCGCCGGCAGGCCGCCGAGGACAACCTGCGGCAGATGGCGCGCAGTCTCGAACAGCGGGTACTGGAGGAGGTCAACGCCCGTCTGGCCGCCGAAGAGCAGTTGCGCCAGTCGCAGAAGCTCGAAGCCATCGGCGGTCTTACCGGCGGTGTGGCCCATGACTTCAACAACCTGTTGCAGGTGATCGCCGGCAACCTGCACCTGCTGGCCCGGCACGAGCCGGACAACGGCAATGTGCAGCGCCGCACCCGTGCCGCGCTGACGGCGGTGGAGCGGGGGGCCAAGCTGTCGGCCCAGTTGCTGGCCTTCGCCCGGCGCCAGCCGCTGTCACCGGCGCTGTACGATCCCCGGGAGCTGGATCGGGGGCTGGCTGACCTGTTGCAGCGGGCCCTGGGGGAAACCATTCGCCTGCAGGTGCAACTGCCCGCCGAGCCCTGGTGCATCCATGTGGATCGCCACCAGCTGGAAAATGCCGTGCTCAACCTGGCGATCAACGCCCGGGATGCCATGGCCGGCGAGGGCACCATCGGCATCAGCGTCGAGAATCTGCTGCTGGATCAGACGTTCTGCGCCGGCAAGGACCTGAGCCCCGGCCAGTACCTGCGGCTGACGGTGGCCGACAGCGGTGGCGGCATGTCCGCCGAGGTGCTCAAGCAGGCCTTCGAGCCGTTCTTCACCACCAAGACCGACGGCCAGGGCACTGGCCTGGGACTGAGCATGGTGTTCGGTTTCGTCAAGCAGAGCGGTGGCCATATCGAGATTCTCAGCCACCCGGGGCAGGGCACCAGGGTGCAGATGTACTTTGCCCGCAGCATCGCTGCGCCCGTCTCGCCGGCCGTCGGCCCCGGGCCCCGGGCGAGCGCCGGCCAGGAGCGGATCCTGGTGGTGGAAGACGACAGCGATGTGCGCAGCGCCGCGGTGGAGATGCTCAGGCACGAGGGTTATCAGGTGTGCTCCGCGGCCAGCGGCGATGCCGCCATGCAACTGCTGGCGCAGGGGCTTGCGGTGGACCTGATCTTCACCGACGTGGTGATGCCGGGGCAGATCAAGAGCACCGACCTGGCCACCTGGGCCAGGACCCAGGCGCCACCGGTCGCGGTGCTGTTCACCTCGGGGCATACCCGGGACATGATCTCGCGCAATCATCAGCTCAGCCCGGATACCCACCTGTTGAGCAAGCCTTATGCCCCCGAGGACCTGAGCGCCATGGTGCGCTCGTTGCTGGGGGGCTGAGCCGCTTCAGACCGGCGCACCGGGGCATGCCCCGGCACCGCCGGCCCGGCTGCCGATGGCGGCTCGCGCCAGGTGGGTTTGCGTCCCTTTCGATGTCCAACTGCAGGCCGCTTCATGACTTCTTCGTCCCATGCTCCCCGTGATGCCCTGGCGGGCACGCCACCTTCTCACAGCGGCGGTTTTGTCCGGGTGCGCGGCGCCCGCGAGCACAACCTGAAAAATGTCGACGTGGACATTCCCCGGGATGCCCTGGTGGTGTTCTGCGGGGTGTCCGGCTCGGGCAAGTCGTCCCTGGCGTTTTCCACCCTGTATGCCGAGGCCCAGCGGCGCTATTTCGAATCGGTGGCGCCCTATGCCCGGCGCCTGATCGATCAGGTCGGGGTGCCGGATGTCGATCGCATCGACGGCCTGCCGCCGGCGGTGGCCCTGCAACAGCAGCGCGGCACGCCGAGCACGCGTTCCTCGGTGGGCAGCGTGACCACCTTGTCCAGCCTGGTGCGCATGCTCTATTCCCGGGCCGGCAGCTACCCGCCGGGGCAGCCGATGCTCTACGCCGAGGACTTTTCGCCGAACACCCCCCAGGGCGCCTGCCCGGAGTGCCACGGTCTGGGCCGGGTGTATGCCGTCGATGAAGCGAGCATGGTCCCCGATCCGTCGCTGACCATCCGCCAGCGCGCCGTGGCCGCCTGGCCCCTGGCCTGGCAGGGGCAGAACCTGCGGGACATCCTGGTGACCCTGGGCTATGACGTGGACATTCCCTGGCGCGACCTGCCGAAAAAGCAGCGCGAGTGGATTCTCTTCACCGAAGAAACCCCTACGGTGCCGGTGTACGCCGGGCTGACCCCGGAGCAGACCCGCGAGGCCCTCAAGCGCAAGCAGGAGCCCAGCTACATGGGCACCTTCAGCGGCGCCCGGCGCTACGTACTGCACACCTTCACCCACACCATGAGCGCGCTGATGAAAAAACGCGTGGCGCAGTTCATGCGCGGCAGCCCGTGCCCGCTGTGCGAGGGCAAGCGCCTCAAGCGCGAGGCCCTGGCGGTGACCTTTGCCGGGCTGGATATCGGCGAGCTGGCGCGTTTGCCGTTGCTGCAACTGGCCGAGGTGCTCAGGCCGGTGGCCGCCGCGACTTACCTGGAGCAGGCGGCCGCCGATGATCAGGTGCTGAGCCACGCCCAGACCCGCGCCGCGCGCCAGCAGCGCCATGCCCAGGGTGCCCCGGAGCATCGCGGCGCGCCGGATGTGCGGCACACGCCCAACCTGTCCCCGGAGAAACGCCTGGCCGCGCAACGCATCGCCCAGGACCTGCTGGAGCGGGTCAGTACCCTGACCGATCTGGGGCTGGGCTACCTGGCCCTGGAGCGCAGCACGCCGAGCCTGTCTTCTGGCGAGTTGCAGCGCCTGCGCCTGGCGACCCAGCTGGGCTCGCAGTTGTTCGGGGTGATCTACGTGCTGGACGAGCCTTCGGCGGGCCTGCACCCGGCGGATGCCGAAGCGCTGTTCCAGGCCTTGCAACGGCTCAAGGCCGCCGGCAACTCGCTGTTCGTGGTGGAGCATGACCTGCAGACCCTGCGCCGGGCCGACTGGCTGGTGGACGTGGGGCCGGCGGCCGGGGAGCGCGGCGGTCAGGTGCTGTACAGCGGGCCGCCGGCAGGGTTGGCGGCGATCGAGGCCTCCCCGACCCGGGCCTATCTGTTCGCCGAACAGGCCCCGGCCCGGCGCACCCCGCGCCAGCCCCGGGGCTGGCTGCGCCTGGAGGGGGTCAGCCGCAACAACCTCAAGGACCTGGACGCCGCGTTCCCCCTGGGCTGCTTCACCGCGGTGACCGGGGTGTCCGGTTCCGGCAAGTCCAGCCTGGTGAGTCAGGCCCTGCTGGAGCTGGTGGGGGCCCACCTGGGCAAGGTGGCCGGCGGCGAGGAGGCGCCGCAGCTGGACCTGGAAGACGATGAACCGCAGAGCAGCGGCGGCCGGGTCAGTGCCGGCCTGGAGCAGATCCAGCGCCTGGTGCAGGTGGACCAGAAGCCCATCGGCCGTACCCCGCGTTCCAATCTGGCGACCTACACCGGGTTGTTCGATCAGGTGCGCAAGCTGTTTGCCGCCACCCCCGAGGCCCGGGAGCGCGGCTTTGACGCCGGGCAGTTTTCCTTCAACGTGGCCAAGGGCCGTTGCCCGGCCTGCGAGGGCGAAGGCTTTGTCAGCGTCGAGCTGCTGTTCATGCCCAGCGTCTTTGCCCCATGCCCCACTTGCCATGGGGCCCGTTACCACCCCGAGACTCTGGCCGTGACCTGGCAGGGCCTGAACATCGCCCAGGTGCTGCAACTGAGTGTCGAGCAGGCCTTGCCGGTGTTCGCGCAACAGCCCGGCATCCGGCGTGCCTTGCAAGTGCTGCGCGACATCGGCCTGGACTACCTGCGCCTGGGGCAGCCGGCCACCGAGCTGTCCGGCGGCGAGGCCCAGCGCATCAAGCTGGCCACCGAACTGCAGCGCAATGCCCGGGGCGCGACCCTGTACGTGCTCGACGAACCCACCACCGGCCTGCATCCGCAGGACGTGGACCGGTTGCTTGCCCAGTTGGACAAGCTGGTGGAGGCGGGTCACAGCGTGGTGGTGGTCGAGCATGACATGCGCCTGGTGGCCCAGGCCGACTGGGTCATGGACATCGGCCCGGGCGCGGGGGACCAGGGCGGCACCCTGGTGGCCTGTGGCACCCCGGAGCATGTGGCCGGGCAGCGCAACAGCCGTACCGCGGCGTTTCTGGCCCAGGCCCTGGCCGGGCATTGATCCAGGACAGGGCTGGCGACGAACGGTTACCGCTGGTCTGATTGGCGGTCGACAGACCCGGGGCGCCAAGGCCATTCTGATTAACGGCAGGGGCGTCACCACGCCCTTGCTGCCATCAACCACGGAGGTGTTCCATGCCGGTGACCCACGACCTTTACCAGGACCTGAGCTGCAGTAAGGAAGACATTCAGAAGCGTCGCGCCAGTGACCCCCACCTGAATGCTCTGTTCGACAAATACAACATCATCGACGATCAGGTGCTCAAGGCCGAAGCGGCGGCTGCTGCCGACGACGAACTGAAGAAACTCAAGGAAAAGCGCCTGCTGATCAAGGACGAGATTTCCGAGAAACTCACCGCTGGTTCCTGACCCTCCCCCTGTGACAAGGGCGCTTGCTGCAGCAAGAAGGCTTGCTGCGGCAAAGACGCTTGTTGTAGCAAGGAAGCCTGTTGTGGCGAGGGAACCTGCTTGTGGCGAGGGAGCTTGCTCCCGCTGGGCGGCGTAGCCGCCCTAAAACACCCGCCACACACTTCGAACAATGCGCGGCGCATCAACTCCCCCCACCCTCAAGGCGCCAGCGCCTCCTGCAACGACAGCCGCGCCATGTGCCTGGCCGTCAGCGACCCCAGGTACAAGGCATCCCCATACTCGCGCACCGTGGTGATCGGCGAGTAGTTGCCACTGCTGGCGTCCTGCAGGTTGGCGATCACCTGGCCCTGGGTATCCAGGCCCAGCACAAAGCCGCGTTTCTCCACCGGCTTGGGCAATACCGTCATCGCCCGCACCAGCATCTTGCGCACCAGTGGGTAAGGCGCGGTGCTGTCGAGCAACGGGTTGCGCGGCGCATACAGGGCCACCCAGAAACGCCCGGCGCCATTGAAGCTCAAGTTGTCCGGCAGCCCCGGCAGGTTGTCGATGAACAGGTCATGCTGGCCGGCCTGGTCGCCCTTGAGCCAGTAGCGGCTGATGCGGTAGGCGCCGGTTTCATTGACCAGCACATAGGCCTCGTCCGGCCCCAGGGCGACGCCGTTGGCGAACTCCAGGCGCTCCAGCAGGACCTCGGTCTTGCCGCTCTGGAAGTCGTAGCGCAGCAGACGGCCATCGGCGCCGTGCTCGATCACCGCCTCACCGTCATGGCCATAGCCCCAGCGGCTGGTGGCGTCGCTGAAGTAGGCGTAGCGCCCGGCGGCGTCCACCGCCACATCGTCGGTAAAGCCGAACTTGAGGCCGTTGGCCTCGGTGCTCAGGGTCTGCAACTGGCCTTGGCTGTCCAGGGCCAGCAGGCCCTTGATGGCGTCGGCGATGATCAGCCGTCCGTCCGGGTGCCGGGCCAGCCCCAGGGGGCGGCCGCCGGTGTTGACCAGGACCTTGAGGGTGCTGCCGTCGAGGCCGGTCTGGATCACCCGGCCGTCATGCAGGCCGCTGATCAGCTGGTCCTGTTCCAGCAGCAGGGCTTCGGGGCCGTCGATATCCCGGGCGCCCACCGGCTGCACGGCCTTGAGCTTGTGGTTCTGGGCATAGGGGCCCTGGCTCAGGGAGGGCGCGGGGGCCGGGTTCCAGGCCACCGGCTGGACCCGGGTCGGCCACAGCAGCAAGAACGCCAGGATCGCCAGCAGCACCAGCAGGACAATTCGCGCAGCGCTGAAACGTCGAGGGGCTATGTGATTCATGCAATGACTCCTGTCGGGGGCGGCATCAGGCCGGATGGCCTGGCGTGGGGGCGGGCGGCAGCGGGATGGCGTGCTGGGCCATTGCGCACAATGCCAGCAATGAGGCGGCGGATTCTCGCTCAATCCGCCGCTTGAATAACAGCTGATTGCCCAGGCGTATCAGCGGGTTGTCGAAGCGGTATTCCAGGGTCCGCACAAAACGCGTGTGTTCGGCCGCCAGCGCCTGGCACTCATAGGTCAGGCGCAGCGCCAGGCCAGGCTCGCCTCGGGCCGTGGCGCGCCAGCGCTGTCCCGGCAGGTATTCCTCGACCCGCCAGCTCAAGTGACCGCTGCGCCCGCCGGCATGAATGTCTTCCTCGAAACCCTGCCCGGCGCCCAGCGGGCCCTCGGCGCCCAGCACCCGCAACGAGGACGGATGCCATTGCGGCCAGCAGCCTGGGCTGGCGGCATAGGCCAGGGTGGCCGCGGCGCTGCGCGGGATATCGACCTGATGCCGCAGGCGAGTCAGGGGCCTGCCCGGGTCGAAGGTGGCGGCGCTGGGTGGCGCCTCTTCGGGCTGCCAGTACAAGGTGCCGAACAGCCAGTCCATCAGCGGCAGGACGATATTGAAATTGCGCTCCTGCATCAGCTCGCGGCGGTGATGCAGTTCGTGAAGGCGGCGCATCTGCCGCACCCAGGGCAGGCGCGCCAGGGGGTGGCGGGCGGGCAAGTGCTCGCAGGCATGGAAGACTTCATAGGCCAGGTAGCCGATCAGGGTGCAACTGGCGAACAGCGCCGCCACGTTGCCGTTCCACAGGCGCAGCAAGGCCCACAGCGGCAGGGCGAAGAGCAGGCTGTGGACCACGATCAGCCAGGCCGGAAACAGGATCACCCGCCAGTCCTTGCGGCCTTCGTAGGTCATTTGCCCGGGGGCGAAGAAACTGTGGTGATCGCCGGTATGGCGGGCATAGAACAGCCGCGCAAAGCGCTGCTTGTGATGTCCCAGCCAGCGGTGCACCAGGTAGATGCACAGGTTGAAGAACAGCAGCGCCAGCGGCACCGCCAGCCATTCCAGAGGCTGCACCTGACGCAGGGTGCTGCACAGCAGGGCGATGCACAGCAGGCCATAGCCCAGGACAAAACCGCCATGCAGCCAGGGGTTGTAGCGCGGACTGACCGCGGCGCGATACTGCTCGCGAAAGTGTTCGATGGTGTCTCGCACGAGGCTGTTCCTGTTGTTGTTTTTGTCGCCAGCAGCGTAGCCGTCGACCCGTTATCCAGCCAATCGGCTGGGGGGGCATGGGCAAGATTCATAAGGCAAAAAGAGCCATTGCCGTGCACAATCCAGCCCTTTTACGCTTGCCAGGGATTGCTCGATGACTGAGGTTCGTTACCCGCGTTTCAAAGTGTTCATGATCTTTATCCTGTGCCCTCTGGTGCCGGGGTTTGTCGCGGGGCTGATCAATAGCGTGCTGCTGGTGGCGCATATCGCCACTCATCCACGGCTGATCGGCGAAGTGCATGGCGCCGAGATCCTGCTGATGCCGTTGCTGGCGCCGCTGGTGGCGGTCCTGGTGTTTTTCCTGCCGTTGTTCGGCCTGGCGCTGGGGGTGTCCCTGCTCAAGGTCAGGCGCTCGGCGCGCAGCTGCAACGCCTTGGCGCTGCTCGGCGCCGTGCTCGCCACCGGCTGGGTGTCGCTGTTTATCCGTGAGGTGGTCAAGCACAGCGAAAGGGCCCGCTATGACGACTACTGGCTGGGGCTGTTCCTGGTGTTCCTGGCCGCCCTCGTCACCTGCTGGTCGACGGCGCGGCTGTTTCTGCCGAAAAAACCTATGGTGCCTCATCAGTAACTACGCCGGGCCGGCGTTGGTCACAGCAGGTCCATCTCTTTGGCGATGGTGGCCAGTTCGATGGTGGTGCGCACCCCGAGTTTCTTCAGCACGTTGATCTTGTGTCCGCTGATGGTCTTGTTGCTCAGGTTGAGCTTGCTGGCGATTTCCAGGTTGCTGTAGCCGCTGGCCAGCAATTGCAGGATCACCAGTTCCTTGTTGGTCAGGTTGCTCAGTGCGTCATTGGCGGCGTGGCCGATTCCCCGGTACATCTCCAGTACCTCCCTGGGGAAATACAGATAGCCGTCGGCCAGGGCATTGAGGCCCTTGACCAGTTCCTGCAGGCCGGCGCTCTTGCTGATGAAGCCCATGGCCCCGGCCTGCATGCAGCGCACGCCGTAGGTGCTGGCGCGATTGGCGGTGAATACCAGGGTCTTGACCTCCAGGTTGTCCATGGCAATGCGTTGCAGGACCGAGAGCCCGTCCAGATTGTCCAGGCTGATGTCCAGCAGCATGTAGTCCGGGCGCAGTTTGCGAATCTTCTCCAGCGCGTCGAAGCCGTCGGAGGATTCGCCGATCGGCTTGTAGCCATGTTCTTCAAGCAGCTCGGTCACGGCGGCACAGATGATCGGATGGTCGTCGACGATCAGTACACGTTTGTTGTTCATGAGGCCCTCGGAAGACACGCAAGGGAGAGCAGGTGGTTTTCGTTGCGAAAAATGGGTCACTCGACGGTCACTGTCTTTGTTGTAGGGCTCCGGGCCTGATGACCCGTTGCAGGGGATCAAGGATTGTTTGCCTGGCCGAGGAGCGCCGGCATGAGCCCGGGGGCGCGAAGGCGTTGCCAGCGGCGCCAGCATGTTAGTTCAGAAAAACGGGCAGTGGATTCGTGCAAGAAACGCCTTGTCGGTTTCCAAGAAGCTTCTTGCCAGGGCCTTCACGCTGTCCTTGAGGGGCGTTCTCAAGTGGGAAGTTTGCGCTGTTGCACCTGCCGCTCAAGGACTGAGGGCAGGTCACTGGCGGCAGATCGGAGGTCTGTCTGCGAGGGCTGGGAACTGGTTACGGCGCTTTCAACAGCACATAGGCTTCGCCGCCACGGCGATCGTGCATGAGGATGAAGGTCTGCCCGTCGAGGGTGATCTTGGTCGGCACGCTCTGTGCCAGCGCAGTGCTGGAGAACTTGCCGGCCATGCTCAGAAACTGCTGGGTCAGGGAGCTGTCGTTCTGGCTCGGGGTGGTGATCGCACACTCCTTGCCGGCCTGGACCTGGACCCCCAGGGTCTGGTCCTCGTTCATGCCCATCTTGGCGAAGCCGGCATCGGTGAGTTGAAGAATGCCGTGGGCCCGGGCGGCGGTTTCGGCACCGGCGAAGGACGGCGCGGACTTCAGGCAGACATCGCGAAAGGCCAGGATGCCGGCGGAGGTGATGGTGGGTTCCTGCCGGATTTCCCGGGTCACGCTGGAACAGGCGCTGAGCAGCGCCAGAGCGGCGAGAAGTGAGGCTAGGGGGGCGGTGCGGGGCAGAATGTTCATGGAAATTCCTTGCAAACGGGCCGGCCAGGGCGCGGGAAATGGTGTGTGCCGAGTGAGGCGTCGGCGCTCTAGCAGGTTAGGCAGCGGCACCGTGCAGATCAATCTTTTGTGTGACATCCGCCCGGCCAGCACCGATGGGCGAAGGGCTGGCGCAGTAATTGCGTGCCTGCTGCATCCGTTCAGCGAGGGGGCCGGTGGCCATGCAGTTACGAGCGTTGCGTTACTTCCACGAGGTGGCCCGTTGCGCCTCCCTGCGTCAGGCGGCGGAACGCCTGTACGTGACTCCGACCGCCGTGAGCCGGCAGATCGAGCAGTTGGAGCACTTCTTCGGCACTGCGCTGATCGAGCGTGGCCCGCGGGGCATCCGCCTAACGGTGGAAGGTGAGTGCCTGGCCGAGCAAGTCACCTCGACCTTGCGCGGCTTCGATCAGGTGCGCGATGTGATTGCCAGCCGCCAGAGCCAGGTGGCGGGCAGCGTCAGCATCCATGTGTCGGAAAGTATCGTTTCCAGCGTGCTGGCGCCGGTGCTTGCGGCGTTCAACCGGGCCCATCCGAAAGTCACCTTCAATATCGTCATCGCCAGTGCCGGCGCCACCCTCGATGCCCTGTGCAGCGGCGAGGCCGACCTGGGGCTGGCCTTCTACCTGCCGGAACGGGCCGAGGTGGAAGTGACCGCCCATTGCCAACTGTGGCACCGGGTGCTGGTGAGCGCCGAGCACCCCTTTGCCCAGTGCCCGAGCATTCGCCTGGCGGACCTTGAGGGCCAGCCCCTGGCCATTCCCGACTCGGCCTACGGCGTGCGCCAGGCCCTGGAGGGGGCGGCGAAGAAGCGTGGGGTGAGCATTCTGCCGGTGTTTACCACCAGCTCCCTGGAGGTACAGAAAAGCCTGGCCCGCCAGCGCGCGGCGGTGCTGATCCTGCCCCAGGTGGATGCCGAGGCCCGGGACCTGGGGGATGGCCTGGTGGCGGTGCCGATCGATGACGAGCACCTGGAGCGGATCCGCGTCGACCTGTGCGTGGTACGCAACCGGCCCTTGTCGGTGGCGACCCTGAAATGCCAGGAAATGCTGGCCCGCGCCATGCAACGCCATAGCCTGGCGTAGGAGCGGGCTTGCCCGCGAAGGCGTCCGCCAGGGCGATGCAAGGCTGACGGGCCTCTTCGCCGGCAAGCCGGCTCCTACGGAGGAGGGGCGGTGGTCAGAACAGGTTGAACGGGAAATTCCCCACCAGGCGGAACTCGTCATAGCTGCCGTCGATCTGCCCGCCACTGGCGCGGTGGTTGTAGACGATGGTGCGCAGCACCGCGTCCTTGAGCCGCCCGGACTGCACCACATACGCCAGCATCAGGCCGTTCTCGTCGTGCTGGGCGCCGTCCAGGCCGCGCACGTTGTAGCCGCGGTTGCGGCCGTTGCGATCGCCGTCGTAGTGCGTGCCGTCGATGCCCCAGCCCTTGGCGTGCCACAGGCTGGCGCTCAGCCCCGGCACGCCGTAGCCGGCAAAGTCCAGGTCGTAGCGCAGTTGCCAGGACTTTTCATTGGGGTCGTTGTAGTCCGAGTACAGCGAGTTGGCCATGTAGTTGCCGGTGGACTCCCAGACATAGTCGAAGTACTCGTTGCCGAACACCTGCTGCCAGGCCAGGGTCAGGCTGTGGGCCTGATGGCTGCCGGTCAGCGCCAGGCTCAAGGCGTCGTTGTCGATGTAGCCCAGGCGCTGCTGGCCCTGATCCCGGGTGTGGTAGAAGTTGAACGCGGTCTTCAGCGCCAGTAGGCTTTTGTCCCCGGCGCGGTGGGTCAGGCCCAGGTAGTACTGGTCCCACATGTTCTCGAAGCGCGAAGCGTAGAGGCTGCCTTCCAGGCCCAGGCCGGGCTTGACCGTCGCGCCCAGGTAGCTGATGTGCTCGCCGCTGTAGGCGCGGTTGCCGAAGGTGGTGGTCAGGCGCTCGCTGCCGGTGCCGGTGCGCGGGATGGCCCGGTCGAAGCGGCCGGCCTGCAGCGACAACCAGTCGGTTTCATTGCTGTACAGGCCCACGCCCTGGAAGCTTGAGGGCAGGGCGCGGTTGTCCTTGTAGCGCAGCACCGGGTTGTCGGTCATCAGGCGCCCGGCCTTGAGCTCGGTGTTGGACAGGCGCAGGCGCACATCGCCGATGCCCAGGCGGCTCCAGGTGGGCAGGGCGTCGCCGTCGCTGTCCACCAGAACCCGGTCGCCGCCGTTGGCCACCCGGCCGTGGCCGCGCTCCAGGTTGACCGCGCTGAACAGCGCCGCATCCACGCCAAGGCCGATCAGGCCCTGGGTGTAGCCGGAGCTGTACTTGAGCATGCCGGTCTGTACCCAGGTTTCCCGCACCCGGGTGCGCTGGTTGCCGTCGGGTTTCTTGATCGTCAGGTAGGTGTCGCGCTGGGTGTGCTGGTTGGAATAGTAGTGACGCAGGTTGAGGTCCAGGTGGCTGCCCTCGATGAAACCCGGCGCTTGCTCCTGCTGGCTCGGGCGCGGGTTGTCCTGGGCGATGACGGCGGTACTGGCAGCCAGTGCCAGGGTGAAGAGTACAGGCTGTTGCATGGTGCTTCCCCACAAATCAAAGGCGTCGTTCCACCGCCCGGCCGCGGTTATGCGCGGCCGGCAGGGTAGAGAAAAACGCGGTGCCGAAAAAGGGTATTGGGCCGTGAGGCGAATGCTCAGCGGGCGCGGGCTTCTGCGAGCCGTTGGCCGGGGTGGCTGCGCCCGGGTGTTTGCGGGCGGGTTTCCTTGGCGAACCAGGCGGCGGTCAGGCACACCAGGTTGGCCACCAGCAGGTAGCCCACCGGCGACATCGGGTTGCCGGTGGTGCCGATCAGCCAGGTGATGATGATCTGCGCGGTACCGCCGAAGGCCGCCACGCCAAAGGCGTAGACGATGGAGAAACCGGTGGAGCGCACCGCCCTGGGAAAGCTCTCCACCAGCAGCACGATCAGCGCCGCGCCGCTCATGCCGTGCAGGCCGGAGAGCACCGCCAGGGTCAGCAGGAAGGTCGTCGGGCTGGGGTGTTCGGTCATCAGTTGCAAGGCCGGGAACAGCACCAGCAACAGCACCACCCGTGGCGCCATGAGGATGGTGCGGCGGCCGAAACGGTCGCAGAGCATGCCGCCGGCAATCGCGCACACCGCCATGGCCGCGCCGGCCACCAGGGTCGAGAGCATGGAGATGCTGGTGGGCAGCTTGAGTTCGGTGAGGGCGAAGGTGGTCATGTAGTTGATGAAGTACTGGGTGATGGTGCTGCCCGACAGAATCAGCAGCCCCAGCACCAGGGCCCGGCGATGCTCGCCGAACACCTGGCGCACCAGGCTGCCGGTGCTGGCTGCTTCGCCCTGGCCATGGAAGGTTTCCGCCAGGTTGCGGCGGATGTAGATGCCGATCGGCAGCACCAAGAGGCCGAACACGAAGGGCACGCGCCAGCCCCAGGTGTTCAGGTCCTCAGGCGACAGCACCTGGGTCAGGGTGTAGCCTACGGTGCCGGCGGCCATGGCGGCCACGCCCTGGGCCACCACCTGCCAGCAGGCATAGGTGCCGCGCTTGTGCGCTGGCGCGGCTTCAAGAATGTAGGTGGTGGCGGGGCCGGCCTCGCCGCCCCAGGCCAGGCCCTGGATCAGCCGGGTGATTACCAGCAGGATCGGCGCGGCGATGCCGATGCTCTCGTAGCTGGGCAGGATGGCGATGCTGCCGGTGCCCACGGCCATCATCACCAGGGTCAGGAGCATCGCCGGCTTGCGCCCGACGCGGTCGGCGTAGGCGCCGATCAGCACCGCCCCCAGGGGCCGCACGATAAAACCCACGCCGAAGGCGGTGACCGACAGCATCAGGCTGACGAAGGCGCTGTCGGAGGGAAAGAAGGTGTGGCCGATCATCACCGCGAAGGTGGCGTAGACCCCGAAATCGAAGAACTCCACGGCATTGCCGAGGATCACCGCGAACACGCTGCGCTTGCCCCCGGGGACATTCGGTGCTTCAGGGTCGTGGTGCTGGGAGTGGGTGGAATCGTGACTGTGCATACTGGCCCCTCGAATTTTTATTCATAGGTTGCCCAGGCCCCGGGCGGCGAGGCCCGGAGCTGGGGTGAAGGTGGCAGTTTCGGTGTGTCAGTGGGACGGCGGATTCGGCCAGCTGTGGATTGCTCCGCGCCAGCTCTCATAGGTCTTGGCCACTTGCAGCAGCCATTGATCGGCAAAGCGCGGGGCGATCATCTGCAGGCCGATGGGCAGGCCATCGGCGGCGAAACCGCAGTTGATCGACAGCGCCGGTTGTTCGCCCATGTTCCAGGGCAGGGTGAAGACGATGTGCTCGAACGGCTGTTGCGGGTCGTTGCTGGGCGACGGCCACTGCGCGGGAAAACGGTTGACCTGGTTGGTGGGCGACAGCACCAGGTCGAACTCGCTGAACACCTGGGCGGCGCGCCGGCGCATCTCGAAGGTCTGGTTGAAACCCAGCACCGCCTCGACCCCGGACAACTCGGCCCCCGGCGCCGCCCAGTCGCGGATGTACGGCAGCACCTTGGCAAACTGCTCGGCGCCCAGGGCCGAGAGCTCCGCCCATTGCCGGGCGCGCCAGAAGCGGTCGAGGCCGTCCAGTTGCGCGCGGTCCATGATCGGCGCCAGGGGGCGCACCTGGGCGCCGTGGCTTTCGAACCATTTCGCGGCGCGCTCCACCGCCTCACAGACAAAGCTTTCCGGCTGCAGCCCGGCGCCGGGCTCCAGCATCAGGCCGATCTTCAAGCCGTTGACCGACACCGGCGCATCGCTCCAGTCGCTGGTCAAGGGCGGCAGGCTGGTGGCGTCCCGGGCATCGGGCTTGGTCAGGTAGTGCATCATCAGCACCGCGTCATCGACGCTGCGGGTCATGGGCCCGGCGCAGCGCCCGGTGTAATACGGGTCGATGGGAATCCGCCCCAGGGTCGGCTTGAACCCCACCAGCCCACACCAGGCGGCCGGCAGGCGCACCGAGCCGCCGATGTCGGTGCCGATGTGCAGCGGCCCGTAACCGGCCGCGGCGGCCGCAGCGGCGCCGGAACTGGAGCCACCGGTATTGCAGGCAGTGTTCCAGGGATTGCGGGTAATACCGTGGAAGCTCGACAGCCCCGAGGACAACATGCCGAAATCCGGCACCGTGGTCTTGGCCAGGAGGATCGCCCCGGCCTCACGCATCCGCGCGGCGGGTGGCGCATCCTGCAACGCCGGCTTGAGCGTGGTGGCCGCGCTGCCCAGGGGAATCGGCGTGCCCTGGGTGGCGATCAACTCCTTGACCGTCACCGGCACCCCGTCCAGCGGGCCATTGGGCGTGCCCTTGTTCCAGCGCTCGGTGGCGGCCTGGGCCTGCAGGCGCACCTGCTCCGGATCGAAGGCGTAGAGCGCACGGATATGCGGCTCCCAGCGCCCGATATGGGCCAGCAGGTGTTCGTAATAGTCCAGGGGAGAAAGCTGACGGCTGGCGAATTGCGCCAGCAATTGAGCGGTGGATAGATCGTGCAAATCAGTCATCGAACGCATCCTTGTGTCGGGCGTCAGTCGGGTTGCTGATGACCCGACTGTAGCGCTTGCACCTTAGCCCAACCATCACAAAGGACGCAGCCGGGTGTTGCGTTTTTGTGAGCACTGCGGCGCTGTCTCCTCCCGCATCATTGATTGCGGCCCCCCGTATCCCACGCAATACCGGAACCTTGTGCAGGAGCGGGCTTGCCCGCAAAAGCGGCCTCAGATTTTCCTAGTGATACAAGAACAGCAGAGGGCTACCGAGGCAGCTTTTGACTTCTTCGACCGGCACGCACTGAGGGCCGACGCCTTCGGAGTACTTGCTGGTCAGTCGGGCAAAGCAGGCTGCATTGGTCAGGGCTTGTTGGTAGATTTTCGAGTTTTTAGTGGCAGATAAATCCAGCTCGGCGGTCAGGCTAAAACCTGTTTCAAAGAGGCTTCCGACACTTTTCTCGACATCCAGCGCGAACAGGTATTTGTCCCAACAGGCCTTGTATTGCGGGGTGGAATAAGGTGAATCGGTATGAAGGGATAACTTGCTGCGCATATTGAGATCGCCCACGATGAAGTAATACTCGGGCCGAGGAATCCAGGCTATTGCGTCTCCGTAGCCACGGTAGTCCGCTTTTGCATATTCGCCTTTGAGAAAAGCCGCTTTGCCCCGTGCCTCGGCTTCTTTTGCGTATTTGATATTCTTCTTGTTGTTTATTCCTTTTTTATAATTCTTCACAACTCGCTTGAGTGTCTCCCAGTTTGTTATGTACCTGTCGTCAGCATCCATTGCGAATGCTGTTGCATCGTGGAGGGGAACCAGGGACATGCTAAAAAAACAAAGGATGTTAAGAGTGAGAGTTCTCATCATTGTGTTCTCGCTGGTTTGCCTTTGACAATAAGAGTTCCCACGCTGTTGCCATCGGGACTGCGATGACTGACAAGCGCTTCATGAATCGCAGACCATCGATTCAAACTGACAACGGTGACACATCCTTCCGAGACATTGCCGACGTGAACGTACCGGCTCTTATCTCCATGGTCAATTGGAAACCACACTTGGTGGTGGGACAGGTTGGGGTACTCAGCCTTGTATGGCTCGGTATAGTCTTTTGCGTGTGGCACATCGGGTAAAAGGATGCTGTAAGTACCCGGCGGTATGGGAGAGTATGTAAGACCCCAGGCTGTATTCATTGCAGCTTCGAAGTGAATGCCATCGAGCGTCCCATTGGCCAGCTGCTGCGGTAATGCTCTATCTCTGGTGATTGACATCCACTTGTCATTGAAGCGCCCGTAGACCATGACAAGTTCGACAGGCTTCTTTTTAGGCGCAATTTTGCCAAGGTATTCCTTGGCATTGGCTTCAGATAGAAATGCGGTTTTACCTTTGTGCGCGCCCTCAAGAATCTTGAAATATGTCTTCTGATCTTTTGTGAACGTTAATGTGACCCTGCAATACTTGAAAAGAAATGGCCAGTTCTCGCGAGGGACGTTGTCCATGCCAACAAGCAGCCAGCCACTTTCGTTGGGGACTTTGTTGATGTAGCGCGTGACGTCCGCAAGTACTCGCTGGATATGTCCCGGAGTGGTCGTGGTTGTGCCGCTGCCTGACCATAAAGGGTTGTTCATTGCCTAGTCTCCCTGAGTGTTTTTTGATGGGCTAATCGGTGGTTGGACTGATCGTGAACGGTTGAATCTCAATGCTGCTGGCAATTGAAAGTCATGGTGTGCGCGGGTTGAGTTAATAGCTGGCTGGCATCTGTTATTGGCTCAAAAAAATCATCGCATTGCTTTGTCTCGAACAGAGAAAGTGCGATCAAGTAAAGCTTTCAGAAGGCAGGATGTATGTGGGAGTTTTCTTATTGTCAGTGGCGACTGGTCTGCTAGAAGGCTATTTTTCGGCCGATCCATGTCGCCCGGTAGATTGTGCTCCGAACGAGAGGAACGGCTTCAGCAAAACCTGTGTGCTGTTGCCAAGGGCGAGGCAGTAAACATCCTCGCTCAGCGCTTACTTATGTAAGTACTGGCTTGTCAGCGAAGACGGCTTTTCTGTACAAGGTTCGCGGACCTTTTTCGCCAGCAAGCCGGCGCGGCGGTTCATCTCAAGTTGTGCGCTTCATCGTGACAGGTATTCAAGCGGATTCAGGGATGGGGCAGAACAGCAATGACTAGCATCAGTGATACCTTCGACCAGCTCTGTGCACTGGCCGCTTTGTCCTATGACGAGACGGGCGACACGCGCTTCGAGTCGCGTTTGCTGGATATCCTGAACCTGGTGAAGTCTTATCCGCAGGCCCGGGATCTGTTTGTAGAGAAATTCAAGATCATGCTGTCTTCTCGCGTTACGCCCTTGGAGGTTGTGGAGTTCTGCATGCGGGAGCTGCAATGGGAGGAAGTCAAGTGCTTCGCCTTGGCGCTTTACCAGCCCTCCATCAATCCTCGCAGTCAAGCCTTGGCGGGACTTATCAGTGCTTACGAAGAGGTTTGGCCGGACGAAGACCTCTATCGGTACTACTCCAACCGATCGTTGTAGGAGCGGGCTTGCCTTCGAAGGCGGCCTCAGAATTACCCATAACCAACCGATCCCTGCGCACGATGACTGTTGGATACCGGCCTCAGAATTTTCCTAGTGATACAAGAACAGCAGGGGGGTACCGAGGCAGCTTTTGACTTCTTCGACCGGCACGCACTGAGGGCCGACGCCTTCGGAGTATTTGCTGGTCAGTCGGGCAAAGCAGGCTGCATTGGTCAGGGCTTGTTGGTATATTTTCGAGTTTTTAGTGGCAGATAAATCCAACTCTGCAGTTAAGCTGAAGCCTCTTTCAAAGTGGTCTATTACGCTACTACGTGCATCTAGGGCGAACAGGTATTTGTCCCAGCAGGCTTTGTATTCTGGGGTGGAATAAGGTGATTCAGTATGAAGGTGCAACTTGCTGCGTAGTTGTATGTCGCCAATTATAAAGTAGTACTCTGGTCTGGGAATCCAGGCCAGTGCGTCGCCATAGCCATGGAATTCAGATTTTACATAATCATTGTTTAGAAATGCCTCTTTTCCCCTTGCTTCAGCTTTGCTTGAGTTTTCAATGTTTTTTTTGTTTTTTATTCCGGATTTATATCTTTTTATGATCTGGTTGAAAAATTCCCAGTCGGTTATGTAGCGTTCGTTAGTATCTGATGCGCACGCACTTATATGAGGCAAGGTGGCGAGCAATGCAGTGAGGATGGACCATGCGTATAAATTTTTTTTGCGCATTACTTTGCTCTCTCTGGCTTGCCTTTTACAATAAGGTTGCCCACGCTTTTTCCATCGGAGGAGCGATGGCTAATAAGCATTTCTTGAATTTCAGACCATTTATCCAGGCTTATGACAGTGATGCACCCTTCCGATACATTACCTACGTGAACGTATCTGCTCCTGTCACCATGATCAATTGGGAACCATACTTGATGGTGAGACAGGTTGGGGAACTCTTTTTTATATTGTTGGGTGTAGTTTTTCGAGTGAGGGAAGTCAGGTAGCAATATCTTGTAAGTGCCAGCTGGAATAGGGAAGTATATACCGTTCCATACTGTATTCATTGTTGCTTTGAAGTTGAGATTGTTAATGTTTCCATTTGCTATTTGTTGTGGGAGATGTTCGTTTCTAGTTATTGATTTCCAGTTTTGATCTAAGCGTTCATAGTTCATGATAAGCTCGATAGGCTTCTGTTTTGGTGCGATTTTTCCAAGGTATTCCTTTGCGTTTGTCTCTGATAGGAATGCAACTTTTCCTTTGTGAGCTCCTTCAAGGACTTTGAAATAGGTCTTATTGTCTTTAGTGGTTATTAGTGTAACCTTTCAATACTTGAAAAGCTGTGGCCAATTCTCGCGAGGGACATTGTCCATGCCAACAAGCAGCCAGCCACTTTCGTTGTGAATTTTATTGACGTACCGAGTTATATCAACGGTAACTCTCTGGGGGGCGCCGCGAGAGGGGGTCGTTGTAGCGGTATGAGACCATAAAGGATTGGCCATTGCACAATCTGCCTGATTGTTATTGAACGATCGATTAATGATTCGTATCAATTGTGAGGTGTTGAGCTTCAATGCTCGTCGCAATTGGTTTTTTTGTCTGTGTGGTCAGGCTGCTTGGCAAACTAGCAGGAGAGGTTTTAAGTCGAGTTGCAGTGTTTATCCTCCAAGAAAATCGAAAAAGCTCGGATGATTAGATCTTTCAAAAGGCGTTATGTCTGTGAGGATTCTCTTATTGTATGTGGCGATTGATCTGGTAGTTCGATACTCTTCAGTTTCTCTATATGCCTGGATAGAGAAAGCTCAGGTAAAAACCTCTATTGGGCATATGACGTCCATGCAGTTGCCAATGGCGAGTGCGGCATTGCCCTCGCCATTGACGGGGTTCAACTTATGGCCTGGGTGCGCAACTGACGACCCAGCACATCCAGGACATCGCAGCCATCGCGCAGCGGAATGGCGCAGATCAGCGCCAGCTCTTGCAGCACCACGGCATCGCCGGGGATGTCGGGGCGGGCGGCGAAGTTTTCCAGCAGTTGAGTGACGGCGCGGATGCGATAGGCGGCTGCTTCGTACAGCACATCGGCAGGGGCCTGGGTATCGATCAGCAGGGAGGGAATGGTGCAGTCGTGGCCGGTGATCGGCATGTATCTGTTCATAAGTAACGCCTCGGTCGGTTGAGAGCGCCACTGGATCGTCGCCAAACGAAAGGTGGCAGCTGTACGCAGGTTGGCGAACCGGGACCGGGGAGCCGGCAGACCCATAGGTCTCCCGCGTACAGCCGCCATATAGGCAGCGTTACAGATGCGAAAAGCCCTGCAAATAAGCGCAGGGCTCTCGCACACGGTCATCGGGTCGCCAAACCCGTTCGTCATCAGGACGACTCGGGACTATAGGCATGTACCCAAAAACGGAACAAGGCACTGGCAGGACAGGACTTTCTGAGTTTGCTGTAGGACTCAGGAGCGCGAGTGTGGATCAAGCGCGCCACAGGTTCAATGGCGGGGCTCAGTCGAAGCCGATGCTTGAGCTGTGGCGGGTTTCGCGGTCGTGCAACTGGTCGATATTGGTTTCGTAGGTGCATTGGCCGCTGCAGTGGTGCTCGTAGCTGATGGCCGGCTTGAACGGCAACTTGAGCTTCGGCGTGTCGCTTTCTGGCGCCGGGGCCTGGGCGGTGGCCGGCAACGGCGGTTGTGGGTAGCTCAGGTCTAGGCCCGCGGCCTGGGCCGAACAGGTGGCCATCAGTAACAGGGCCGGGAAAAACACTTTGCAACTGAACATCATCGAATCCGCGTGGCCATAAAAGGGTTGCCGATTATAACGAGCCAGGGGCGAAAAATTTAACCGCACGGGCTCTGGCACAGGCTTTTCGCGCTGTTTTCGCGGCCTTGGGTTTTCGCACCGTGAAACATTTGTCATGGGGGCGCGAGACGGGGCGCTCCTACACTGCAAGTCACCTCCATGGCCAAGGACACTTCCCATGCCGGCAAAATCCACCACCAGCATCCTCGATACGGTTGAAGGCCGGCGCCTGCAAGGCAGCGAGGCCGAGCACTGGCGCCAGTGGGGGCCGTACCTCAGCGAGCGGCAGTGGGGCACGGTGCGCGAGGACTACAGCGCCGACGGCGATGCCTGGAGCTACTTCCCCCACGAGCACGCTCGCAGCCGTGCCTACCGCTGGGGCGAGGACGGGCTGGCGGGGTTTTCCGACAAGGCCCAGCACTGGTGCCTGGGGCTGGCGCTGTGGAATGAACACGACAGCATTCTCAAGGAGCGCCTGTTCGGTCTGAACAATGCCGAGGGCAACCACGGCGAGGACGTCAAGGAGCTGTATTTCTACCTCGACGGCGTGCCCAGCCATGCCTACATGCGCATGCTCTACAAGTACCCCCAGGCGGCCTTTCCCTATGCCGATCTGGTGGAGGAAAACGCCCGGCGTGGTCTGTCTGATGCCGAGTACGAGATCCTCGATACCGGGGTGTTCGAGGACAACCGCTACTTCGATGTGACGGTGGAGTACGCCAAGCACACGGCCGATGACATTTTCATGCACGTCACCGTGCACAACCGTTTTCACCAGCCGGCCCGCTTGCGGGTGCTGCCCCAGGTCTGGGCGCGCAACACCTGGAGCTGGGGTGGCGACGCGCCGCGACCGAGCCTGCGCCTGCAGGGCGACCGGGTGCTGGCGCGGCACGGGCAACTGCCCGAGCGGCAGATCACCGCCTGGGGCGCCGAGCCTTGCCAGTGGCTGTTCTGCAACAACGACAGCAACTTCCCCAAGCTGGACAGGCTGGCGGCGCCGGGGCCGTTCAAGGACGGCATCAACGACTATCTGGTGGGCGGGCAGGCCAGTGCGGTGGCCTTGGATGGCGGCACCCGGGTGGCGGCGCATTTCGTCCTGGAGCTGGCGGGCGGCGAGAGCAAGCGCCTGTTCCTGCGCTTTGCCCCGGCCGGTAGTGAACCGGTCAGCGCCCGCCAGCTGTTCGAGCAGCGTCGGCGCGAGGCTGATGAGTTCTACGCGGCCCTGCAGCAGGGCATCGAAAGCGCGGATGCGCGCAATGTGCAGCGTCAGGCCCTGGCCGGGCTGCTGTGGTCCAAGCAGCTGTATTACTTCGACGTCAACCAGTGGCTGGACGGCGACCCCGGGCAGCCGGTGCCCCCTAGCGAGCGTGAGCACCTGCGCAACACCCATTGGCGCCATCTGTCCAACTGCGACATCGTTTCCATGCCCGATACCTGGGAATACCCCTGGTACGCCTCCTGGGACCTGGGCTTCCAGGCGGTAGCCTTCGCCCTGATCGACCCTGGCTTTGCCAAGCAGCAGCTGTTGCTGTTGGTGAAAGACCGCTTCATGCACCCCAACGGCCAGCTGCCGGCCTACGAGTGGCGCTTCGATGATGCCAACCCGCCGGTGCACGCCTGGGCCTGCTGGCGGGTCTATCAGCAGGAAAAGGCCCTGACCGGCGTGGGTGACCTGGATTTTCTCGAACGCATCTTCCACAAGTTGCTGCTGAATTTTTCCTGGTGGGTCAACCGCAAGGACGCCGAGGGCCGCAACCTGTTCCAGGGCGGTTTTCTCGGCCTGGACAATATCGCCCTGTTCGATCGTTCCGCGCCGTTGCCTGATGGCTTCACCCTGGATCAGGCCGACGGCACGGCCTGGGTCGCGGCCTACGCCCTGGACCTGATGCGCATCGCCCTGGAGCTGGCCAAGCGCAACGGCGTGTACGTGGACATTGCGGTGAAGTTCTTCGAGCACTTCCTGTATATCGCCGGGGCCATCAACCGCGTGGATGAAAGCGCCGAGGGGCTGTGGGACGAACAGGACCAGTTCTTCTACGACGTGCTGCACCGCCCTGATGGGCAGAACGAACCCTTGCGCCTGCGCTCCATCGTTGGCCTGATGCCGCTGTTCGCGGTGCAGGTGCTGGAGCAGCACGAGCACGAGAACCTGCCGGGGCTGGCCCAGCGCCTGCTGGGTTTTTTGCATCATCGTCCGGACCTGGCGAGCCTGGTGTCGCGCTGGTACGAGCCGGGCAAGGGCAACCGCATGCTCCTGGCGCTGTTGCGCGGCGAGCGCACCAAGGACCTGCTCAAGCGCATGCTCGATGACAGCGAGTTCCTTTCGGACTTCGGTATCCGCTCGCTGTCCAAGGCCTTCGAGCAGCCGTTCGTCATGCAGGTCGACGGCAAGCAGCTGTGCGCCCGCTATGTGCCGGCGGAGTCCGATTCACGGCTGTACGGTGGCAACTCCAACTGGCGCGGGCCGCTGTGGATGCCGATCAATTACCTGCTGATCGAATCCCTGCGCGAGTTTCATCGTTATTACGACGTCAACTTCTCGGTGGAGTACCCGCAAGGTTCCGGGTATCTGGCGTCCCTGGAGGAAGTGGCCGATGGCTTGAGCCAGCGTCTGGCGCGTTTGTTCCTGCTGGACGAGGACGGGCGCAGGCCGTCCATGAGCGGCTACCCGCAGTTGCAGGTGGCGGCCGAGGACCGCGAGCTGGTGCTGTTCCATGAGTACTTTCATGGCGAAACCGGGCGCGGATTGGGGGCTAGTCACCAGACCGGCTGGACGGCGCTGGTGGCCTTGCTGTTGCAGTCGGGAAAATGAAACCGCCCGGTGCTTAGCCGGGCGGTGATGGATCGTGCATCGATCGTGGATCAACCCACCAGGGCGATGTCCTGGGGCTTGGCCCAGGCTTCGATCAGTCGCTCCGGGGTGCAACAGGTCTTGCGCTTGTAGACGAAGTTGCTGCACTTCTCGGCGAAGCCCTTGCGGTTTTGCACCATGTCCATGTGCATCTCTTCCAGCTCGGCGTTGCGGCAGTGCTGCATCAGCTGCGGGTCGGCGTCCAGCTTGCGCTGGCGCAGGTGCTGGTAGCGCGGGTCGGTGAGGACGCCATTGGCTCGTTGCAGCAGCCACAGGCCGAATTCGTCCGGGCAGCGTGGGCCGATCTCCTGGACCATGCCCATCTGCAGGGCCTGGAGGGCGCTGATGGGCAGGCAGGCTTCGGTCAGTTGCTTGGCCATGGCCTGGCCGACGGCGCGGGGCAGGCTGTAGGTCCAGTATTCGGAGCCGTACAGGCCCATGCTCTTGTAGTGCGGGTTGTACACGGTGTCAGCGCGGGCCAGGACCACGTCCGCGGCCAGGGCCAGCATCAGGCCGCCGGCGCCGGCATTGCCGGTCAGGCCGCTGACCACCAGTTGGCGGGCGCTGAGCAGTTCCAGGCAGACGTCGTCGATGGCCTGGATATTGGCCCAGGCTTCCAGGCCCGGCACTTCGGCGGCCTGGATCACGTTCAGGTGCACACCGTTGCTGAAGGCACCACGGCCGCCGCGCACCAGCAGCACCTGGGTGTCCCGGGCCTTGGCCCAGCGCAGGGCACTGACCAGGCGCTGGCATTGTTCGGTGCTCATGGCGCCGTTGTAGAACTCGAAGGTCAGCTCGCCGACTCGGCCGGACTCGCGGTAGCGGATCGGCTGGTAGGGCTCGGTGCTGAATGGGCTGCTGGATACCGACCAGTCCAGTACCGGGACATCGGCCAGGCGTTCGCCGAGCACGTGGCGGGCGGGGCGCTTGAAGGTTTCCTCGCCGGGTTGCGGCTTGAGGCGCAGGGAGCCGATCCACAGGCTGTGATCGCCGCAGGCCACCAGCACGGCGTCGTCGTGCACCGCCAGCAGTTGCCCGGGCATGCCGGTGCGTGAGTCCAGGTGGGCGTCGTACACGTAGTACTGGCCGCCGGCGAGGCTGGCGAGAACGCCGGGCTGGCCGTCGGCGGCGTCGATGCTGCGTTTGATGAATTGCGCGCTGTCGTGCCAGCTGAAGGTGCGGTCGCATTGCTTCATGTTCGGCTGCAGGCGGCCGAGCACCGCGGGGTTGTCGTAATCCAGGGGCACGGGGGTAAAGCCGTTGCGGAATTTTTCCACCACGTCGCGGATGCAGTGGATGGCGGCGTCGCTGACCAGGCCGTTGTACAGCTCGGATTTGCGCAGGCCGGCGGGCAGGTTGAATTCATGGGTCGACCAGATCGGCCCGGCGTCCATTTCTTCCACCGCCTGCAACGCGGTGACGCCCCAGCGCTTGAGCTCCTTGCTGATGGCCCAGTCCAGGGCGCTGGCGCCACGGTCGCCGACTATCCCTGGGTGGATGATCACCACCGGGCGCTTGGGGTTGCTCCACAGCTGTTGCGGCACCCGGTCCTTGAGGAACGGGCAGATCACCAGGTCGGCCTCGGCTTCTTCGATCTGCCGGCAGACCTCTTCTTCACCGGTGAACAGCACCACGCTGGGGCGATGCCCGGCCTGGCGCAGGTCGAGCCAGGCGCGTTGGGTCAGGCCGTTGAAGGCGGTGGACAGCAGGATGATCTTCAGTGATCGCATAAGCAGACTCTTCCGTGAGTGATAGCGGTGTGGCAAAGGGCTCCGGCTGTGCCGTCCCTGGCCGCGATGGAGGCGCAAGAGTAGAGGGGGGCTGCTGCGCGAGAGCTGACCGAGATCAATCAAGCGTGCCGCCTGGACGCTGAGCCGCCCAGTGGTATTGATCCAGGGCAAACACGCGGGCTAGAGGCTTTGCGTGGTCCAGAAACGACAAATCCCGCCACAGGGGCGGGATTTGTCTACAGCCGGACCTTGCGGGTCTTAGGCTGGGAACAGCTCGCTCAGTTTCATGGCCAGCATCATGTCGCCTTCGGCGCGCAGTTTGCCGCCCATGAAGGCTTGCATGCCGTCGGTTTCGCCGGTGACGATGCCGTTCAGGGTTTCACCGTCCATGACCAGGGTGACCTGGGCGTCCGGGTTCTCGCCTTCCTTGAGTTCGCAGGTGCTGTCCTTGACCACCAGCGAGAAGTGCTTGGAGTCATCGATGCGGAAACCGAAAACCAGGTCCAGGCCGGCAGCGGCAGCTGGGTTGAACTTGGCTTTCATGGCTTGTACGGCGTCAGCTACGGAGGTCATGGTTCGATCCTTTTATGGGGTGGTTACAGCAAGGGTCACAGTTAGCCGGGCTCAACGGAAGGTGATGAGCTCCGGGGCCTTCAACAGTTGCAGATGGGCATGACCGTTGAAGGAAGCCAAAGACACCTCGCGCCCGCGGAACTTCAGTTGGTTGAGCGAGGTGTTGACGATTTGCCAATTCAGTTCGAACGCCTGCTGCGCGGGCATCCGGGTGATCAGGTGGAGCAGGGCGGTGATGGTGCCGCCGGAGGTGAACACGGCGATCTTCTGTTGATTGTTGGCCGCTTCGAGAATCCGCTGCAGGCCGCCCTGGACCCGCTCGACGAAACCCAGCCAGCTTTCCAGTCCCGGCGGGTCGTAGGTGCCGGCCAGCCAGCGCTGGATGATCAGGGCGAAGATGCGCTGGAACTCGGCGCGGTTCTGCGCGGCATTGCGCAGGATGTTCAGGGCTTCGGGTTCCTGGGGCAGCAGGTCGGGCAGCAGGGCGCGGATGATGGCATCGGCGTCGAATTCGTTAAAGGCGGAATCGATTTCCAGGGACGGCTGGCCAACACCGGCGGCGCTCATCTGTTCCATGGCGGTGTGCGCGGTGTGCTGCTGGCGTCTCAGGTCGCCGGACAGGCAGCGATCGAAGCGGATGCCCAGCGCCGCCAGATGCTCGCCGAGCACTGCAGCCTGGCGCACGCCGGTGGCGGACAACACGTCGTAGTCGTCTGCACCGAAAGAGGCTTGGCCATGTCGAATCAGATAGATGCTGCCCACGTCCGTGTCGTCCCGGTACGTTGAAAGTTTTGCGAGGTTATGAGGATGCCGGTGAGCTGTCAATGAAAAAACATACGCTTGTTTGAAATGCTTGTTGGAGCCTCGTAACACGAGGTTTCGCGACTGGTGGCCGACCGGTCGCGCCGGTATGCTTTAGCCCATTGCGCTGCCGGTTGGCAGCGGTTCATGTTTGAGGAGTCCCTGTGGAGTTTTTCGCCGAATACGCCAGTTTCCTGGCCAAGACCGTGACCCTGGTGGTTGCCATCCTGGTGGTGCTGATCACCGCCGCTGCGCTGCGCAGCAAGGGCCGGCGCAAGGGGGTAGGGCAGTTGCAGGTCAGCAAGCTGAATGATTTCTACAAGGACCTGCGCGAGCGCCTGGAGCAGAGCCTGCTGGACAAGGATCAGCTCAAGGCCCTGCGCAAGGCGCAGAGCAAGACTGAAAAGACCCAGAAGAAGCAGAAGAAACAGCCTGCCGAAGCCAAGTCCCGGGTCTTCGTGCTGGACTTCAATGGCGATATCAAGGCCTCGGCTACCGAAGGCCTGCGCCACGAGATCACCGCCTTGCTGAGCCTGGCCACGCCCAAGGATGAGGTGGTGCTGCGTCTGGAAAGTGGTGGCGGCATGGTGCACAGCTATGGCCTGGCCTCCTCGCAGCTGGCGCGTATCCGCCAGGCCGGAGTGCCGCTGACGGTGTGCATCGACAAGGTGGCGGCCAGTGGCGGCTACATGATGGCTTGCATCGGCGAGAAGATTATCAGCGCGCCGTTCGCCATCCTCGGTTCCATCGGCGTGGTGGCGCAGTTGCCCAACGTCAATCGCTTGCTGAAAAAACACGACATCGATTTTGAAGTGCTCACCGCTGGTGAGTACAAACGCACCCTGACGGTGTTTGGCGAGAACACCGAGAAGGGCCGGGAGAAGTTCCAGGAAGACCTGGACGTGACCCATCAGTTGTTCAAGAACTTCGTGTCCCGCTATCGCCCGCAACTGGCCATTGATGAAGTAGCCACCGGTGAAGTCTGGCTGGGCGTGGCAGCGCAGGAGAAGTTGCTGGTGGACGAGCTGCAGACCAGCGATGAGTACCTGGCGGAAAAGGCCAAGAATGCCGAGGTGTTCCACCTGCACTATGCCGAGCGCAAGAGCCTGCAGGAGCGCGTAGGCCTGGCCGCCAGCGGTTCCATCGACCGCGTGCTGCTGACCTGGTGGAGCCGCCTGACCCAGCAGCGCTTCTGGTAACCCCCGCATTGCAGGCGCCGGCTTTGTAGGAGCTGGCTTGCCAGCGAAGGCGGCCGCAAGGTTTGTACAAGGCTCAAGGGCCTCTTCGCCGGCAAGCCGGCTCCTACAGTGGTTGGAGTTGGGAGAGCCGATACAAAAAAGCCCTGAACCGGGAAACCGGTTCAGGGCTTTTTGTTGGCGCCAGGCTTTAGCGGCGACGGAACAGCGGTAGCGGTTCGTCGGTGGCGGCCTGGTAGGTCACCGAGAAGTCCTTGAGGCTTTCCAGGGCTTCGTAGGGGTCCTTGTCGGCCCGCAGGGCATAGGCGTCGAAGCCGCAGCGGTGCAGGTAGAACAGCTGGTCGCGCAACACGTCGCCAATCGCTCGCAGTTCGCCTTTGTAGCCATAACGGTCACGCAGCAGGCGGGCGTTGGAGTAGTTGCGGCCATCGGTGAAGGCCGGGAAGTTCAGGGCAATCACCTGGAAATGCTCGACGTCGTCACCGATTTCCTCGGCTTCTTCGTCCGCATCCAGCCATACGCCCAGGCCGCCATCGCGGGCCTTGAGGGCGTGAGCATGATCGCGCCACAGGGCCAGCGGCACGATCAGGTCGTCGCAGTTGGAGATGCCGTCGAGGGTCGCGTCCTTGGGCAGCAAGTGCCAGGTTTCGTCGATGACCTCGTTGTTCTTAATGATTCGCTGCATAGACGCGCTCCTTGAAGAGGTCGATGCCAATACGTTGATAGGTGTCGATGAAGCGTTCGTCTTCGGTACGTTGTTCCACGTACACGTCGATCAGCTTCGAGATCACGTCGGGCATGTCGTCCTGGGCGAACGACGGGCCGAGGATCTTGCCCAGGCTGGCGTCGCGGCTGGCGCTGCCACCCAGGGACACCTGGTAGAACTCCTCGCCTTTCTTGTCCACCCCGAGGATGCCGATATGGCCCACGTGGTGGTGACCGCAGGCGTTCATGCAACCGGAGATGTTCAGGTCCAGCTCGCCGATGTCGAACAGGTAGTCCAGGTCGTCGAAACGGCGCTGGATGGATTCGGCGATCGGGATCGACTTGGCGTTGGCCAGGGAGCAGAAGTCACCGCCCGGGCAGCAGATGATGTCGGTCAGCAGGCCGATGTTCGGCGTGGCAAAGCCGTTTTCACGCAGCTCGCCCCACAGGGTGAACAGCTGGCTCTGCTCGACGTCGGCGAGAATCACGTTCTGTTCATGGGAGGTGCGCAACTGACCGAAGCTGTAGCGGTCGGCCAGGTCGGCGATGGCGTCGAACTGCTTGTCGGTGACATCCCCCGGCGCTACGCTGGTGGGTTTGAGCGACAGGGTCACGGCCACGTAGCCCGGCTTTTTGTGGGCCAGGGTATTGCGCGCGCGCCAGCGGGCGAAGCCCGGGTGCTGTTTGTCCAGGGCCGCCAGTTCGGCGTCCTGGTTGCTCAGGGCTTTGTAGTCCGGGTCGACGAAGTGCTTGGCCACGCGATGCACTTCGGCTTCGGTGAGGGTGGTCTGGCCGCCGCGCAGGTGGACCATTTCCGCCTCGACCTTCTCGGCGAACACTTCAGGGGTCAGGGCCTTGACCAGGATCTTGATCCGCGCCTTGTACTTGTTGTCACGACGGCCGTAGCGGTTGTAGACCCGCAGGATGGCGTCGAGGTAGCTCAGCAGGTCCTGCCATGGCAGGAACTCGTTGATGAAGGCGCCGACCACCGGAGTGCGGCCCAGGCCACCGCCCACCAGGACCCGGAAGCCCAGCTCGCCGGCGGCGTTGTACACCGGCTCCAGGCCGATGTCGTGGACTTCGATGGCTGCGCGGTCGGACGTCGAGCCATTGATGGCGATCTTGAACTTGCGCGGCAGGTAGGCGAATTCGGGGTGGAAGGTGGTCCACTGGCGGACGATCTCGCACCAGGGGCGCGGGTCGATCAGCTCGTCGGCCGCGACCCCGGCGAACTGGTCGGTGGTGACGTTGCGCAGGCAGTTGCCGCTGGTCTGGATCGCGTGCATCTGCACGGTGGCCAGCTCTGCGATGATGTCCGGCACGTCTTCCAAGGCCGGCCAGTTGAACTGCACGTTCTGCCGGGTACTGATGTGCGCGTAGCCTTTGTCGTAGTCGCGGGCGATCTTGGCCATCATCCGCGCTTGGCGCGAGGTCAGTTGGCCGTAGGGCACGGCGACCCGCAGCATCGGGGCAAAACGTTGGATATAGAGGCCATTCTGCAGACGCAGGGGGCGGAATTCTTCTTCGCTCAGCTCGCCTGCCAGATAGCGTCGGGTCTGATCACGGAACTGCTTGACGCGGTCCTCGATGATCCGCTGATCGTACTCGTCGTATACGTACATATAGGTCCAGTTCTCAGGCTACAGGTGGCACACCAGCGCACACGCTCAACGCCACCCATGTAAGCAAATCTGCGCGCACGGCCGCGCACTCCCTTCAGAGCCGGCGAACGATACCAGTTTGTGGTTATGCGCAAAAGTGATGTTTGAGTATATGAAAAGAACCAAAACGACTAACGGTAGGGGAGATCCAGTAACCCCATTTGTGGTAGGGGCAATCCTGAGCTTAACTGTGATCGTGTCTTTGAGCCGTCACCAACAAAATCTACTAGAGGCGATGCTATGAGCCATCCAACCAAAACAAGGAAAAGTGACAGTAGCGTTGATGCATGGGCCATTCTCTTTCTGATCATTCTGGTCGTGGGTACGGCCGTGTTTTGGGTCAGTCACCAGTAGTCGAGTCCAATCCAAGAGCCCGAATTGTCGGACAATCATGACAATTTGCCGCCGTTGGCCAGTACGTTGCCAGTTATACTGCCTGGGATAATTCTGGGGCTCTTCTCGCAATGTTCAAGGTTCTGTTCAAGTGCTTGCTGCTTCTGAGTCTGCCGTTCTGGGCAGTGGCTCAGGCGACATCCGTGGTGTTCCTCAATCCCGGCAATTCAACGGAAACCTTCTGGGTCAGCTATTCGCAATTCATGCAGGCCGCCGCCCGGGATCTGGGCATGGATCTGCAGATTCTCTATGGCGAGCGCAATCCCCAGAACTCGCTCGATCAGGCCCGGGAGCTGTTTCAGCGGGCGCAAAAGCCCGATTACCTGATGCTGGTCAACGAACAGTATGTTGCGCCACAGATCCTGCGCATGTCTCAGGGCACCGGGGTCAAGCTGTTCATTGTCAACAGTCCGCTGACCGAAGATCAGCGGGCCTTGATCAGCCAGAGCCGCAGCAGTTACTCCGACTGGATCGGCAGCATGATGGGCAACGACGAAGAGGCCGGCTATCGGATGCTCAACGAGCTGTTGCGCAAGCACGGCCCTTTGCCTGAAGGGCAGACCATCGACTTGCTGGCGTTCTCCGGGGTGAAAGTCACGCCGGCGGCGCAGTTGCGCGAGCAAGGGCTGCGTCGAGCCCTGGCGGAGCATCCTCAGGTGCGTCTGCGGCAGATGGTGTATGGCGAGTGGAACCGGCAGCGAGCGTACGAACAGGCGCATCAATTGCTGCAGCGCTATCCGCAGACGCAACTGGTCTGGTCGGCCAACGACGAAATGGCCCTGGGGGCCATGCGGGCTGCCCGGGAGCTGGGCCGCAAGCCGGGGGGCGACCTGCTGTTCAGCGGGCTCAACAGTTCGCCCGAGGCCTTGCGGGCCTTGATCGACGGGCAGTTATCAGTGCTGATGGCCGGGCATTTCACGATCGGTGGCTGGGCCCTGGTGGCCCTGCATGACGATGCGCTGGGGCTGGATCCCCGGCGCCTGGGCGGGCCCGACTGGCAATTGTCGCTGTTCCAGTCATTGACCCGCGCTCAAGCCCAGCAGCTCTTGCGCTTTGGCGATCAGGTCGGGGACCGTGTCGACTTTCACGGGCTGTCCGCCCAGGGCAAGCCAGACAGCTATCGCTATCCCTTCGGTTTGCAGCTGTTGCTGCGCTGACCCGGTTTCAGGCCCCTGCCAGGTGCATCGCCAGATTGGCGATGCCCAATAGCACCAGGACAAACAGGGCGGTGAAGACAATGCCCAGCACGATGAAGTGACTGGGCTTGCCGTGGCTGAAGTCCCGGGCGCGATTTTTTCCGCTTTGCACGCCAAAGGCCGCCGCCAGCACGCTTTGCAGCATCTGCAGGAAGGTGGGCGGTTGCTGGTCGTTGCTTGGATCGTCCATAAATCCCTCGACACGTTGGGGTGTCAACAGAGCATAGACAATGCGGCCTGTGAGGGCGGACGGGTATGGCAAGCGGCTTGCCAGCGAAGCAGTCCCGGGGACCGCCTGCGCCGACAAGCCGGCTTCTAGCGCATTCGGATCAGTTGTCGTAGCCCAGGTTCGGCGCCAGCCAGCGCTCGCTCACGGCCAGGTCCTGGCCTTTGCGCTCGGTGTAGCTCTGCACCTGGTCCTTGTCGACCTTGCCCACGGCGAAGTACTGCGCCTGCGGGTGGGCGAAGTACCAGCCGCTGACCGCCGCCGCCGGGAACATGGCGAAGTGCTCGGTGAGGAACACGCCACTGCGGCCGGCTTGGCCTTCGCTGGCTTCGGGGTCGAGCAGGGCGAACAGGGTGCTCTTCTCGGTGTGATCCGGGCAGGCCGGATAACCCGGGGCAGGGCGGATACCGCTGTACTGCTCCTTGATCAGTGCCTCGTTGTCCAGTTGCTCGTCCTTGGCATAGCCCCAGTAGTCCTTACGCACCTGCTGGTGCAGCCACTCGGCGCAGGCCTCGGCCAGGCGGTCGGCCAGGGCCTTGACCATGATCGAGTTATAGTCGTCGCCGGCGTCCTGGTAGGCCTTGGCCACTTCCTCGGCGCCGATCCCGGCGGTGGTGATGAAGCCGCCCACGTAGTCGGTGATGCCGCTGTCCTTGGGCGCGACGAAGTCGGCCAGGGAGAAGTTCGGCTTGCCGTCGGTCTTGATGATCTGCTGGCGCAGGTGGTGCAGGCGCGCCAGGGGCTGGCCGTCGTCGCCGTAGACTTCCAGGTCGTCGTCCTGCACCTGGTTGGCCGGCCAGAAGCCGAACACGGCGCGGGCGCTGATCAGCTTTTCGTTGATCAGCTTGTCGAGCATCTCCCGGGCGTCTTTGTAGAGCGCGGTCGCGGCCTCACCGACCACCTCGTCCTCAAGGATGCGCGGGAACTTGCCGGCCAGGTCCCAGGAGATGAAGAACGGCGTCCAGTCGATGTATTCGGCCAGCACCTTGAGGTCGATGTTGTCCAGCACCCGGGCGCCGGTGAAGGTCGGCTTGACCGGCTGGTAGCTGCTCCAGTCGAACTGCGGCTTCTTGGCGATGGCCGCGGCGTAGCTCAGGCGCTCGGTACGGGCGCTGCGGTTGGCGGTGCGCTCGCGCACTTCGACGTATTCCTCGCGGGTCTTCTGCACGAAGCCGGCCTTGAGCTCCTTGGACAGCAACTGGGTAGCCACGCCCACCGCGCGGGAGGCGTCGGTGACGTAGACCACCGCGTCATTGCTGTACTTGGGCTCGATCTTCACCGCGGTGTGGGCCTTGGAGGTGGTGGCGCCACCGATCATCAGCGGCAGGTGGAAATCCTGGCGCTGCATCTCGCGGGCGACGTGGACCATCTCGTCCAGGGACGGAGTGATCAGTCCGGACAGGCCGATGATGTCGCACTGCTGCTCCTTGGCCACCTGGAGGATCTTCTCTGCCGGCACCATCACCCCGAGGTCGACGATGTCGTAGCCGTTGCAGCCCAGGACCACGCCGACGATGTTCTTGCCGATGTCGTGCACGTCGCCCTTGACCGTGGCCATGAGGATCTTGCCCTTGGCTTCCGGCTTGTCGCCTTTTTCCAGCTCGATAAACGGAATCAGGTGGGCCACCGCCTGCTTCATTACCCGGGCGGACTTCACCACCTGGGGCAGGAACATCTTGCCGGCGCCGAACAGGTCGCCGACCACGTTCATGCCGGACATCAGCGGGCCTTCGATGACTTCGATCGGGCGGCTGAAACTCAGGCGCGACTCTTCGGTGTCTTCGACGATATGGGTGGTGATGCCCTTGACCAGGGCGTGTTCCAGGCGCTTGTTGACGTCCCAGCTGCGCCATTCCTCGGTTTCCGCTTCCTTGACGCTGCCGTCGCCCTTGAACTGGTCGGCGATCGCCAGCAGCGCGTCGGTGCCGTTCGGCGTGCGGTTGAGCACCACGTCTTCCACGGCGTCGCGCAGCTGCTGCGGGATCTGGTCGTAGATCTCCAGCTGGCCGGCGTTGACGATGCCCATGGTCAGGCCGTTGCGGATCGCGTACAGCAGGAACACCGAGTGGATCGCCTCGCGCACCGGGTTGTTGCCGCGGAACGAGAACGACACGTTGGACACGCCGCCGGAGCTCAGGGCGTAGGGCAGCTCGTCGCGGATGTAGGCGCAGGCGTTGATGAAATCAACGGCGTAGTTGTTGTGTTCCTCGATGCCGGTGGCCACGGCGAAGATGTTCGGGTCGAAGATGATGTCTTCCGGCGGGAAGCCCACTTCATTGACCAGGATGTCGTAGGAACGCTTGCAGATTTCCTTCTTGCGCGCCTCGGTGTCGGCCTGGCCGACCTCGTCGAAGGCCATCACCACCACGGCGGCGCCATAGCGCTTGCACAGCTTGGCGTGGTGAATGAACTGCTCCACGCCTTCTTTCATGCTGATGGAGTTGACGATGCCCTTGCCCTGGATGCACTTGAGGCCGGCTTCGATCACTTCCCACTTCGAGGAGTCGATCATGATCGGCACGCGGGAGATGTCCGGCTCGCCGGCGATCAGATTGAGGAAGGTGACCATGGCCTTCTTCGAGTCCAGCATCCCCTCGTCCATGTTGATGTCGATCACCTGGGCGCCGGCTTCCACCTGCTGCAGGGCGACTTCCAGGGCCTCGGTGTAGTTGTCCTCGCGGATCAGCCGGGCGAACTTGGCCGAGCCGGTGATGTTGGTGCGTTCACCGACGTTCACGAACAGCGAGTTGCGATCGATGGTGAAGGGTTCCAGGCCCGACAGGCGGCAGGCCTTGGGAATGTCCGGGATCTGTCGCGGGGCGTAGCCGGCCACCGCTTTGGCGATGGCGGCAATGTGCCCCGGGGTGGTGCCGCAGCAGCCGCCGACGATGTTCAGGAAGCCGCTCTGGGCGAACTCCTCGATGACCTTGGCGGTTTGTTCCGGCAACTCGTCGTATTCGCCGAATTCGTTGGGCAGGCCGGCGTTGGGGTGCGCCGAGACGTGGGTGCCGGCCTTGTTCGACAGCTCTTCCAGGTACGGGCGCAGTTCGCTGGCGCCCAGGGCGCAGTTCAGGCCCACCGAGATCGGCTTGGCGTGGGCCACGGAGTTCCAGAAGGCCTCGGTGGTCTGGCCCGACAGGGTCCGCCCGGAGGCATCGGTGATGGTTCCGGAAATCATGATCGGCAGTTCGAAACCCAACTCCTCGAACACGCCCTGCACGGCGAAGATCGCTGCCTTGGCGTTCAAGGTGTCGAAGATGGTTTCGATCAGGATCAGGTCGGCGCCGCCTTCGATCAGGCCTTTGGTGGCCTCGGTGTAGTTCTCCACCAGTTCATCGAAGGTGACGTTGCGGTAGCCGGGGTTGTTGACGTCCGGCGACAGCGAACAGGTGCGGCTGGTCGGGCCCAGGACACCGGCGACGAAACGCGGCTTGCCCGGGGTCTCCTGGGTCTTGGCGTCGGCCACCTTGCGGGCCAGTCGTGCGCCCTCTAGGTTTAATTCGTAGGCCAGTTCTTCCATGCCGTAATCGGCCATGGAAATGCGTGTGGCGTTGAAGGTGTTGGTTTCCAGGATGTCGGCGCCGGCATCCAGATAGGCTTTTTCGATGCCGCCGATCACGTCCGGACGGGTGATCACCAACAGGTCGTTGTTGCCCTTGACGTCGCTGGGCCAGTCGGCGAAGCGCTTGCCACGGTAGTCCTGCTCTTCGAGCTTGTAGCTCTGGATCATGGTGCCCATGCCGCCATCGAGAATCAGAATGCGCTCTTTGAGGGCTTGCTTAAGAGCGTGGAGGCGAGCACTGCGATCAGACATGAGAACTACCTGGTAGGGCCATTACGAAGGGCGTGGATCATAGCAAACCTGCATGGTTTTGCGGCATGTGCGGGTTTTGCATGAATATCGCTCATGTTGGTGGCCGGGCGACATCGGTAGAATCGCGGCGTTTTTTTACTTTCGGGACCAGGGACATGCCGTACCGTTTTGTCGTTGCCAGCGCTTTGCTGCTGCTCAGTTCATGGTGCATGGCCCAAGGTCCGGCACCGGCCATTTCCTACACCCGCGACATCCAGCCGATCTTTACCGAGAAGTGCGTGGCCTGCCATGCCTGCTACGACTCTGCCTGTCAGCTCAACCTGGGCAGCGGCGAGGGAGCCGGGCGCGGCGCGTCGAAGATTCCGGTGTACGACGGCGAGCGCAGTCAGGCGCAGGCACCAACCCGGCTGTTCTATGACGCCAGCGGCAAGGCGGCCTGGCAGCGCCAGGGCTTTTATTCGGTGCTCGACGCCCAGGGCAGCCAGGCGGCGCTGATGGCGCGGATGCTCGAACTCGGTCATCGCACCCCGCTGCAACCCAATGCCAAGCTACCCAGTGATATCGCCCTGGGCCTGAGCCGGGAGAACATGTGTCCGCAGCCGGCGGAGTTCGATGCCTATGCCGGCGCCCACCCGAAAGAGGGCATGCCGTTGGCGGTCACCGGCCTCACCGACCAGCAATACCAGACCCTGCAGCGCTGGCTGGCTTCCGGCGCGCCGATCGACGAACAGGGCCTGGCCCCCAGTGCCCGGGAAAGCCTGCAAGTGGCGCAGTGGGAGAACCTGCTTAACGCCCCCGGCGCCCGGGAAAGCCTGGTGGCGCGCTGGCTCTACGAGCACTGGTTCCTCGCCCATATCTATTTTGAAGGCGGCGAGCCGGGGCACTTCTTCCAGTGGGTGCGCTCGCGTACCCCCAGCGGCCAGCCGATCGACCTGATCAACACCCGCCGCCCCAACGACGACCCGGGCACCCAGGTGTATTACCGCCTGTGGCCGGTGCAAGGGGTGATCGTGCACAAGACCCACATCACCTACCCGCTGAGCGCGGCGAAGATGGCCCGGGTCAAGACCCTGTTCTACAGCGGCGACTGGCAGGTCACTGCCTTGCCGGGCTACGGGCCGGCGCGCCGGGCCAACCCGTTCGAAACCTTCGAAGCGATTCCGGCCAAGGCCCGCTACCAGTTCATGCTGGATAACGCCGAGTACTTCGTGCGCACCTTTATTCGTGGCCCGGTGTGTCGCGGGCAGATCGCCACCGATGTGATTCGCGATAACTTCTGGGCGCTGTTCCAGGCCCCGGAACACGACCTGTACATCACCGATCCGGCCTATCGCGGCCAGGCCACGCCACTTTTGGCCATGCCCGGGCAGAACGACGACGTCGGCAGCGTGCTCAGCCTGTGGCTGGCCTACCGCGACAAGCGCAACGAATACGAAGCCCTGCGCCGCGACTTTTATGCCCACGCCCCGGCGCCGAGCTGGTCGAGCCTGTGGGCCGGCAACGACAACGCGTTGCTGAGCATCTTCCGCCACTTCGACAGTGCCTCGGTGACCAAGGGCCTGATCGGCGAGGTGCCGCAAACGATGTGGCTGTTCGACTACCCGCTGCTGGAGCGCACCTACTATCAGCTGGCGGTGAATTTCGACGTGTTCGGCAACGTCTCCCACCAGGCCCAGACCCGGTTGTACTTCGACCTGATCCGCAATGGCGCCGAGCAGAACTTCCTGCGCCTGATGCCTGCCGGCACCCGCGAGGACTTCCTCGACGATTGGTACCAGAACAGCGGCAAGTTCAAGATGTGGCTGGATTACGAGTCCATCGACGACGGCAAGCGCAGCGCGCTGAAGCTCGACCCCAAGGACCCGAAAAAGGACTTCGCCAAGCAGTTGCTGGCCCGCTACGGCGAGCTCAACGCCAAGCCGGACCCGATCAACCGCTGTGACGGCGCCTACTGTTCGCGCCCGAACATCGACCCGGCGCTGCAGGACGCCGAACAGGCCCTGAGCCGCCTGGCGTCGCGCCCGGCGGCGGGGCTCAAGGTCATCGAACAGTTGCCGGAGGCGACGCTGCTGCGGGTCCAGGCCCCGAGCGGCAAGCGCGAGTTCTACAGCATGCTGCGCAACCGCGCCCACAGTAACGTGGCGTTCATGCTCGGCGAGTCGTTGCGCTACCAGCCGGGCCTGGACACCCTGACGATTTTCCCGGGGATTCTCAGCAGTTACCCGAACTTCATGTTCAACGTTCCGGCCGAGCAGGTGCCGGCCTTTGTCGATGCGCTGCAGGCGGTGAGCGATGGCGCAAGTTTCGAGAAGGTCGTCGAGCGCTGGGGCATCCGCCGCAGCCATCCGCAGTTCTGGCAGTACTTTCACGATCAGACCCGCTACCTGCAGGAAGTCGATCCGCTGGAAGCCGGGGTCATGGACATGAACCGTTACGAAAACCTCTGATATAGAGCCGTTATCGGTCCTCGGGACGCCCGCTGGCGGGCCCCCGAGGCGCCCTATACCAAGGTCTATCCCGACAAAAATACTAGGACTTTGTCAGCGGCGTCGATTGGCGTAAACTGCGCCCACGTCTGCGAGGAACCACCATGAGCGCCATAACCATTACCGACGCCGCCCACGATTATCTGGCTGATCTGCTGTCCAAGCAGAACACCCCGGGGATCGGCATCCGCATCTTCATCACCCAGCCAGGGACTCAGTACGCCGAGACCTGCATCGCCTATTGCAAGCCGGGCGAAGAGAAACCCGAAGACAAGGCCCTGGGCCTGAAAAGCTTCACCGCCTACATCGACGCCTTCAGCGAAGCTTTCCTCGATGACGCGGTGGTCGACTACGCCACCGACCGCATGGGCGGCCAGCTGACCATCAAGGCGCCCAACGCCAAGGTGCCGATGGTCAACGCCGACAGCCCGATCAACGAGCGTATCAACTACTACCTGCAAACCGAGATCAACCCCGGGCTGGCCAGCCACGGTGGTCAGGTCAGCCTGATCGACGTCGTTGACGACGGCATCGCCGTGCTGCAATTCGGCGGTGGTTGCCAGGGCTGCGGCCAGGCCGACGTCACCCTGAAGGAAGGCATCGAACGCACCCTGCTCGAGCGCATCCCCGAGCTTAAGGGCGTGCGCGACGTCACCGACCACACGCAGAAAGAAAACGCCTACTACTAAGGCGTTCGCTGCGAACAAAAAAACGGCGCCCCGTGAGCGCCGTTTTTTTATGCCCGCAGCCCGCGCCTCGAAATAAGCCTCCGTAGGAGCCGGCTTGCCGGCGAAAAGGCCCTCAAGCCTTGCACGACGCCAAGATCGCTTTCGCTGGCAAGCCAGCTCCTACACAGGATGTGTGTCAGGGGCGATAGAGGTGCGCGTGTCCGGCGCGATACAGCGATGACTCGCTGAAAACATCCGTGGCCAGCACCCGGCCTACCAGGATCAGCGCCGTGCGCCGGAAGCCCTTGGCCGCGACTTTGTCGGCAATGTCCGCCAGGGTGCCCAGGACCCAGTCCTGGTCCGGCCAGGTGGCCCGGTGCACCACGGCAATCGGGCAGTCGGCGCCGTAATGGGGCAGCAGCTCTGTGACGATCTTCTCCAGGTGGTTGACCCCCAGGTGAATCGCCATGGTGGCGCCGTGGGCCGCGAGGCTGGCGAATTCTTCACCGGCCGGCATGGCGGTCTTGTCCGCATAGCGGGTCAGGATCACGCTCTGGGACACGTCCGGCAGGGTCAGTTCGGCCCCCAGCAATGCGGCGCAGGCGGCGGTGGCGGTGACGCCAGGGATGATCTCGAAGGGAATGCCCAGCTCCCGCAGGCAGCGAATCTGTTCGCCAATGGCGCCGTACAGGCTCGGGTCGCCGGAATGCACCCGGGCCACATCCTGGCCCTGGTCGTGGGCGTGCCTGATCGCCTCGATGATCTGTTCCAGGTGCAGCTCGGCGCTGTTGATCACTCGTATCGCGCTGTGACCTTCGAGGACGGCCTCGGGCACCAGCGAGCCGGCGTAGATGATCACCGGGCAGCGATGGATCAGGCGCTGGCCCTTGACGGTGATCAGCTCCGGGTCGCCGGGACCGGCACCGATGAAATAGACAGTCATGGCTGTGTCCTGTGCAAAAAAAGGCGGGAGCAGAGCGGCATATGAAGAACGCTCATGTTCGAAGAAGGGAATTGTCGGCGATTCTACCGGGCAGTGGCCAATGCCAGGGTGGCCTGGGCGCATTTTTGCCTGGGAACCAGCAGTTCGGCCGGGCCAGCGGACAGCTGTTCGGCCAGGGCCAGGGCGGCGCTTTCGGCAACGCCATAGCAGCCGCTGTGTTCAAAGGCGATCTGTGAACGATGGCTCAGGCGCGGCGCATAAGGCGCCAGTTGGCTGCTGCTGAAGCAGGTCAGCGGCAGGGCCAGCTGTTCTGCCAGTTGTAGCAGTCCGGGTTCGTTGCGCTTGAGGTCGATACTGGCCAGGGCCAGCAATTGCCCGCTCTCCAGGCCGTGGGCTTGCAGCACCTGCTCAAGCAGGGCGCGCAGCGTGGTCACCGAGCAGCCTTTCTGGCAGCCCAGGCCGACCACCAGGGTCGGCGCTGCGCGCCTTTCGATCATGCCGGGTACAGGTCCGTGTTCTTGCGTCGGAACAGCCAGGCGCTGATCAGCCCGAGGGCCAGCCAGAACGCCGCATTGGTCAACTGCGAGGCGATCTTGAACTGCGCTTCCAGCTCTTCCGGGGCCAGCATCGAATGCACTAGCGGCTGTGGCGCGCCGATCATATGGGGCACGGCGATGATGGCCGCGCCGAGGATCTTCAGCAGCCAGTTCCGGGCGAACACGATCAGGGCAATACCCACCGCAGTGGACGCGGCGGTGCCGACCCACCAGATCTGCCGTTGCGCCAGGTCGGCGGCAGCGGTGCCCGGCAATTCCGGTGGCAGGCCCAGGGTCGGCGCCAGGCAGAAGGTCGCATAACCGGCCAGCCCCCAGAGCAGGCCCTGGGACGTGCGGTTGGGCGCGCGCAGGGTGTAGAGCCCGGCCAGCATCAGGGCGAAGCCGACCGCCACCACCAGGTTGCCGCCGGTGGTGGACAGGGTGCGCTGCCAGCCGTCTTCCGGCTCCCAGGCCTCGGCATCATGGCTATGACCGGCCATGGCGCCTTCGGCGTGTTCGTGGACTTCGGCCGCCGGGGCCTTTTCATAGGTTTCCGCCTGCAGAATCAGCGGGGCGACCCAGAAGCTTTGCAGCAGGGTCAGCAGCAGGGCGGCCAGCAGCCCGGTGAACCCCGCGGTTTGCGCGATACGCTTGATCATGTCGGCGGTTCTCAGTGGCAAGGGAAGGCAGCGCTGTGGCGGGTATCGTGGGCGGCGTTGTGCACCGCTTCGATATGGGAGAAACCGGCGAAGTACACCAGGCAGGCGCCGAGAATCGAAGCGCCGATGGCGGCCACCAGGCGCTGGCTCAGGGTGGAGGTTGTGCTGGCGGAATGGCTGGTGCTGCTGATGATCGACATGGCGCGTCCCTTTTGGAGTGTCGGCAGGGAGTAGCGCAGGAAAACCCCGCGTGAGGAGCACGCAGGGTTTGCAACAGCGCCCGCCCACCGCGGGTTTGTTATGTAAGTGTTGCGGGCCGGTCTCCGGGCTCGCGAGGGGCAGGGGCCGACTCATGTCGTACCGTGCCGAAAAGTGTCGCCTTCCCATGCCGTGGCACAGTGGATCTGACACTTCGCTCGCTTACCGTTGCGGGGGCAGCACCGGACTGGCCACGGCTTTTTAGTTAAGCACGTGATTCACCGGTTTCCCGTTTCACCCTGTGAAGGGCACCCGTAACAAGGCGCGTAGGAAATCATGGGCGGGGCAGGGGCGTCAATTGCCGTGAACGAGGGGCTTGCCGAGCGGCACCGGCGCATTGCCGATTGACCGTCCCCCGCGCTCTGCGTAGCCTTGCGCGTTCGAGGTTCTTCGGCCAGCGGTCGAAGCTAAGAAGGGAACGCGGTCGATGCCGCGGCTGCCCCCGCAACTGTGAAGGGTTTGGTTTCTGCAAGGCCACTGCATTGGCGTCCACAACGCCGGCGGGAAGGCGCAGCAACCGCCGGTCCAACGACTGGCAAGCCCTCAGCCAGGAGACCTGCCTCGATCCCAGATTCTCACTACAACCGGGCGGGGTGATCCGGTGGCGAAATCTCCGCGCGCCTCTGCGCTGCGGCCCTCGTCCCGTATGCCCGCCACCTTTGCCAAGGGGCATCCGATGAAAACACTGGCCAAACTTCCCGTCACCATCGTCACCGGCTTCCTTGGTTCGGGTAAGACCACCTTGCTGCGGCACATGCTGGACAACGCCCAGGGCCGGCGCATCGCGGTGATCGTCAACGAGTTCGGCGAGCTGGGCATCGACGGCGAGATCCTCAAGCAATGCTCCATCGGCTGCACCGAGGAAGAGGCCAGCGGCCGGGTCTACGAGCTGGCCAACGGCTGCCTGTGCTGCACCGTGCAGGAAGAGTTCTTCCCGGTGATGCGCGAACTGGTGGCGCGTCGCGGCGACCTGGACCACATCCTTATCGAAACTTCCGGCCTGGCCCTGCCCAAGCCCCTGGTCCAGGCCTTCCAGTGGCCGGAAATCCGCAGTGCCTGCACCGTCGATGCGGTGATCACCGTGGTCGACAGCCCGGCCGTGGCCGCCGGCACCTTCGCCGCGTTCCCCGAGCAAGTGGACGCCCAGCGCAAGCTCGACCCCAACCTGGACCACGAATCGCCGCTGCACGAGCTGTTCGCCGACCAGCTGTCCAGCGCCGACCTGGTGATCCTCAACAAGACCGACCTGATCAACCCCGAAGACCTGGCCAAGGTGCGCCTGGAAGTGGCCGAGGAGCTGCCGCCGGCGGTGAAAGTCATCGAAGCCAGCAGCGGCCGCCTGCCCCTGGACGTGCTGCTGGGCCTGGGTGCCGGTTCCGAGGAACACATCGACGGCCGTCACAGCCACCACGACCATCACCACGACGGCGATGACGATCACGACGACCACGATCACGACGCCTTCGACTCCATCTCCATCGAGCTGCCCCAGGCCGACGAAAGCCTGCTGCTGGACGCCCTGACCCAGCTGGTGGTCAAGCACGGCATCCTGCGGGTCAAGGGCTTTGCCGCGATCCCCAACAAGCCGATGCGCCTGCTGATCCAGGGCGTGGGCACGCGCTTCGACAAGCACTTCGACCGCAAGTGGGGCGCTGACGAAGCCCGCACCACGCGCCTGGTGCTGATCGGCCAGGAACTGGACGCCGCCCAACTCGAAGCGCAACTGCGCGCCGCCCTCAGCGTGTAAGCCATGCACCTGCTCAGGACCCAGCCCGGCGGTTTCGTCTCGGATGACAACATTGCCGACCTTGGACAAACCCCCGCCGAGTTGGTGATCCTGTGCAGCGGCGATTCCAGCCTGGCGCTGCTGGCCGATGCCGCCGAGCAGTTGCCCGAGGATTACCCGAGCTTTCGCCTGGCCAACCCGATGCAGGTGCAGAACCACGCTTCGGTGGATCTGTATGTGGACCAGGTGCTGCGCCACGCCAAGGTGATCCTGATTTCCCTGCACGGCGGCATCGGCTACTGGCGCTACGGCGTCGAGCGGCTGGTGGAGCTGTCCCAGCGCGGGGTGCAGCTGATTCTGGTGCCGGGGGACGACCGCCCCGACCCGGAGCTCAGCGACCTGAGCACCGTGGGCCCCGTCGAGCGCGATCGCCTGTGGCAGTTCCTGCGCCAGGGCGGGCGCGACAACGCGCTGAATTTCTATCGCTGCCTGGCCAGCGGTCTGCTGGGGCGCGACTACCCCTGGAGCGAACCGCAAACCCTGCCACGCACGGCGATCTATCACCCACACAAAAGCCAGGCGGCCCTCAGCGACTGGCAGGCCGATTGGCAGCCGGGGCAAGCCGTGGCCGCGCTGCTGTTCTACCGCTCCCACCTGCAAGCGGCCAACACCGGCTTTATCGACCTGTTCTGCCAGCGCTTGCAGGCGGCGGGGCTCAATCCCTTGCCGATCGCCGTGGCCAGCCTCAAGGAGCCCGGCTGCCTGAGCCAGGTGGAAGACTGGCTGGATGCAACCGCGGCCGGGGTGATCCTCAATACCACCGGCTTTGCCCAGTCCAGCCCCGAGGCCCCGCACCTGCGGCCGTTCCGGCGCAATATCCCGGTGATCCAGGCGATCTGCGCCCAGGACAACGAGCCCGGCTGGCGCGACAGCGAGCAGGGCCTGGGCCCGCGGGACCTGGCCATGCACATCGCCTTGCCGGAACTGGACGGGCGCATCATCAGCCGGCCCATCAGCTTCAAGGACCTGGCCTGGCGCAGCGAGCGCAGCCAGTCGGACGTGGTGTGCTACCGCGGCCAGCCCGAGCGCATGGATTTCGTCGCCGAACTGGCCCGGCGCTGGGTCGAGCTGGGGCGCCTGGACAACGGCCACAAGCGCATTGCCCTGGTGCTGGCCAACTACCCGACCCGCGACGGGCGCATCGGCAACGGCGTCGGCCTGGACACCCCGGCGGCGGCGCTGAACATCCTCAAGGCGCTGCACGCCGAAGGCTATCCGCTGCCTGCCGAACTGCCCGCCAGCGGCACCGAGTTGATCCAGCAGTTGCTCGGCGGGGTCAGCAACGACCTGGACAGCATTGACCTGCGTCCGTGTCAGCAAAGCCTGGCCCTGGATGACTACGCGGCGCTGTTCCAGGCCCTGCCCGAGGCCAACCGCGAGGCGGTACTGCAGCGCTGGGGCGCGCCGCAGCAAGATCCGATGTGCCGCGACGGGCGGATGATGATCGCCGGCCTGCGCTTTGGCCTGACTTTCGTCGGCATCCAGCCGGCCCGGGGTTACCAGGTGGACCCCAGCGCGGTCTACCACGACCCGGACCTGGTGCCGCCCCATGGCTACCTGGCGTTCTACTTCTGGCTGCGCCAGGCCTACGGCGCCCATGCGCTGATCCACGTCGGCAAGCACGGCAACCTGGAATGGCTGCCGGGCAAGGGTGTCGGCCTCTCGGAACACTGCTGGCCGGATGCGCTGCTGGGGCCGCTGCCGAACATCTACCCGTTCATCGTCAACGACCCGGGGGAGGGCGCCCAGGCCAAGCGCCGCACCCAGGCGGTGATCATCGACCACCTGATGCCGCCGCTGACCCGTGCCGAAACCTACGGCCCGCTGCGTAACCTGGAACTGCTGGCGGACGAATACTACGAAGCCCAACTGCTGGACCCACGTCGCGCCCGCGAGCTGCAACGGGACATCCTGCAACTGGTGCGCGAAACCCATATCGACCGCGAGCTGCAACTGGAAGGCGCGCTCGACAGCGACGCCGACGCCGCCATCTGGCTGCCGCGCCTGGACACCTACCTGTGCGACCTCAAGGAATCGCAGATCCGCGATGGCCTGCATGTGTTCGGCGAATCCCCCGAGGGCCGCCTGCGCCTCGACACCCTGCTGGCCCTGCTGCGCATTCCCCGGGGCGATGGCAAGGGCGCCCATGCCAGCCTGCTGCGGGCCTTGGCCAAGGCCTTCGAGCTGGGCTTCGATCCGCTGGATTGCGCCCTGGCCGAACCCTGGACCGGGCGCCGCCCGCAACCGTTGCGGCAGATCAGCGAGGCGCTGTGGCGCACCGCCGGCGACGTGCGCGAGCGCCTGGAGCTGTATGCCGCCGAGTTGATCGAGGCGGCGCTCCAGGGCCCGGTGGCGCAGCTGGATGAACCCGGCTGGGAGCCGGTGCAGAGCATTATCGACGGCCTGCGCGAGGTGGTCGCGCCGCGCCTGGACGCCTGTGGCCCGGCGGAAATGCGCGGCCTGCTGGAGGCCCTGAACGGGCGTTTCGTCCCCGCCGGCCCCAGCGGCGCGCCAAGCCGCGGGCGTCTGGACGTGCTGCCCACCGGGCGCAACTTCTATTCGGTGGATGTGCGCAACCTGCCCACCACCACCGCCTGGCGCATCGGTTTCCAGTCGGCCAACCTGATCCTCGAACGCCATTTGCAGGACCATGGCGATCACCTGCTGCACCTGGGCCTGTCGGTGTGGGGCACCGCGACCATGCGCACCGGCGGCGACGACATCGCCCAGGCCATGGCCCTGATGGGCGTGCGTCCGGTGTGGGCCACCGGCAGCCAGCGGGTCGATGACTTTGAGATCCTGCCCTTGAGCCTGCTGGACCGGCCCCGTGTCGACGTGACCCTGCGGGTGTCCGGGTTCTTCCGCGACGCCTTCGCCAACCTGATCCGCCTGTTCGACGCGGCGGTGCAAGCAGTGGCGGCCCTCGATGAGCCCGAGGACATGAATCCGCTGGCGGCCAGGGTCCGCGCCGAGCGCGAGGCCTTGATCGCCTCCGGCCTGGAGCAGGACGCGGCCGCGCGTCAGGCCGGCTGGCGGATTTTCGGTGCCAAACCCGGGGCTTATGGCGCCGGGGTCCAGGGCGCCATCGACGGTCGCCTGTGGCAGAGCCGCGAGGACCTGGCCGAGGTCTACCTGAACTGGGGCGGCTACGCCTATGGCGGCAGCGATGAGGGCACCGCCGCCCGCGAGCAGTTCGCCACCCGTCTGAGCCAGGTGCAGGCGGTGCTGCAGAACCAGGACAACCGTGAGCACGACCTGCTCGATTCCAACGATTACTACCAGTTCCAGGGCGGCATGCTGGCGGCGGTGGAAAGCCTCAGCGGGGCCAAGGCTGCCAGCTACCACGGCGACCACAGCCAGCCGGACCTGCCGAAGATCCGCACCCTCAAGGAAGAACTGAACCGGGTGATCCGCTCGCGCGCGGCCAATCCGAAATGGATCGAAGGGGTCAAGCGCCATGGCTACAAGGGCGCCTTCGAAATGGCTGCGACCCTGGACAACCTGTTCGCCTTCGACGCCACCACCGAGCTGATCGACGATCACCAGTACGCCTTGCTGGCCGATGCCTATCTGCTGGACGACTCGACCCGCGAGTTCGTCCGCCAGCATAATCCCCACGCCCTGCGCGACATGACCGAGCGCCTGCTGGAAGCCCAGCAGCGCGGCTTGTGGCAAGAGCCCGGCGATTATCGTGAAGCCCTGGAGCACCTGCTGCTGGATATAGAAGAAGATTCCTGAACCGGCGCGGATCGCGAGCAAGCTCGCTCCTACAGGGCTGGCATTGCCGTTGTAGGAGCGAGCTTGCTCGCGAAAGCGTCCCCACGGACACCCCCGACCCGACCCAAGCGAGACCCTGACATGAGCGACACCCCCCATTTCCCGCTGTCCGCCGTGGTCGGCGCCGAAGGCCTGAAACTGGCCCTGTGCCTGACCGCCATCGACCCGAAGATCGGCGGCGTGCTGATCGAAGGCCCACGAGGCATGGCCAAGTCGACCCTGGCCCGGGGCCTGGCCGACCTGTTGGCCAGCGGGCAGTTCGTCACCTTGCCCCTGGGCGCCAGCGAAGAGCGCCTGGTGGGCACCCTGGACCTGGATGCCGCCCTGGGTGAAGGCCGCGCGCAGTTTTCCCCGGGGGTGCTGGCCAAGGCCGACGGCGGCGTGCTCTACGTCGATGAAGTCAACCTGCTGCCCGATCACCTGGTGGACCTGCTGCTGGACGTGGCCGCCAGCGGCACCAACCTGATCGAGCGCGACGGCATTTCCCATCGCCATTCGGCGAAGTTCGTGCTGATCGGCACCATGAACCCGGAAGAGGGCGAATTGCGTCCGCAACTGCTGGACCGCTTCGGCCTCAACGTCGCCCTCAGCGGCCAGCCCGCCCCCGAAGAGCGCGGGCAGATCATTCGCCGTCGGCTGGATTTCGACAGCGATCCCCAGGGCTTCTGCGCCCAGTGGGCCGAACCCCAGGCGGCGTTGCGTGAGCGCTGCCAGCGGGCGCGGGCGGCCTTGGCCGACATCCCGCTGGACGACCAGGCCCTGGCGCTGATCACCGAGCGCTGCTTTGCCGCCGCCGTGGACGGCCTGCGCGCCGACCTGGTCTGGCTGCGCGCGGCCCGCGCCCATGCCGCCTGGCGCGGCGCCCCGGCGATTGCCGAGGAGGATATCGACGCCGTGGCCGAGTTCGCCTTGCGCCACCGGCGGCGGGAGACGCCGCCCAACGCGCCGTCGTCAGGCTCAAGCCCCCAGGCACCGGCGCCCGCCAACGCCAACCCCAGCGAAGGCCAGGGCCAATGGGGCGAAATGCCGGCCCGGGCCCTGCCCACCGGCGCCCGCCGTGAAGTGCCGAGCTGGCCAAAAAAGCCCTAGGCATCCGCCCCCGTACTGACCGGGGGGCGGATGCCAGGCCCCGGGCGGGGCACCTGGATCAAGGTCGGCACGGCGCCAGTCGCGCAGCCGGCAGCGGTTCGATCAACTGGCCCGGCACCTTGCTCAAGGGCCGGCCACGGTTGCGCGAAGACCTGCTGTTTCGCCTGCGCAGCCGTTCGCCCCATGAGCTGTGGCTGGTGATCGTCGACGCCTCGGCCTCGACCCGTCGCCACAGCGCCCTGAGCGACGCCAAGGGCCTGCTGGCGCAACTGTTCGACGACGCCTACCGCCAGCGCGCGCGCCTGGCCCTGCTTACGGTCAGCGGCCGCGCGCCGAACTGGCAAGTGCAGGGCCTGAAGGCCTCCAAGGACCTGTGGCACTGGCTCGACGGCCTCGGCGCTGGCGGCGGCACGCCCTTGCCGCAAGCCCTGAGCGAAGCGGCCCAGTGGCTGGAGCAGCGCCAGCGCCGCCTGCCGGCGGAGCAGCAGCGTGTACTGCTGATCACTGATGGCCGGCTGAAAAGCCTGCCGCTGTTGCAGCCCCTGAACTGCCCGACCTTACTGCTCGACATCGAACGCGGCCCTATCCGCCTGGGCCGGGCCCGGGAACTGGCGATGCGGCTCAACGCCACCTACCAGCACCTCGACCTGTAATTCTGTATCTGTGCGTTGGTGCATCTGTGTGGCCGCTGCCGAGCCCGCGAGGCTGCGATCGCCGACGCAGTCGGCGCAATGCTCCCCCCGTCCTTTACAAAAAACAACGCAGCGCCCGTCCCGGCGAGCCCTTCGGGCCCGTTCGCAGCCTGCGGCAGCGGCTACACTGCCTGCGCCAACACAGGAGTGACTTCATGCGGGTACTGGTGCGTAACGATAAGGACGATTTTCGGGTCAAGGCCTACGCCGGGACCAACGGGGTGCTGCTGGCCATGGACCTGGACGCTTCGCGGCGCCAGGGCCTGCTGGGGTTCGCCATCGAGAAGCAGACTGGCAGCAAGCCCTGGCTGTTTCTGTTCAACAGCCTGACCTTTCCCGGCAAGGCCCACACCTTTCCCCAATACAACGCCACCCCCAGCGATCAGGCGCCGCTGCAGAAATTCCGTTGGGCCGACTACGCGGTCAACCCCGGCACCACCCTCAACTACCGGGTGCACCTGGTGTATGGCAGCCCGGAGGCGCCGCAACTGGGCGAAGCCCTGGAGTTGAGCATCAGCGCCGACAACGGCCAGCCTCCCGGCCAGCGGGTGATCTTCAATCGTGCGGTGGCCGCCAGTCAGGCGTTCTCGCGCAAGTTTCCCGAGCTCGATGCGCTGCTCAGCGCCAACAAGAACCTGGCCATCGAAGACTGGCCGGACGCGCCCCGGCAATGGCTGGAAAACGGCCTGCTGGAGGAATTGCTGGGTTTTATCCAGCGCGCCACCGACGCCAGCTGGAGCCTGGACATCGCCATCTACGAGTACCAGTTGCAGGCGATCATCGAGGCCGTCAACGCCGCCTTCGACCGTGGCGTGCAGGTGCGGGTGCTGTACCACGCCGCCCCCGGCGATGCCGACACCACGCTGAACCAGGCCAGCCTGCAACACCTGCCGCAGGACTGTAAACGCGGGCGGGTGACCCACGCCATCTTCCACGACAAGTTCATCGTCCTCAGCCGCCTCGACGCCGCCGGCCAGCGCCAGCCGCAGTCGGTGCTCTGCGGCAGCACCAACTTCACCGCCAACGGCGTCTACCGCCAGGCCAATGTGCTGCACAGCCTCGACCGCGCCGACCTGGCCGCGCGCTACCTGGAGGTGTTCGAACAGGTCTGGGCGACCCCGGCGGACGTGGGCGCCACCCGTCAATGGCTGACCCAGAACAATCCCATGCAGCCGCAGGCGCCGCTGTTCGCCGGGTTTTCCCCGCGCAGCGGTCAGGGCGATCTCAGCGAATTCGTCGACATCATCAACGGCGCCCGCCGCGACCTGCTGTTCGTCACCGCCTTCGCCTTGCCCGACAGCATTCTCGATGCCTTGCTCGGCCAGCCCCACGACGATGTGCTGCGTTATGGCCTGCAGAACACCGCCAGCCGCATCACCGGCTTCCACGCCGACCGCAGCGCCGAGTTCGCCGCCACCGCTTTGCTCAACAACGGCCTGGAAGGCTGGCTCAAGGAAGGGCTCAAGGGCCAGAAGGGCAACCTGCTGGTGCACACCAAGGCCATCGTCACCGACTTCACCAGCGAGGCGCCGGTGATCATCAGCGGCAGCCACAACCTCAGCGTCGGCGCCAGCCAGAGCAACGACGAGAACTTCCTGATCATCCGGGGCGACACCGACCTGGCGGACCGCTACGGCCTGGAGCTGCTGCGCTTCTACGAGCACTACCGGTTCCGCTACTTCGCCAAGCAGCTGGCCCTCAAGCAGGTACAGCCGCTGGCGGTGGACGACAGCTGGAGCAACCCCTACTACCTGGAAGGGGATCTGCGCCAGCTGTCGCGGCTGCGTTTTTCCGGGCGTTGAAGCCGCGGCGAGTGTGTTTCCCCAGGTTGGACAGGGGCGACCCGAGTGGGTAGTTTCCATGCACTGCGCACAAGGAACCTGGCATGGCCCCGGACCTGACTTCCATCGAGCTGTTTCTCAAGGCCCTGACCCTGGGCAACCTGTCCCGCGCGGCGGAGCAGTCGCACCTGTCGCTGTCGGCCGCCAGCCGGCGCCTGTCGCTCTTGGAGCAGCACTTCAAGGTGACGTTGCTGATCCGCACTTCCACCGGGGTGCAGCCCACGGCGGCGGGGCTGGCCCTGGCCGAACACGCGCGAAGCCTGCTGCGGGCGGTGGATGTGATGCACGCCGACCTGGCCGACTTCGCCAAGGGCGCCACCGGCCGGGTCAGCCTGTATGCCAACAGCTCGGCCATGAGCCAGGAGCTGCCCCGGCAATTGACCCAGTGGAGCGACCTGCATCCGGGGATTCGCGTGGACATCCGCGAAGAGCGCAGCCGCGAGATCATCCTCGCGGTGCGTGACGGTGTGGCCGATGTGGGCATCGTCACCACCCGGCCGCGGGGCCAGGACCTGCACTACATCCCTTATTGCCGCGACCGCCTGTGCCTGATCGTGCCCCAGGCTCATCCGTTCAAGATGAGCCATGCGCGCTTCCAGGACTTGCTCGGCTACGACTTCGTCGGCCTGGAAGACAACGCCGCCATCACCCCGCTGATCACCGAAGCCGCGGCCGCGGTGAGCATGCCCCTGCGCCTGCGGGTGCAGGTGCGCAGCTTCGAGGCGGTGTGCCGGCTGATCGCCGCCGGGCAGGGCGTGGGGGTGCTGCCCCAGGGCGCGGTGCAGATCTTTCGCAAGGAGATGGCCTTGCGTTTTATCGAAATCGACGACCCTTGGGCCGACCGCCAGATGTTCCTCTGCAGGCGCCGCGAGCAACCGTCCCTGGCCAGTCGCGAGCTGTTCGACTACCTGGCCGGCTGCGGGCAGGCCGGGGCGCAGGCTGGCTAGTTGCTGCTCTAGGCAGGCCCCCTCTGACGCGTCTTCGAATTTTGCGAAGGCGGTTTCCACAATGAGCAATTCCCCTGGGCGCTTCCCCGTGCCCAGAATGGGCTCGCCCGTGCGCTTGACCTGCCTCCATAAGAACAACACGTCAGACCAGGAGAGACGGCTTGTCCAGGACCAATCCCGCTGTAAAACCTCCCCATCGCATCGCGGTGATCGCCGGTGACGGCATCGGCCGCGAGGTGGTTCCCGAAGGCTTGCGCGTGCTGGAAGCCGTCGGCCGGCGCTTCGGCATCGCCTTGCAGTTCGATCATTTCAACTGGTGCAGCGAGCACTACCAGGTCCACGGCAGCATGATGCCCGCCGACTGGGCCGAGCAGATCGGCGACCACGAGGCGATCTTCTTCGGCGCCGTGGGCGCGCCGGACATCGTGCCCGACCATATTGCGGTATGGGATTCGCTGCTGAAGATCCGCCGCCAGTTCGACCAGTACGTGAACATCCGTCCGGTGCGGCTGATGCCCGGGGTGCCATGCCCGTTGGCCGGGCGGGTGCCCGGGGACATCGATTTCATCGTGGTCCGGGAAAACACTGAGGGCGAGTATTCCAGCGTCGGCGGGCGCATGTGGGAGGGCACCCCGCGGGAGATCGCCCTGCAGGAGTCGGTGTTCTCCCGTCACGGTGTCGACCGGGTGGTGAAGTACGCTTTCGAGCTGGCCAGCCGCCGGCCCCGGCGCAATCTGGTGGCGGCCACCAAGTCCAATGGCATCGCCATCACCATGCCGTTCTGGGACGAGCGGGTGGAGCAGATCGCTAAGGCCTATCCCCAGGTCGACTCCCGCAAGTTCCACATCGACATTCTCTGCGCGCACTTTGTCCAGCACCCGGACTGGTTCGATGTGGTGGTGGCCTCCAATCTGTTCGGCGACATCCTTTCCGACCTGGGCCCGGCCTGTACCGGGACCATCGGCATCGCGCCCTCGGCCAACCTCAACCCCGAGCGCCTGTATCCGTCATTGTTTGAACCGGTGCACGGTTCGGCGCCGGACATCGCCGGGCTGGGCGTGGCCAACCCGATCGGCCAGATCTGGTCGGCGGCGCTGATGATCGAACACCTGGGGCAGGGCGATGAGCTTTACCAGCGGGCCGCGGCGGCGATTGTCGAGAGCATCGAGACGGTGCTCGCCGAAGGCCCGCGCACCCGGGAAATGGGCGGCACTGCCAGCACCGTGGACGTCGGGCGGGCGATTGCCGAGTGTCTGGCAGGCAACAGGAGCTGATGAAAATGAGCCTCGAACACTACATCGACAACCAATGGCAAGCCTCGTCCTGGGCCGAGGACATTCCGGTACTCGACCCCAGCACCGGCATCGGTTACGCGCGGATCGCCCGCGGCACCGCCGAGGACATCGACCTGGCGGTACAGGCCGCGCAGCGGGCGCTGGGCGACAACTTCGACGGGCCCTGGGGCGGCCTGTCGGCCCTGGAACGCGGGCGCTTGCTGGCGCGCCTGGGCCAGGCGGTGCTGGAACACCACGAAGAGCTGGCGCAGATCGAGGCCCGGGACACCGGCAAGGCGCTGAAGGTGGCCCGCGCCGATGCCACGGCCCTGGCGCGCTATTTCGAGTACTACGCCGGGGCCGCCGACAAGCTGCATGGCGAGACCTTGCCCTATCAGGCCGGCTATACCGTGCTCACGGTGCGCGAGCCCCATGGCGTCACCGGGCACATCATTCCCTGGAACTACCCGATGCAGATCTTCGGCCGCAGCGTCGGCGCCGCCCTGGCGGCGGGCACCGCTTGCGTGGTCAAGCCCGCCGAGGACGCCAGCCTGTCGCTGCTGCGCCTGGCGGAACTGGCGGCCCAGGTGGGTTTTCCGGCGGGCACGATCAACGTGGTCAGTGGCTACGGTCATGAAGCGGGCGCGGCGCTGTGCGCCCATCCTGGCATTGCGCATATCTCCTTCACCGGCTCCACCGGCACCGGCGCCCTGGTGGCCAAGGCCGCCGCCGAACGGCATTGCCCGGTGACCCTGGAGCTGGGGGGCAAGTCGCCGCAGATCGTGTTTGCCGACGCCGATGTGGAGCGCGCGCTGCCGGTGCTGATCAACGCCATCGTGCAGAACTGCGGGCAGACCTGTTCCGCCGGCAGCCGCCTGCTGGTGCAGCGCAGCCTCTACGAACCGCTGCTGGAACGCCTGGCCCAGTGCTTCGGCCAACTGCGCGCCGGGCCCTCGGAGCTGGACCTGGACATGGGCCCGCTGATCAACCAGAAGCAGCTGCGTCAGGTGCGCGAGTTTGTCCGCGAAGCCGAGGCCGCCGGCATCCCGGTGGCGGCCCGCGGGCAGGTGGTGGCCGAAGCCGGCAGTGGCGGCTATTTCCAGGAGGCGGTGCTGTTTCGCGATGTGCCGCCAGACAGCCGTCTGGCCCGGGAGGAGGTGTTCGGCCCGGTGCTGGCGGTGCTGCCCTTCGAGGACGAAGCCGAGGCCATCCGCCTGGCCAACGACAGCGCCTTCGGCCTGGTGGCCGGGGTCTGGACCCGGGACGGTGCGTGCCAGCTGCGCATGGCCCACAAGCTGCGCTGCGGCCAGGTGTTCATCAACAACTACGGCGCCGGCGGCGGCGTCGAACTGCCCTTCGGCGGGGTCAAGGCCAGTGGTTATGGCCGCGAGAAGGGCTTCGAGGCCCTGCTGGGTTTCACCACCTTGAAGACCATCGCCATTCGTCACGACTGACGGCCGCACGGCGGTACATAACAACAAAAACAGGAGTCACTCCCATGCGTCTAGCAAACAAGACTGCCATCGTCACCGGCGCCGGTTCCGGCTTTGGCGAGGGCATCGCCAAGACCTTCGCCCAACAGGGCGCCAACGTCATCGTCGCCGACATCAACGCCACGGGCGGCCAGCGGGTGGTGGAGGAGATCCGCGCCGCCGGCGGGCAGGCCCACTTCGTCGAGGTCAACGTGGCCCAGGACGCCAGCGTCGGCGCCTTGCTGCGCGACACCCTGGAGCAGTACGGCGGCCTCGACATCGTGGTCAACAACGCCGGCACCACCCACCGCAACCGGCCGATGCTGGAAGTGGACGAGGCCGAGTTCGACCGGGTGTTCGCGGTCAACGTCAAAAGCATCTTCCTCAGCGCCAAGCACTTTGTGCCGCATTTCCGTGGCCAGGGCGGCGGGGTGTTCATCAACATCGCTTCCACGGCGGCGATCCGTCCGCGTCCGGGGTTGGTCTGGTACAACGGCAGCAAGGGCGCGGTGGTGGTGATGAGCAAGACCATGGCCGCCGAGCTGGGGCCGGACAATATCCGCGTCAACTGCGTCAACCCGGTGGTCGGTGCCACGGCGCTGCTCAGCGAGTTCATGGGCGTGCCGGACACCCCGGAAAACCGCCAGAAATTCATGGCCACCATTCCCCTGGGGCGCTTCTCCACCCCGCAGGATGTGGCCAACGCCTGCCTGTACCTGGCCTCCGACGAAGCCGCGTTCATCACCGGCACCTGCCTGGAAGTGGATGGTGGACGTTGCGTGTGATGACCTGTAGAAACCTGTTGGCCAGATCTGAACCAGCTACGGAGTGCAGTCGACATGTGTGGGATCGATAACGACAAGAATCACCCCAATACCCAGCAGCTTCTTGAAGGCCTGCCGAAGAACTGGGGCAAATGGGGCCCGGACGACGAGGTCGGCGCCCTCAATTATCTGCAACAGGCCGAGGTGCTGCGTGGCGTGGCCGCGGTGCGCCAGGGCAAGACCTTCACCCTGCAGGTGCAAATCGGCCACCCCGGCGGTGACCCGATGTGGCCGGCGCGCAACCCTTCGATGCGCTTCAACACCCTGGACCGCAGCCACTATCAGGCCGGCAAGCAACCGTCGATGACCGGCGGCGCCGAGTACTGCGACGACGTGATCTTCATGCAGTTGCAGGGCTCGACCCAGTACGACGCCCTGGGCCACGCCTGGTATGACAACCAGCTGTGGAACGGCTACGACGCCAGCAGCACGGTGGGCGGCATGGCCAAGGCCAGCGTGCTGCCGATTGCCGAGCGCGGCGTGGTAGGCCGCGCGGTGCTGATCGACATGGCCCGCCATCGCGGCAAGAAGTACCTGGGCCGTGGCGAAACCTTCAATCACCTGGACCTGCTGGCCGCCGCCAAGGCCCAGGGCGTGGCCATCGAGAAGCGCGACATCCTGATCATCCGCACCGGCTCCATGGGCGCCTTCTACGAGTACGGCAAGACCGAGTTCTTCAAGGACCTGGTGGAGCCCGGGCTGACCTACAGCCGCGAACTGGTGGACTGGTTCAACCAGATGGAAATCCCCAACCTGGTCACCGACACCATCGCCAACGAAGTGATCACCGACCCGGTATCCGGGGTACAGATCCCGCTGCACTGCGCGCTGATGCGCAACCTGGGCATCGCCTTCACCGAGATCGTGCTGCTCGAAGACCTGGCCGAGGATTGCGCCGCCGACGGCCAGTGGACCTTCCTCTACACCGCTGCGCCGTTGAAGATCGTCGGCGGCAGCGGGGCACCGGTGAATCCCATCGTCATCAAGTAACCGGCGCCGCGTCATGCCGGCCGGCATGCCGCGGCACTGGCGGGCCGCAGGTCATGGGGTTACCCTGCGGCTCATTTTTTGAGACCGATATGGACCTTCGCCTCCCGTGACCGATACCTGCCCGCCCAACTGCGCGCATTGCGCCGATTACCCCGACCACCAGAGCGCCCACCAGGCCGTGGTCGAAGCCCTGCAAGTGATGGGCGCCCATCCCGAGGCCAGCGAAGACGAGATCGTGCAGATGCTCCAGGCCCGTGGCTACTCAGCCATCGTCGCCGAGAAGCTCAACGCCTTCGTGCCTTCGGCCCTGAGCTGGCCGCTGCTCAAGCGCCTTGGAGTGGAGACTTTCGTCGGGCACTTCATCGCCTACGACGACAATGACCAGGAGGTGCAGATCCCGGTTTCCAGCCAGCACTATTTCACCGCCGCCTTGATGCTGGCCTACAACACGCTCGAAGACGGCTGGAGCGAGGAGTTGCCCCACAGCACCTTTGTCAGCGTGACGCAACACAGCGCCGAGATGAACGCCGCGAATAAGCTGCTGAACCAGGGCGGCAGCCTGGAGGGCGGGACGATCGGGCCCCTGCAGTTGCTGCGGCTGAGCGCCAGCGAGGTGCTGGGGCAAGCGTCTAGCTGATGTAGATGATCTTCGACACCAGCTCGGCGCTGTTCTTGGCCTGCAGCTTCTTCATCAGCCGGGCGCGGTGCACCTCCACCGTGCGGTGGGAGATCGCCAGCTTGCGCGCTACTTCCTTGCAGGTCAGGCCGTTGACGATGTGCAGCGAGATCTCGCGCTCGCGTGGGGTCAGGTGCACCGTCGGCGCCAATTGCCGGTCCAGGCGTTCGAAGTGCCAGATCATCAGCCCGAATGGGTCGTCCGGGGTCAGCGAGAAGCCGTGGGCCCGGGCCCAGAACACCTCGCCGTTGCGGTGCTGCATAAAGCGCTCGTCGGTGTAGGACGCGCCCTGGCCGTTGCGCAGCCAGTGTTCGCTGCGTTCGCCAATGCTCTGGTAATCGGCCTGGGACGGGTACAGCAACAGGGTCAGGTGATCCAGCAGCTGCTCGCGCTCATAGCCGAACAGGCGCAGGAAGGCCTGGTTGCAGTCGAGCATGCGCCGATGCCCGGTGATCAACTGCGGTGCGGGGGAAACCTGGAAGGCCAGGCGCTCAAGGTCCTGGAGCTGCTGGGCATATACGGTCATGGGGCATCCTGCCTCGTGGAAGTCGTTGCGCCGCTCTGGCAAGCCGGGCACTACTTACTGGTGTACGTAGTTGCCCTAACTAGCGTCTGATTGTGGCGCTCGCCATTGTAGGGAACGTCCGCTTCAAGCACAGAAGAAAATCACCATGAATCATGCTTCCGTATCCATTGTCGCTGCCGCCCACACATCCTTCGGTCGCCTCCAGGGTGTGACCCTAGAGGACCTGATTGTCCAGGTCACCCGCGAGGCCCTGGCGGATGCCGCGATCGATGCCGCCGAGATCGACGCGCTGTTTCTCGGGCACTTCAACTCGGGCCTGGTGCCGGACGGTTTTCCCGCCTCGCTGATGCTCCAGGCCGACCCGCAATTGCGCTTCAAACCGGCCACCCGTTGCGAAAACGCCTGCGCCTCGGGCTCGGCGGCGATCCTCGCGGGGGTCAATGCGATCCGCAGTGGCGCCGCGGAGCTGGTGCTGGTGGTGGGCGCGGAAAAGATGACCAGCAACTCCACCGCCGAAGTGACCCAGGCCCTGGCCGGTGCCGGTTACCAGAACGATCCGCAGGAGGCCGGCCTGAGCTTTGCCCAGCTGTTTGCCCGGGTCGCCCAGCAGTACACCGAGCGCTACCACAGCCCGCTGGCCTCGATGGCGGCGATTGCGGTGAAGAACCATGCCAATGCCATGGCCAACCCCCTGGCGCAGATGCACCGGCCGATGGACTTCGAGCATTGCAACCAGGTGTCCCAGAGCAATCCGCTGATCGCGCCGTCGCTGCGCCTCACCGACTGTTCGCTGATCAGTGACGGCGCGGCGGCGATTGTCCTGGCTTCGCCGCAGCGCGCGCGCTCGTTCCGCCGCGAAGTGGCGATCCGCGCCCTGAGCCAGGTCAATGACCTGCTGCCGATGGCCAGCCGCGACATCCTGGCCTTTGACGGCCCGCAGCGGGCCATCCACGGCGCCTTGCGCGAGGCCGGGGTGAGCCTGGGCGACATGAGTTTTGCCGAGGTCCACGACTGTTTCACCATCGCCGAGTTGCTGATCTATGAAGCCATGGGCCTGGCGCCCAAGGGCGAAGGCCATCGGGCCCTGGACGAGGGCATCGTGCGCCCCGGCGGGCGTTTGCCGGTCAACCTCTCCGGCGGGCTCAAGGCCAAGGGCCACCCGGTGGGCGCCACCGGCGTGTCGATGCATGCCCTGGGCTTTCGCCAATTGATCGGCGAGCCGATTGGCCTGGGCGTGCCCCGGGCCGAGTTCGGCCTGCTGTTCAACATGGGCGGCATGGCCGTGGCCAACTACGCCTCGGTCCTGCAAGCGCTCAGGGCCTGAACATGAACATTGCCCACTGGTTGCTGGACGCGGCCCAACGCTGGCCGCAGCGCCCAGCGCTGTTCGAGGGCTGCCGCCAGGTGGCCGACTACCAGGGCTTCGCCGCGCGGGTCCGGGCCCGTGCCCTGCACCTGCGGCATGCGCACGGCATCGCCGCCGGGGACCGGGTGGCCTTGCTGCTGAAGAACAGCTGCGCCTACCTGGAACTGCTCTACGCCATCTGGTGGAGCGGGGCGGTGGCGGTGCCGGTCAATAGCAAGCTGCATCCGCGGGAGGCGGCCTGGATCGTCGGCAACGCCGGGGCGCGGCTGATCTTCACCGACGGTGGCCGGACCTTCGAGCTGCCGGACTTGCCCGCCGATTGCCGCGAGCTGCCCGCCGCAGTCATGCCGGCGCCGGCGGGCGCCGCGGACACCGAGCTGCGCGAGCCCTGGCCGTGCGCCGACCACGAGCTGGCCTGGCTGTTCTACACCTCGGGCACCACCGGCCGTTCCAAGGGCGTGATGCTGTCCCACGGCAACCTGATCGCCATGTCGCTGTGTTACCCGCTGGATGTCGACCCTTTGCAGGCCGGCGATGCGCTGGTGTATGCCGCGCCGATGTCCCACGGCGCCGGGCTGTACAACTTCATTCACGTGCGCTGTGGTGCCCGGCACGTGGTGCCGGAGTCCCGGGGGTTCGATGCGCCCGAGCTGTTCGGGCTGGCGCAGCAACTGGGGCAGGTCAGCCTGTTTGCCGCGCCGACCATGGTCAAGCGCATGGTCGAGCAGGCCCGGCAGCAAGGCTATGACGGCACGGGCATCAAGACCATCGTCTACGGCGGGGCACCGATGTACCAGGCGGACCTGGCCCAGGCCCTGGACACCTTCGGTCCGCGGCTGGTGCAGATCTACGGCCAGGGCGAGTGCCCGATGAGCATCAGCGCGCTGTCCCGGGAGCTGATCGCCGAGCGCCAGCACCCGGACTGGCCGGCTCTGGCGGCGTCAGTCGGGCGCCCGCAGGCCTGTGTCGAGGTGCGCATCCTCGATGCCCAGGGGCAAGCCCTGCCAGCCGGCGAGCCCGGGGAAATCGCCGTGCGCGGCGCCCCGGTGATGCACGGCTACTGGGACAACCCGGCCGCCACCCGGGCGACCCTGGTGGACGGCTGGTTGCTCACCGGCGATATCGGTTTTCTCGACCACCGCGGTTTGCTGACCCTGACCGACCGCTCCAAGGATGTGATCATTTCCGGCGGCAGCAACATCTACCCGCGGGAAGTGGAGGAGGTGCTGATGCAGCATCCCCAGGTGTTCGAGGTGTGCGTGGTGGGCGAGGCGGATGCCAAATGGGGCGAGTCGGTGGTGGCCTTCGTGGTTGCGCGCGACCCCGACAGCCTCGACCCGCAGGTGCTCAACCAGTGGTTCGTGACGCGCATGGCGTCGTTCAAGAAACCGCGCAAATACCTGTTTTGCGCCGAGCTGCCGAAGAACAGCTACGGCAAGATTCTCAAGACCCGCTTGCGTCAGTGGCTGCAGGACCCGACAGGGACCATCGCCGAGCGCTGACGCACTTTCCCATGGACCGCAGTACGACAGGAGTCTCCCAACATGGACGTGTCCTCTTGCAACCCCCAGCGCCAGCGGCGCCGGGCCTTTATCGGCGCCACTTCCGGCCACTTGATCGAGTGGTACGACTACGGCGTCTACGGCTTTCTGGCGGTGTACATCGGCCAGGCGTTCTTCGTCTCCGATGACCCCACCAGCAGCCTGCTGGCGAGTTTCGCGGCCTTTGCCCTGAGCTTTTTCATCCGCCCCCTGGGCGGCCTGTTCTTCGGCCCGTTGGCGGACCGCATCGGCCGGCGCCAGACCCTGATCACCGTGCTGGTGCTGATGGCCGGCTCGACCTTCCTCCTGGGCCTGTTGCCAACCTACGCCAGCATCGGCATCGCCGCGCCGATCCTCCTGGTGCTGATCCGCTGTGTGCAGGGGTTCTCCGCCGGTGGCGAGATCGGCACCATCACCAGCTTCATTGCCGAATACGCCGGCCCCGGGCGCCGCGGCTTTGCCACTTGCTGGCTGATGGTCACCGCGGTGCTCGGCCTGTTGCTGGGCGGCGCGGTGGCCAATGGCATGACCTGGGGCCTGGGCGCGGAAGTGATGCAGGACTGGGGCTGGCGCATGCCGTTCCTGCTCGCCGGTCCTCTGGGCTTCATCTCGCTGTACATCCGCCTGAAGCTCGAAGACAGCCCGGAGTTCCTGGCCCTGGCGCAGGCCGGGCAGACCTCCAAGGCACCGCTGCGCGAAGTCTGGCAGTGGAAGCGCTCGATTGCCCTGGTGTTTTTCATCATCACCCTGCACAGCTCGATCTTTTACCTGGTGCTGACCTTCGCCTCGACCTACATGTCCAACACCCTCAAGTTCGACAGCGGCACCACCTTGCTCTACGTGTTCGTCGCCAGCCTCTCGGCGGCGCTGGTCATGCCCCTGGGCGGGGCCTTTACCGATCGCTACGGACGCAAGCCGTTCCTGATGGTGATCGGCACCCTGGCCACCCTGGCCATGTACTGGTTCTTCAAGACCGCGCCCAACGCCACCCCGGCCACGCTGTTCTGGCCGTTGATGGCGGTGGCGATCCTGTTCGGGCTCTACGCCTCATCGACCTACGCGCTGATGAGCGAACTGCTGCCCACGCGCATTCGTTCCACCGGCATCGCCGTGGCCTACAACATTCCGGTGGCGGTGTTCGGCGGCAGCGCGCCGCTGATCTCCACCTGGCTGATCAAGCTCACTGGCGACATCACCGCGCCCTGGTACTTCTACGTGGCCACCGGCGTGGCGTCGCTGATTGCCCTGGTGGTGCTGCGCAAGGAGGACTTTGTCGCCTGCGCCTCAGGGCACCCGGCAAGGCAGCCAAACGCGGCGGTGAGCCTGCCGAGCGGGGCCTGACGCCGGAGCGGACCTGGGCGCTGCCAGGTCCGTCCAGGCTGGCGCTTGCGCTAGACCACGGGCTGGTTGGCAACTGCCGGCGCGGCCTGTCCCAGGCGCTCGCTGGCGGTCAGCAGGCGGATCAGCGGTGAGGCGATGAAGGTGCTGATGATGGCCATGATCACCAGGATGGTGAAGTACTCTTTGGGCAGCACGCCAAGGTCATAGCCGACATTGAGCACCACCAGTTCCATCAAGGCGCGGGTGTTCATGCAGACCCCGATCAGCGCCGAGTTCCTCGGGCTTTCTCCCAGCAGGCGGCTGGAGCCGTAGGCCCCGAGGAACTTGCTGGCAAAGGCCACCAGGCACACCAGGAAACAGTTGAGCAGGGCGTGACTGCCCTCCAACGAACCTACGTCGGTTCGCAGGCCTGTATAGGCGAAAAACACCGGCAGGAAGAACGCATTGACCAAGCCGCCGACCTTGGCGTTCCACTGGGCGACGAAGGGCCGGTGGGTATGCAGCGCCACGCCCATGATGAAGCCGCCAATGATCGAGAACACCCCTATCAGGTTGGTGATGACGGCGCTGGCAAACAGCACGATCAGCATCAGTGAAATACCGCGCGCCGACAGGGGCCGACGTTCCAGGTCGCCGATGATCCAGCGCAGGATCAAGGGCCGCACCTGCCACAGCACCACGATGATGAACAGTGCCAGGGCCAGCATCCTCAGGAGCGAGGTCCAGACGTTGAAGTTCGAGGCAATGATCGACGTCACGCCGCCCAGGATCAGCCAACCGCAGACATCGTCGATTGCCGCGGCGCCGATGGTCAGGGTGGCGACCCGTGATCGCGACAGGCCCAGTTCCATGAAAATGCGCCCCAGAATCGGCAGGGCGGTGATTGACAGGGCGGTGGCGAAGAACAGCTGAAAGGCCAGCAGCGGAGGTCGCTCACCGGTGATCTGCTGCCAGAAAAATTCGGCGCTGAAAAAGCCGCTGGCAAAGGGCACCAGCAAGCCCCCCAGGCTGATGAAGATGATCGAGCGCTTGCGGCCTTTGAGGTGCGCGCCAAATTCGAATTCCAGGCCCACCTGGAACATCAGCAGAATCAGCCCGACCTGAGCCGTCGCGATAAAGGCGGTAGAGGTCTGCGGCACGAAGATGCTGTGCAGCAACTCCGGAAAGAAATACCCCAGCAAGCTTGGGCCCAGCACCAGGCCTGCAAGGATTTCACCGGCCACCGGGGTTTGCCCCAGGCAGCGCGTGCTGAGCCAGGAGATCAGCCGACTGACGGAAAAGATCACGATCAGCTGGATCAGAAACAGCAATGTCAGGTGTTCGGCCTGGGAGCCCACGGCCGATTGCCCCATGGGGGGGCTGGCGGGCTGTTGGGTTGTCGCACTGGTGGTTTGCATAGAGACTTCCTATCCCTTGAAGTGTGAAAGCGCTGGCTTGAGCCAGCCACCAAACTGAGTGTCCAGAAATACCGCGGCGTCCAGCAGCAATGCGTCCTGGCCGGGGCCGGCAACCAGCTGCACGGCCACCGGGCAGCCTTGATCCAGGCGCCCCATCGGCACACTGAGGGCCGGCAGGCCCAAGGCGTTGAACAGGGCGCAGTAAGCAACGTCAAAGGGGCGCTTGAGGGCATGCCCGTGTTCCGGCGCGACGCCTGGCGTGACGGGCATCAGCAGCACGCTGTGGCCGTCGAAGAGCTCGGCGAAGGCCTGTTGCAAGTGATCGCGCTGGGCAAGAAAACGCCCCAGCCCCGGATTGCCCAGGGCGTCGCCGACACTGTCCAGCCAGGTCGCCAGCAACGGCCCCGTAGCATGTCGCGCACGTCCGGCGAGGCTGGCGCGGGCTGCCCGCCAATAGCTCAGCGGCTGCCCATCGCCCAGGTAGTCCGCCAGGCGGACCTGCGCCTCCAGCTTCAGCACCGCCAGCCAGATGAAAAACGCGTTGTGCATGCCAGGTTCCTGCCAGGCCTGCAGCGTGGCGCCCTGGCTGGCCAGGCATTGCCCTGCGTCGTTCAAGGCCCGGGAGACGGCCTCGGACACCGGGCTGCTCCATTTCATCTTGTCGGGCAGGTACAGGTGGACCCGCTTGAGACGCGCGGGCTCGGCAACGGGCACGTACCGCGAATGGATATTGCGGTCGATGCCATCGGGGCCGGCGATGATCTGCAGGATTTCGCTCAAGTCCTCGGCATGTCGGCACAGCGGGCCGGCCGCAAAATGAGCGGATACCGCCTGTGCGTTGGCTTGCTCGCGGCCACGCTCGTCCAGCGGCAAATGACCGCTCAAGGGCACCAGGCCGCGCGACGGCTTGAGCCCAAAGACTCCATTGAACGCGGCGGGAATGCGCACCGAGCCTGCGCCATCGGTGCCAAGGGCAAATGGCACGCAGGCGCTGGCCACCAGGACCGCATCGCCGCCGCTGCTGCCCCCGGCGGTGCGCGAGGCGCGATACGGATTGAGCGTGCGGCCATAGAGCAGGTTGTCGGTTTCCGGCCACAGGGCCATCTCCGCCTGGTTGCCCAGGGCCACGGGAATGCCCCCCGCGGTTATCAGGCGCTGGGCGACCGTCGCCGTCGAGGACGCCGTGACCTGCCGACGCAAGGTCGAGCCGCAGGTTTGTGGCCAGCCCGCCAGCCCCAGGCCTTCCTTGATCGAGAAGGGCACGCCGTGCAAGCGCCCCAAGGGCTGGCCGCGCAACACATCGGCCTCTGCCCGACGCGCAGCACTGCGGGCGCCGCGGTACAGTTCGACGGCGATCGGGTTGCACAGGGCCTGGACCTCTTGGCAGCGCTCGATGGACTGCTCCACCAGTTCGACCGGCGAGATTTCCTTGCGCTTGATCAGGCGCGCCAGTTGCACGGCGCTCAGCTCCAGCAACCCGGACGCGCGGAAGCCGGAGGCCGTTGGCGTCAGCGCGGACATCAACGGCGGGCCAGGTCGAGAAAGCCGCCGTCATTGCCAAACGGCGACTTCAGCAGTTCCGGCGACTCGCCATATTTGTAGAACAGCGAGGGTTTGAGCCTCAGGCTCAGGGATCGCGCCAGATCCTGCACCACGCCGCAGCTGTGGCGCAGCAACAGCTTCAAGTGCCGTGGCGTCGGCGACCACTTGACCATCTTCATCAGGCGGATCCGCAGCGCCGCCGAACGCAGGTAGTAATGCGCGGCATACAGCGGCCGGGCACGATTTTCGGCTTTGTACAGGTCGAAGTTGATGGTGCGCGAGTACAGGTTCGGCATCATCTCCGGGCTCAGGCCCGGGTTGGAGCGGCGGACTTCCTGCAGCAGGCAGGCAAAGGGCAGGGGCGAAGGCTGCAACTCCCGGGGGTAGCGCGGCAGCAGGTCGGCAAACTGCTGGGCCTGGTGCCCATCGAGGAAGTCGCCGGTCATGTACATCGGCAGCACGACGTGGAAGTAGGCCATGTTGGCGAACAGCAGGGTCCAGCCCATCATGAACGGGTCGTCCATGACCTCGTACCATTTGCTCCAGGTGTCCTGCAGCGCCAGTTGCGCCTGAATGTGAGACTCCAGGCAGTTGACATAGGCCGGGGTCAGGCTGGCATGGATGTCCTTTTCGATCATGGCCGCGATCTGCGGAATCTGCTGTGCGACATACGCCAGCCCGGCGCTGTTGGCCGGATCGAAGGTGAACGCGGCGTCGCCGAGCAGGAACCAGCCATCGGTGGAGTAGTACTGCTGGGCTTCATACATGTAGTTGTACATGGCGTGGGCATCGATCACCTGGCCGCTGGCGATGAGTTCGGTGATCACCGGATGGTCGGCCATGACCTTGTCGTTGAACTGTTCGAGGGTGCTGATCTTCTGCTCGATCATGTCCGGGCGGTAGGTGATGCCGATGCTGATCATGTCTTTGCCATCGTCGCTGCGCATCGGGATCATCCAGATCCAGTAGCCCTTCCCGTAGAAGTGATGGGTGACGTAATAGGGGTCGTAGCAGTGGTGCTTGACCTTGTGGATGTTGATGTTGGACAGCAGGGTGCGGTCGAAGTCCTTGAGGCGGAACCAGAAGGTGCTGCGCTGGTAGGTCGGCTCCTTGTGCAGCTTGAGCTTCTTGGCCATGAAGCGGTTGCGTCCGGTGGCATCGATGATCCAGTCCGCGGTCAATTGCTGGGGCGCGTCGGTGTCGCTGCGCAAGGTCAGCAGGTGAGTGGCATGCTCGCCCTGGTGCAGGTCCACCGCGCTGACGTCGGCCTCGATCAGTTGCACTTGATGCGCGTCGACGATCCGCCGCAGGTCGCGGTCAAAACTGAACCGGTTGAGGTTGTAGGCCGGCATGCGAATCACCCCCGGTGCCTCATGCACGACATAGTTGCGGCACTCCGGGTTGTTGCGCAGCTTCAGGTAATAGGTCAGGCCGTACTTGTGGTAGTGCTTTTCCTCCAGCAGGCTGCCCAGCCCCAGGCCCTTGAAGAAGTGCGTGGTCAATTCCACCGTCGACTCGCCCACCACCGGGCGCTTTCGATCCGGGCGACCGATCAGGATGACCTCGACTCCGGGGAGGCGTTTCTTGAAGTACAGGGCAGCCAGGTGACCGGCGACGCCGGCCCCCATGATAGCGATACGTTTCATTGGCTCAGTCCGTGAACAAATAGGCAGGGCCGAAGGCGCGACGGCCTTCGGCGGAGGTTGATCGGTTTAGCGGCCAACGGCCTCGAGCAGGGTTTGCGGTTCGACGCGCTCCGAGTAGTCGACATTGACAAAGGCGTGGCGAATCACCCCGTCCTGGCCAATCACAAAGGCGCTGGCCATTGGCAGTGTCAAGGCATCCGAGCCGTTGAAGACTTTCAAGTCGGCGCCCAGGGAGCGGTAGACCGCGTCCAGTTCATCCTCAAGCTTGAAGACAATGCCGTACTGCTTGGCCAGGCGGTTTTCCGCGTCGCTGAGCAGCAAGTAGCGAATGCCCAGTGCTTCACGGGTCTTGGCCGAGGATTGCGGTGTCTGCGCCGATACCGCGACCAGGGTGGCGCCGGAGGCCGCCAGGTCGCCGACCATCTGCTGGTAGGCGCTCAAGGCCAGGTTGCAGAACGGGCACCACAGGCCGCGGTAGAACACCAGCACCAGGGGGCCCTTGTCGAGCAACCGGCGCAGGTCGACATCCTGGCCATCCGGGTCCTTGAGTACCGCCAGAGGCGCCTTGTCCTGGGCTTTCAGGGCTTTCGCGGCCAGGCCACTGTCGACCAGCGACTGCAGTGATGCGCCGAATTTGTGCAGGATCTCGCCCGGCAGTTGTTCGGCCATCTGCTGTTTGGCAGCTTGCAGTTTTTCCTTGAGAGACATGAGTAACTCCTTTTTCTAGTGAGACAGGCTTCGGGTAGCCCGGGTGTGAATCCTGTGGGAGGCCTTGCAACTGGGCGGGTAGCGTTGAAACAGCTGGCGCACCCAGTCCGGGCGCGTTTTGCTGGCATCGTTGAGCCAGTTGGCGACAGAGTCCTGGGGGTATTTCTGGCTTTCAGCAAGCAGCGGGATCAGCAGCGGTTCGGCTAATTCCGGGGTGCTCTTGAGGGCGCCGATGTGCTCGCACCAGACGCCTCGGGGGCGCAGGATCTCAATGCTGAAACGGCGGATCAGCGGGTCTTCGCTGAGCGTGTATTGGCGCAGCAGGGACAGGGCTGTCGCCAGGTCCTGGCTGAGCAAGGGCCGCAAGGCGATCCAGGCCCACTCGCGCACGCCGAAGTGGCTGTCGCAGGCAAAGTGCAACTGGCTGTGGATCGCGCTGGCCAGGGACTGGTTGCGTTCGCGGTAGGCATTGGCGAAGGCCGCCCAACTGCGCACGGTGTCCGATGGATGGGCCTGCAACAGGCTCCAGGCCCTTTGGCGCGCGGGCGGCGCGGCGAGCTCCAGCCATTGCCCGAGAGCCAGCCCCAGGGCGGCGATTCTTTTCGAGATGCCCTGTTTCTCGGTTGCCTGGGCAGCGGCGATCAGGGCTTGCCCCAGGCTCTCGTCGAGCTGGCCGGCAATGGCCGTGGCCAGCGCGGTCTGGTCAACGGCCAGGCACTGCGCCAGGTTGCGGGTCTGGATCAGTCCCTGATTGATCAGCTGGGTGGTGTCTTCACTCATGGCAGGCTACCGGCTCGGGGGTGGCAAGGGGCGCTCGGGTGTCGACAGGCAGGCAGTAGCGGCCTGGCGAGAGCAGGTGATGGGGATCCAGGGCGTGCTTGAGGCGCGCGCCCAGTTGCCAGGCGGGGTGCTCCTGGTCGGCCAGCAACGGCATGAACGCCACCGGCACGCGATAGGGCACGATCCCCTGAGCCTTGCCCAGCTGGAACAGTTGCCGATAGCAGTCATGGGCCCGAGCGGATGCCAGAGGGTCGTTGCGTGCAAACAGCAGTGGCACGGTGCAGTCGATGGCCCGGGTCGAAAGCGTGGTCAGGGTGATCGGACACAGCATGTCCTGCGCCTGGCACTGCTCGCTCATGGCGTGCAGGAAGTCTTCGATCAACTGCTTCTTGAACGGCAGTACCGGGGCGTACCAGATCAGCCCGCAGTGGTCGCGCGCGGGGTTCAATCCTGGCCCGGGAGGCGGCTTGGCCCCTGCGCTGTAGGCCAGCGGCAGGGCGACTTCGTTGGGGCGCCCTTCCATCAGTTCAACGCCGAGCAACATCTTTTCCAGGGTCCGCTGCCAGCGCCGCGCCCAACTCCCCGGCAGCCGCTGCAACAGGCCGTGGGCCAGGCTCAACTGGCGCCGGGTCTTGAACATCGAGCGACTGGCAAACCCCTTGAGTTCGCGCAGGATCATGCGCTTGAGCGAGGGCAACTGGTCCGCGTGGCAATAGATCGAGCCGACCCCCATCCAGGCCGGCAGCCCGAGGCTGTCGGCGCTCTGGCGCAGTTGTTCGCGGGGCAGTCCGGCGATGCCCTGGCCTTCACTGGCCATGGTCAGCAGGCGAGTGCGGTTCATGAGGTTGATTCCGCCCACCTGACCCTGGGCCTGGTCGATGATGCGCCGCACACCCTCCAGCGCCGCGCCCAGCCGGGCCGGGTCCTCGATCCAGAAGTAGAACGGCTGGATGACCTGGGGCTTTCTCACCAGGGCGAGGCTCATCTGGGTCACGATGCCCAGCCCGCTCTGGCTGAACAGACCGTCCAGATAGGGGCCCACTCCCCATTTGAAGCAAGGACTGGCAGCCCCCAGCGCCAGCGGCGAGCGGTAGATCTGGCCGTCTGGCAGCACCGCTTCCAGGGCCAGCACGGCCTGGAAGTGGTCGGTCTGCGGAGTAATCCCGTAACCCCGTTCCAGAGCGTTGCCCAGCAGGCTGCAAGAGGGGCCGGCACCGGTCACCGGTGTCAGGTAGGGCAGGTCGCGTTCTTGCAGATACTGTGCCAATGCGCCTTGGGTAACGCCCGGCTCAAGGGTGACCACTGACAGTTCTTCGTCGAACGACAGGATCCGCGCCATGCCCGACAAGTCCATCACCACGCAGTGCTCCCGACCGGTAGCGGCGCAACCGTAACCCCAGTTGTGACCGGTGCTGATGGGGTGCAGGGCGATGCGGTGCCGCTGGGCAATGACCACACAGGCCGCCACTTGTTCGCTGGAGAGGGGCGCGATCACCGCCTGGGCATAGGCCGGTGAATGCATGGTGTCGTGCTGGACGTGGGCGATGCCGGCGTGATCGAGGCGAACCTGCGACGCCCCCAGCACTCCGCGCCACTGCTCCAGGGCAGCTTGCAGGCGGGTGCCTTCAGAAAGCACTGGCCAACCCTCCCAACCGCAGGAACAGGCGCAGTTGCTGTACATCGGCCTTGCGGCTGGCTGGCAGCGCGGCATAACGGCGCTTGAACTCCGGCTTCATGGTCTTGACGCAGCGCCGCTTGGGCGTGCGGATCACCATCATCAGCGGGCTCAATGCGGTGCTGTAGACCCGGGCGCAAGGCCCCAGGTAGCTGGCCGCCAGCGTCTGGAACTCTTCTAGGGAGAAGGCCGCCAACAGCGAGTTGCGGTAGTCCAGCAGGGTTTCCTGATCGGCGCCGTCGCTGGCGCGCTGGACGAAGTAATCCACCGATTCGGTCGATTTCAGGCGTCCGAAGTCATTCAGGTAAATGGCGCGATCGTTACGCAGCACCCGGGCAATGTTCCTGAAGGTCGACTCCAGCTGTTCCAGGCTCTCCAGGTGGTGCAGGGCCATGGAGGAAATCACCACATCGACACTGCGATCGCCGATCCTGCCCAGGCGAGTCATGTCATCCTCGATCAGCTCGACGTTGTCGATACCTTGTTGCCGGATCGAATCCCGGGCGATGTCGAGCATGTTCTTCGATAAGTCGACCCCCACGAATTCGGCCCGCGGGTTGAGTCGCGCCACCTGCAGCAACAGGCTGGCGGGCCCGCAGCCGATATCCAGGACAACGTCCCCGGGCTTGATCAGCGCGCACATCTGCGCCGCGTGGTACAGGTAGGTTCCCGACAGTGCCTGGCCCTGTCCGGCACTGCTGGCATAGGACTCCACGCTGGGCTGGGCCTCCATGACCAACTCCGGTTCCGGTGTGCGAGTGAACGGCTGTTTAGTGGTTATTTCTCTGTAAATCGCCCGCAGCAATCCCGTATCCATGACTCATCCTCCATGAAATGATGTGTGAAAATCGGCAGGGGAAGGGCGTGTTTACGCCAGGGCCAGCGCCCGTTTGACGCGCTTGCCCAAGTGCCTGTCATGCACCCCGCAGCGAGCCATGTGGATCAGCACGTCCTGCTCCTGCCAGCGATGCACGCCCGCATCGGCCGGCAGGCGAATCGCATCGAAGTCGCGCTGGCAGAAAAAATCGAAGAAGTTGGTGCGCTGTCCCGCCACCGCAAATTTGACGCTGGAGGACTGGTAAACACTTCTGAAGGTGTCCTGGGCGTCTGCCAGTCCCAGTGACAAGGGCTGCGAAAGCGCGCCGTTGAGTTTGGTGTAGCGCTCCACGCGACCCATCGGCGAGAAGAACAGCACCTTGCGATAAAAGGAGCTGGCCCTGGGGTGTACGGCGATCAGCAGCTTTTCAATCCCACGGTAGTGCATTGCCCAACGGAACATCGCGTTGTAGAGCATCAGCGGCACGCCCTTGCCACGATAGTGCGTGGACACCGCCAGGGTCCCGACCTCGGCCAGGCGCTGGCCGGACAGACGCTGCAGCAGGACTTCGTTGCCGTGAACGTCCTCCATCGGCAAGCCCAGCATCGAATCTTCGATCAATGACACCGTGCCGATGATCTGCTGTTCCTTGATCGCGACGAAGGTCGTGGTGCCGGGCAGCAGGTGAAAGGCAGAAAAGCGCATGCCGGCACGGCAGACCGTGGAGATTCCCCGACGCGCATAGCTTTCATTGACCAGCCGCAGGGCCTCCTCCAGCTCGAAGAGGCTTTGTACCGGGCGAAATTCGAAGCCTTCGATGGCCAGCGGGGCGCGGGCTATGCGGGTGAGAAACAGATGGCGGTAGAGGGGGGGAGGAATGTAACGCTCCAATGAGGCCAGGCCATGCCTGAGCGTGTCGACGCCACTGTGAAGACGCGGCTTCCTGCCGAAATTGGTCATTACCTTTTGACTCTGCAACATCAGTCACCTCCATGTGTTGCTACTACCGTTGACGCCCGGTGCTAATCCCCGTCAGGAGGTTGCAGTGCCAGAGCGGGGCTTGCAGAAATGCAATAGATCGCTTCGGTCAGTGCCTGGCGTTGTTCCGCGCTCAGGCCTTCGATAATGCTGCAGATCCAATCCGTGTGATCGGCAAAGACTTCGTCCACTACCTGCCTGCCTTCCGGGGTCAGGCTGATGATCAGCTTGCGTCGATCCGTCGGGTCGGGCTTGCGCCTGATGAAGCCATCGCCTTGCAGGCCATCGAGCAGTCCGGTCACGGTGCCGGTGGTGATGGACAAGCGCGTCGCGAGTTCCAGTGGCGAGAGTTTTCCGCCCGCACTCTTGAGGGTCAGCATGATCACGAAGCGCCCCTCCGAAAGGCTGTAGCGGGCAAGCCGCACAGCACAGACGCGGTTGATTGCCGCTGCGGCCGATAGCAGTTCGAAGCACAGTCTGACGCTCTCGCGAGCGTCGGGAGAAATGTTCTCCAGTGCCTGCAGCATGATGTGATGTTTGTTCTCTAAAATATTCATAAGGCGCAGTTTATCTTGGCGCCTTACTAAGTCAACGGTTAATTCTTGTACTCAATCTTGTTGATTTTAAGCTGTTGTTTTATAAGGATTTAAATCTATTTTTGCAGCGTGATGAGGGGCGCGAGGAGGGCTTGAATGGTGACTTATTTGTGTCATTCATTTGGCGCCGAAAATACGCCTTTGCAGGTGGGGTGACGCTCGACCCTGGCGGGGGGCGGCAGGTAGCACCGTTCCTTGGTGCTACGGGGCGCTGGTTGAGGTTATGAGCGCGCCGCTACCCACCGGCGCTTGCCGCGCCAGCCCAGCTGGTAGGCAATGCCCAGCCAGATAAACCACGCCGGCATCACGCACAGCGCCAGGCGGGTGTCCGGGCGCAGGGCCAGCAGGCACAGCACGAACAGCAGGAAGGCCAGGGCGAACCAGGCCATGGGGACGCCACCAGGCATTTTGTAGAGCGAGCGGGCGTGCAGTTGCGGGTGCTTTTTGCGGTAGGCGATGTAGGAGGCGAGGATGGTCGACCAGGTGAAGATCACCAGGATCGCCGACACCGTGGACACGATGGTGAAGGCGGTCATCACCTCGGGAACGATGTACAGCAGCAGGACCCCCAGCAGCATCAGCAGGGTGGTGAAGCTCAGGCTGATGACCGGCACGCTGTGGCTCGACAGGCGCTTGAACAGGCCAGGGGCATTGCCCTGGTCGGCCAGGCCGAAGAGCATGCGGCTGGCGGAAAACACCCCGCTGTTGGCCGAGGACGCGGCGGACGTCAGCACCACGAAGTTGACGATGCCCGCCGCCGCCGGGAAGCCGGCAATCAGGAACAGCTCGACGAACGGGCTCTTGCTCGGCGACACCTGCTGCCAGGAAGTCACGGCAATGATGCAGGCCAGGGCCAGCACGTAGAACAGGATGATTCGCAGCGGAATGGCGTTGATCGCCTTGGGCAGGGTGCTGTGCGGGTCACGGGTTTCCGCGGCGGCGGTGCCGATCAGTTCGGTGCCGGCGAAGGAGAAGATCGCCATCTGGAAGCCGGCGAAGAAGCCCAGCAGGCCATTGGGAAAGGCCGCTTGCCGGTCCAGCAGGTGGCCCAGCGAGGCGGTCACGCCGGAGGGCGAGACGAACGCGCTGGCAATCAGCACCAGGCTCACGCCGATCAGGGTGAGCACGGCAATGATCTTGATGATGGCGAACCAGAACTCCACTTCGCCGAACAGCCTCACTGTGAGCACGTTGAGGGCGAACAGGGTCAGCATCATGCCGATTGCCGGCATCCAGGCCGGCACCCCGGGGAACCAGTACTGGAAGAAGCCGCCGACCACCACCGCGTCGCCGACCACCGCCACGCTCCAGCTCAACCAGTAGGACCAGCCGAGAAAGAACGCCGCGCGCGGCCCCAGGTAGGCGCCGGCAAAGTCGGCGAAGCTCTTGAATTGCAGGTTCGACAGCAGCAGCTCGCCCATGGCGCGCATCACCAGGTACACGAACAGGCCGATGATCATGTAGATCAGGATGATCGAAGTGCCGGACATGGCGATGATCTTGCCCGAGCCCATGAACAGCCCGGTGCCGATGGCGCCACCCATGGCCATGAGCTGGATATGACGGTTATGCAGGGTGCGTTGCAGTGCAGGGCGCGCAGCGGCCCCGAGGGTATCTGGAGTCATCACAAAACCTCTTGATTTTATAGTTGTCGAGTTTTGGCAGTGAAAGGTGCTGGGGACTGCGCCCTGTGGTTGTAGGTCGGGCGGCGCAGCCGGTTCGGTTCAGGGCGCTGAACAGGGGCACGCGCGGTTGCCCTGTCCAGCGCTCGTCGGGCCGGGCCTCAGCCGCTGGCCAGCCGGCGCAGGGCGCTGGCGGCGGCTTCGGAGGCCGGGCCGATCAGTTGGAACAGGTCCTTGATGTTGGCCGGGGTCGGCACCAGGTGGATCTGCTCGCCGATCCCGTGCTCGCGCGCCAGGTCGTGCAGGTAGCGCAGCGACGAGAAGTCCTCCAGGGCGAAGCCCACCGAGTCGAACACTGTGACCTGGGCGGCGTGCTCGCGGCCCGGTTCCAGGCCCTGGGCAATGCGAAAGTATTCGGTGACCGCAAAGTCCGCCGGCAGTTGCTGGATGTCGCCCTCGATGCGGGTCTGCGGCTCGAATTCGACGATCACCCGGGCGTTGCGCAGGATCTGCGGGTGCAGCTCGGTCTTGCCCGGGCAGTCGCCGCCCACGGCGTTGAGGTGCATGCCGGGCTCGATCAGCTCGGGGGTGAGGATGGTGGCGTAGGCCTTGTCCGCGGTCACCGTGGTGACGATATCGGCGCCCTTGACCGCCTCGGCCACGGAACCTGCGATCCGTACCTTGAGGCCGGGCCAGGCCTCAAGGTTGTGCTGCAGCTTGCGCGAGGCGGCCGGGTCGAGGTCGAAGATCCGCAGCTCGTCGATGCCGAGCATGTCGTGGAAGGCGATGGCCTGGAACTCGCTCTGGGCGCCGTTGCCGATCAGCGCCATGACCTTGCTGTCCGCACGGGCCAGGGACTGCGCCACCAGCGCCGAGGTGGCGGCGGTGCGCACCGCGGTGGTCAGGGTCAGTTCGCTGAGCAGCACCGGGTAGCCGCTGTCGACGTCGGCCAGCACGCCGAAGGCCATCACCGTCAGCAACTGCCTGGCGGGGTTGCCGGGGTGGCCGTTGACGTACTTGAAGGCGTATTGCTGGCCGTCGTCGGCGGGCATCAGTTCGATGACCCCGGTGGGCGAATGGTTGGCCGTGCGCGGGGACTTTTCGAACGCCTGCCAGCGTCGGTAGTCGGCCTGGATATAGCCGGCCATTTCACGGATCGCCCGGGCGATGCCCAGGCGCGAGTACAGGGCGGCGGCCTGCTCCACATCGATAAACAAGGTCATGTTGATTTTCCTCTCGGTCGGAACGTTGAACATTGCTGGAGAGCGCGTCGGTCGCGCGTTAGCGATTGCCATGGCCGTGCAGCACATTGACCGCGTTGATGCCGATCTCATCGACCATGTAGCCGCCTTCCATCACGAACAGCGTGGGCACGCCCACCGTGGCGATGAGCTGGCCCATGCCGAGGAAGTCCTGGCTTTCGAGGAGGAAGTGGCTGATGGGATCGTCCTTGAAGGTGTCCACCCCGAGGGACACCACCAGCAGCTCCGGCGCGAACGTCCGCAGTTGCTGGCAGGCCTGCACCAGGGCCTCGCGGTAGCGCTCCCAGGTGGTGCCCCGGGGCAGGGGCAGGTTCAGGTTGCAGCCTTCGCCGGCGCCGCTGCCGCGCTCCGAGGCGAACCCGGAAAAGTAGGGGTAGGACACCGCCGGGTCGCCGTGCAGCGAGACGAACAGCACGTCGCCGCGGTCGTAGAAGATGTTCTGGGTGCCGTTGCCGTGGTGAAAGTCCACGTCCAGCACCGCCACCCGCTTGGCGCCCCGGGTGACGGCCTGTTGCGCGGCAATCGCGGCGTTGTTCAGGTAGCAGTAGCCGCCCATGTATTCCCGCGCGGCGTGATGGCCCGGCGGGCGGCACAGGGCAAAGGCGCTGTCCTGGCCTTCGTCGATCAGCGCCAGGCCGGTGAGGGCGATATCGGCGCTGGTGCGCGCCGCGTCCCAGGTACTGGCGGTGATCGGCGAGCCGGCGTCCATGGCGAAGAAGCCCAGCTGGCCGTCGATGAACTCCGGCACCTGCTGGTTGGCCAGGTCGCGCACCGGCCACACCAGGGGCAGGGCGTCGTGACGGCGGCCGGTGGCAGTCCACTGGTTCCAGGCGTTTTCCAGAAAGGCCACGTAGCGTTCGCTGTGGGCGGCGACGTAGCAGGCGCGGTCGAAGGCGCGAGGCCCGATGATCTCGCCAAGCCCCACGTGCCTGACCCGGTCACGCACCGTGTCGGCGCGGCTGGGTTGCTCGAACGAGGGCTTGAGCACCCCGTCCTTCAATTCGGTGCCGTGGTGCAGGCGGTGGGATTCGCTGAAGACGGTAAGCATGCTGAAGGCATCCATTGTTATTGTCCGGTGCAAATAGTTTGTTCCGGCATGGCGGCGATTTCTTTGCTTTGTCTTCGGATGAATCTAGAATTTTGGGTAATATTTTTCCTTTGAGTGGCTGATTGTGAAAAAAACGACTAATCGCGTCGCCCTCGACGACACTGACCTGGCGATCCTCGCCCTCTTGCAGCAGGACGCGAGCATCTCCAATGCCGAGCTCAGCGAGCGCCTGTCCCTGAGCCTTACCCCCTGCTGGCGCCGGCGCAAGCGCATGGAAGAAGAGGGGGTGATCAAGGACTATCAGGCCAACCTCGACCGGCGCCTGCTGGGCCTGGACATCATGGCGTTTGTCCATGTGCGGTTCGCCACCCACTCCGACCAGACCCCGGACGATTTCGAGACGGTGATCATGCGTCTGCCCGAGGTCCAGGCCTGCCACAAGATCACCGGCGACGCCGACTACCTGCTGCAAGTGCTGGCCCAGGACCTGGACAGCTACAGCGACTTTGTCGAGCACGTGCTCAGGCGCCAGCCGGGCATTGCCTCGATCCAGTCGAGCCTGGCGCTGCGAGAGGTCAAGGCCACCAGCCGCCTGGCGATCCCGGCGCCGGCGGCGCGCTGAGCAGGGGGGCCGCCAGCGCGGAGCCGATGGGGTTTGGCCCGCGTTCAGGGCCGCTGCGAGATACGCGCCTGGGCCAATGTGCGGCGTACTCCCTCGGCATAGGCGGTCTTGTGCAACGGGCCTATCAGGCGTTGCAGGGCCGAATCGTCGAGGATCAGCGGCGAGCTGATCAGGTAATGCATCTCCACCATCTCCCGCAGCAACGGGTCGAACAGCCCCAGCAGGCGCAGCAGGGGTTTGCCGATCACCCGCTGCTTGAAGGGCACGGCGCCGTGCTGGCGGATCAGCTCCAGCAGTTGGCGCTGGCTGGTGACCCCGGCGCCGCCCAGGTGCCAGGTCTGGCCGAAGGCGCCGGGCTGTTCGATCAAGCGGCAGACCACCGGGCCGACGTCGGGAACGAAGACGAATTCGTGAGGCCGATCAAGGGGGCCCACCAGGTTCGCCGTGCCGCCCTGGAGCGCTGCCTGGAACGCGCCGTGCAGCAGGCTCTTGTCGACCCCCGGGCCGTAGAAGTCCGGCAGGCGCAGCACCGTGGCCTGGATCTTTCCCGCGGCATGGGCCTGCCACAGCACCTGTTCTTGGGCCAGGCGCATGCGCCCCTTGTAGCTGTTGGGCCGGCGCGGGTGATCTTCGCGCACCGGGTTGCCCTGGGCCGGGCCGTAGGGGTAGACGGTGCCGATCAGCAGGATCTTGCGCACTCCGGCGGCGATCGCCCCGTCCAGGGTCTTGCGCATCAGGTGCGGGTGCAGTTCGAACTGCCAGTAGTTGACCCCCACCAGATAGATCAGGGTGTCGATGCCGGCGGCCGCGGCCTCGATGCTGGCGCTCTGGTCGGGGTTCCAGGTCACGCATTCGGCCAGCGGGTCGGCGCCGAAGACCTGTTGCAGGCTGGCCGCATCGCGGCCCACCACCCGATAGGCCTGCCCCTGGCTGCGCAGGCTGCTGGCGATACTTTGACCGATGGCGCCGACGGCACCCCACAAGGCGATGTTTGGCATGACGAGGTTCCTTTTGCTTGACGAGTGCTTGCAGGGTGCAAAATCCTCGGCTAAATGAAAATTGCCTGTTCTTCGATGGTCTCTATAAAAAAATGCATACCCAGACTGACATCAGCCCTCATTGGGATTGGTACCGCAGCTTTCTCGCGGTGCTGGAAACCGGTTCGCTTTCCGCCGCCGGCCGCGCCATGGGCCTGACCCAGCCCACGGTCGGCCGGCACATCGACCAGCTTGAAGCGGCCCTGGGCCTGAAGCTGTTCATCCGCTCCTTCGACGGTTACGCCGCCACCGAAGCGGCGCTGGAACTCAAGCCTTACCTGTTGCAGGTGGCGGCGGGGGAGGCGGCCTTGCGCCGGGTGGCCAGCAGCCACGGACCCGGCGTGCAGGGCTGTGTACGGATCTCGGCCAGCGAAGTCATCGGGGTCGAGGTCTTGCCGCCGATACTCGCCCGCTTGCGCCAGCAGCATCCCCAACTGGTGATCGAACTGGTGCTGTCCAACCGTGCCGACGACTTGCTGCAGCGCGAGGCGGACATCGCGGTGCGGATGTTTCGCCCGACCCAGGAAGCGTTGCTGGCGCGCCGTGTCGGCGATATCGAACTGGGTCTGCATGCCCATCGCGATTATCTGGCGCGTGAGGGCACGCCGCAGACGCAGGAGCAACTGGAGGGCCATGCACTGATCGGCTTCGACCGGGAAAGCGCCTTTATCCGCCGCATGCAACAGCAGTACCCGCTGCTCTCTCGCGGTCGTTTTGCCCTGCGCAGCGACAGCGACCTGGCGCAACTGGCGGCGCTGCGCGCCGGGTTCGGCATTGGCGCCTGCCAGGTCCGGCTGGCCAGCGCCGACCCACGGCTGGTGCGGGTCCTGGCCGCGGAGTTCGCGCCGCGCCTGGAAACCTGGGTGGCCATGCACGAAGACCTGCGCGACAGCCCCCGTTGCGCGGTGACCTTTGCCGCGCTGGCGCAGGGGTTGGCGGCCTACGCCGAGGGCGCTTGACGGCCGGGAACTTGAGAAGCGCTGTCAGGCGGCCCCGGCAGCGGTTTATCATACGCCGTATGTTTAAGCCCTCAGGAGGCAATGCCCATGGCATTCGGCAAGGTATTCATCGCCACTTCGGTGGACGGTTTCATCGCTCGCGACGATGGCGCCATCGACTGGCTGCCCAGCGGCGCATCCGGCGAGGACTATGGCTACGCAGCGTTCATGGACAGGGTGGACGGGATCGTCATGGGCCGCGCCACCTACGACAGCGTGCTGGGTTTCACGCCCTGGCCGTTCGCCAAGCCGGTGGTGGTGCTCAGCCGCACCCTGGGCCAGCAGGACGTGCCGCAGCGCCTGGAAGGCCGGGTGCGCATCAGCGCCGCGCCGCCTGTGGAACTGGTTGCGCAGTTGCAGGCCGAGGGCTGGAAGAGCGCCTACATTGACGGCGGCACGCTGATCCAGGCCTTTCTCCAGGCCGGCCTGATCGATGAAATGACCCTGACCCGGGTGCCGGTGCTGATCGGCACTGGCCGGCCATTGTTCGGCGCCCTGGCGCAGGACCTGCGCCTGAGCTGCATCGATTCCCGGCGCTATCCCGACGGACTGGTCAGCACTCGCTACCGGGTCGAACAAGAGGCCGCCCATGCCTGAGCGCCGCAAGCGCAGCGGCCGCCCCGTGGCGGGTCGCGAGCTGAGCCTGGAGCAGGTTCTCGACGTCGGCCTGGAGTTGCTGGAGGAACTGGGTCCCCAGGGTTTTGGTGGCCGGGCCCTGGCGCGGCAATTGGGGATCACGCCGATGTCGGTGGCCTACCACGTTGGCGACCAGCACAACCTGATGCGCCTGCTGGTGGAGCGGGTGCACGCCGAGCCCTTGCCTGAGCCGGCCGCGTCGTTGCCGCCGGCTCAACGGATCCAGGCGCTGTTGGGCGGGTACATGGCGCGGGTCCGTCGCCACCCGGCGCTGACCTTGTGCATCCTCGGCGATCCGCGGTTGTTCGCCGGTTCCCTGGCGGCCTTCAGCCAGCGCCTACGCGAGGAAGTGCGCGCCTTCGACGCCGACCCGGTGCTGTTCGACCTGCTGGTGGACTACAGCCACGGCCACGCCCTGGCGCTGGCCCTGGCCGGGGAGGCCGGGGCGAGGCTGGACGGAGTATTCGAGGCGGGGCTGCGGCGCTTGCTGCGCTGAACGGCGTTTATCGGGCCGTGTCGGGCATCGCGGCCAAGCGCTGCGTCGACCATTGCCTGGCTGCGGTTGCCTTCTGCTGCGGTCGAGTATCGTCGGGCGAGTCAGCCGCCGCTGTAGCGCCATTCTGCCCCTGGGCATGAAGTGCTCATGCATCGATTAAAGTGGCCCAGGTGCTGGAGCGTACAAAAGTCCTTTTATTCTTGAGTCCAACTCATCCGTGTGGGCCGTTTGCGATTTGGCCGCTGTCGCTGTAACAGGCGCCAGGAACTTCGGCGGCTGATTGGCCATGTCAGAACCTGAAGTGCGAGAAGATTCTTTTGATGAAGCGCTGTCCGCCGGGTTCGAATAGCCCGAATATTCTTTTATACAGTTGTCTTTCTCAATGCCTTCGGGGGCATATTGGCAGGCCTGCCGGGCATTGCGCTTGAAGCATGCGGCGCGTTCCGTCTGCAGCAGGCGGTTCTGGCAGGTGCTCACTGAAAGCAGGACCTGAGCAAGTTTGCCCCAGCCAGTGCCGCCAGAGAATGAGTCGGCGTTGAGGTGGCTGGAGATCAACAGAAAACCGACGAAGACCATCTTCCGATGCAAGTTTGAATTGAACATCCAAGTTGTCCGTTGTGCCAATTTTCGAGTTGTTTAACATGGTTTTTTACGGGCTACAATCGTCAGCGAAAGTGAACTTTTTATTTTATTCATTTAACGCAAGTGCAATATCCGGATGTTATGGAGGCTGTTGTTAGTGTCCGCTAAAAGTGTATTGACTATGGATGGCAAGGCCGTGAAAGGAAGTTTTTGCGTTATCAAGAGTTGAAGCTTTTCACTGTCCAAGCGCCATGGGGTGTCGATCCGCTGACTGCACAACTTATGTTGCCGCGTCATCGGGACAAAGCCCGGCCGTTGGCGCCGGGCTTTGTCTCGGATGTTGCAACAGCTGGGTGGAACGAATGCACTGATCCGGGCCGCCTCAGGCCCGGTGTGCGACGTCCTCGCCGGCCATCGGGCCTGGTGCCGTGCTGGTGGCCGCAGCGTGGGTGGCGCCGATGAACAGGTACATGGCCGGCACCATGAACAGGGTCAGCAGGGTGCCGATGGACAGCCCGGCGAAGATCACCAGGCCCATGTCGTGGCGGCCCGCCGCCCCGGCGCCGGAGGCCCAGACCAGCGGCACCACCCCCAGGACCATGGCCGCGGTGGTCATCAGGATCGGCCGCAGGCGCACCGCCGCCGCCTCTTCGATGGCCTCGCGCTTGCTGTAGCCGGCCAGTTGCAGCTGGTTGGCGAACTGCACGATGAGGATCCCGTGCTTGGTGATCAGCCCCAGCAGGGTCACCAGGCCGACCTGGGTGTACACGTTGATCGAGGCAAAGCCCATGGTGATGAAGGCCAGGGCGCCGAACAGCGCCGGCGGCACCGAGAACAGGATCACCACCGGGTCGCGGTAGCTCTCGAACTGGAACGCCAGGGCCAGGTAGACGATCAGGATCGAGAACAGCAGCAGGCCGACGAAGCCTCCGGACTCCTGGATGAACTGCCGCGATTCGCCGGCGTAGTCGGTGGAATAGCCCGACGGCGCCACCTGCTCCAGGATGCCCCTTAGCTTGGCCAGCAGTTCGCCCTGGGACAGGCCACTGACCCCGGACAGGGTGGCCGAGTTGAGTTGCTGGAAGTGGTTGATCGACTCCGGTTCCGTGGATGTCTCGATATGCGCCACGGTGCTGGCCGGGATCATGCTCCCCGACGGGGTGCGGATGTAGTAGTCGAGGATCTGCTGCGGGTTCAGGCGGTCCACCTGCAGCACCTGGGGGATCACCCGGTAGGAGCGCCCGGCGGTGGAGAAGTAGTTCACGTAGTTGCCCCCCAGGGCCGCCGACAGCGCCGCGCCGACGTCGGCCTGGGTCATGCCCAGGGCGGCGATCTTTTCCCGGTCCACCACCAGTTTGGCCTGGGGCTTGTCGAGCTTGAGGTCGAGGTCGGAGAACCAGAACAGCTGCTGCTTGGTGGCTTCGGCGAGCACCGCCTGGGCCACTTCGTTGAGGTTCGCCACCGACTCGGTGGTGGTGATCACGAACTGCACCGGCAGGCCCTGGGCCCCCGGCAGTGAGGGCAGGGGGAAGGCGGCGATGGCGGCGCCGGGCACCTGGTTCCATTTCTGCTGCAGGTCGAGGATCAACTGCGCCTGGGTGCGGCTGCGGTCTTCCCAGGACTTGAGCAGCACCCCGCCCAGCCCCTGGTTCAGCGACGGCAGTCCGGTGAGCTGGAACATCTGCAGGTATTCGGGCTCCTTGTTGGCGATCTGGAACGCCTGGTCGGCAATCCGTTCCATCTGCTGCGGCGAAGCGGTGGGCGCGCCCTTGATCTGCATGAACACCAGGCCCTGGTCCTCGGTGGGCGACAGCTCGCTCTTGGCGGTCATGCCGCTGGCGGCCACCAGCAGGAACAGCAGGAAGCCGAAGGTCACCAGCACCGGCCAGATATTCAGCCCGGCGGCCAGCACCCGGTGGTAGCGCCCCCGCAACCAGTCGAAGTAGCGGTCCAGGCGCTGGGCGAACCGGCCTTCTTCCTGGCCGTTCTTGAACAATCGCGAGGTCATCATCGGCGACAGGGTCAGGGCGATCACCGCCGACACCGTCACCGCCCCGGCCAGGGAGAAACAGAACTCCTTGAACAGCGCGCCGGTCAGGCCGCTGCGCAGGCCGATGGGCACGTAGGCGGCAATCAGCACCACGGTCATGGCGACAATCGGTCCGCCCAGCTCCCGGGCCGCCAGCAGCGCGGCCTCCAGCGCGCCCTTGCCTTCCTCCTTGATGTGCCGGTCGACGTTCTCCACCACGATGATCGCGTCGTCGACCACCAGGCCGATGGCCAGCACCAGGGCCAGCAGGGTCAGCAGGTTGATGGAGTAGCCCAGCAGGTACATGACGAAAAAGGTGCCCACCAGCGACAGCGGGATCGCCACCAGGGGCACGATCACCGCGCGGAACGAGCCGAGGAACAGGTAGATCACCACCGAGACGATGACCATGGCTTCCACCAGGGTCTTCACCACCTCATAGATCGAGGTGTTGATGAAGGCCGTGGAGTCGTAGACGATCTCGCCGCGCACCCCGGCGGGCAATTGCGATTGCAGGTCGGGGAAGGCCTTGCGCACGTTCTCGGCGACATTGAGGATGTTGGCGGTCGGCGCCGCCTTGATGCCGATGAACACCGAACGCTTGCCGGAGAAGGCCACGCTGCTGTCGTAGCTTTCCGCGCCCAGGGTGACGTTGCCCAGGTCTTCCAGGTACACCAGGGCGTCGCCGTTGTGCTTGACCACCAGGCGCTTGAACTCGTCCACCGTGTGCAGGTCGGTGCCGGCGGTGAGGTCCACGGTGATCATCTGGCCCTTGGTCGAGCCCACGGCGGACAGGTAGTTGTTGTTGGCCAGGGCGCTGGCCACGTCCTGGGCGGTGACGTTGTGGGCCGCCAGCTTGTCGGGATCGAGCCAGGCGCGCAGGGCGAACTGGCGGCCGCCGAGGATCTCCGCGGTCTGTACGCCTTCCAGGGAGTCGAGCTTGGGCTTGACCACCCGCACCAGGTAATCGGTGATGTTGTTGGTGGCCAGGGTGTCGCTGTAGAACCCCAGGTACATGGCGTCGGTGGTCTGGCCCACCGCCACCGTCAGCACTGGTTCCTGGGCCTGGGCCGGCAGTTGGTTCTTCACCGAGTTGACCTGGGTGTTGATCTCGGTCAGCGCCTTGCTCGAGTCATAGTTCAGGCGCAGGGTCGCGGTGATGGTGGACAGCCCGGTGATGCTGCTGGAGGACAGGTAGTCGATGCCCTGGGCCTGGGCGATGGCCGCTTCCAGGGGTTGGGTGATGAAGCCGGCCACTGTCGCCGCATCCGCGCCGTAGTAGTAGGTGCTGATGGTCACCACGGTGTTTTCCGTGCGCGGCCACTGGTTGACCGGCAACTCGAAGATCGAGCGCAGGCCGAGGATCAGGATGAACAGCGAAACCACCACGGCCCAGACCGGGCGCTTGATGAAGGTGTCGGTGAAATTCATGGCCGGGCCCTAGTGTTCTTGTGGCGTCGGGGAGGGATCGTTCAAGGGCGCGTCGCGGTCGACGATCTTCACCGGCGATCCGTTCTTGAGCTTCATCTGGCCGCTGGTGATCACCAGGTCGCCTTCCTTGACGCCGGACAGCACGGCCACCTGGTCGCCCCGGGTCGGGCCGGTTTCGATAAAGGTCTGCTGCGCGCTGAACAGCGCCTCGCCTTGCTCGTTGTTCTTCTGGGTGGCGACGAACACCGTGGTGCCGTAAGGGTTGTAGGTGACCGAGGTCTGCGGCAGGGTCAGGTAGCGCTGAGTGCCGCCAGAGGCGACCACGGCCCGGGCGAACATGCCCGGCACCAGGCTGTGCTGGGGATTGTCGACGGTGGCCTCGACCGTGACGTTGCGGGTATTGGCATCGAACTGGGTGTCGATGGAACTGACCCGACCGCTGAAGCGCTGCTTGGGCAGGCCGTCGGCGCTGACCGTGACGCTCTGGCCGAGGGCGATCTGCTGCACCTGGGTCTGGGGTACGTTGAAGTCGATGTAGATGGGGTCGAAGGTCTGCAGGTTGGCGATCTTGTCGCCGGGATTGAGGTACTGCCCGAGGTTGATCCCGGTGATCCCGATGCGCCCGGCGAAGGGCGCGCGGATGCTCTTTTTCGCCACCAGCGCCCGCTGCTGCTCGGCGGCCGCGAGCTTGGCCTTGAGGTCCGCCTCGTCGGCTTCGACCTGGGCCTGGGACACCGCGCTCACCGCCAACTGGGCCCTGTCGCGCTTGAGTACGGTGCCGGCCAGATTGGCCGTGGCCTCCAGCGCGCGCAGCTGGGCGATGTCGGCATCGGCGTTCAATTGCACCAGCAGGTCGCCCGCCGCCACCTGCTGGCCGGGCTTGAAGCCGATGCTGCGAATGATGCCGCCGACCTCGGTGGTGACGTCCACCCCGCGCACGGTCTTGATCGAACCGACGGCCGAGAGGCTCGGTTGCCAGTCTTCGTATTGCGCCTTGAGCGCGGTGACCACGGCGGGAGGCAGCGGCACCTTGGCCTGGGCGATCAGCTTGGAAATCTGCGCGAACTTGACCCCGCCGATCACCGCGACAATCAGCAGCACCACGCCCAGCATGATCAGCATGGGCCACAGCAGGCGGCGCTTGCGCGGCGTCTGCGGGGCCGCGGCGGGGTGCGCGGTGGAGGGGCTGGAATTGACGTCGGCCATGGCGGATCTCACTTAAGGCAAGGGTGCAGGTCGGGTGGGGGCAGCCGGCGCGGGCGCCGAGCTGTGGACGGCGGCCGCAGCGGGCCCGACGTGAGCCTGGTCGCGGTCATGCGCAGCGGGCGGCGGATACATCTCCTTGAGCGACGGCCAGCCGAAACGATCGGGGCTGCCGAGGCTGGCGGGGTCGACATCGCGACGCTGCCACCAGCCGCCCCCCAGCGCCTGGAACAGCGCGGTGGTGTCGCTGTAGCGAGCGGCCTGGGCCCGGACCCGGCTGACAATGGCGTTCTGGTAGGTCTGCTGGGCGGTGAGCAGGTTCAGGTAACCCACGGCGCCCAGGCGGTACTGGGCCTGGGCCAGATCCAGGCTCTGGCGCGCGGCGCGCTCGGCGGCCACTTGCTGCTCGAGGGCCGCGGCGTCGGCCTCCAGGGCACGCAGGGCGTTGGCCACATCCTCGAAGGCGGCGATCACTGTGCTGCGATAGCGCGCGGCGGCTTCATCGTAGGCGGCCACCGCGGCGCGCTTGCGATGCTCCAGGGCCCCGGCGTCGAAGATCGGCTGGGCGATCGAGCCGGCCAGGCTCCAGACCCCGGTGCCCGAGGAAAACAGCCGGGTGCCGGCCAGCGCCGTGGAGCCCAGGGAAGCGCTGATGCTGAACTGCGGCAACTGATTGGCGATGGCCACGCCGATACTGGCGCTGGCCTGATGCAACTGGGCCTCGGCGGAACGCACGTCGGGGCGCTGCTCGACCAGGGCCGAGGGCAGGCTCAGGGGCAGCTCCTGGGGCAGGTGCAGGGACGCCAGCTGGAACTGCTCGCCGCGGTCCTGGCTGGGCAGGCGCCCGAGGTAGGCCTGCAACTGGTTGCGGGTTTGCGCCAATTGCTTCTGCAACGGCGGCAGGGTGGCGCGGGTCTGGGCCAGTGTCGCTTCCTGGGTCAGCAGGTCGCTGTCGCCGATGGCCCCGAGCCGGCGTTGCGCCCGCAGCAGGTCGAGCTGATCGCTCTGCAGGGCGATCACGCTTTCGGTGGCGGCGATCTGGTCGCGCACCGAGGCCAGGCTGATGACGGTGTTCACCAGATTGGCGCTCAGGGTCAGGTATGCCGCTTCGAGCTGGTAGCGCTGGTAGTCGACCTGCGCGCCGCTGGCCTCGATCTGCCGACGGTTGCCACCAAACACGTCCGGCGCGTAGGACACGCTCAGCGACGCCGAGTTGAGGGTAAAGATCTGCCCGGAGGAGCCACCGGCCGCCGCCGCGCCGCTCGTGCCCAGGGCGCTGGCGGCGGAGGCTTTTTCCCGGGTTTTCGACGCCGAGGCGCTGAGGGACGGAAACAGCGAAGCCTGCTCGGCGTACAGCTGCTCATGGGCCTGACGCAGGGCGGCCTGGGCGGCGTCCAGGTCCGGGTTGGCCCGCAGCGCTTCCTCCACCAGGTCATTGAGCTCCCGGGAGCGGAACAGCGTCCACCATTGCCCGGGGATGTCCATGCCGGCCACCCAACGCTGCGCCGCGCCAGCGTTGGCGATCTGCGCCGAGGCGGTGCTGGCGGGCAGGGGTGTGGCGCTGTAGCCGGCGTCTGCGGCGAGTTCGGGGCGAGTGAAGTCCGGCCCGACCGCGCAGCCGGCCAGCCATGCGCAGCAGAACAGGCTCAAGGGCGGCAGGGCAAAGGCGAACAGGGAAGGGGATCGGGCAGGTTCTCGACCGGAGCGGCCGTTGCCCGGTCGCCGGCCACCGGGGGATGCGGGCGGCAGCTGTCGCTCTTTCATAATCACTCGAATGGCTCGAACGGTGAGTGGTTTCAACGGCCATCTGGGTGCCGGGCCAAGCGCAGGATAGGCACCCCGTCCAGCAGCAAGCTGCCAGAGGTGCCATGAACGTTAATGGATGAGTGGACTAACCGCCAATAGAGGAAATCTTGCGCGGCGCGACAGTCGGTGGCTTGGGGCTATCTCTGACGATGCCCTGTGTCCGTCACCCGCCGCGCCCGCTCGGCGACGCTGACACTACCAGTGATCGAACAACTGCTTGACCTGAACCCCATCCTTGCAGCGCAGCAAGGCCTGGCGAAAGCGCGGGTTGGAAAACAGCCGGGCGGTGTCCGCCAGCAAGTCCAGGTGCTGCTGATCGGCGGGGGCGGGCACCAGCAGCACGAGAATATCGCTCACCGGCTGCTGGTCGGGAGCGGCAAAGGCGATGGCGCTCTGCGGCCGCAGGTACAGCGCGTGGATGCCGTCCAGTTCGGCGAGCCGGGCATGGGGCAGCGCCACGCCGTCGCCGATCGCGGTACTGGCGGCCAGCTCCCGGCGCCACAGACTGGCGGTGACCGCATCGCCCGGCAACTGTCGCGTTTCCTGAAGATGACGGCCCACCTGCTCGAACAGCCGCTGTTTGTTCGAGACGTTGACGGCCAGGAGAATGTCTTCGACCTGCAGATAGCGGGCAAGCTTGCTCATGGGGCTCTCCGGGAGTTTCAGGCTTGGCGTGAGCGTTATTGAAGCGCATTTGCCGGGCACAACGGGGCGCGTGCGCGCATTCTTTACGAACTCTTTAGGTGGGGGCCGGGCCTTGAAGTCGCCGCGTTTGAGCCGACGGCCGGGGCATCGTCCCGTCATCTGCAGCCCGTTCCTGCATGCTTCAGCAAGAACGCGCCGGGCCGCCGTCGCCGGGTTCGGCACCGTCTTGCCCCTGTGCCCGCTGCCGAACGTGCGACAGCGGGCAGCGGACGGTTACTCCAGCTTCAGGGCCAGTCCTTGCGCCTGGGGCAGGGGATTGCGCATCAGGCGTCCGACCACCAGCGCGCCGAGCAGGGCGAGCAGGCCGGCCACGGCCAGCACCAGCCCGAAGCCGCCGACAAACGCCTGCTGCGCCAGGGGCTCAACCAGGTCCCGGGCTTCCGGCGGCAGGCTGGCCAGGGCGCCTTGCATGTCCCCGGCCACCACGCGGGAGGCGATGTCCGGCGCGTGTAGCGCCCCGTTCCCGGGCAGTTGGCGCAGGTTGCCTTGCAACAGTTGCTGGGTATGGCTGGCCAGCAGCGCTCCGAACACGCCGATGGCCAGCATGATGGCGCTGAAGCGCATGGTGGTGCTCATGCCCGACGCCATACCGGTGCGCTCCCGGGGGACGCAGGCCATGATGTTTTTCTGCGTGTCGCCGTTGAGCAGCCCGGCCCCGGCGCCGGTCACGGCAATCGCCAGGGCGAAGCTCAGGTAGCCACCGCTGTGCACCGCCCAGGCACTGAGCAGGTTGCCGCTGCCCACCAGGGTCAGCCCGGCGGCCATCAGCGTCGCCGGGGCGTAACGCCCGGCCAGGCGCGCGCCGATCCGTGGGCAGATCAGCATGGTCAGGGCGAAGGGCAGCATGCCCAGGCCCGAGGCGATGGCCGAGAAGCCCAGGCCGTTCTGCAGGTAGAAGGGCAGCAGGGTCATCATCACCTGGGCGCAGCCGGCGTAGGCGAACATGCCCAGCAGGGCGCCGATGAACCGCGGATGGCGGAACAGCTGCAGATCCACCATGGGCCGACTTTGCAGGCGCTCGATCAGCACGAACAATCCCAACAGGGCGACGCCGGCCAGCAGCCGGGTCGTTGTGGCCGGATGGCTCCAGCCGATGCGGTTGGCTTCGATCAGGCCCCAGATCAGGCACAGCAGGCTGGCGCTGAAGGCCAGGCTGCCCCAGGGATCGAGGCGCGCGGCCTGGGTATCCCGGGATTCGGGCACGTTGCGCAGCACGCTCCACAGCAGCAGGGCACCCACCGGCAGGTTGAAGTAGAAGATCCAGCGCCAGCCGCAGTACTCGGTGATCAGCCCGCCGACGGTGGGCGCGGCGGTCATCGCCATGCCCATGCAGGCGCCCCAGAAGGCCCAGGCCTTGGCCCGCTCCACCTCGTCATGAAAGGTGTGGCCGATGGAGGCCAGGGCCGAGGTCAGCAGCAGCGCCGCGCCCACGCCCTTGAAGGCTCGGGCGATGTCCAGCAGCAGCGCATTGGGCGCGGCGCCACAGCCTAGGGAGGCGAGGATGAACAGGCCGAGGCCGCAGAGCAGGGTCTTCTTGCGCCCGAAGCGGTCGGCCAGGCTGCCCGCCGGCAGCAGCAGGGCGGCAAAGGCCAGCATGTAGGCACTGACCACCCACTCGATATCGGCGAAGTTGGCTCCCAGGTCGCGGGCGATGCTTGGCAGGGCGACGGCGACGATGTTGGTGTCGAGGACGATCAGCGAGCAGACCCCGGAGGCGGTCAGCAGGGTTGCGCGCGGCTTGATGGGGCGGTTCATGGCGCGGTCCGTCGGTTGAGGAGGGTATCGAGCAGGTTCTGGTGAGTGGCCAGGGTGTGGATTGCTTTGTAGGCAATGCCGGCTTGAGTGCGCCCGGCCACCGCGTTATGTGGGCCGCAGCAGACGGTCATTGCCGAAAATAGAGGTTTGACGGGCATGGCAGAGGCTCTCTACTGTGAAGGTCGGCCCAGCTTATCCCGGGCTTTGCGAGCTTTTGTTAGCCGCTGACCGCCAGTTCATTACCTTTGAGCTAATGCCGTTTATGGAAATTCGCCACTTTCGCTACTTCCTCGCCGTGGCCCGGCAACGCAATTTCACCCGTGCCGCCGAGCAGTTGGGGATCGCCCCGCCGACCTTGAGCCGGCAGATCCAGGACATGGAAAAAGCCCTCGGCACCCGCCTGTTCCTGCGTCAGCAGCGCGAGGTCAGCCTCACCGAAGCCGGTGCCGCCTTGCTCATGGAGGCCGAAGCCACGGTGCGCCAGTTCGAGTTCGCCCAGCGCAATGCCCAGCGCGCCGGACGCGGCGAGATCGGTCATATCGAGCTGGGCTATGTAGCGTCGGCGGTGTACGGCGGGTTGCTGCAGAAGCAGGTGCAGGGTTTCAGCCGCGATTGTCCGGACGTCAGCCTGAATGTGCGGGAGTGCCCGATGGCAACCCTGCCGGCGCGGGTCGCCGACGGGCGCCTGGATGTCGGCTACATCCGCTCGCCCATGACCCTGCCCGAGGGCGTGGAGGCCATTGCCCTGGATGCCGAAGGGTTCGTCCTGGCGCTGTCCGCCGAGTCCTGGCTGTGCCGCCTGCCGCAGATCGCCTCCGAGCACCTGCTCAATGAAACCTTCATCCTTCCGGAGCAGATCAGCGGCACCTTGCAGGTGGCGGCCCAGGGAGCCTATGCCCCCAAACTGGGCGCTCAGCCCGGTGGCCTGGTAGCGGTGCTGGCCCTGGTGTCCCTGGGGCAGGGCGTGGCGGTGGTACCCGAATCGGTGGTGGGGCATGTGAACCTGCCCCATGTCGTGTACCGGCCCATAGGCGGTAGCGCGGCAACCTCCTGGCTGTCGCTGATTCACCGGCGTTTCGAACAGGCACCGGCCGTGGTGCGCTACATCGAGCAGGTGCGTCGCGAGTATCGGCGCAAGGCTTGAAACCGAGTGTTCAAGGGCGCGCCCGGCGCGCATAATCCCCGGGCCGTTTCGCACCCCTCGGGAGTTATGCCGTTGATGCTTGATCATCTGGACCATCTGGTACTGACCACCATCGATCCTTTGGCCGCCGAGGACTTCTACGTCCGCGTACTGGGCATGCGCCTGGAAACCTTTGCCGGCGGGCGCAAGGCCTTCAGGTACGGCAACCAGAAGATCAACCTGCATGTGCGCGGCCAGGAGTTCGAACCCAAGGCCCACCTGCCGGTGCCGGGTGCACTGGACCTGTGCTTTATCGCCAGCGTGCCCCTGGAGCAGGTGATTGCTCACCTGCAGCAGGTCAACTGGCCGATCATCGAAGGGCCAGTGCCGCGCACCGGTGCCACGGGGCCGATCCGCTCGGTGTACCTGCGGGATCCGGACCTGAACCTGATCGAGATTTCCGAGCCGCTCTAGCGCCGGCCAAGGGGACGCCGGATAAAATCTTGTAATGATTTCCCGCTGGGGAACCGGCCCGTCCTGCCTGTAATCTCCAAATCCGTTTTTTCACTCAGGACTTGCATGAACACGCTCTCGGAGCCCCCCAGTCGGCGCTCTTTCCTTGTTTCGCCCCATGACCTATCGCGCCATTCGCTCGCACTGAGGCCTTGCTCTTCAGGCAGCCATTCTCCCGGCCGCACTTTTCTGGCATTTGCCGCTTCCTTTTCTGACCAGCCCGCTCCCAAGATCTCGCAGTTCCTGCATCTTGGCGCTCGCTCGCGTCTGGCCGTTTGAATTTTCCGGAGAACTTGAGTCGTCGTTATGGAATGGATTGCAGACCCCACGGCCTGGCTTGGCCTGTTGACCCTGATCGTCCTGGAGCTGGTGCTGGGCATCGACAACCTGGTGTTTATCGCCATCCTCGCGGACAAGCTGCCGCCGGAGCAGCGTGACCGCGCGCGGCTGATCGGCCTGTCCCTGGCGCTGCTGATGCGCCTGGGCCTGCTGGCCAGCATCTCGTGGATGGTGACCCTGACCCAGCCGTTGTTCGAGGTGTTCGAGCACAGCTTCTCGGGTCGTGACCTGATCATGCTGTTCGGTGGTGTGTTCCTGTTGTTCAAGGCCACCATGGAGTTGCACGAACGCCTGGAAGGCCATGTCAGCCAGCGCGCGGGCAGCACCACCTACGCCCTGTTCTGGCCGATCGTGGCGCAGATCGTGGTGCTTGATGCGGTGTTCTCCCTGGACGCGGTGATCACCGCGGTGGGCATGGTCGAGCACCTGGCGGTGATGATGATCGCGGTGGTGGTGTCCATCGGTGTGATGATCGTCGCCAGCAAGCCGCTGACCCGCTTCGTCAACGCCCACCCGACGGTGATCATGCTGTGTCTGGGCTTTTTGATGATGATCGGCTTCAGCCTGACCGCCGAAGGCCTGGGCTTCCATATTCCCAAGGGCTACCTGTACGCGGCCATCGGCTTCTCGATCCTGATCGAGCTGTTCAACCAGATCGCCCGGGCCCGGCGCAAGAAGTCCATGCAGGGCCTGCGGCCGATGCGCGAACGCACGGCCTATGCGGTGATGCGCCTGCTGGGTGGACGCAAGCTGGCGGTGGAAGAGGTGGGCGAGGAGATCGCCGATCTGCTGGAAGATGGCGAGGCCCCCAGCAGCGAGCTGTTCGACCGCCGCGAGCGGGTGATGATCAGCGGCGTGCTGCAACTGGCGGAGCGACCGATCCGCAGCCTGATGACGGTGCGCGCCGAGGTTGATTACATCGATCTGACGGACAGTCCTGAGACTATTCGGACCAAGCTGATGCATTCGTCCTACTCGCGCCTGCCGCTGATTCGCGACGGCGCGGTGGATGAACCTTTGGGCTTTGTGCACAAGAAGGAGTTGCTCAAGGAGTACCTGGCGGGCAACGAGCCGAACCTTGAGCACCTGGCGCGCAAGACCATCAACCTGCTGGAGAGCTTTTCGATCCTCAACGCGCTGGAGCAGATGCGCAAGGCGTCGACCCACATTGCCTTCGTGATCAACGAGTTCGGCGATTTCATGGGCATTCTGACCATGACCGACATTCTCGAATCCATCGCCGGCGAGCTGCCGGATGCCAGTGAGATCGAGGGGCCGGACGTGGTGGAGCAAGAGGGCGGCTTTCTGGTCAATGGCGCGCTGAATCTGCCCCAGGTGCGCCAGCGCACCGGCTTTGGCGCCGAGCCCACCGAGGACTACCAGACCCTGGCCGGACTGGTGATGAGCCTGCTGGACCGTTTGCCGGTCAAGGGCGACCGGGTGGCGTGGGACGGTTGGGCGCTTCAGGTCAAGGCCGTGGAAGAGCGCCGGGTGACCCAGGTGCTGCTGTCGCGCCAGACCGCGGACTGAGCGAATGGCGAGGGCGCGAGCCCTGGCCATGTCCGTGATGGGATGTCGGTGGCGATGTGCTGGCACCTATCGTCGTCGCTGTCGTGTGGCTAGGCTTCGTTGGCCTGCTTGAGCGGGCCGTTCTCTGCCTGTGCAGGCAAGGCGCCAGCCCTGTCGGGCCGGGCCCTGGCCTTGAGCCAGTCGTACAGGCGGCGGGCAATGCGTTCGCTGGCGTGGCCGTCGCCGTAGGGGCTGTGCACCCGGCTCATGCGGGCATGGAGTTGTGCATTGTCCAGCAGTTCTGCGGCATGGCGCACAATGCGCTCGCGGTCGGTCCCCACCAGCAGCACCGTGCCTCCTTTCAGCGCCGACGGCCGCTCGGTGACCTCCCGCAGCACCAGCAGCGGCTTGCCGATGGCGGGGGCTTCCTCCTGAATGCCGCCGGAGTCGCTGAGGATCAAGTACGAGCGCGCCATCAGCCAGACAAAATGCTGATAGTCCTGAGGCGCTATCAGGTAGATGTTGGGGGTGTCCGAGAGCAGGTCACCGACCACGCTCTGCACCTGTGGGTTGAGGTGTACCGGGTAGACGAACTGCACATCCGGATAGCGCTGGGCCAGGATTGCCACGGCCTGGCAGATATGGCGGACACCCTGGCCGAAGTTTTCCCGGCGGTGGCAGGTGATCAGCACCATGCGCCGGTTGTGTTCCAGCACCGCCAGGGGCGAATCGATGGCGGGGCGCCATTGGCTCTGTTGCTGGTGCTGCCGCATCCACCGCAGCGCATCGATCACCGTGTTGCCGGTGACCTCGATGCTGTCCGCGGGCACGTTTTCCCGCAGCAGGTTGGCTTTGGCTTCGGCGGTCGGAGCGAAGTGCAGGTCGGCAATGACCCCGGTCAGGCGCCGGTTGGCCTCCTCGGGCCAGTGTGTCCTGAGGTCGCCCGTGCGCAGCCCGGCCTCGACATGACCGATGGGCAACTGGCGGTTGAAGGCGGCGAGGGCGGTGATGAAGCTGGTGGTGGTGTCGCCATGGACCAGGACGATATCCGGTTGCTGGCGTTCGAGGGTGATGTCCAGGTGCTTCAGCAATTGTTGCGACAGGCCATTGAGGGATTGGCCGTGGGTCATCACTTCCAGGTCTTGGTCGACTTGCAGTTCGAAGGCGTCCAGGACCTGCTTGAGCATTTCCCGGTGCTGCCCGGTGGAGCATATATGCAGGTGCAGACCGGGCCAGTGCCGCAGCACCCGGGCCAGCGGCGCCATTTTGATTGCCTCCGGGCGCGTACCAAAAACCATCATGATCTTAAAAGGCATTGACTCACTCCCTGAGCGCACTGCAGCCGGACCAGGCTGTGAATGAAAGCAGTGGGAGCCGTTCTTGTCCAACCAGCAAACCGAGAGCGTCGCGCTCAAGCACGAGAGCCAAGCACCAGAGGGCTGCTGGTGTGCGGCTGGCAAAGGAGAGGGGAGCAGGTCGGAAAACGACGCGAAAAATGCCCAGTCATCTGGCCTCTGGCACAGCCCCGGGGGTGGTTCCCTGGCGCATACCCCAGGCGTTGGACCAGTTGGGTCCATCAGGTCGATGCCTGGGGGGCGTGCTGGCGTTTTCCTGCGCAGAAAATTTTGTGAGGCCCCGCGCCGGCCTTTATGCTCAACGCCCCTGTGACGCTAGAGCCTGTTTCAGGTCCAGGGGCCGAGGCCCTTTTTCATGGAGTGAACCGTGCACGCCCCCTTCACGACTGACCTGACCCGCGCCGTTCTGGCGGCGCTGATGCTGACCGGCCTGTTGGCGCTGGCCGCTTGCAAGACCGCCGCCCCAGAGACGCCGGAGCAACAGCAGCAGCGCCGTTACCTGCGCTTTGTCGACGACGTTCGCCAGGTGCTGGAACCGGGCGTGCGCAACGCCGATCTCGATGGCTGGTCCGGCGGCGTGTCGCTGCGAGCGGTGATCGATCCGCAGAATCGGATGGTGGCCTGCAGCACCGAGGCACTGCCCGAATACCCGTTGCCGCGTTATCCGGATAACCGCCCGCTGGCCGCGGCGGTGGAGCGGATCTGTTGGGACTCGGTGTTCCCCAGGGCCGAACCAGAGCTGTTTTCAGGCCAGCCCGCAGCCAACCTTGAGGTGGTGTTGCCGGTGGTGGTCACTCGTCCCGGTCGCTTGCCCGCGGAGGAACAGAAGATTCGGGAAACGGTGCGCGAGTACAAGGCGCAAGAGCAGTATTTTTGGCGGCAGCTGTTCGCCGCAGAGACCCTCGACAGCCTGGGCAGCGCCCGGATCGAGGTCCACGCCAACGCGCAGGGACAGGTGCAAGCTTGTCAGGTGCGACTGTCCGCGATTGCCGCCAGAGCCTCCGATTTCAAGCCGGACCCTGAACGGGTGCAGCGCCTGCAAGAGCGTTGCGCGGCCCTGGATATCCGGCAGATGCCGGGCTTTTTCGCCTCGGAGACGGTGGGCGATCGATTCCTCGTCGAGCTGCAGTACAGCCCCTGGAGGGGTGGGCCGAAGCGGCCTTGAGCAAGGTGCGAAATACCGGCAGGCGACAGCGCTTCGGAGGGAAGTGAAGCCATGGCCGGACCGGCGATTTTCCCTATGAGAGCGGTCGGTATGAGTCGATCTTGAACTCCCAGACGTCGCAGTAGCCTTGCCGGCCAAGGCGCTCCCGTCAGCGCCTTGGCGCGCAATATTCAGTGCGACGCGCGGTGTTCTGCAGCGTGCATTGCGAGGTAGGCGGTCAGGTTGGCGTCGCTGATCCCCAGGGTGCTGAGAATCTGCGCCATGAAGCTCACCGGTGCGCTGCCCGGGGCGGTGATCACGCGCTGGTCCGCCACGGCGTGGGGCACATCCTGATAGAAGGCGGCGCCGCCATAGTCCACCGCCAGCAGGTTGGCCGCCGAGTTGGAGGTGTGTTTCAGCGCGTCCAGCACCCCGGCGCGGGCCAGCTCGAGGGTGCCGTCACAGATGGCGGCGATCACGATGTGGCGTGCCTGGGCGGCGCGCAGCAGGTCGCCGATGTCCGGTGCGTTGGCGCTTTGCCAAATGCTGCCGCCGCACACCATCAGCAGGTCGACTTCATCCAGATGAATGTCTTCCAGCGCCAGGTCCGGGGTCACCCGCAGGCCGCCCATGGAGGTGACGATGGCGCCCTTGGGGGACGCGTAGCGGCAGTCGAAACCGTAGAAGCCACGGCCGGTGGCGTTGATCAGGGCAGTTTCCCAGTCGGCGAAGTTGTCACTGAGCAGGGTGATGGCGCGGGTCATGGGGCGGTCCTTCCTTGGAGCGATGAATGGGGGGGGAGCGCCAGGGTAACCCGTTTTTGCCGGGCGCCTGGAGACGCTTTTGTGGCGCCGGCGACAATCGCCAGCAGACAGGAGCGACGGTGGTTGCCGGCAATTGTCGTTGGCTTTTAACCAGCGGGCTGCCTTAGGATCCAGCACCTTGACCTCGTTGAACGCAGTGCAGGACGGTTCGTCAGTGAACCCATCAAAGGAACTGAGCATGTACAACTTTCTCAACGCAACCCCGGCGCAGTGCGGGTTGTTGGCCGGCCTTCTTCTGGCGTTGTGCGGTTGCCAATCGGACTTGCCTGGCCCCCCGCTGTCCGAGGACGAGCAGCAACGACAGCTGGAGACGCAGTTCTATGCCAACGCTGTGCAGCAAGTGCTGTACCGCGAGAGCCTCAGGGCCAACGCCGAGCAACTGACGGGCAGCGTGGAGTTGGTCATGCGGTTCAATCGGCAGAATCAGGTCATCGATTGTGCAGCGCAGAGCAGCCCCTTGCCTGACGCGAGGGCCTATCCCTACCACGCGAAACTCGGCGAGATGCTCAAGAGCATCTGCTGGAACACGGTGTTCCCTGTGGCGCCCGCCGCCGCCTTTGAGCCTGACGGTGTGCTGGAGGTCAAAGGGACGTTGATGTTCCCTCGCTTGACCCTGGAAGACGAGCAATTGAAGGAGTTTGAGTTCAATGCCGGAGAATACGCCAAAGGCCATTTCTTCTGGACGCACACCCTGGCCCCTTTGTCGGTGGGCAGCGTTGGGGTGGCCAGTTTTGAGGTCAAGGCCGATCCCCAGGGCCGGGTGCAGGAGTGCTGGGTGAACCTGCGGGCGGTGCGCTACCGACCCGAGTCATTCAAGCCCGATAATCAATTGCGCAATCGCGCCACGCAGCTGTGTGAGCAATTGGACCTGCGGCAGATGCCGGGTTTTGCGCTGGAGCAGGGCCAGGTGCCGCCGATCCATGCCAGCGTGTTTTACACACCGTGGAAAGGCGGGCCAAAGCCACATTGACGCCACGCGGCCCGGCAGGCGCCTCCCCAGGCGCCTGGGCAAATAATTTCCGCTAGCTATTTACATCCACGGCGTCATTCCCCATTATCCGCGCCGTCTAAGTTTCGCTGCTGACCAGACAATTCCAGCCACCAACAGGGTGGTTGTTTTGTTGCGTCCAAGAAAAGCAGTTGAAAATGACCAAGACTCCTCTGAAAAGAATTCAGCACAAGCTCGCCCGTTCCGGGGTGGCCATCGAACGCCTGAATTCCAATTCCCTCTCCATCTCTTCGATCAACGACGCCGGGCTCAAGGTGGATCTGCTGCTGCCCGAAAGCTTTGCCATCGAAGAAAAAGCCGTCCTGCAGCTGATGGATTTCGCCAAGGTGGCTTACCCCCATGGCGGCGAAGTGAAGTGCGCCTGCGCCACGCCGGACTTCCACACCGGCAGCCCGATTCCGGTGGGCAGCGTGATCGTCACCAGCCACGACATGGTGGTGCCGCAAGCCATCGGCACCGACATCAATTGCGGCATGCGCCTGCACAAGCTGGGGCTGAACTACGAGCAGTTCATGGCGCAGAAAGCCAAGTGGACCGCCCTGGTACGTGGCGACCTGCTGGAAGGCACGCGCAATATTCCCACCAGCCCCGCGGCCATGAGCGCACTGTTTGCTTCGGGGCTCGGGGATTTCTGGGCCCAGGTACAGCAACAGGACCCGATCGGGCTGTTTGCCGGGGCGGATTTCGCCCAGTTGCAGCGTGAGCTGGCGGGCCTGCATGAGTCGTCCTTCGCCCGTGGCAGCGCCGACTACGCGCCGGAAGCCTTGCAGGACCGCTCGCGGAAAATTCTCCGCGACCCTGGCCTGGGTTCCCTGGGCGGCGGCAATCACTTTGTCGAGATCCAGGTGGTCACCGAGCTGGTGGATCGTCAGGCCTGCTTCGCTCAGGGCCTGTCGGTGGGGCAGGTGGTGATGATGATCCACACCGGCTCTCGCGACGTGGGCTTCTATGTCGGACGACGCTGGATGGACAAGGCCAAGGCCCTGTGGCCGGCGGGGATCAAACACCCCGATTCGAAGATATTCGCCCTGTTTGGCGAGATGGCCGACGAGTACCTGCTGGCCATGCACAGCGCCGCCCATTACGCCGACGCCAACCGCGCACTGATCGCAGAAATGGTCCGCCAGCGCACCCGGCAGGTGTTCGGCGCGGGCATCGAAGCGCCGCTGATTGTCGATGTACCGCACAACATCGTGCTGCGCGAAGAAGGCGGCAACGTGCATCGCAAAGGCGCGACACCGGCCTATGCCGGGCAACCGCTGCTGATTCCGGGGAGCATGGGGCATGACTCCTACCTGCTCACCGGGCTGGGCAACGAACGCTGGCTGCGCTCGGCCAGCCACGGCGCCGGGCGCTCGATGTCGCGCAGCGAGATCGTGTTCAAGGCCAAGAAGGACAAGGCCTTCCTCGGTTTGCAGGGGGTGGAGTGCATCACCACCAAGGAAGAACGGATGATCGAAGAAGCGCCCGGGGCCTACAAGGAAATTGGCCAGGTGATCCAGTCCCAGGTGGAGGAGGGGACGGTGTCGGTGATGGCGCGGTTTTCGCCGATCTTGACCTTCAAGGCGTAAGCACGAAGGCGCTGTGGGGCGGGGATGGTTTTCGGGTTTGCCGTGCAACGGTGCGGCCGATACATTGTCGCCCCTCCCGGCCTGTTCGCTCCGAGCGGTGCCGTTGCAGTTGTCTGCGGTCGCAAAAGCCCAGGGTGCGGTAGCCGCTGGGGTGTTTGCCTGTTTGTGATCAACCTTCGGTGTTTAAGCATGAATCAAGATGAAAACCTGAAGCACGATGCGGTAGCGCCATTGACCGCTGCCAGCGAGTTTGTCGTCGACAAGCAACCCCTTGCCGAACTGCTTGCCGTGCTTGCCCAGTGTGGGGAGGTGGTGTCCTGCTTCTTCAGCCCGATCCCGCCATCAAGGTGCTGGGTGAGAGGCAGCGACTGGCCGAGTTTCTCGAGCGTTTCAGCGGCCTCGCCAGCTCGACGGCCACCGGGCAGGTCGAGCCTGAGTTCGGGCCTTTTTCCATGTTGAATCGATATGAGTTCGAGGGCTCGTTGCTGGCGGTGGTGCTGCGGGGTGGATGCCACGGGAGCGCTGCCGGATTGCCTCTGGTCAAGGCCCGGGCCTTGGTGTTTGAGGCGCTGGAGGCGGTGTTTCCGGCGCCGTTTTCCGAGTTGGTGGTGTATCGGTTCGATAGCCCTGATTGGTCTGAGCTGACCAGGGATTCGACGATTTCTTCTGCCTATGTCGCCTGCCAGGGGGCGCGGAATCTGTGGTGGGTACTGTGTGTTGCTGATGTTGACTGATGGCTTTTGGGCTTGAGGTTGGCTGTGTGGGAGGCGTTCACCCACATGGGTAACGGAAAAGTTCAGGCACATGGGTGACGCCAAGGGGGCGGCTCGCTGTTGTAGGAGCTGGCTTGCCAGCGAAGACGTCCAGGAGGGCGCCGGTGGGTTTGGCGTAGTAGGTGCTTGTTGCTGCGGTAACCCATAGTCCTCTGCTCTGGCCACAACCTTTGTGGCGAGGGAGCTTGCTCCCGCTCGAGCGCGCAGCGGTCGTAATCCCTCATATCGCGGTTTTTGGTGGCGTATCCGTTGCTGCAGTGACGGTCGCTGGCGGATTCGCTTTTACAGCGATGCATTGCGGACCTATCCACTGCTGCGGGTGTGGCCACTGGCGGTTTCGCCCTTACGGCGACTCACTTTTTTCAAACGCCGGAATGCCGGCCCAGCAAAAAGTAAGCAAAAACGCTTGCTCCTCCACTCGGTGCCTCGCATAGCGAGGCATGCCCGAACTCCGGCATTGATCCGTGGGCCGCCGCCACCGGCCGTCCCTGGCCGGATGGCGGCTAACCCGGCGTCCTGCCGGGTTACCCACGGCTCAATGCCTGCGTGCGGCCATCGTGGTTAACGGGGCCTCAGGATCAAAAGCCAAAGCAGAGCAAATCTGAGCAGAGCAGTGCGAGAGCCTTGGCTGTGCCTTGGGTTAGGGCTCCGGCAGTTGCAGCGCTTGTTGTTCCGCTACCTGCAACACATCGCAGCCGTCCTGCAACAACAGGGTCGCCACGCTGGAGAAACGCTGCAGGTCGAGGTGATCGGCGTGGCGGCTGGTCATGTCGGCAAGGCTGTCCAGCATGTCCCGGGCAGCGCGGATACGCAGGCCGGCGTAGGTCAGCAGGTCGAGCAGCGGCGCTTGTGGGTTGATGAAGGCGACGGGGTGGTCGGAGGTGGAAGAGGTGAAAGGTTGCAGATCCATGGCAGTGACGCTCCATGCAGGAATATTGAGGTGTGCTCATGGAGATTCGGACGGCCAAATCCGGTCGCGGACCACTGCGACGCAACGGAATGTAGAGGGGGGCGAGTGGCGTCGCAAGCCGTTTGGGCGTGCCTGCAGCAAATACAGAAATGCCTGACATTGGCCGATGGCCTTTTCTCGCTTCTCCATTCCTGGTTCTGGAAAGTTTTTCCCTCCCCCCTGTTATCTCCTTTGTTCTCCATGGCACACTCTGGCGCCTGTTCCGCTATTTGATATTTTGTTCCGTTATAGTGGAATTTATTTGTTCAACGCCTGTGCGTTTCCAGACCATCGCGGGTTGCTGCGGCTGATATCCCGCAGAAACCGCCAGCGAGCCGCGTAGTGCGCTCGCGCAGGGCGGCCAGATGGAGCCGCCAGATGGCCAACCTTCAACCAGGAGAACCTCTCATGAGCATCACCCGTTACGGCACCGGCAGCACCGCAGGCGGTGGCCAGCCGCGTCCTTTCGCTCGCGCCGTCGAAGCCGATGGCTGGCTGTATGTGTCCGGTCAGGTGCCGGCTTTGGATGGCGAGATCATTCACGGTGGGATCGTCGAGCAGACGCATCAGACGATGCGCAATCTGCTGGCCATTCTCGAAGAGGCCGGGTACGGCCTGGAGGATGTGGTGCGGGTTGGCGTGTGGCTGGAAGACCCGCGGGATTTCTGGAGTTTCAACAAGGTGTTCGGCGAGTACTTCAAGCCCGAACACGCGCCGGCCCGGGCCTGTGTGCAGGCCAGCATGATGGTCGACTGCAAGGTCGAGATCGATTGTGTGGCGTACAAGAAGAAGGCCTGATGGCCACGGCCTGTAGGAGCTGGCTTGCCAGCGAAGGCGCCCGTGAGGGCGGCACGAGGCTTGAGGGCCTCTTCGCCGGCAAGCCGGCTCCTACGGGTCGATAGAGGGAGCGCAGGTAGATGAGCGAAGACAGCATCAAGCGCCGGGCCAAGGGCCTGGATCGGGCGTTCGATATTCTCGATTTCCTCAAGGAGATCGGCCAGCCGTTGCGGCCCAACGATATCGCCAAGGGCATCGGCAGTCCCAAGTCCACGGTCTACGAGCTGGTGGCGTCCTTGCTGGAGCGGCGGGTGCTGGAGCCGGTGGGCAAGGACGGTCATGTGTACCTGGGCCGCCAGCTGTATTTTCTCGGGCAGGCGCACTTGCGTCATTTCGATCTGAGCCGCGAGGCCGATCAGGCTTTGCAGGAGATCGTCAGCCAGACCGGGGAAACCGCGCAGATGTGCCTGCTCAACGGGCGCAAATACACCGTGGCGCTGATGAAGGAAGGCGAGCGGCATTTTCGCATTTCCTCGGACATCGGCGAGAACGCGCCGATCCCCTGGACCGCTTCCGGGCGTTTGCTGCTGGGGCACATGAGCGATGCGCAGATTGCCGAGTTGATCGATGAGCGCGACTTCATCCTCCCCGATGGCCAGCGCTTGCCGCTGGCGACCTTCCTGGAGGAAATCCGTCTGGCCACCGAGGAGGGGTTCTTTTCCTTCGACAGCGTCGCCGACACCTTTACCCATTGTTTTGCCGCGCCGGTGCGCGATGAGCGCGGGGTGTGCATCTGCACCCTGTGCATCGTCGCGCCGAGGGCCGATGCGCAGAGCAATTACCAGGCCTATCGCCGGGTGCTGATCGACAGCGCCAACCGGCTGGCCCGACGTATCAACGATTGATGACAGTGTCGCGGCTGTGCGCAGCCGCCTTGATAAGGAGTGCCAACATGTCTTCTGCTTTGAATCTGCCCCTGGTGGAAAAGGGCGCCGCGGCCCACGCTGCGAGCTTGCTCAGCGACGTCAGCCTGCCGGCCCTGGTGCTGCACCGCGAGGCGCTGGAACACAACATCCGCTGGATGCAGAAGTTCGTCAGTGACAGCGGCGCGGAGCTGGCGCCCCACGGCAAGACCAGCATGATGCCCGCGCTATTCCAGCGGCAGCTGGACGCCGGTGCCTGGGGCATCACCCTGGCCACCGCAGTACAGACCCGCGCCGCCTACGCCCATGGCGCGCGCCGGGTGTTGATGGCCAATCAGCTGGTGGGGGCGCCGAACATGGCGCTGATCGCCGAGCTGCTGGCGGACGCCGATTTCGATTTCTATTGCATGGTCGATCACCCGGACAACGTCGCCGACCTGGGGGCGTTTTTCGCCCAGCGTGGGGTCAGCCTCAAGGTGATGATCGAGTACGGCGTGGTCGGCGGTCGTTGCGGCTGTCGCAGCGAGCAGGAGGTGCTGGCCCTGGCCAAGGCGATCCAGGCGCAGCCGGCTTTGGCGTTGTGCGGTATCGAAGGCTACGAAGGGGTGATCCATGGTGATCAGGCCATCAGCGGCATTCGCCAGTTTGCCGATTCCCTGGTGCGTCTGGCGGTGGATCTGCATAACGACGGACTGTTTGCCATAGAGCGGCCGATCATCACCGCTTCGGGTTCGGCCTGGTACGACCTGATCGCCGAGTCGTTCGAGACCCACAACGCCAAGGGCCGCTTCCTCAGCGTGCTGCGTCCGGGCAGCTACATCGCCCACGACCACGGCATCTACAAGGAGGCCCAGTGCTGCGTGCTGGAGCGACGCGGTGATCTGCACGAGGGCCTGCGCCCGGCCATGGAAGTCTGGGCCCATGTGCAGTCGCTGCCGGAGCCGGGTTTTGCCGTGGTGGCCCTGGGCAAGCGCGATGTGGCCTACGACGCCGGCCTGCCGGTGCCGCTGCGGCGTTATTGCGCCGGGGCCGAGGCGGGCGCCGGGGATGATGTGACGGCGTGCAAGGTCACCGCGGTCATGGACCAGCATGCGTTTCTCACGGTGGCGCCGGGCGTGGAGCTACGGATTGGCGACATCATTTCCTTCGGCACATCGCACCCCTGCCTGACCTTCGACAAGTGGCGCATCGGGCTGCTGGTGGATGAGCATCTGCGAGTGATCGAAAACCTGGAAACCTGCTTCTGACGCCTTCGCTGGCGAGCCAGCGCCTGCACGGCGGGTGCAATACAGGATGTTGTAGGAGCCGGCTTGCCGGCGAAGCGGCCCTTGGATGGGGCGCAGGTCTTGCGCATGGCCTTCGCTGGCAAGCCAGCTCCTGCAGGGGGAGATGAACATGAATAACAAGAAACGCATTGCGGCCATCGGTGAATGCATGATCGAGCTGCAACAGGGCCATGACGGCAGCCTGCAACAGGGCTTTGGTGGCGATACCTTGAATGCGGCGGTGTACCTGTGCCGCGAGCTGGGGCCGCAGGCCGAGGTGGATTACGTCACCGCCCTGGGTTACGACAGCTTCAGCGATGCCATGTGCCAGAGCTGGGCCGAGGAAGGGATCGGCCTGGGAAAGGTCCAGCGCCTGCCCGGGCGGTTGCCGGGCTTGTATTGCATCCAGACCGATGCCCGGGGCGAGCGGCGCTTCTTGTACTGGCGCAATGAGGCGGCGGTGCGCGATTGCTTCAACACCGCGGCGGCCGGGCCGATCCTGGCCGATTTGCGCGATTACGATGTGCTGTATTTCAGCGGCATCACCCTGGCGGTGCTGGGGGAGTCGGGGCGCAAGAAGCTGATCGGCCTGCTGCGTGAGGCGCGCAACCGTGGGGCGCAGATCGTCTTTGACAACAACTACCGTCCCCGGCTCTGGGCCTCGGTGGAGCAGGCGCGAAACGCCTATCTGCAGGTGCTGGAGCAGGTGGACCTGGCGCTGTTGACCCTGGAGGACGAGCAGGCGCTGTTCGGCCATGACGATGCTCATGGCGTGTTTGCAGCCTACCCGAACATGGCCGAGGTGGTGATCAAGCGCGGGGCGGATTCGTGCCTGGTGCGTTGCGGCGGTGAGCACTACGAGATACCGGCGCTGCCGGTGGCGCGAGTGGTGGACACCACGGCGGCGGGGGATTCCTTCAGCGCGGCGTATCTGGCCTGTCGCTTGCGCGGTGGCAGCCCGGTGGCGGCGGCAGAGGCCGGACATCGGTTGGCGAGCCGGGTGATTCAGCATCCGGGGGCCTTGATTCCCCGGGCGTCCGGTTTGTAGGAGCCGGCTTGCCGGCGAAGAGGCCGCTGAGTCGGGTGCCGGTCATGCCGGCGCGTTCGCTGGCAGGCCAGCTCCTACGGCGGGGAGGTACGGGCTGGGGCGTCAGTCGCGGAAGAACACCTGCACCAGGTGGTAGCCGAACTTGCTCTTGATCGGGCCATGCACGGTGCGCAGGGGTTTCTTGAAGATCACCAGGTCGATGGCGCCGACCATCTGCCCCGGACGCACTTCCCCCAGGTCGCCGCCGCGCTTGCCGGATGGGCAGGTGGAATACTTCTTGGCCAGCACGTCGAAGGCTTCGCCCTTGGCGATGCGCTGCTTGAGCTGTTCGGCTTCTTCGGCGGTTTTCACCAGGATGTGGCGGGCTTGGGCTTTCATGATGCGTGACCTGTAGCGGGAAATCGGCGGCCGCGGATTATGCCTGAATTCAGGCCTCGCAACCGATCATCTGGCGAATCTTCTGCGCCAGTTCTTCAATGGAAAACGGCTTGGCCAGCAGGTCCATCCCCGGCTCCAGGAAGCCTTGGCGCTCGGCGGCCTTTTCCGCGTAGCCGGTCATGAACAGCACCTTGAGCCCCGGGCGCTGCTGGCGGGCGATCTCCGCCAGTTGCCGGCCGTTCATGCCCGGCAGGCCGACATCGGTCACCAGCAGATCAACGCGCATTGGCGACTCCAGCAAGGGCAGGGCGCTGCGCGCGTCCTCGGCTTCGAAGGTGCGGTAGCCCAGTTCGTTGAGCACATTGAGCACCAGCATGCGCACCGCCGGGTCGTCTTCCACCACCACCACGCTTTCCCCGGCCAGGGCCTGGGGCGCTGGCTGGCTGCCGATCGGCTCCGGCGTTTCCAGGGGCGCGCTGTGCAGGCGCGGCAGGTACAGGCGCACGCAGGTGCCCTGGTCCGGTTCGCTGCTGATGGTCACGTGGCCGCCGGACTGCTGGGCGAAACCGTAGATCATCGACAGCCCGAGGCCCGTGCCCTGGCCGATGGGCTTGGTGGTGAAGAAGGGATCGAAGGCCTTGGCCAGAATGCGCGGGCTCATGCCGGCGCCGTTGTCGCTGACCCCCAGCATCACGTAGTCGCCGGCCTTGACCGGCTCCAGGGTGCTGATGTCGCTGCCATCGAGGTAGCTGTTGGCGGTTTCGATCAACAGCAAGCCGCCGTGGGGCATGGCGTCGCGGGCGTTGATCACCAGGTTGAGCAGGGCGTTCTCCAGCTGGCTGGCGTCGGTGTTGACCGGCCAAACATCGTCCGCCAGTTGCATCTGCAACTGGATGTGCTCGCCCTTGGTGTGGTTGAACAGCTCGTGCAGCGAGCGCACCAGCTGGTTCGGGTCCAGGGGCCGGCGGTCCAGGGACTGGCGACGGGAAAAGGCCAGCAGGCGGTGGGTCAGCGAGGCGGCGCGCTTGGCCGAGGACATGGCGGCTTCGGTAAAACGACCGATTTCGTCGCTGCGACCGTTGTCGATGTAGCGCTGCATCAGATCCAGGCTGCCGATGATGCCGGTGAGCATGTTGTTGAAGTCGTGGGCGATGCCGCCGGTGAGCTGGCCCACGGCCTCCATCTTCTGCGCATGGCGCAGGGCGTCTTCGGCGCGCTCGCGCTCGAACATCTCGTTCTGCAGGCGCTGGTTGGCGGTGGCCAGGGCCTCGGTGCGCTGGTTGACTCGCTCTTCCAGGGTTTCGTTGAGGTTGCGCAGGGCTTCCTCGGTCTGCCGGCGTTCAGTCTCATCGATGACAAAGATATAGAAACCATTGACTGCGCCGTCGGCGCCGTAGCGTGGCAGGTACTTCATCAGCGCATGGCGCGGACGGCCGTCGCGGTGCGGCGAATTGGCCTCGAAGCTGCACGGCGTGCCGGCCAGGGCCGCCTGGATGTTCTCGACGCGGGTGGTGTAGATCTCGTCCCCCACCACTTCGCGAATGGTCTTGCCGTACAGCTCCTGCGGGGTCAGGCCGTACCAGTCCAGGTAGGCGCTGTTGTTCAGGCGAAAGCGCTCCTCGTGGTCGACGTAGCCGATCAGGACCGGCATGGCGTTGATGATCAGTTGCAGCTCGGTCTGGCTCTGGCGCAGGGCCTGTTCCATCTGCTTGCGTTCGGTCAGGTCCAGGGCGGCGCCGAGAAAGCGCGTGGGACGGCCATGGTGATCCTTGTAGCAGCGGCCCCGGGCGAACACCCAGCGCACCTGGCCGTCGGCCAGTTGCAGGCGGTATTCCTCGGCGTATTCGCTGCCCTGGGTGATGCAGTGCTTGATGCTGCGGGCCACCGTGGCCCGGTCTTCCGGGTGCACGCCCTTGAGGTATTCACTGATGGGCAGTTGCCGGGACCGCTGCGGGTCGACGCTGTGCAACTGGGCAAAGTGGGCGTCGGCGATGAAGCGGTCTTCGCCGATGTCCCAGTCCCAGGTGCCCACCGCGTCGGTGGCCGCCAGGGCCAGTTGCAGGCGCTCTTCGGTTTCGTGCTGGGCCCGCAGGCTGGCCTCGGAACGCTGTTGCAGCTCCAGGGCGATGCGCCGGCGCTCGTTGGTTTCGATGGCGGTTACCAGGATCCCGGCGACGTCGCCGCGCTCGTTGCGGATCGGGCTGTAGGTCAGGTCCAGCCACAGGTCGTGCGCGGTGCCGTCGCTGCGTTGCAGGCTGAAGCGCTGCTCGCTGAAGCTGCGCACCTGGCCGTTGAGCACCGCGCGGTAGACCGGGTCGGTGAAGTCCATCAGCTCCGGCCAGATCAGGTGCGCCGGCTGGCCGAAGGCCCGGGGGTGCTTGTTGCCCGCCAGCAGGGCGAAGCCGTCGTTGTAGATCTGGGTCAGCTCGCCGCCCCACAGCAGCAACATCGGCATCGGCGAATGAATCACGATGTCCACCGCGGTGCGCAGGCTCTGGGGCCATTGGCCGGAGTGACCGAGGGCCGTGGCCGACCAGTCCAGGCGGGCAATCAGGGTGGCGGCTTCGCTGGCGGAATGGGGGGCATTCATGTCGGGTGTGTCCTGGGCGCAGCGGTGTTACGCGGCAAGGTCATGGCTCGCGTACTGGAAAAGTCGCATGGACATGCCGTGCATATTCAAACGGATGGATTGTAGGCGCTTCTGGCGGGGTTATTTTCACCTGCTTTTGCGGCAGATGACCAGTCTAGAGGGGCTGAACGGTCCCCGAAGCCGCTGCCGCCGGCTGCGAACGCTTTGGGCGGCACTGCGTCGCAGGAAGCGCAGCTCTTGAGATCGCTGAAGGCCCTGCGGCCCTTTGCGCAGCCTCGCGGGCTCGGCAGCGGCTACAGGTCCTGCGCCGCGAAGGGCTGCGTCGGCGGTGGTTGGCCGTCGTCAGTGGCGCAATTCCTCGCGGTCGCGGAACTGCTCCAAGGCCTCGGGGTTGGCCAGGGCGTCGGTGTTTTTCACGGGGATGCCATGCACCACGTTGCGCACCGCCAGTTCGACGATCTTGCCGCTGATGGTGCGCGGGATGTCGGTCACCGCGAGGATCTTCGCTGGCACATGGCGCGCGGTGGTGTTGTCGCGGATCACCTGGCGGATCCGTTGCTGCAATGCTTCATCCAGCACCACGCCGTCCTGCAGGCGCACGAACAGCACCACCCGCACGTCGTGCTCCCAGCTCTGGCCGATGGCCAGGCTTTCCAGGACCTGTTCCAGTTTCTCCACCTGGCGGTAGATTTCCGCGGTGCCGATGCGCACGCCACCCGGGTTGAGCACCGCATCGGAGCGGCCGTGAATCAGCCAGCCGCCATCGGCCAACTGCTCGGCGTAGTCGCCCTGGGCCCAGACCCCGGGAAACAGGCTGAAGTACGAGGCCTTGAGCTTGCTCTGGTCCGGGTCGTGCCACAGGCCCACCGGAATGCTCGGAAAGTGCCGGGTGCACACCAGTTCGCCTTTTTCGCCGAGCACCGGCTGGCCCTGGTCGTTCCACACTTCGATGGCCATGCCCAGGCCCTTGCCCTGCATCTCGCCCCGGCGCACCGGTTGTATCGGATTGCCGGCGACGAAGCAGGCGACGATGTCGGTGCCGCCGGACATCGAGGCCAGGCACAGCTCGCTCTTGATCTCGCGGTACACGTAGTCGTAGCTCTGTGGCGACAGCGGCGAGCCGGTGCACAGCAGGGTCTTCAGGCTGTCCAGGCGGTGGCTGTGGCGCGGCCGGCTGCCGGCTTTTTCCAGGGCCGCCAGGTACTTGGGGCTGGTGCCGAAGACGTTGATGGCTTCGCGGTCGATCAGGTCGAGCAGGTGCTCGTTGCTCGGGTGGAAGGGCGAGCCGTCGTAGAGCACCAGGCTGGCGCCGGTGGCCAGGGCCGACACCAGCCAGTTCCACATCATCCAGCCGCAGGTGGTGTAGTAGAACAGCCGCTCGCCGGGGCCCAGGTCGGCGTGCAGGCCGTGTTCCTTGAGGTGTTGCAGCAGCACCCCGCCGGTGCCGTGGACGATGCACTTGGGCACCCCGGTGGTGCCGCTGGAATAGAGGATGTACAGCGGGTGGGCGAAGGGCACCGGGACGAACTCGGGCTCGCCGCCGGGCTGATAGAAGTCGTCCCAGAGGCTGATCCGGGCCTGGGTACGGTAGTCCTCGACCCGCGTCTGCGGGCGGGCGTAGGGCACGATGAGCAACTGCTCCAGGGACGGCAGGCGTTCGAGGATTTCATTGACCTTGGCGGTCTGGTCGATGTCCTTGTCGGCGTAGCGATAGCCGGCGCAGGTGAGCAGCACCTTGGGCTCGATCTGGCCGAAGCGGTCGATCACCCCCTGGGTGCCGAAATCCGGCGAGCAGCTGGACCACACCGCGCCGAGGCTGGTGCTGGCGAGCATCGCCACCAGGGTCTGCCAGGTGTTGGGCATGCAGGCGGCGACCCGGTCGCCGAGGCCGACCCCGGCTTCCCGCAGGCTGCGTTGCAGGCCGGCGACCTGGGCCGCCAGTTCGGCGTAGGTCAGCTGTTCGCGCTGGCCGTTTTCGTTGATCGCCACCACCGCCACCGCGTCGTCCCGGCGCTTGAGCAGGTGCTCGGCAAAGTTCAGCGTGGCCCCCGGAAACCACTGCGCGCTGGGCATCTGCGGGCCTTCGCGGAGCACGCATTCAGCCGGCTGGTGGAAGCTGACCGCGAAGAAGTCGACGATCGCCTGCCAGAAGCTTTCGCGCTGGTCGATGCTCCACTGGTGCAGGCTGGGGTAGTCGCTGATATCCAGGCCGTGGCGCTGATTGATGAAGCGGCGAAAGGCGTCGATGCGCGTCTTGCCGATGCGCTCGGCGCTGGGTTGCCAGAGAATGTCGGACATGCAAGGCCTCTATTTCTTCTTATGTTGGGTGGTGCTCTGCCGCTGTTTGTGGCGAGGGAGCAAGCTCCCTCGCCACACAAAAAGGGTGCATGGACAGGTTTACTGCGCCAGCCAGCCGCCGTCGATGTTCCACGCCGCGCCGCGCACCTGGGCGCCGGCTTCGCTGCACAAAAATAGCACCAGCTCGCCCAGTTGCGATGGGGTGACGAATTCCAGGGACGGCTGCTTTTCCGCCAGCAGATCATGCTGGGCCTGTTGCGGATCGGTGCCCGCGGCGACGCGATCGTCGATCTGCTTCTGCACCAGCGGGGTCAGCACCCAGCCGGGGCAGATGGCATTGCAGGTGACGTTGCTGGTGGCGGTTTCCAGGCCCACCACCTTGGTCAGGCCGATCACCCCGTGTTTGGCGGCGACGTAGGCGGCCTTGCCCACCGAGCCGACCTGGCCGTGCACTGAGGCGATGTTGACGATCCGTCCCCAGCCCTTGGCGCGCATTCCCGGCAGCCCCAGGCGGGTGCTGTGAAACACCGACGACAGGTTGATGGCGATGATCGAATCCCAGCGCTCCACGGGGAATTCCTCCACCGCCGCCACGTGCTGGATGCCGGCGTTGTTGACCAGGATATCGACGCCGCCGAATTCCCGTTCGGCGTAGGCGAACAGCTCGGCGATCTGCGCCGGGTCGCTGACGTCCGCGGGGTGATGGCCGACCTGGCCGCCGAATTGCCCGACCTCGGCGATGGCCTTCGAGGCGTCGCCAAAGCCGTTGAGAATCAGCTTGGCCCCGGCCTTGGCCAGCACCAGGGCGATGCCCAGGCCGATGCCGCTGGTGGAACCGGTGACCAGGGCGGTCTTGCCAGAAAGAGTGTTCATGAATACCTCACACGATGCCGGTGGCGTAGAAAGTGGCGATCACCACGAAGACCGCCAGGGTCTTGATCAGGGTGATGCAGAAAATGTCCTTGTAGGCTTCGCGGTGGGTCAGGCCGGTGACCGCCAGCAGGGTGATCACCGCGCCGTTGTGCGGCAGGGTGTCCATGCCGCCGCTGGCCATGGACGCCACCCGGTGCAGCACTTCCAGGGGAATGTTGGCGGCGTGGGCGGCGCTGATGAAGCTCTCGGACATGGCCGCCAGGGCGATGCTCATGCCGCCGGAAGCCGAGCCGGTGATGCCCGCCAGCAGGGTCACGGTAATGGCTTCGTTGACCAGTGGGTTGGGGATGCTTTTCAGCCAGTCGGCCAGCACCAGGAAGCCCGGCAGGGAGGCGATCACCGCGCCGAAACCGTATTCCGAAGCGGTGTTCATCGCCGCCAGCAAGGCGCCGCTGACCGCGCTTTTGCTGCCTTCGGCGAGCTTGCTGCGAATCGCCGAGAAGCCACATATCAGCACCATCAGGATGCCCACCAGCAACGCCGCTTGCACCGCCCAGATGGCGGTCAGCTTGGCGATTTCGCTGGTCACCGGCGCGGCCATGCCCGGCAGGCTGAGGCTGTGGGTCTTGCCGTACCACTGGGGAATCCAGTGGGTGAACAGCAGGTTCATGATGCCCACCAGCAGCAGCGGCGACAGCGCCAGCCAGGGGTTGGGCAGCTTCAGGTCTTCGGCGGTTTCCGGTTCGTTGCGCAGTTCGGTGCCGTAGCCTTCACCGGCCTTCTGCGCCTTGTTGCGCTGGCGCTGGAGGAACAGCATGCCGGCGCAGAACACGAAGATGGTGCCGATCACCCCCAGCCAGGGCGCGGCCCAGGCGGTGGTGTTGAAGAAGGTGCTGGGGATGATGTTCTGGATCTGCGGGGTGCCGGGCAGGGCATCCATGGTGAAGGAGAACGCGCCCAGGGCGATGGTCGCCGGAATCAGGCGCTTGGGGATGTTGCTCTGGCGGAACATCTCGGCGGCGAACGGGTAGACCGCGAACACCACCACGAACAGCGAGACGCCGCCGTAGGTCAGCAGGGCGCAGACCAAAACGATCACCAGCATCGCCTGGCGCGTGCCCAGCAGGCGGATCGCGGCCGCAACGATGGAGCGCGAGAAGCCCGACAGCTCGATCAGTTTGCCGAACACCGCGCCCAGCAGGAACACCGGGAAATACAACTTGATGAAGCCGACCATCTTCTCCATGAACACCCCGGTAAAGGCGGGCGCCACGGCGGACGGATCGGTGAGCAGCACCGCGCCGAGGGCGGCGATGGGGGCAAAGAGGATGACGCTGTAGCCACGGTAAGCCGCGAGCATCAGCAGCGCCAGGGCTGCCAAGGCAATGATCACACTCATGGTGTGTCTCTCCAGGATTGTTATTGTTGTCGGGTGTTGCGTGTGGAGAGCGTTATAGCGAGAACTGTGCCAGGTGTTTAACTTGTTGAAATATAAGTGTTTTTTAGATATTTCAGATGTGATTTATCCGGATTTTCTCTGATTTGAGACAGCGTGGCGAGGGAGCTTGCTCCCGCTGGAGTGCGCAGCACTCCTCATGTCGGCCACCGGGTTGCCTCAGAAAGACCGCAATCACTGGGTTTGGGGCCGCTACGCGGCCCAGCGGGAGCAAGCTCCCTCGCCACAAAAGAGCTTGTCTCTAAAAGTGGATTTATGTCTTGTTATTGAGACTCGACAATCCCCAGCGCCGCCATCTTCTTGTACAGCGTGGAGCGCCCCAGCCCCAGGCGCCGGGCCGCTTCCTCCACTTTGCCGGCGCATTGGGCCAGGGTGGCGCTGATCAATTGCCGATCGAAGCGTTCCCGGGCTTCGGCGAAGGTTTCCTGGCTCGGCGCCTCGGCCAGCAGCGGGGCCGCATTGCGTTGCAGCGGGCTGAAGCTGCCAATCGCCGCGCGAATGTCCGCGGCACCCAGCATCAGGTCGTCGCTGAGCAGCGCCGCCCGTTCCAGCACATTGCGCAGTTCGCGGATATTCCCCGGCCAGGCATGTTGCGCCAGCAGGGCCAGGGCTTCGCTGTCCAGTTCATGCTGGCTGCGCAGCTCTTCGAGAATCCCTTCGCTCAGGGCCGGCAGGTCGTCCAGGCGTTCGCGCAGGGCCGGCACCTGGATCGGCAGCACGTTGAGCCGGTAGTACAGGTCGGCGCGGAACTCGCCGCGCTTGATTGCTGCTTCAAGGTCGGTGGAGGTGGCGGCGATGATCCGCACATCGCTGTGGATCACTTCGTTGGAGCCCACCGGTTCGAACTCCTTCTCTTGCAGCACCCGCAGCAACTTGCTTTGCAGGGGCAGGGGCATGTCGCCGATTTCATCGAGGAACAGGCTGCCGCCCTGGGCGATCTGCAACTTGCCGGCGCGGCCCTTGCGGTCGGCGCCGGTGAAGGCGCCGGGGGCGGTGCCGAAGAACTCCGCCTCCAGCAGCGCCTCGGGAATCGCCGCGCTGTTGATGCTGACAAAGGGCTTGTGGGCTCGGGGCGAAGCGGCGTGGATGGCCTGGGCCAGCAGTTCCTTGCCGGTGCCGGTTTCGCCTTGCAGCAGGATCGGCGATTCGGCGCTGGCTCCACGGCGGGCACGGCGCTTGACCTCCAGGCTGGCGGCGCTGGTGCCGATGAAATGGGCGAAGTTGTACTTGGTCTGCCGGGCCCGCAGCAGGGAGCGGGTGGAGGCCAGTTCCTCCTGCATGCTCAGGTAGCGCTTGAGCATGGGGGACAGGCTGCGCAGCTCATCGAACAGGGCAAAGCCGATGGCGCCGATCACCGTGCCGGCGTCGTCGTGGATCGGCAGGCGCATCACCACCAGCGGCTCCTTGGGGGTGTCCTGCATGTCCAGCAGGATCGGTCGGCCGCTGCGCACCACTTCCCGCAGCAGGCTGCCGGGGATCACGCTTTCGCAGGGCTTGCCGATGGCGAAGGCCGCCGATTCCAGGCCGAAGCGCCGGGCGTAGCGCTCGTTCATCCAGACGATATTGGCATCGCGATCGACGATCACCGTGCCTTCGCTGGACTGCTCGATGATCTCGAACAACGAGCGGATCGCCAGTTGGCGCACACGCTGGTAATCCTTGAGGCTTTCGCTGTCGTTCATGGCGGCATCCTGAAAATGGGCGCGGCGATTATGCCGCAGTCTGCCCCGGTTGTTGCGTTGTAGCCGCTGCCGAGCGCCAGCGAGGCTGCGCAAAGGGCCGCAGGACCTTCGGCGGCCTCAAGGGCGGCGCCTGCTGCGCAGCCGTTCGCAGCCTGCGGCAGCGGTTACAGAAGGTCGCGGAACTGGCTGCTGTCGAGCCTTGGCGAGGCTGCGAAAAAGGGCGGCGGCGACAGGTCAACCGGGGTGGGCGGCGGCCAGCAGTTCCTGGGTGTAGGGGTGTTGCGGGTTGGCGAACACTTCGTGGCTGGCGCCGCGCTCCACCACCTGGCCGTCCTTGATCACGATCATGTCGTGGGCCAGGGCCCGTATCACCGCCAGGTCATGGCTGATGAACAGGTAGGTCAGGCCGTACTTTTCCTGCAACTGGCGCAGCAGGGCCACCACTTGTTTTTGCACGGTGCGGTCCAGTGCCGAAGTCGGCTCGTCCAGCAGGATCAGCGCCGGTTTCAGCACCAGGGCCCGGGCAATGGCGATGCGCTGGCGCTGGCCGCCGGAAAACTCGTGGGGGTAACGGTGGCGGCTGTCGGGGTCGAGGCCGACTTCTTCCAGGGCGCGGATCACGTGTTCGTCGCATTGGTGGGCGTCGTACTGGCTGTGCACTTCCAGGCCTTCGCTGATGATCTGTGCCACCGACATGCGTGGGCTGAGGCTGCCGAAGGGGTCCTGGAACACCACCTGCATCTGCTTGCGCCAGGGCCGCAGTTGCTTCTGGTTGAGGCCGTCCAGGGCCTGGCCCTGGAAGCGGATGCTGCCTTGGGAATCCAGCAGGCGCAGGATCGCCTGGCCCAGGGTGGACTTGCCCGAGCCGGACTCGCCGACGATGCCCAGGGTCTTGCCTTGCTCCACGCACAGGCTGATGTCGTCCACCGCGCGCAGGTATTGCTTGCGCCGGAACAGACCGCCGGCTATCTGGAAATCGACGCTGAGATGGTTCACCTCCAGCACGGTTTCCCGGCTGTCGCGGCACAGTGGCCGGCCTTCGGGCTCGGCGTGCAGCAGTTCGCAGCTGTAGGGATGTTGCGGGGCGTTGAACAGGGTGTCGCAGTCGGCCTGCTCGACGATTTCCCCGGCCTTCATCACGCACACCCGCTGGGCGATGCGCCGCACCAGGTTGAGGTCGTGGCTGATCAGCAGCAGGGACATGCCCAGGCGCTGTTGCAGGGATTTGAGCAGCAGCAGGATCTTGCGCTGCACGGTCACGTCCAGGGCGGTGGTGGGTTCGTCGGCGATCAGCAGCTCCGGCTCGCAGGCCAGGGCCATGGCGATCATCACCCGCTGGCGCTGGCCGCCGGAGAGTTGGTGCGGGTAGGCCTTGAGTCGCTCTCGGGGTTTCTGGATGCCCACCAGTTCCAGCAGTTCGAGGATCCGCGCCTGGGCTTCCTTGCCCCCCAGTCCCCGGTGCAGGAGCAGGGTTTCGCCGATCTGCTTCTCCACGCTGTGCAGCGGGTTGAGGGAGGTCATGGGCTCCTGGAAGATCATGGCGATGCGGTTGCCGCGCAGTTTTTGCAGGGTCGCCGGATCGCAGCCCATCAGTTCCTGGCCGCGGTAGCGCACGCTGCCGGAGCTGCTGCAGCCGGTCTGTGGCAGCAGTTGCAGGATCGAGTGGGCGGTCACCGATTTGCCCGAGCCGGACTCGCCCACCAGGGCCAGGCATTCGCCGGGGCGGATGTCCAGGCTCAGGTCGCGGACCACGGTTTGGGCGCCGAAGGCGACGTTTAGCTGGCGGATTTCGATGAGGTTGTCAGTCATTTCTACAGTCCGCTTCAAGATCGTGGATCAAAGGCATCGCGCAGCGCCTCGCCGATAAACACCAGCAGCGAAAGGATCAGCGCCAGGGTGAAAAACGCCGTCAGCCCCAGCCACGGCGCTTGCAGATTCTGCTTGCCCTGGCCGATCAACTCGCCCAGGGAAGCGCTGCCGGCGGGCATGCCGAAGCCGAGGAAGTCCAGGGCGGTGAGGGTCGAGATGGCGCCGGTGAGGATGAACGGCAGGTAGCTCAGGGTGGCGTTCATGGCATTGGGCAGGATGTGCCGCAGGATCACCTTGCGGTCGCTCAGGCCCAGGGCCCGGGCGGCCTTGACGTATTCCAGGTTGCGTCCACGGAGGAACTCGGCGCGCACCACGTCCACCAGGGCCAGCCAGGAGAACAGCGCCATGATCCCCAGCAGCCACCAGAAGTTCGGCTCGACAAAGCCCGAGAGAATGATCAGCAGGTAGAGCACCGGCAGCCCGGACCAGACTTCCAGCAGGCGCTGGCCCAAGAGGTCGACCCAGCCGCCGTAGTAGCCCTGCAGGGCGCCGGCGGCGATGCCGATCAGGGCGCTGATGGCGGTCAGGGCCAGGGCGAACAGGATCGACACCCGGGCGCCGTAGATCACCCGTGCGGCCACGTCCCGGGCCTGGTCGTCGGTGCCCAGCCAGTTGACCTGGCTTGGCGGGCTGGGGGCCGGCTGGGTCAGGTCGTAGTTGGGCGTGTCTTCGCTGAAGGGGATCGGCGGGAACAGCAGCCAGCCGCCGTCCTTACGGATCAGTTGCTGCACGTAGTCGCTGCGGTAGTCGGCCTGGAACGGCAGCTGGCCGCCGAATTCCTGCTCGGTGTAGCGCTTGAACACCGGGAAGTACAAAGAGCCCTGGTAGCTGACCACCAGCGGCTTGTCGTTGGCGATCAGCTCGCCGCCCAGGGTCAGGATGAACAGGCCGATGAACAGCCACAACGACCACCAGCCACGGCGGTTTTGCTTGAAGCGGTCCAGGCGTCGGCGGGCCACGGGAGAAAGCTTGAGCATCAGGCGTTCCTCGCGGCGAAGTCGATGCGCGGGTCGACCAGGGTGTAGCACAGGTCGCCGATGAGTTTTATCAACAGGCCGAACAGGGTGAAGATGAACAGCGAGCCGAACACCACCGGGTAGTCCCGGGATACCGCGGCCTCGTAGCTCATGCGCCCCAGGCCGTCGAGGGAGAAGATCACCTCGATCAGCAAGGAACCGGCGAAGAACACGCTGATAAAGGCCTGGGGAATGCCCGACACCACCAGCAGCATGGCGTTGCGGAACACGTGGCCATAGAGCACGCGGCGTTCGCTCAGGCCCTTGGCCCGGGCGGTGACCACGTACTGGCGGGTGACCTCGTTGAGGAAGGAGTTCTTGGTGAGGATGGTCAGGGTGGCGAAGCCGCCGATCACCAGGGAGCTGACCGGCAGCACCAGGTGCCAGAAATAGTCGGCGACCTTACCCAGGGTGCTCAGTTGCTCGAAGTTGTCCGACACCAGCCCGCGCACCGGGAACCAGTTCAGCGAGGTGCCGCCGGCGAACAGCACGATCAGGAACATGGCGAACAGAAAGGCCGGCATGGCGTAGCCGATGATGATCGCGGTGCTGCTCCAGATGTCGAAATGGCTGCCGTGGTGCACCGCCTTGCGAATCCCCAGGGGGATCGACACCAGGTAGGTGATCAGGGTCGCCCACAGGCCGAGGGAGATGGTCACCGGCATCTTCTCCAGGATCAGGTCGGTGACCGTGGCGCCACGGAAGAAGCTCTTGCCGAAGTCCAGCCGGGCGTAGCTTTTGAGCATCAGCCACAGGCGTTCATGGGCCGGCTTGTCGAAGCCGTACTGTTTCTCGATGTCCTGGATCAGTTTGGGGTCCAGGCCGCGGCTGGCCCGCGAGCCGCTGCTGCTCATGGCATCGGCGGAGCCGCCGACCGCACCGCCGCCAATCCCTTGCAGGCGGGCGATGGCCTGTTCCACCGGGCCGCCGGGGGCGGCCTGGACGATGACGAAGTTCACCAGGAGGATGATCAGCAGGGTCGGGATGATCAGCAGCAGGCGCCGCAGAATGTAGGCCGGCATCAGTGGCGCCCTCCGGGTTGGCCGCGGCGGATCCGCTCGGCGGCCATCTGTTCATTGGTCAGCGCGGTGCTGCTGACTTCCCACCAGCTTTCGATGGCTTCGTCGTTGCTTGCCGGCACCTTGGGCATGCCGAAGCGGTTCCACCACACCGTGGAGGTGCCGGGCGGGTAGTAGTTGGCGATCCAGTAGTAGTTCCACTGCAGTACCCGGTCCAGGGCGTGGGCGTAGCGCAGCATTTCCGGCTGGCTGGTGGCCTTCACCAGGCCGCGGAGCAGGCTGTCCACCGCCGGGTTCTTCAGCACCATGTAGTTGTTGGAGCCCGGATCGTTGGCCGCCGCCGAGCCGAAGTAGTTGTACAGCTCCATGCCTGGCGAGGTGGTCACCGGGTAGCCGGTGACGATCATGTCGTAGTCCCGGGCCATCAGGCGGTTGACGTATTGCGAGGGGTCGATGCGGCGGATGTTCAGGCTGATGCCGATCTGCGCCAGGTTGCGCTTGTAGGGCAGCAGCAGGCGTTCGATGGAGCCTTGGGTGATGAGGAAGGTAAAGCTCAAGGGCTCGCCTTCGGCATTCACCAGCTTGTCGCCCTCGGCTTTCCAGCCTGCCTGTTCCAGCAGGGCCAGGGCTTGCAGTTGCTTGTCGCGGATCACGCCGCTGCCGTCGGTTTTCGGTGCTTCGAAGACCTGGGTGAAGACTTCGTCGGGGATCTGCCCGCGCAGCGGTTCGAGGATCTTCAGCTCCTCGGCGTCCGGCAGGCTGCGGGCCGCCAGCGGGGTGTTGGAGAAGAAGCTCTGCTGGCGGATGTACAGGTTGCGCATCATCTGCCGGTTGCTCCACTCGAAATCCCAGAGCATGGCCAGGGCCTGGCGCACCCGGCGGTCCTGGAATATCGGCCGGTCGAGGTTGAACACGTAGCCCTGGGCCGGTTGCGGCGCCGACTGGGCCAGGTGGGCCTTTTGCAGGCGGCCGTCGCTCAGGGCCGGGCTGTCGTAGCCGATGGAATAGCCGGTGGCGGAGAATTCCCGGTTGTAGTCGTAGGCGCCGCCGCGCAGCACCTGGCGGGCGACGTCGATGTCGCCGAAGTACTCGACGCTGAAATGATCGAAGTTGTACAGGCCGCGGCTCACCGGCAGGTCCTTGCCCCACCAGTCGGGGTTGCGGGCGAAGGTGATGCTGTTGCCCGAGTCGACCTTGGTCACCCGGTAAGGGCCGCTGCCCAGGGGCGCTTCATAGCCGCCGCCATTGGCGAAGTCGCGACTCTTCCACCAGTGTTCGGGGAACACCGGCAGGGTCGCGATATCCAGGGGCAGGGTGCGGTTTTCGTTGCTCTTGAAGTCGAAGCGCACCACCCGCGGCGATTCCACGGTGACGCCTTTGACGTCCTCGAACTGGGTGCGGTAGCGCATGCTGCCCTGGGTCATCAGCAGGTCGTAGCTGTAGCGCACGTCTTCGGCGGTGATCGGCGTGTTATCGGCGAAGCGTGCCTTGGGGTTGAGGTAGAAGCGCAGCCACAGGCCGTCTTCGGCGCGCTCCATCTTTTCGGCCACCAGGCCGTAGACGGTGTAGGGCTCGTCCAGGGAGCGCAGGGCCAGGGGCGAATAGACCAGGCCGTCGAGCTGTGACACGCCGATGCCCTTGTCTATATAAGGCAGCACATGGTCGAAACGGCCGATCTCGATGGCCGAGCGGCGCAGGGTGCCGCCCTTGGGGGCCTGGGGATTGACGTAGTCGAAGTGGCTGAAGCCCTGGGGGTACTTGGCCGGTTCGCCGTAGACGGTCATGGCGTGTTGCGCTGCTGCCTGGGCGCCCGCGGCGCCGAGCAACAGGGCGGTAAACAGTACGGTGGGGAAAAGCAGTCGCATTGTCAGCCTTACGAGCCGGGTGATCGATGACCACGATTTGTACGCTAGCGGCCTGTGACTGGCCAGCCGCTTTTACAAGCGCAACGGCCCACCAGGAGGCGGGCCGTTGAGCAGACGCAAGCGCGAGGGGATCAGTCCTGGCGGCTGGTGACTTCCAGCAGGTGGTAGCCGAACTGGGTCTTCACCGGGCCTTGCACGACGTTGACCGGAGCGCTGAACACCACGGTGTCGAATTCCTTGACCATCTGGCCCGGGCCGAAGGAGCCCAGGTTGCCGCCGTCGCGGCTGGATGGGCAGGTGGAGTTCTTTTTCGCGACTTCGGCGAAGTCGGCGCCGGCTTCGATCTCGGCTTTGAGTTCGTTGCACTTGGCTTCGCTGGCAACCAGGATGTGACGGGCAGTGGCTTTGGCCATGGATGTTGCTCCTTTCAAGAAAGTTGAGAGCCTACCGGATTCAGGTGGCTATTTCTTGTCAAAGTTCCTGCAAAGCGTTGCCGCCCGGCGCTTGCGCGGGCGGCGGGTGTGGGGCGCTGCTCAGGCGGGGACGGCAGCGACCTTGTCTGCCTGCTGCAGTTGTTGCGCGGCAGTGCGCAGCAATTGCTCGGTGGCGGCCCAGCCCAGGCAGCCGTCGGTCACCGAGACGCCGTAGCGCAGCTGGCCGCTCAAGGGCTGGCAGCCTTCGAACAGGTGGCTTTCCAGCATCACGCCCATCAACGAGCGATCGCCTTGCAGGCGTTGCTCCAGTACCTCGTTGAACACTGCCGGCTGGCGCAATGGGTCCTTGCCGCTGTTGGCGTGGCTGCAATCGACCATGATCCGCGCCGGGATCTTCAGCTTGTGCAGGTCGCGCTGGACCTGGGCCACGCTCTGGCGATCGTAGTTCGGGCCGCTGTGGCCGCCGCGCAGCACCAGATGAGTGTCGGGGTTGCCCGAGGTCTGGATGATCGCCGGGTGGCCCTGGCTGTCGACGCCGAAGTGACGGTGCGGGTGCGCCGCCGAACGCATGGCGTCACAAGCGATGGCCACGCCGCCGTCGGTGCCGTTCTTGAAGCCCACGGGCATTTCCAGACCGCTGGCCATTTCGCGGTGGATCTGCGATTCGGTGGTGCGGGCGCCAATCGCGACCCAGCTCAGCAGGTCGTCGAAGTAGCCGGCGGCCATGGGCTGCAGCAGTTCGGTGGCGATCGGCAGGCCCAGGCGCAGCATTTCGCGCATCAGTTCCCGGGACAGGGTCAGGCCACCGGCCATGTCGTCGCTGCCGTCCAGGTCCGGGTCGTAGGCCAGGCCTTTCCAGCCGACGGTGGTGCGGGGCTTTTCCACGTAGGCGCGCATCACCAGGAGCATCTGCTCGCTGACCTCTTCGGCCAGGCGGGCCAGGTTAGCGGCGTATTCCAGGGCCGATTGCGGGTCGTGGATGGAGCAGGGACCGACGACCACCAGCAGGCGTGGGTCGCGACCTTCGAGAATGGCGCGCACCGCCAGGCGGTGGTTGGCAACTTGCTGGCTCAAGGCCTGGGACAACGGCAGTTGCTGCTTGAGCTCCAGGGAGCTGGGCAGGCGCCGGGTCAGGGGTTCATTGGCGCTGACTTGGGCGGACAGGGGCAGAGCGGATACGGACGAGTTCATGTGCGGTCTTCCTGGGCGGGCGGCGGGATATGCCCCGCGCGCGGCCCTACTGGGGTGTTCGACAATTGGCCGTACTGGCCATCAGTGTGCAATTGCCACCGGTAGGTGACCGATCGGAGGCGGCAGGCTGTCCCGAGCGGAGGCTGCTAAATCGCCAGGCGGAAAACATGTCGTAGCGGTAATAGGTGGCGTAGTTCATGGGGCAATCCTCGGTAAGTTCGGTGTGTTGCGTAAAAGTCGTGGTTAAAAACGTCGAGCCTGAAAAAACAAAACCCCCGGTCGGGAGGCCGACCGGGGGTTGAGATTTCTCTGGTAGGCGACCCGTTAAAGTGGGCGCCGGTTGGGTATCAGGCGCGCCAGTGGCTAAACCAATACCCAAAATAAAAGTTGACCGGAGCCAGGGTGCCGTTGACCCAGGCCGCCGCAACCGAACGCAGTGCGCTGGCGGTGTGGCGATGCAGGAAAAGGGTCTGGGACAGCATGGGGTTTCTCCGTGAAGTGGGGCGAGCTTACTAGAGGCCAGGGCCGCGATTCAATCAGTAATTTCTATGGACGCTGTTGTCTCGGGCGATGGATTAAGCCCAGCCAGGATTTATGCCACACTCGCCGCTCCCCCTCGTTGCCCCGCCCAGGAATCTCCATGACCGTGCTGACCCTCGCTGCCGCCCAATCGGTGTCCATTGCTGGTGACTGGCTGGGGAATCTGGCCCGGCATCAGCATCTGATGCGGCTGGCGGCGCAGCAGGGAGTGCAGGTTCTGGTGTTTCCCGAGCTGTCCCTGACCGGTTATGAGCCACAGTTGGCCGCGCAACTGGCGCTGGCCCCGGATGCCCCGCAACTGCAGCCGTTGCGGGATCTGGCCCGGGAGCTGCAGCTGACGGCGGTGGTGGGCTTGCCGATTCGCCTGGTCGAGGACGGGCCGGTGCTGATCGGGGCGCTGGTATTGGCCGCCGATGGCTCGTTGGCGCTGTACAGCAAGCAGCATCTGCATGCCGGGGAGGAGCGCTTTTTTGCCCCGGGCAGCGGCGGGGCGCCGCTGCAACTGGGGGAGGAAAAGCTGGCTCTGGCGGTGTGTGCGGATTTTTGTCAGGCCAGTCATGTGCAGGCCGCGGTGGCTACCGGTGCCGGCATCTATGCCGCCGGGGTGCTGATCAGCGAGGGCGGTTATGCCGCCGACAGCGCCTTGTTGCAAGGCTATGCCCGGGACTACGGCATTGTGCTGCTGATGGCCAATCATGGCGGTCCCAGCGGAGGCTGGGCCTGTGCCGGGCGTAGCGCGATCTGGGGCCGTGACGGCCAGTTGCTGGGCGCCGTGGAGGGGGTTGGCGAAGCGCTGCTGATTGCCCGCTGCGTTGCCGGGCAATGGCAGGCCCAGGTTTTGCCGGTGGCCGGCTGATGAATGCACTGCAATTGCGTCCGGCGTCAGCGGCCGACCTGACCTTCGCCCGGGACCTGACCCGCTCGACCATGCTCGGCTATTACATTCGTAATGACCTGCTGTGGCTCGATGAGGCGTTCGATGTGGCCTGGGCCGGTCGCGAGAACCTGCTGATCTGCCAGGCAGGCGAGGTGCTGGGTTATGTCAGCCTGAGTCGGGACCTGCGGGCCCTTTATATTCGTGAATTGCACGTGCTGCAGGCCTGGCGCGGGCGCGGGGCTGGCGCCTGGACCCTGGCGCGGCTGCTGGAAACGGCGCGCCAGGAGCACCTTGGTCTGTTGCGCCTGACCGTGTTCAAAGGCAACCCGGCGCAGCGTCTGTATGAACGGATGGGATTGACGGTGGTGGGGGAGGAGGAATGTTTCTGGCGTATGGAGCGTCCAACTGTCGCAGGCCCCCGACTTGGGTAGATGACCCCGGGCGGCCGGGGCCTTGAGCCGCAACGCCGTGTGCTGTGTGGCAGGCGGCGGCGCTTTATCGCTCGCTGATGAATTTTATATAGCGCTTGTGATTAGGTTTGTACGGCGCTTTTTTGCTAAGGTGTCCGGCAACCTTTAAAGACCAAATCGCGAGGTGTCTGCTTGATTAGGGTGCTAGTAGTCGATGACCATGATCTCGTTCGTACGGGCATTACACGAATGTTGGCTGACATCGATGGCCTGCAAGTAGTCGGGCAGGCGGAGTCAGGGGAAGAATCCCTGCTCAAGGCGCGGGAGCTGAAGCCCGATGTCGTCCTGATGGACGTCAAGATGCCCGGGATCGGAGGTCTTGAAGCCACGCGCAAACTGCTGCGCAGCCATCCGGACATCAAGGTCGTGGCGGTGACGGTCTGCGAGGAAGACCCGTTTCCGACTCGCTTGCTGCAAGCCGGCGCAGCGGGCTACCTCACCAAGGGCGCGGGCCTCAACGAAATGGTCCAGGCGATTCGCCTGGTATTTGCCGGTCAGCGTTACATCAGCCCGCAGATTGCCCAGCAACTGGTCTTCAAATCGTTTCAACCTTCCAGCGACTCGCCGTTCGACGCTCTGTCCGAGCGTGAGATTCAGATTGCGTTGATGATTGTCGGCTGCCAGAAAGTGCAGATCATCTCCGACAAGCTGTGTCTGTCGCCGAAAACCGTGAACACCTATCGCTATCGAATTTTCGAGAAGCTCTCGATCAGCAGCGATGTCGAGCTGACGTTGCTGGCGGTTCGTCATGGCATGGTCGATGCCAGCCTCTGAAATGACCGACCTGTTTGATCCCAGCGCTTTTCTTTCTACCTGCAGTGGCCGTCCTGGCGTGTATCGCATGTTCGACAGCGATGCACGCTTGCTGTACGTCGGTAAAGCCAAGAACCTGAAAAACCGCCTGTCCAGCTACTTCCGCAAGACCGGCCAGGCACCGAAGACCGCCGCCCTGGTGGCGCGTATCGCCCAGATCGAAACCACCATCACCGCCAACGAGACTGAAGCGCTGCTGCTGGAGCAGACGCTGATCAAGGAATGGCGGCCGCCCTACAACATTCTGCTGCGCGACGATAAGTCCTATCCCTATGTGTTCCTTTCGGACGGTGATTTTCCGCGATTCAGCATCCATCGTGGGGCGAAGAAGCAGAAGGGCAAGTACTTCGGGCCTTACCCCAGCGCCGGCGCCATCCGCGAAAGCCTCAGCCTGTTGCAGAAGACCTTCATGGTTCGCCAGTGCGAGGACAGCTACTACAAGAACCGCACGCGGCCTTGCCTGCAGTACCAGATCAAGCGCTGCAAGGGGCCTTGTGTCGGCCTCGTGGAGCCTGAAGTGTATGCCGAGGATGTGCGCCACTCGGTGATGTTCCTGGAAGGGCGCAGCAATGCCCTGACCGATGAACTCTCCAGCGCCATGGAAGCGGCCGCCGGCACCCTGGATTTTGAAAAGGCCGCCGAACTGCGGGACCAGATCTCCCTGTTGCGCCGGGTCCAGGACCAGCAGAGCATGGAAGGCGGCACCGGCGATGTGGATGTGGTGGCCGCGTTCGTCAACCCGGGCGGCGCCTGTGTGCACCTGATCAGCGTGCGGGGCGGGCGGGTGCTGGGCAGCAAGAACTTCTTCCCCCAGGTGGGTATCGAGGAAGACGTGGCGCAAGTCATGTCGGCCTTCCTCGGCCAGTATTTTGTCAGCAGCCCGGAGCGCGACCTGCCCTCCGAGCTGATCGTCAACGTGGTGCATGAAGACTTCCCGAGCCTGATCGCCGCCATCGATGAATTGCGCGGTCGCGAGCTGACCATCAGTCACCGGGTCCGCGGCACCCGGGCGCGCTGGCAGCAACTGGCGGTGACCAATGCCGAACAGGCCCTCAGTGCCCGCCTGGCCAACCGTCAGCATGTCGCGGCGCGATTCGAAGCCCTGGCCGAAGTGCTGAACCTGGACGAGCCACCGCAGCGCCTGGAGTGCTACGACATCAGTCACTCAAGCGGCGAGGCCACCGTGGCCTCCTGCGTGGTGTTCGGCCCGGAAGGACCGCTGAAATCCGATTACCGGCGCTACAACATCGAAGGCGTCACGGCTGGCGATGACTACGCGGCCATGCATCAGGCCCTGACCCGACGCTTCAGCAAGCTCAAGGAAGGCGAGGGCAAGCTGCCGGATATCCTCCTGGTGGATGGCGGCAAGGGCCAGTTGTCCATGGCCCGTGACGTGCTCAACGAACTGGCGGTGCCGGACCTGATCCTTCTTGGCGTCGCCAAGGGCACCACGCGCAAGGCCGGTTTCGAAACCTTGTACCTCAATGATGCGGCCCACGAGTTCACCCTCAAGGGCGATTCCCCGGCCCTGCATCTGATCCAGCAAATCCGCGATGAAGCTCACCGCTTCGCGATCACCGGTCACCGTGCCCGACGCGGCAAGACCCGGCGCACCTCGACCCTGGAAGGGGTGGCGGGCGTCGGGCCGAAGCGTCGACGTGATCTCCTTAAACATTTTGGTGGATTGCAGGAACTGTCCCGTGCCAGCATCGACGAGATTGCCAAGGCACCGGGAATCAGTAAAAAGCTCGCAGAGTTGATTTATGCAAACCTGCACAGCGAGTAGAATGCCCAATCACCTCGTAGCCAGTTGTGCCGATGAATATCCCGAATCTGATCACCGTTCTACGCGTCCTGCTCATCCCGATTTTCATATTGCTGTTCTATTTGCCCTATAGCTGGAGCTACATGGCAGCCAGTTCAGTGTTTGCCTTCGCGGCCGCCACGGACTGGCTGGACGGGTACCTGGCGCGACGCCTGCAGCAGAGCACGCCGTTTGGCGCGTTCCTTGACCCTGTGGCCGACAAGCTGATGGTGGCGGTGGCCCTGGTGCTGCTGGTGCAAGAGCATCACAACCTGTGGCTGACCTTGCCCGCGGCGGTGATCATCGGTCGTGAAATCGTCATCTCGGCGCTGCGCGAGTGGATGGCCGAGCTCGGCGCCCGCGCGCAGGTGGCGGTTTCGAACATGGGCAAATGGAAAACCGCGGCGCAGATGCTGGCGCTGGTGATTTTGCTGGCCAATCCCTCGGACTTCAGTTTCTGGGTGCTGGTGGGTTACGCCTTGCTGTTGGCGGCAGCGGGCCTGACCTTGTGGTCCATGCTGCAGTATCTGCGGGCCGCCTGGCCGCACCTGAAAACGGACAACGAGAAAAAATAAGTTTTTTTGAATCAAAGGCTTGACGCGCATTCGGATTTCTATAGAATGCGCAACACCAAGACGTTGCGGGAATAGCTCAGTTGGTAGAGCACGACCTTGCCAAGGTCGGGGTCGCGAGTTCGAGTCTCGTTTCCCGCTCCAAACATAGCGCTGTAGAGTTCCACGAATTCTGCAGCGATCGCAAAAAGGACCTTCGGGTCCTTTTTGCGTTTCTGCGGTTTCAACTGAAGTCCAGCATCATCCAGTGTTTTTAAGTCCTAAATTGAGTCCCGAATGAGAGTCTTGAATTCGGACGCGCACTGAATCGGTTTGTTGCTGGAGCCGCTTGGATAGCGAGATGAGCATTTGGTCCTGACTCTGATCAGGAGCTCGCTATGGCACTATCGGATTCCATCGTTCGGCAAGCCAAAATTGCCGGCAATGATGACTCCCTCGGCGACGCAGATGGTTTTCCTCCGTACTTTCCAGGGCGTCGTCGATATCCCGTCTGAGAGCGCAGACCTTCAAGGCGCATCAATCTCGCCACACGATGCCGACCACAATTTTCACCGACCTCGAGTAGGTCGTCGTGGATTTTGCGATAGCCATAAACTCTGCCGTTCTCTAGCCATGAGTGCTTGATCAAACCCAGCAATCGCTGGTTGTCTTTAGCGCCTGCAGATTGCGGCTCAGACAACCAGGCGTCATAACCACAGGGGTGGACTTTCAGCGTCAGGCAAAGCCGTCGAATGGAATAGTCGCCAGTGCGCTGCTTGATGATGAGAGGGCGCCGTGGACAGAAGACCTTTATAGGGTCTGCTTCTTATTGCACTAGCAGCACCGTGATTGATCGTGGCCGCACACAGACGGTTGAACACCGTTCGGCATGTCGTGGGCTTTTTTAGTGAACGTACCTTGAGAAAAACCGGACCACTGCTAGCGTACTGACAGTACTCGATGCCAGCAGTAAATGGCACCTACGCTATCTCCAGTGGGAGGTTCATATGCGCGCCAGGTTTTACTGCGGGTTTGTATTGCTGACAACCCTTATTCCCTCCATTGCCGCTCAGGCTCAAATCACCGGTTCGCTTGACTTGCCGATAGGCAATGGCGTCGGCCAGGTCGGTGTCGAGCGCATTCCCAATGAAGAATGCAGGGGGCCGACCACGATCGCTTCTGGCCCCGATGGCCAGTTGGCCATTCTGGACAGCGTCAACCATAAGATTCTGGTTGTCGGTGAAAAAGCCGCCACAGAAATCCAGTTGCCCTCCGACCTGCTTGAGCCCGTCGATCTGCTCTCGACAACATCAGGCTATCTGGTGGCTGGGGCGCTGGGCGACGTAGTGCTGGTTTCAGATGCGGCCAAGGTCATTGCGCGTACGTCCACCGACTACGACCCCGAATCGGGCACACCGCGTTTCGTGGTGCTTTCGGACAGCAGGTTCACGCTTGAGAACCTCACCGGCAAACAAGTGCCCGTCGATATCGACAGCAAACGGTTGGGCAAGCTTACTGACCCTGGCCTGCTGGCCGCGGCGTCCTTCAATTTCAAACTGGAAAAGCCCACGCTCGCCGTGGGGAACAACACACAATCCACTACTGGGTTCAAGCAGACGAGCATTGCCTCGCAGAGACGTCTGGTCGATGTACGCATGCTCTGGGCGAGCGCCATTGACGGCGCCCTGATTGCAACGCAGGAGACCGTGAAAGCGCCAGAAGAACAAAATTTTGTGCGTCTGATCAACACCGATGCCCAAGGCACGCCCACCACCGAGGCGTACGTGGCACCCGACGCCTATGCGTGCAATATCCGTCGCCCGTTCGCGCGATTGACCAGCGGTGTGGTCGTCAGCCTGTTATTCGCCAAGGATGGACTGGTCACAGTTAAACCCATGGAGTTTTCCAAAGTCGGCACTGCCGAGCCGGTGGCCATCGCCCGGTCCTCCGATGTTCAACTGATTGCCTCGCAGACAGACACCCTCAAGCAACTGGAGCAGTTGAACGGAACCAGCACTGTCGGCCTGGTGGCTCTGCAGCAAGTCAGTCGCCAGAGCATTTTGAAAAAAGCGCTTGAGGCACTGGAGCTCAAGTGGATGATGCATGCCAGGAACTACAGCCGCGATGGGGTTCCCAACCTGTGTAACCCCACAGCCAATATCTGGCACCGGCCAAGCCGGCTGGATGCGTTCTTGGAGAAAGAAGTCACCGCGATTCCCTACCGATGGGGCGGTTATGCCAGCTCACTCGAGACTTTCCGCAAACACCTCGATGACGGCAAGCTGGCGGGTTCGGATTGCACATGCCGCAATGCCGATTGCGTTTATTCCGGTGCGACGGGGCTCGACTGTTCGGGCTTCGTTTCCTATGCCTGGCAAACAGGGGCCTACTACACCACAAGCAGCCTGCCGAATGCCAAAGTCAGTACCGCGGTGCGCTGGGACGCGGTGCAACCCGGCGACATCGTGAACAAGGCCGGATCTCATGTTCGACTGCTCGAAAGCACCGCGGACGGTCCCACCGGACGCTTCCATACCGTCATCGAGTCAACCACCAAAAAGTCCTGCGGCGGTGTTTGTCGCCGGTCGTACACCGAAGCTGAACTGATGCGGGATGGCTATAAGCCTCTGTCTCGGCTTAACCTCAATCTCTGAAGGAGGCGACGCATGACCGGCATGAATCAGCTCGCGACCGCGCTGCTGTTGACGGCCATGCCTCTGGGCATGGCGCAAGCCATGGACGCCAGCTGTCTGTTCCAGCGCAATAAGGAAGCCATGACGCGCATCGATTACACCTGCATTCTGACCAATGGCGATGGCAAGTGTGAAAGCAGTGGTTCGGGTTTCATCGTGTCCGAATCGGGACTGGTCATCACCAACAATCACGTAATCAGCCCGGTGGGAAATGTAACGGTCGAATCCGAAACGATCCAAGTCAAGGTCGGCAGCCGCGGGGCTGGCAACGTCCCGGCCACCGTGGTCGCGCGTGACAAGGTCAGGGATATTGCCTTGCTGCAACTGGCGCCGCGCGACAACGGCAAGGGCTGGCAGGCTGTTGCGATCGGTACGGCAGTACCGACGCCGGTCGCGGCGCCATTGATGGCGCTGGGGTACGGCGGATGGGAGCTGTCGCTAATCCCCTCCGGTATGAAAACGGCAGAATTGGCCGAGGTCGATGGCGGCTACAAACCGTGGTGGCAAACTAACCTGGCCTTGAATGAGGGGCACAGTGGCGGCCCTGTATTTGGCAGCAATGGCACGGTCATCGGAATCTCGGTCGCCTATAAAAGATCCAGCCAGCTGGTCTCTTACGTCATCCCGATCTACTACGCCAAGCCGTTTCTTGATCAGGCTGGTGCCCGATCCGTCACTTACGGTAGTTGCGTTTCCGGCCAACCGGAAAAAGACCCGCAGTATCAAGCGTTATAAGGCCAATGACGCAGTCGAAAAACAGGGCGAGTAGCCGTCGAAGAAATCCAGCAGCCCGCAATTTTGCAGCTCGTGTCTTTTGAAGCTTGAAATGCGCTATCCACAATCCGAATTCACTGACCTGGAATCCGAGCGACGCATGAACGGGGTTTGATTCTTGCGTCGTTGGTTGAGAGTGAAGTCGCGGCCGACGAGGTTTTCCGGCGCTGGGCTGATCTCCCCGATTTCAAACTGCCAAAGAAACCCATGGACTACCGCTTGGATCTCTTGGGCACTTCAGCGAGACAGGCCTGTAACTTTTCTTGTTCGTGCCGCGCTGCCAAGGACTATGCGGATCAGCAAAGAAGACCTTCACTTCGGATTCGATGGCAAATCGAGCGAGATCCGATAGTTCCTTTCCACGATCCCAAGTCAATGATCGCCACAACTCGATCAACCGTGAGTGCCTAAGCTGGGACCATGGGGCTTTCCCATGTTTACTGAGCAGTCGTCGCTGCAGAGCCAAGGAGTATCTCGTGAGCCAAATGCAAAGAGCTGCCGATGTTCTACGCAGGTCCAAGACAATCGTTTTTTTCTCGGGCGCTGGCATCTCGGCCGAGAGCGGAATACCGACGTTTCGCGACAAACTAACCGGGTTATGGGCCAAGCACGACCCTCAACGCCTGGAAACAGCGGACGCCTTTGAGGAGAACCCAGCTCTCGTATGGGGCTGGTACTTGTGGCGGCGGCACCAGGTCAGCGGGGCAAAGCCAAACGCGGCCCACCTGTGCATTCCCCGGTTTCAACATGCCGGCTGGGAGGTGTCCGTCATTACCCAAAATATCGATGACCTGCATGAGCGGGCAGGTTCATTGGACGTGGTTCACGTTCACGGCAGCTTGATGGGGGCGAAATGCATTGCATGTCACCGGCCAGGCGAATTAACACCTGACCAACTGAGGGTTTCTGAGGAAGGACAGTGGATCGAGCCTCCTCGGTGTGAGCATTGCAACGAAAGGCTTCGGCCGGGGTTGGTCTGGTTCAGGGAGAAGCTGCCCGAGGACGCCTGGCGGTCCGCAGTACGGCTCGTGAGAGATTGTGATGTGCTGATTTCAGTGGGGACTTCCGGCGTAGTCATGCCGGCAGCTGGCATTCCGGAAATGGCGCTCGCAGCCGGGGCCGCGGTGATCCATGTCAACCTTGAAGAGGTTGGCTTGGTTGGCGCGGACGAGATAATGCTCAGAGGAAGTGCTGGCGTGGTCCTGCCCGTGCTGCTCCGAGCGGCAGGGGGAGAGGCCAGTCCCGATCACCACTCATGCTGATGCGCCCGGCGGCTCTGCCGGGCCTGTGCGTCGTCAATGTCGCGATCTTCCCCGGCGTTTTCTCGGATTCTGTCCGCAGGAGCAACGTGGATTTTGTCCTTCGCTATGCTTGATCTGCTAGGCCGATACGAACAGCGGATTGTGTTTTTCCACGGGAAGGGAAGAGCTATGAGCAAGAAGCTTGGAAATGCGGACATCGTCTACGCAAAAATTCACCCGTCCATAGGGATCGCGCGGGTCGGAAACTCCATGCAAGAGGATGGCTTCTATATCGGGCCACAGGTCGTGGAACCGGCACCGAAGCCGCCAGGGTTCTACCGGGACGCCACTGGAGCCTTGAAGCGCGAAGTCGCGGAATTTCGCCTCTACGGCTATGACGCCCATGGCAAGGTGGTTCGCGAGTTGCTGATGGAAGAGGGCGTGCAGATCAGCTGGTCGGTGGAACTGGCCAACCGCAAGGCTGCCTGGTATCGCTTTGAACTGGCGATGGATATTCCCGAGGCGCTCACGGCGCCGCCGTCGACGCGCCGCAATGCCGCGGTGAGCGAGCGCAGTACCCTGGCGATACTCCCCGGAATACGCAGGGTCGATGCCCCCAATGCCCAGGGCGCCCACTTGCGATTTGACGGTGGCACCTGTTTTGGCATCGAGGTCCCCCTGGGCGAGTTGCGCACCGATGGTTGCGGGCGCTTGAGGGTATTCGGCGGCCATGGGAAATCTGCCTCGTGCGACGGCCAGGCGCCTACGGATTTCGCCAACAACGACGGATGGTACGACGACACCAGCGACGGTCCGGTGACCGCCCGGGTCCGCCTCGGCGAGCGGGAGTTGCAGGTGGCTCCGGCCTGGGTGGTGGTGGCGCCGCCCAACTACGGCCCGCAGCAGAAATCGGTGCGGACCCTGTATGCGTTGATGACCGACGTGGCGATCCAGGCCGGACTCCTGCCCACCCCGACCAGGCCTTCGTTTCGAGATGACATCTTGCCCATCCTCAAGGCCATGTGTGACCTGCAGTGGATGAACGCCGGCTTCGCCGCCGGTTTCGGCCATGGCATGGCGCAGCATTTCCTGGACCCGGATTACCTGCACAAGCTCGCGCAGCCAGGCAGCCTCTATGCCGAAATGCGGCGCACGGTGGCCAACGCTTTCCGCAATCCGGCGGACCAGGATATTTCGCTCAAGCCCTGGCCTTGGGTATACGGCGACGCGATGGACGTCCCCATGCCGGCCTCGCCACGGGCGATGAACGCCTTGACCGCCACCCAGCTGAGAATGCTGGAGCTGTGGGCCAGGGGCGATTTCCACGCCGACTACGGCTCTGTCCACGGGCCGGTGCACAGCCTCGATCAAGTGTCCGTAACGGCACAACCGGCGATGCTCGACCGCGCCGCCCTGGAGTTCTGCCTGGCCGATGCCTTCCACCCCGGCTGCGAAATGACCTGGCCGGTACGGCATGCATCGATGTACATGGAGCCTTATCGCTGGCGCCACCGCGCCGCCGACAATCCCGAGCCGGACTACGGCAAGACGCTGACCGTGGCCGAGGCCCTGTCCTATGACGGCCCCTTGTATGCCCAGTTTCCTGGAGCGATCACCCGCTGGATGGCGATTCCCTGGCAGACCGACACCGCCAGTTGTCGCTCCGGCTACGACAAGCAATACGATCCCTATTTGCCGACCTTCTGGCCGGCCCGGGTGCCTAATCAGGTCTTGAGCGAGGAGAACTACCGCAAGGTCAGGGATACCACGCTGGATCGTGAAGAGCGCCTGGCGGCCTTTTGGCAGCGTTCCGAGTGGGACCGCACGCTGGGGGCCGGGGCCCAGCACCAATTGCAGGTGATGGTGGAACACTTTGATCGGCAGGGGATCGTCGAGGTGCGCGAGGGCGTCGCCGACGATCCGGACTTCCCGCCGGTGATGCAGGTCGAGGATCGTGGCGGTGACGACCTGAGTCGCGAGGAGCGCAAACTCACCGACAGCGGCATGCGCAGGGCCTTCATGAGCGGGACGTTGAAACCGTGAGCGCAACGGCTCGGCCAGCGCTGGAGAGCCATTGCGATGTCATCGTGTTCGGCGCCGGGCCAGCAGGCTCGGCGCTGGCCCACAGGCTGGCGCCAAGGCACCGCGTGCGAGTACTGGAGCGCAGCCTGCCGAGCCAGTCCTCGCCCGCTGCACAGGCCTGGCGCATCGGCGAGTCATTGCCCGGCGCGGCGGCGGTGCTGTTGCGCCGACAGGGGCTGCTGGAGCGTTTTCTGGCGGACGGCCATGCACCACGCGGTGCCAGTGTTTCAGTGTGGGAAACCCCGCAAGCGGTGTGGTTCGATGCCCTGCGTGACCCCAACGGCCCTGGCTGGCACCTGGACCGTGTGCGGTTCGACGCGATGCTGCGCAACGCCGCAGGCGCAGCGGGGGCGGTCTTCTCGGCCGTAGCCGGAGGTGTTCAGGTGCGGCGCGAAGGTGGGCGCTGGCAAGTGCAAGATGAACGCACAGGGCAGTGCTACAGCGCCCGGGCCCTGGTGGACGCCACGGGCCGCAGCGCGGTCCTGTGTCGAGCTCTGGGCCTGCGCCAGCAGACGCAGGACCGCCTGCTCTGCGTACATGCCCGGCTTCCGGCGCTGGCACAGGACCAGGATCGTTGCACGCGGACCTGCGCGGATGTGGACGGTTGGTGGTACAGCGTGCGCCTGCCCTCGGGCGATCGGGTGCTGGCCTACCATCTGGATGGGCGGGATCCGGCCCTGCAAGCGTTGCGCAACGGGCCGGCGCTGCTGCGCCACGCCAGGCGCCTGCCGCTGTTGGCGCCGGTGCTGCCCGAGGCTGTTGCGTCCCTGGCAACCCGGGTGCGACCGGCCGGCAGCGTGCTCTTGAATACCGCCGACGGGGTGCCGGGACCGGGCTTCTACGCCGTCGGCGATTCGCTGCTGGCTTTCGATCCGCTGTCATCCCAGGGGCTGTTCCATGCCCTGGCCTCGGCGGAAAGTGCGGCCACGGCGATCGAGGGGGAATTGGCCGGCGACCCGCGCGCCGGCCAGCACTACTTTGTGCAGATGCGCGAGGTGCAGGCCCGCTATAGCCAGCACCTGGCCGCCACTTACGCCCGGCCCGAGCGTTACCGCGAGCGCCCGTTCTGGGCGCAACGGCGTGCTCCGTTGCAGGCGCCGCCAGTGCAATGAACCGCTCCGGCGGCGGCCTTGTGCGCCGCCGCTCACGGCAAACAGGCACCGGGCGCCCTGGCGGCGATTCGGCATCAACCCTGGGGGGAGCAGTGGGGCAGAAGACCGGCGAACGGCCTGGCGCCGGCGATGAGCTGTGCAAGACGGCTCGGAAACAATTTGAATAATTTGCTCACAAACTCAAATAACCCCACGAACGTAACTGTGGATCCGCGGGCGCTGGCTGCCCCATCATCGGAGCCCTGCAAGCAGTGCAGTGGGGCTCCAGCAGCCATTTATTCACCGACCATCGCTACCCGCCTGTGTCGATACAGGGATGTCATATGAACCCGGATGCCAATGCTTTTTTTGGAAGGCACACCCTGGGCGAGCTCTATCAGATCTCTCCCGAAAAGCTCAACGACCTAGAGGCCCTGACCCGGTTACTGTGCGCAGCATCCGTCGAAGCGGGAGCCACCGTGTGCGGCACCATGACCAAGCGCTTCGAGCCCCAGGGGGCGACGGTGCTGGTGATGCTGGCGGAGTCCCATGCTTCCTTTCACACCTATCCCGAGCACGGTGCGCTGTTTCTCGACATCTTCACCTGTGGAACCACCTGCGATCCGGTCAAGGCCTTCGACTATATCTGCGCCAACCTCAAGTGCGATGTGCGAGCGATGAAGATCGTCGAGCGCGGAGCGCTGGGCGGCGACAGTCGAGCGGCCCGGCCGGCGCTGGCCAGCCAGGGGCTGCACAGTCACTGAGCAGACCCCGGGGGCAGGCAAAACGCTCGCAGGTTCGGCGGCTGATGAACAGCCGGTGAATACGCTGAGCAAGTTTGTTGCAAGTTGATGTTTGTTACAGGGGAGCTTGTTCATCCAGGCCATGTCGGTTGGTTGTGCCGCTGCCATTGAATGAACTGTCCATTTGCAAGTTGCACTGCATTTTTCAAGTTTGAAAGAGCAGAACCTTGATTGATTGTTTTTATAAGTGGTTATAGGCCAGTGGTCGGCCGGTGCCTGTTCGTAACCTGCTGTTCATTATGTTTATCTCTTGGGAGTGAGTGATCATGGAAGATCAAAAGTTGAAGTTGCTGGTCTTCGGTGTCGATGGCGCCTCCCATGCCGTGCTCCAGCAATTGATGGCGCGGGGCCTGTTGCCCAACTTCAGCGCGCTGCGTCGGCGCGCCGCCCATGGGGTACTGCAATCGACCTTTCCACCCCATACCGCACCGGGCTGGGCCTCCATGTTTACCGGGGTTTCACCGGGTGAGCACGGGATTTACCAGTTCTGGTCGACCCACAGCGCCGACTATCGTTTCCGCGCCATGAATGCCGCCGATTACGGGCGCGAACCCTGCTGGCTGACCTTGCAGCGCCATGGCCTGAAAGTCGGCGCTTATAACATTCCCATGACTCACCCGCCGGCCGACTTGCAGGGCGGCTACATGATCAGCTGGCCCCTGGCCAAGACTTTGAGATATACCGCTCCCGGCAACTTGATGCATGAACTGATGCAGGCGGGGCTGCACTATCATTCCGATCTGGTCACCATGTATCGCGGCCAGGAAGATTATTGCGAACAGGCGCGAAAGTTTATCGACGGTCGCGCCGAAACTTGCTGTTTTCTGCAAAAGAACCGTCCGGTCGATGCACTCTTCGTGGTCTTTACCGAAGTCGACCGGGTCAGTCATTACTATTGGGGCGATGCCCAGGCCCCCAGCGCGGCGGTGGAACAGTGCTACGTCGACATCGACCGGGCGCTGGGCACCTTGCTGACCCTGACCGACGACCAGACCCTGGTGGTGGTGGCTTCCGATCACGGCTTCGGCCTGTGCGAGGCCGACTTCAGCGTGCACGAATTCCTCCAGCAGCATGGCCTGCTGGCCACCTGTTTCGAACGACAGCAGGACGGAGCCGAGACGGCGCACGACGATCCGGGCGCACGCTCCTGGTTCGATGACCCCGCCAGCTACCGGCGGCTGATCGACTGGTCGCGCACCGACTTCTACATGCCCACTCCCGGCTGCTTCGGCCTTAACGCCAACCGGGTGGGGCGCGAGGCCCAGGGCCGCCTGACCGACGAGCAGTTGCCGGCCGCCGAAGAGCGCCTCAAGCGCGCCCTGGCCCAGGTGCTCGACGATCAGGGCCAGCCCTGGTTCAGGCTGGTCCGCGCCGACCAGGTCTATGCCGGTGCGCGGCTGACGGATGCCCCGGACTACCTGCTGATCCCCAGGGACTTCAGCGTCATGCCGACCCCGAGCCTCACCGGGCAAGTCTGGAGCACGCCGACCCAGCGCGGGGTGCATCGCCCCGACGGCATCGTCTTCATCCGCGGTTCGAACTTTGCGCAAGACGCCGCGCTGCAAGCGCGGATCGAAGACATCTACCCGACGATCCTCGCCCACCTGGGGCTGCCGGTGCCGGAAGGGCTCGAAGGCCACTGGCTGCTGGAACCGCCCCAGGAGCCACGGCGCGAGCCCGGGCGCAAAGGCAGCGGCGGGCCCCGCATGAGTGAAGAAGAGCAGCGCTTCATGGACAGCCAATTACAGCAAATTGGGTACTTTTAATGGAAACCGTGCCGTTCACCAACGCCGCCGAAGGGCTGATTCCCCTGACCAATCTGGCCGAGTCGCTCGATGCGCCGGCGGCCAATCCACTGCATTCCAGTGTCGACTTCCGCAAGCCGCAGCCCATGCGGGTGTGCTTCCCGGTGCTGCTCGACGGCGACCTGGTGATGAGCTCCGAGCACCTGGGCGTCAGTTACCTGGTGTCGATCCTGCGGGACCTGGGGGCCGAGTGCCTGGTGGTCGAGGTCAAGTCGATCCAGCACGGCGACGAGATCGCCATCGCCGAGGTGGTGGCTTTCAAGCCCGACCTGATCGGGTTCTCCCTGACCACGGTCACCGTCAGCCACGCCACCGCGTTCGGTGCGGCGTTGCGCGCGGCGCTGGAGCCGCGGGTGGCTTTTCTGGCCGGCGGTCCGCTGGCCACCTTCCTCGGCTCCAAGCTGTTGAGCAACCCCAACTGGAGCTTCCTCGACGCCCTGGTGCGGGGCGAGGGCGATGTGCCGCTGGTGCGCTACGTGGAAGCCTTCTGGGATCACGGCGACTACGCCTCGGTGCCTAGCCTGAGCTGGCGCGAGGAGGGCGGGTTCGTCATCGACAATCCCATCGGCAAACCGCTGCCGGAACTGGACATGCTGCCCGAGCCGGCCCGGGATCAGTTCGAACTCAACCATGGCAAGCTGCCTTACCTGCGCCTGGCCACCACCCGCGGCTGCACCGCTCGCTGCACCTTCTGCAACGCCCCCCACGCCGGCAACAAGATCAACCCCGGCAAGCTGTGGCGGGCCAGGACCCCGGACAACATCGTCGACGAAATCGAGCGCCTGTATCACAAGTACAACTTCAACACCTTCGACTTCGTCGACTCCACCTTCGAAGACCCGGGTGGCGCGCCGTTCGCCAAGCAGCGTATCGCCGACATTGCCCAGGGCGTACTCGATCGCGGCCTGAAGATTTATTACAACTGCTGCATGCAGGCCAAGAACTGGCACGCCGAGGACCAGCCGCTGCTGGACCTGCTGTACCGCTCGGGCCTGGAAAAGGTGCTGATCGGCATCGAGTCGGGTTCGCAGATCGGCCTGGACCGCTGGAAGAAGAAATCCACGGTCGAGGACAACAAGCGCGCCATCGAACTGGTGCGCGGCGCCGGCATCTACGTGGCCTTCGGCTTCATCGCCTACCACCCCTGGTCGACCTTCCAGGAGATCCGTGACAACAACCTCTTCCTGCGCCAGTACATGGGCTACAACCTGCGCCGCTACACCGTGCGCCTGGAGCTCTATCCCGGTGCCGAAGCCGTGGAGACCCTGCGCGCCGAAGGCAAGCTGCATGACGACTTCGACATCTCGCTCAACGCCCTGAGCTACGACTTCGAAGACCCGCGGGTGCGCCAGCTGTCGTCCATCAGCGCCTTGCTCTACGGCGAGAAGTACGCCTCGGAAATGGTCATCGAAAAGGAACCGGCGGTGTTCGAATTCGAGACATACGACATCGTCATGCACACCTTCATGTCGCGTCTGCGCCGGGCGGTGCTGGATGACCCCCGGGGCCTGGCGATCCTCCAGGCGGGGGAGGCCAAGGCCGCCGACCTGCGCCGGCAGATGAGCGACTTCAACTACGAGCTGATTTCCCAGATGACCGACCTGGCCGAAGTGGGAACCCTCACCGAGGCCTATGCCCACGAACGGCGGCCCCAGGTCGAGCAGTTCTACCGGGGCAAGCTCGGCGAGCTGCGCCAGGTGCAGCTGGGCATCAGCATGCAGCTGCACCGCGCGGGCCTGAGCTTGCGTGACATCCAGTTCAGCAAGGAGTCCTGAGCCATGAGCAAAGCCGAACCGGTGAACTTCCTCGGCCACAGCCGCTTGCTGGGCAACGACCTGGTGATCAACGAGGACTCCTGCAACCTGGGCTGCACCTACTGCCTGACCGGGCAGAGCAACATGAAGTCGTCCCACGAGGGCAAGTTGATCTTCCAACCGCCAGTGCATGACGTCTACAGCGAAGACAGCGAGCTGGGTCAGCGCCTGCAGACCATCGTCGAACGGGTCAACCGCACCTTCAGGCCACCGCTGCTGAAACTCACCGGCGGCGAGATCTTCATCATCAAGGGCATCATGAGCTTCATCGAGCGCATGGCGCCGCTGCACGAGGTGCTGATCGTCCAGACCAACGGCCTGCCGCTGACCCGGGACAAAGTGCGGCGCCTGGCCGAGCTGGGCAATGTCGTGGTGCAGATTTCCCTGGACAGCAGCCACTATGAGGGCAACAGCTACCGGGTCCTGTCGCCGCGCATCCACGAGATGATCATGGAACGCATCGCCATGGTCCTGGAGGCCGGCCTGCCGCTGGAAATCTACGGCGTGCTGAATGATCGCAGCGCGCCTTACCTGCGGGAGTTCGTCGAATGGTGCGCCCAGTTCGAAGACAACCCGCCGCAGCTGTTTCCCTTCCCCGTGCGCGGCCCGGACAGCGACAGCTTCAAGGTCCGGCCCGAGCAGTATCCGCTGATCGATGAGCTGTTCGAGCTGCGCGAGCGCTACCCGCAGATCCTGCCGCCCAAGGCCTACCTGGACCGCCTCAGTTCCTTCTATCACCAGGGCCGGCGCACCTGGCGCTGCCACCTGCCGCGGCTGGTGCTGTCGACCTTCAGTGACGGCGTGGCCACGCCGTGCCCGAACATCTGGTTCCACAACATGGGCAACCTGCTGGAGGACGACTGGAACAAGGCCCTGGCCCCGGTCAACCGTTCACCTTTCTATCAACTGCTGCTGGCCGAGCGGCCGCGCCTGGATGCCTGCAAGGGCTGCTTCACCCCCTGGGACACCCTGAGCCTGTACTTCGAGGACGCCATCAGCCTCGACGAACTGTGCCGCGCGCCGTCCTACGCTCCGGCAGCGGTCAGGAGCCTGCTCGAACACGCCAAGGAGGCCTATCGCCATGGTGCATGAGTGGCCTGACGACGAGCGCTGGTTCAACGAAGTGACCGCCGGCCCGGTGCTGGCCGCCTTGCCTGCCGCCGTGCGCGAGCGCTGGGCAGAGCCGCTGGCGGTGCTGGCCGCCGCTGGCCCGCAGCGCCTGTTGCTGGTGTTCGACAGTTCCCTGGAGCATGTCGCTCTGCTGCTGATGCTGCTGCAGCACGGCCTGTCGCCGCTGCTGGTGGCCAGCGATGCCCGGCCCGGGGAATTGCAGCGCTACGCGGCCCAGGCCGCCATCAGCCACTGCCTGGCGCTGGACCAGGGGCAATTGCAGGTGACCCGCCTGGAGCCGGGCAGCGGCGAGCCGGCGCAGCTGCCGCAGCGGCGTGGCCTCTATCTGCTGACCTCGGGCACCACCGGCGAGCCGTCGCTGATCTTTCGCGATCTGCAAAGCTGGCGTGACGAAGGCCTGCGCTACTGCCGCCTGCTGCAACTGGGCCCCGAGGACCGGGTGCTGTTCATCGCTCCGGTGTATCACGCCTATGCCCTGGGCTGGTTATGGGGCGCGCTGCTGGCCGGGAGCCAGGTGCGGGTCTGCAAGCCCACGGAGCTGGGGGCCGGGTTGCAGGCGTTGCGCCACTGGGCCAGCCATGCCGTGGTAACGCCACTGCTGGCCGGTCTGCTGGCCCAGCGCGGCGGACCGGGAACCCGTCCCGAAGGGCTCAAGGGCGTGATGTCCGGCGCCGGCCCCGTGGACGGCCAGCTCGACCAGCAGTTCCAGCAGGCCTTCGGCATCGGCCTGTCGCGCAACTATGGCAGCACCGAAAGCGGTGCCGTGTTTGCTGGCGTCGCGCCGTTGCCGCCGCTGTCCATCGGCTTTCCCATGCCGGGGATCGAGGTGCTGCAGCCGGGCGCGCCGGGCCAGCCCTTCGCCCTCAAGGTGCGACTCGAAGACGGGCGCCTCTATGACACCGGCGACATCGCCGAACAGAGCGCCGCCGGCTACAGCATCGTTGGCCGCGAAAGCACGGCGATCCGTCGTGGCGAGCGTTGGATCTCGCCGTTCGAGATCGAGTCGGTGCTGGGCAGCCATCCGGATGTGCAGGATTGCGCGGTGCGTGCGGTCAAGTCGGCCCAGGCGGGCAACGACCATGTCTTTGCCTTCGTGGTCTGGAACCCGCAACGCCCGTGGGACCCGCGCCTGCTGCGCGAGCATTGCCAGGCCCACCTGGCGCCGGCCAAGGTTCCCGACCGCTTCGAGCGCACGCCGCTGATCGCCCGCAGCGGCAACGGCAAGCCGCTGCTCAGCCGGCGCTATCGTCCGGCGAACAATCAGGTGCTGCTGGAGGCCGCCCATGCCTACAAGCGTTCGCAGTTGCTGCTGGCGCTGTGGGAGAGCGGGGCCTTGCAGCTCAGTGCCCAGGGCCTGAGCGTCGATCAGATCGCCCAGCGCACCGGCCTGCATGCCCACACCCTGGCGGTGGCCTTCGACACGGCCCAGGCCAACGGCCTGCTGCACGAGGCCGCGGAGGCCGAGACGCCGCAGGACCTGGAGGACCTGGCCGCGGTGCTGGACCTGGAGTCCTTCAACAGCCGCCACTGGAACCGCCTGGACGCGTTGCTGGCGGTGTTGCACGACGGCCTGGACCGGCGCGCCTTCGAACAGACCCCCAAGCACCCGCAACTGCAGCGCCGTTACCAGCGCGCGGTGGCCGGGGCAGACAAGCAACTGGCGGCCCAGCTGACCTGGCGCAAGGCCCTGCTCAAGGCCCCCAGGGCCATTGCCCTGCTGGACATCTGCGCCACCGGCGCGGTGTACACCCAGGCCTTGCTGGGCCGTCGGCGCCTGGATTGCCGGGCCAGTCGGATCGTGCAGCTGGGCGGGCTCAACCCGCCGGCGGCGGATATCCCGGTGCACAGCCACGAGGACCTGGCGCAGCTGGACGCGCGCGGGTTCGACGTGATCGTGCTCGACAACACCCTGCATCAGCCCGGGGTGGCCCAGGCCCTGCCGGCCTTGCTCGAACGCCTGGGGCCCGATGGCCAGCTGATCATCGACGAGATCTTTTTCAACGACACGGCTTCGGCGGCCGTCGGTGTGGACTGGCTGACCCATGGCGGCTGCCAGTACCCGCGGCAGGCCGAGGTGGTGACGGCGCTGGCGCGCCATGGATTCGTCGCCGAGCCAGTCTGGCGCCGCGAATCGACGATTTACCAATGCACGATGTTATTCACCAGGAGTTTAGAAAAATGACCGACACCGACCGCTTGATCAAAGTGTTCTCCAGCACCGTGGGCCGTGAACTGAACCGGGAAGACCTCTCGGGAGGGGACCTGATCGGCAGCCTCGGGCTGAACTCGATCGACGCCCTGCAACTGCTGATCCAGGTGGAAACCGAATTCGGCTTCTCCATCGAGGACAACGAGCTGTCCATCGAACTGGTCAATTCCCTGGAGCGCCTGGAGGCCTTCGTCGCCGACAAGACCCAGGCCCGGGTGGGCTGACCTGGCTGGCGGCCGATCCCGTTAGCCAAGCTCGGGCGTGCTGTTCTCGGCCCGTACCGACCAGGGTGATCCGGCATCCGCCGGATCACCCGCAAGATTCGCAAGACGAGGGAATGCGTGTGAACGACGTAAACAAGACCGCGGCGGAGTTTGCCAATCGTCCCGGCACCGACGCCCAGTTGCCCTGGCTCAACCAGTTGAACCGCCAGCGCCTGGCCGGTCCGGCGATGGCCAACAATCGTTGCCTGAACCAGGGCGAGACGGCGGCGACACTCTGTGTGCACGCCGGCACCTATGAGGACCCGGTGACCGGGGCGGTGGGCACGCCGATATTTCCCAGCACCACCTTCCGCTTCAGCCAGACCACCTACGAGTCGTTTCTGGAAGGCTATATCCGCGACATCCCGACCTACAGCCGCTACGGCAACCCGGGGCAATGGTCGGTGCAGTTGAAGGTGGCCGCGCTGGAAGGCGCGCAGAGCGCCCTGGTGCTGTCCTCGGGCATGGCGGCGATCTCCTCGACCCTGTTCGCCCTGACCAATCGCAACGGCCACATCATTTCTTCCTATGACCTGTACGGCGGCAGCTACAGCCTGCTGCACGCCGATATCGGCCAGGCCGGGCGCTCGGTGAGCTATGTCGATCCGCTGGACCTGGACGAGATCCGCCGGGCCATCCGCCCGCAAACCCAGATCATGTTCTTCGAGCTGCTGTCCAACCCGCTAATGAAGGCCATCGACCTGGTCGCCATCGCCGCATTGTGCAAACAGCAGAACATTCTGCTGGTGGTGGACAACACTTTCCTGTCCCCCATCAGTTGCCGCCCCCTGGAATGGGGCGCGGACATCGTCATCCACTCGGCCACCAAGTACCTCAACGGCCACAGCGACGCCACCAGCGGCGCCGTGGCGGGCAGTCGCAAGCTGGTGGACCGGATCTGGGCCCAGCTGCTGCGCTTTGGCGGCAGCCTCGACCCCTTCGTGTGCTTTCTCCTGGAGCGGGGCATGAAGACCCTGGCGGTGCGTATGCAGGCCCACGCTGCTGGCGCCCGGCAGGTCACGGCTTTTCTCGAACGGCACGCGCGGGTCAAGCGGGTGCATTCGCTGTACGCCCAGGACTATGCCCACCCCCATCTGTACCAGTACGCCGGCCAGGCCACCTGCGGCATGCTCAGCTTTGAACTGGAGGGCGGCGACGCCGCGGCGCTGGCGCTGCTGGAGCACCTGCGGCTGATCACCTGCGCCACCAGCCTGGGCGGCGTGGAGTCCCTGGTGAGCCTGCCGTTCAACACCTCCCACAGCGGCTTGACCCGCGAGCAGCAGACCAAGATCGGCCTCAATCCCGGGCTGGTGCGGCTGTCGGTGGGGATCGAGGATCCCGACGACCTGTGCGCCGACCTCGAACAGGCCTTGCAGCAGGTCTACCAAGGAGGCGAGCAGCCATGAGAAACGGCATGAACATCTCGGGTTTCAGCGAGATCGTCCACGAGATCCAGCAAGAGCCGGCCCAGGCGATCTTCCGCTATGGGGCCTACGCCCAGTATTCGCCTGCCGCCGGCATGCTCGCCGGGGTCGCCCCGGCGACCATCGGCCTGCTGCGCGCGCCGCGGCATTTCGAGGTGCCGATCCGCCCGAGCCCGGCGTTGCAGTGCCACGGCCTGCTGGACCCGGCGTGGCCCCAGGAACTGGCCCTGGCGGCGTTGTCCGGGTGCTTCCTGGTGTCGGCGGTTTCAGGGTTTTCCGCGCGCCGGACCACCGTCGATCACCTGTCCATGACCACCCGTGCGCAGCTGCAGGAGGCCGGCGCCGCCGCGCCCCAGGTGCGCTACGAGATCCGCTCGGGAACCGACAAGAAGCTCAGCGAGGCCCTGGAGGTTATCGAGGCGGTGAAGACCCATAGCCCCAACCATCAGACCTTCGTCCAGCCCCTGGGGCTGGCGGCGCGGCTGGTGGATGCCGGGCGCCCAGAGGACTGGCAGCGCTTTGCGCCACTGGACAGTGCCCCGGCATCCGCCGCTGCGGCGCCGGGGCAGGCCCTGAGCCTGGATTGCCAGTGGCTCTACGGCACCCAGTTGCGCGCCGACTTCGCCGGGCAGGCGCCCGAGGATCGGCGCAGTTTTCCCATCGACCAGCCCAAGCAACTGGCGGGCATCGACTGGGGCCCCAACCCCCAGGAGTACCTGTTGATGGCCATCGCCGCCGATGTGCTGGCCCAGCTCAGCCGCCGCCAGCAACTGCCCGGGGCGGTGCGCCTGGACATCCGCGCCATGGTCGACATCCGCGGCATGTGCGAGGTGGCGCCGACCCCGGTGCACCTGCAGGACATCGAGCTGGACCTGCAGGTCGAGGGCTGGCCGGCGGCGCAACGCTCCCGGCTGCAGGCGCAGTTGGCGGCGAGCATCGAGGCCTCGGTGGTCTGCGCGCTGATTCGCCACCGGGTCGCCTTCGAGTTCCAGGTCGGTGCCCGGCCACAGCCCGAGGAGGCGCGCCAATGCCTGCCCTGCTGAGTGGCTCGACCCTGTGCTTCGCCACCCTGGCGGTGCCCGATCTGGCCGCCGCCGAAGCCTTCTACGTGGAGGTCCTGGGGTTCCGCGTCAGCCGGCGCTTTGCCCCGACCCGCTGGATCAGCCTGGACGTGGACGAGCAGGGCGGTGCCGGCTTCGGCCTGATCGAGGACCCGGAGCGCCCCTGGCCATCGGCGGCGGTGATGCATGACTTGCTGGTGTCCGGGCTCGATGCACTGATCGCCCGGCTGCCGGCGGCGGCGCGGATCATCGAGCCGCCGGTGGCGACCCTCTGGGGCAGCTACAAGGCGGTGATCGAGGATCCCTTCGGCCATCGGCTCGGGCTGGTGCAGCGCGAGCCCCGGGACCCGGGCCCGCAACAGAACGACTAAGGAGCAGGGATGCTTAAGCAATATGAGTGCATGAACGTGCCGGACTGTGTCGCTGCCGATGGTGGCCGCGTGACCGTGGTGTCGGGGCTGCCGCGTTCCGGCACCTCGATGATGATGCGCGCCCTGGCCAGTGGCGGCCTGGCGCCGCTGACCGACCACTTGCGCCAGGGCGATGCGCGCAATCCCCATGGCTACTTCGAATGGGAGGCGGTCAAGACCCGGGACGGCTATCTGGGCTGGATGGATCAGGCCCGCGGGCGGGCGGTCAAGCTGGTGTCGCGCTTTATCCAGTACCTGCCGGCGACCCATGGTTACCGGGTGCTGTTCATGCACCGCGAGATCGACGCGGTGATTCGCTCGCAGCGCAACATGGCCGAGCACCACAGCGGCCAGGCCTGGGGGGCGCGCGAGGCGCAGGACCTGGCCCGGCTGTATCGCGAGCATGTGGCAGAGGTCCTGGCCTGGGTCCGCCAGCGGCCCAACATGCAACTGCTGGAGCTGGACTATCAACGGGTGCTGCAGGACCCGCACGGCGAGTTCGCCCGGGTCGCGGCCTTCCTGGCGCCGCAGTCCCTGGCGCTGGCCCCCATGGTGGCCACGGTGGACCGTGGCCTGGATCATCAAGCGGCGCTGGAGACTGCGGCCCATGTCTGAATCTGCGATCAACGCGGTCATCTTCGACCTCGACGGCACCCTCATCGACAGCAAGCAGGTGATCCGCGAGGCCTATCACGCGGCCCACGCCCAGGTGCTGGGGGCGGATGTCGAGCCGCCACCCTTCAGCGAATACTGCAAGCACCTGGGCCGCAGCTTCGTGCAGATCATGAAGATCATGGGGCTGCCGCCACAGATGCATCCGGTGTTCATGCAGGAAAGCAATGCGCGCATGCAGAAGATCCGCGTGTTCGATGGCGTCCGCCCGCTGCTGGCGGGGCTGCGCGACCGGGGCATTCCCATGGCCATAGCCACCGGCAAGGATCACCAGCGCACGGTGGCGATTCTCGATCACCTGGGCCTGCTGCAGTACTTCGCGCGGATCGTCGGCAGCGACGATGTGGCCAACCCCAAGCCGGCGCCGGACATGGCCCGGATCATCGTCGAGCACTTGCAGGTGCCGGCCGCCGGCTGCCTGTTCATCGGCGACGCCCTGGCCGACCTGCAATGCGGCGAGGCGGCGGGCATGCAGACCGCGCTGGCACTCTGGGACCATCCCGCCGAGGACATCCGGCGCTACCCCTGCACCTATCGATTGACCGACCCACGCCAGATCCTGGCCCTGCTGGAGGTGGCCAGCCATGCCGACGTTACTCCTGCTTAATGGCCCCAACCTGGGCCGCCTGGGGCAGCGTGAGCCCCAGGTCTATGGCGCCAAGAGCCTGGCCGAGATCACCCGCGAGGTCGGCGCGCTGGCCGCAGCCCGCGGCTGGACGCTGCTGGCCCGGCAGAGCAATCACGAAGGCGAGCTGATCGACTTCATCGAAAGCCAGCACCAGGCCGAAGCCCTGATTATCAATCCGGGGGCGTTGATGATGTCCGGCTGGGCCCTGCGCGATGCGCTGCAGGATTACCCGGGCCGCTGGATGGAAGTGCACATCTCCAACCTGTTCGCCCGCGAAGCCTTCCGCCACAGCTCGGTGCTGGCGCCCCTGTGCCACGGCTTCATCGCCGGCCTGGGCAGCGATGCCTATGTGCTGGCGGCGCGGGCGCTGCTGGGAGCCGTCCATGACTAGTGCAATCTCGACGGGCCCGCTGCAGGCCCGGCTGCTGGACGATGTGCTGGGGCTGTGTGCCCAGTTGCTGAAATTGGCGCCGCACCAGCTGGACGGCGCGGCCAACTTCTTCGCCTGCGGTGGCAGCTCGCTGCAGGCCCTGCAGCTGTGCGCGCTGCTGGAACAACGTCACCCGCAGCTGTGGGGCGAGGACGGTATCGACCTGACCCTGATCGTCGGCACCGCCAGCCTCGGCGAGTTCGTCGCCGGGCTGCTGCGCGCGGCGCACAGCGAGCCGCGAGCGTCGATGCTGGAGGGCGAACTATGAGTCAGGCGGTGGCGACACTGATCGAGCATTGGGAGCAGCGCGGCGTCCATCTCTACGAAGAGGCCGGGCGCCTGCGCTATCGCTGCGACGAGGCCGGGCTGCCCGCGGACATCCGGCACAGCGTCGGCCAGGAAAAGCACCGTCTGCTGGATTACCTGGCGCCGCCCGACCCGCTGGCGGCACCCTTGGCCGGCCTGCGCCAGGCCTACTGGCTGGGGGAGCACTCGGCCTTCAGCCAGGGCAGCGCCGCCTACCTGCACCTGGTGTATGCCGGTGCCGTGCCGACGGCGGCACAGCTGCAGGGCGCCCTGGCGCGGATGCTGGTCCGGCACCCGGTCCTGGGCTACACCCTGGACGCCCGTTCACCGCGCTTCAAGCCCCTGGCCGCGGAGTTGCCGAGCGTCGAGCAACAGCCCGCGGTGGCCGGTGCGCGGGCGCGGCATTGCGCCTCCCTGGCGGACAGCGCCATGCCCATTGCGCCCCTGGCCGCGGAACAGCCGCTGCTGCGCCTGGTGCTAGTGGAGGACCACGAGGAGCGCTGCCTCCACGTGGTCTACCGGCTGGCGTTGTTCGATGCGCCGGCGGTGCAGATCTTCATCAACGACCTGCTGGCACTGGTGACGCAGGAGGCCGACGGCGCGCTCCCCGGCTATGCTCCGGCGGCGCTCGCGGCCTTGAGCCGCAACCGGCGCCTGGCGCGGTACAAGGCCCGGCACTACTGGCAGCGCAAGATTCCCCAACTGGCCGCCGGCCCCGATCTGCCCCTGGCCCGGCGCAGCCCCGGAACGTCGGCGGCGCCGCGTTTCATCGAGCACCGGCGGATCCTGGGCCCGCAGCTGCAACAGGCCCTTGAGGCCGCGGCAAGACGCCATCAGGTGTCGCTCAACGCCACCTTGCTGACCCTGTTCATGCAGACCCTGGCGCGCTGGTCGGGCAAGGCTTCGGTGACCTGCAGCGTCATGTACAACACCCGGGCACAGCTCGAACCGGCGCTGGCTTCGACCCTTGGCAACCAGGCCGACACCCTGTTGATCGACCTGCCGCCCCAGCCTCTGGCGTTCGCCGCCTGTGCCCGGCAGGTCCAGCAGGATCTGTACGCGGCGCTGCAGCATGGCGCCTACGACGGCGTGTCGGTGGTCCGCCAGTGGATCCGCGAGCACGACCAGCGGGCCAGCAGCGCCGAGCCGCCGATGCCCTATGTGTTCTCCTCGTTGCTGGAGATGGACCTGCCGGCCGCGCCCCTGCAGCAGACCGACCACGCGATGATGACGCCGCAGATCTGGATCGACGCCCAGGCCTTCGCCAGCGCCGACGGCCTGTGCCTGTCCTGGGACGAGCGCGAGGGGCTGTTCGAAACCGGGCTGATTGCCCAGGCCTTCGAGTATTTTCATGGCGCCCTGGAGCGCCTGGCCCTGCAGCCGCAGAGCTGGGACTTGAGCGAGCTGCCCTTGCCGGAGTCGTTGCTGGAACGGGTCGACCGTTTCAACCACTTGCAGCGGCCGCTGTCCGGACAGGCGCTCTATCAGGGGCTGCTGCATCAGGCGGCGCAGCGCCCGGACGCGCCGGCGGTGTTGAGCGACGATGCCAGCCTGAGCTTTGCCCAGTTGCTGTGTCTGGCCAGTCGCCTGGCCAGCCACCTGAACGAGAACGGGGTCGGGCCCAGCGACCATGTGGTGGTGCGTGGCAGTCGTGACATTGGCAACGTGGTGGCGATCTATGCGGTGCTGATGGCCGGTGCCACCTATGTTCCGGTGAGCAAGACTTCGCCGCCGCGCCGGGTGCATTCGATCATCAATCAGGCCGCGGCCACCACGGTCCTGGGCGATGACGACGGGGACATCGCGGCGATCATCGCTTCGCCGGTGAACTGGTCGCTCAACTACCGGCACTGGCTGCAGTCGTCCGAGGCCCGGGGCCCGGCGATCAGCCCGGCCTACCCGGCGGTGGATACGGCCCTGGCCTACATCATGTTCACCTCGGGCACCACCGGTACGCCCAAGGGCGTGGCGATCAGCCATCGCGCGGCGCTCAACACCCTGCAGGACTGCCGCGAACGCTTGGCCATTGAGCCTGCGGACCGCTTGCTCGGGGTCAGTGAGTTCAGCTTCGATCTGTCGGTGTTCGACCTGTTCATGCCGGCCCTGTGCGGCTGTGCGCTGATCCTCGCGGCCAATGGCCAGCGCAGCACTGATCCGCAAGCCTGGCTCGACGCCGCGCAGCGCCACCGGGCGAGTGTCTGGAACTCGGTTCCGGCGATCATGGAAATGGCCCTGGGCTACGCCAGGGCCGTGGACCGGCCGGACGCTCTCGCCAGCGTGCGGCTGTGGATGGCCAGCGGCGACTGGATCGCCCTGGGCCTGCCCGAACGTTTGCGGGAACTGGCCCCGGGCTCGCGCTTCATGGCACTGGGCGGGGCCACCGAAGCGGCCATCTGGTCCAATTGCTTCGAGGTCCGGCAGGTGGACCGGCAATGGCCGAGCATTCCCTACGGACGGCCCCTGAGCAATCAGCGTTTCTACATACTCGACGCCCTGGGCCGCCGTTGTCCGCCCGCGGTCAAGGGCATGCTGTACATCGCCGGCGAAGGCCTGGCCGCCGGTTACATCCACGACCGCCAGCGTACCGACCAGGCGTTCTTCATCGAGCCCGGGTTGCAGCAGCGGGTCTACCGCACCGGCGACATGGGCCGCCTGCGCATGGACGGGGAGATCGAGTTCCTCGGCCGCGAGGACCTGCAAGTCAAGCTCAATGGCATGCGTGTGGAACTGGCGGAAATCGAGGCGGTGCTGGCCCGGGCCCCCGGGGTGCAACAGGCGGCCACCTGCGTTGATGGCGGCGGAGCCCTGTACGGTTTCTTCGTGGCCCGCGAGCCGCTGCCCAGCGGCGAGTCGGTGCTGGACTTCGCCGCCCAGTACCTCAACCCCTACATGGTGCCGGTGCGCCTGTTCGCCCTGGCGCAGTTGCCGCTGACGGCCAATGGCAAGGTCGACCGCGAGGCGCTGCGGGCCTTGCTGCCGGGGCTCTGCGGGCCACAGGCGGCGGCCGCGGATGCGGGCTTCTCGGCGCGCCGGGAACTGCTGCTGGGCTGCGTGCAGCGGGTCCTGCCGGCGCTGCGCGAGGCCGACGCGTCCTGGTTCGACCAAGGGGCTTCGTCACTGCACGCGGTGCACATCCTGCTGGCACTGAACAGCGAGCTGGGGCTGGACCTGAGTCTGGCGGACATTTACGCCCACCCCTCGGTCAACGCCTTGCTCGGCTACCTGCAGGGCGGCGGACAGCGGCCGCGCAATCGGGTGGACTTCTGCGCCCGCGCCGATGACAACCGGCCGCTATTGGTGCTGGTGCACCCGGTGGGCGGCGCGCTGTCGTGCTACTGGCCGCTGATCCGCTTGCTGCGCGAGAGCTTCGAGGTGATCGGCCTGTGCGCCGACGCCGGGCAGCGTTTCGACAGCCTCCAGGCCCAGGCCCGGGAATACCTCGGACAGCTGCAGGAGCGCCTGCTGGCCGGGCGCCCGGTGGTGGTCGCCGGCTGGTCGTTCGGCGGTGTGCTGGCGGTGGAAATGGCCCGCCTGCTGAGTGCCGAGGGGCAGGTGCGGCCGGCTCTGGTGACCCTCGACGCGGGCGCGCCACCGGAGCCGGCGCCGGAGTTACCGCCCAGCCTGTTGCAGCAACTGTTCCAGCGCGACCTGGAGCAGTCCGCACAGATCCAGGCCGAGGGCCAGGCGCTGCCGGCCATCGCCGAAAGCGCCTCCCAGGAACGCTTTGCCCTGTTCTGTCGGCACTACGCGGCCCTGCTGGACTATCGCTACCGGCCGGTGAATTGCCCGAGCTGGCACCTGCGGGCCAGTGTCGAACACCGCTCCAGCGGCCTGCGGCCCTTGGCCGAGCAAGCCGTGGGCGAGCGCTGCCTGACCCTGACCGCGGATCACTACAGCCTGCTGTCCGGGGTCGCCCTGGAACAGGTGGTGCAGTGCCTGATGCAGGCGGCCCGATGAAACACCGGCGGCAGGGGCATTCAGTGCTGGCGCAAGTACAGCCTTACCGGGAAAATCCACACCGGCTCGCGGCTGCCCTGCGGCACCACGAGTCGCATAAACAGAGCAATTTAAGGAGTGACACTGTGAAGTTTGGATACACGATTGTTTATGTCCCCGATGTCGAAGCCTCGATCCGTTTCTTCGAGGACGCCTTCGGCTTCTCCCGGCGCTTTCTCGACGAATCCGGTGATTACGGTGAGCTCGACAGTGGCGCCACCACCCTGGCGTTTGCCAGTCGCGAGCTGGCCCATTCCAACTGCGAAGGCGGCTATCAGTTCTGCAGCCCCCAGCAGCAACCCCTGGGCATCGAGATCGCCCTGGTCACCGACGATGTGCCCAAGGCCCATGCCAAGGCCCTGGCCGCTGGCGCCACGGAACATGCGCCAGTGCAGAAAAAGCCCTGGGGGCAGGTGGTTTCCTATGTTCGCTGCCCGGCCGGGACCCTGGTGGAGCTGTGCACCCCGGTGGGCCAGTGATTGCTCGGTCCGACCCAATACAGCGGCAGGGAGTGCCCAAGCATGCGTAAAACCGAAGATGCGGTTCTGACCTTGCTCGAGGACATCGGCAGCACCCACGGCCACCTGCTGCAGGTGGTGCAACGGGTACGCCAGGTGGTGGAGGAGTGCTGTGGCACGGTCGCCGAATCGGTGAAGTACGGGGGCATCCTGTTTTCCCGTGTCGCGCCGTTCTGCGGGGTCTATGCCTATACCGGACATGTGTCGGTGGAGTTTGGCCAGGGCTATCTGTTCGAAGACCCGCATCGGGTTCTGGAAGGCTCGGGAAAGTTTCGCCGACATATAAAACTGCTGACACTAGCGGATGTTCAAGACAAACATCTTGCCGACTATATAAGGCAAGCACTCAATCACTAGTTCCTTGAACTGAACACTTAACTAACGGTTGTTTCCTGCGGGGGATTCTATCCCCCGCACGGGACCTTATTGCCCAAAAAAACACAGAGTGGAACAGCACATGAGCGATGCCAGCACCTACGGCGAAACCCTGGCCGATATCTATGACGATCTGTATGGCGAGGCGCCGGCCAATGCCATCGAAGTGCTGGTGGCCATGGCCGGCACCCGCGAGCCGGTCCTGGAACTGGGCATCGGCACCGGGCGCTTCGCCTTGCCGATGCGCGAGCGCGGGGTCCAGGTGCATGGCGTCGATGCTTCGCCGTCGATGCTGGAGAAACTGCGGGCCAAGCCCGGCGGCGCCGAGCTGCCGCTGACCCAGGCCGACTTCGCCAGCCTCGAAGGGGTCCGCGGCGGGCCCTTCAGCCTGGCCTTCTGCACCTTCAGCTCGTTGTTCCTGCTGCCGTCCCAGGCCGCCCAGGTCAGCTGTTTCAAGGCCACCAGCGGCTTGCTCAAGGAACACGGACGGCTGGTGATCGAAACCTTCTACCCGGACCTGTCGCGCTACGCCAAGGACCAGCCGGTGTACGTCGGTGGCCTGGAGCGCAACGAGGTGCTGCTGGAAGCCTCGCGCCTGGACCCGGTGGCCCAGCGGGTCAGCTGTCGCTTTATCCGCCTGCAGGCGCAGGGCATGCGGGTGATTCCGGTGGAGCTGCGCTACGCCTGGCCGGCCGAGCTGGACCTGATGGCCGAACTGGCCGGCATGCGTCTGTTGGAGCGTTGGTCAAGCTGGGACAAGACGCCCTTCGTCGAGGGGTCGTTCAAACATATATCCGTCTATGAAAAGTTGCCGCAGGCCTGAACTTATTGAACTTCGGAGTTGCTCATGGATGTTTCGCAAGTTGCAACTAACGCAAGCCGCAAACAACCTTCGGCCCGGGAACTCATGTTGGCCGGTGAATGGTTCTGCACCCCTGATATGGAACTGGCACGGATGCGCATGCGTGCCCAGGAGTTGCAGCGGCTCTACAACAACTGTTCGCCACTGGATATCAAGCAACAACAAGCTTTGCTGGCCCGGCTGCTCAAGCGAGTGGGGCGCAACAGTTGGGTGGAAGCCAACTTCCATTGCGACTACGGCGTGCATATCGAGATCGGCGACGAGGTGTTCATCAACATGAACTGCACCTTTGTCGACGGCAACCGGATCGTCCTTGGCGACCGGGTCTACCTCTCGCCCAACGTGCAACTGATGACCACCCGCCACCCGCTGCAGCCCGAGGCGCGCACGGTGCTGGTCGATGGCCGGCGCAAATGCGTGCAGCGCGCGGCGCCGATCGTCCTGGGCAACGACGTCTGGGTCGGTGCCGGCGCCGTGCTGCTGGGAGGTGTGGAGGTGGGTGACAACAGCGTGATCGGCGCCGGCAGCGTGGTCACCCGTTCGATTCCCCCCGGTGTGCTGGCGGCGGGCAACCCCTGCCGAATCATTCGCTCGGTCTATGAGTGACCCCATTGGATGTGCCTATGAGAGACGTGACAGTGAATAGCTATGACATGAGCAAGGGCGACACCGGCGGCAGGGCCCGCGGTGGCGCAACGGCGCTGGCCCACGGGCCGCTGTGCGTCTGGTTCACCGGCCTGTCCGGTGCCGGCAAGTCGACCCTGGCCAGGGCCCTGGAGGCCCGGCTCGAAGCGCTGGGCGCGCGGGTCAGGGTGCTCGATGGCGACGATCTGCGCAGTGGCTTGAACAGCGACCTGAAGTTCTCCGCCGCCGACCGCAAGGAGAACGTCCGCCGCCTGGGGGAGGTCGCCCGGCTGTTCTACGACAGCGGCTACATCGTGCTGGTCAGCGCCATTTCGCCCTTTATCGAAGATCGCCAGCGGGCACGGGCGCTGTTTCCTGGCGGGCACTTCCTTGAAGTGCACGTGGCCACCGCCCTGGCGCTGTGCGAGTCCCGCGACCCCAAGGGCCTGTATGCCCGGGCCCGCAGCGGCCAGCTGGCGCAGTTCACCGGGATCGACAGCGCCTATGAGCCGCCGCCGGCCTGCGAGTGCCAGATCGAGACGGCCGGACGCAGCGTCGAGGAGGGCGTCGCCCAGCTGCTTGAGCTGATCGGCACCGGTCCTGGAGGGCGCCGCTGATGGCCACTTCAACCTTCGAACGCTGGCTCAAGCGTTACCGCTTCTGGCTGTTCACCCTGACGCTGATCCTGGTAGCGGTGCTGTCCTGGGGGATGACCTCGATCCGCTTCGCCGCCGACTACCGGGCGTTCTTTCCCGAGGGCGAAAAGACCGTCGAGCAACTGGATGCGCTGCATCGCCAGTTCGGCAAGTCCGACACCTTGCTGTTCGTGATCAAGAACCCCAAGGGCACGATGTTCACCCGTGCCTACCTGGAACAGCTGCATGAGCTGACCCAGCGCGCCTGGCACATTCCCCACGCCTATCGGGTCGACTCGGTGACCAACTTCCAGCACGTGTTCGCCGAGGACGACACGGTGCACGTCGAGGCCCTGGTGCGCGAACCGGCGGACCTGACACCGGCGCATATCCAGCTGATGGAGCGCCTGGGACGCAATGACATCGAGCTGGTCAAACGCCTGGTGTCCAGTGATGGGCAGACCGTGGGCGTGCTGGTGACCCTGCAGTTTCCGCCCCAGACCCTGGACGCGGCGCTCGCCGCCACCGCCGAAGGCCAGCGCCTGCTGGATGACTTCGCGCGCAACAACCCCGGGCTGCAAGTGCACCTGACCGGGCTGGCCGCGGTGGAGGCGGCCTACCCGCAAGCCGCGCAGCAGGACATGGCGGTGCTGACCCCGCTGATGTACCTGATCATTCTCCTGGCCAGCGTGCTGATGCTGCGCAGCCTTGGCGCGCTGCTGGTGGTGTTGATCGCCATCACCCTGGCCACCGCCGCGACCCTGGGCGCCAGCGGCTGGCTGGGGTTCGAGGCGACCGCGCTGACCGGGCTGCTGCCGACCATCGTGCTGGCCACCTCGGTGGCGGAGATCATGCACGTGCTGTCGGCGGCGCGGCAGATGAGCGGCCAGTACGGCGAGCGCCGGGTGGACCTGGCCTGTGCGGCGATCAAGGACACCATCAAGCCCATCGCCATCGGCACCGCGACCAATGCCGTGGGCTTCTATAGCCTGGTGTTCGCCGCGTCGCCGCCCTACAAGGAGTTCGGCGTGCTGGCCGCGATTGGCGCGGTGATGGCGCTGCTGGTGACCCTCTCGGTGGCCGCGGTGCTGATTCCGCTGCTGCGCCTCAAGCCGCTGGAAGGCGCGGCCAGCCGCCGCTACTCGGCGTACATGGAGCCTTTGCTGCGCTACCCGAAACTCTGCCTGCTGGGCTTCGTGGTGCTGTTCGTGCTGGCGATCGAGCCGGCCCGCCACAACCTGATCAATGACCGGATCGTCGAGAACTTCGACACCAGCATCCCGGTGCGCAATGCCACCGAGTTCGCCATGGACAACCTGTCCGGCATCTATCGCCTGGAGTACGTCGCCAGCTCCAGCAAGGGCGATATCTCCGATCCGGCCTTTCTGCAGGAGCTGGATCGCTTCGCCCAATGGCTCAGGACCCAGCCGGAGGTCGATTCGGTGACCACCCTCGGCGATGCCCTGAAGAAGCTCAACCAGACCATGAACGGCGGTCGGCCCGAGGACTACCGCTTGCCGGTGGACCCGGCGCTGGCGGCGCAGATGCTGCTGGTCTACGAGATGTCGTTGCCCTTCGGCCTGGACCTGGGCAGCCAGATCAACATCGACAAGTCGGCCACGCGCCTGGTGGTGACCCTGACCCGGCTCGACACCCAGCAGATCCGCGACATCAAGCAGCGCGCCGATGACTGGTGGCAGGCCAATGCGCGGCGCAGCGCGCTGATCCCGGGCCTGGGCACGGGGGAGGCGGTGGTGTTCGCCAACCTGACCCACATCAGCATCGAGTACATGGTCAACGGCCTGCTGTTCGAGTTGCTGACCATCACCCTGATGGTGGCGTTCTTCCTGCGCAACGCCGGGCTGGGGCTGATCAGCGTGCTGCCCAACGTCTTTCCGTTCTTCATCATGTTCGGCCTCTGGGGCCTGTGGCGCGGCGAGATCAACACCGCGGCGATCAACGTCTGCGTGGTGGTCTACGGCCTGATCGTCGAGGCCACGATCCACATCATGAGCCACTACAAGGGGCTGCGCCTGGAGCAGGGGCATTCGCCCCGGGAAGCCCTGCGCCTGACCTACCAGCATGTGCTGCCGTCGGTGTTCGCCAACTCGGTGATCCTCGCCTCGGGCTTCATGGTGATGACCCTCTCGCCGTTTTCCATGAACGCCGACTTCGGCCTGCTGGCGGTGATCGCGATCTTCCTTGGACTGATCTTCGACGCCCTGTGCCTGCCCCTGGTGCTGCTGACCTTCGACCGCTTCCTGTGGGGCCGTGCCGCCACCCGGCTGGCGCCCCGCGAAGCCTGACCCGACCCTCATTCAGACAAGGACTCGACCATGAACCACAAAGCCGCATTCAGCGCCTGCCTGTCACTGTGCGCCCTGTTGCACCAGGCACCGACCCTGGCCAGCCCGGAACAGGAACTGGGGCAGCAATACGCCCATCGCTGGCGCGACAGCGACCTGGGCTACCAGGACACCAGCGCGCGGATCCGCCTGACCCTGGTGGAGAAGGAGGGCGCCCGTACCGATCGCTTCATGCGCATGAACAGTTTCGAAACCGCCAGCACGGCGGTGGGGGACAAGGTGCTGCTGACTTTCGAGGCCCCGGAGAACATCAAGAATTCCCGGGTGCTGATCCACTCCAAGATCAAGGAGGGCGATCAGGTCTGGCTGTACCTGCCGGCCCTCAAGCGGGTCAAGCGGGTGGCGGCGGCCGACCGTTCCGGCTCGTTCTCCGGCAGCGAGTTCTCCTATGAGGACATCGGTTCGATGGAGGTCGGCAACTACGACTACCAGTGGCTGCGCGACGAGCCCTGCGGCGATGCCCAGTGCGCGGTGGTCAAGCAGGTGCCGCTGTACCCGTACTCGGGCTATTCGTCGATCTGGGTCTGGTACAACAAGGCCGACTACCGGCAGATGAAGACCGAGTACTACGACCGCAAGGGCAGCAAGTTCAAGACCCTGACCCTGGATGGCTACCAGCTGTTCCTGGGACGCTACTGGCGCGCCCTGAACATGACCATGGTCAACCACATCACCGGACGCCAGACCCTGCTGGTCAGCTCCGACGTGCAGTTTCGCACCGGCATCGGCGAGGACGCCTTCGAACCGGCCCGGCTCGGAAACCTGACGCAATGATCACCCGCCGTCCCGGGCTTGCGGCCCTGGCGCTGGGGCTGTGGGGCGCTGTCGGGCAGGCCCAGGCGCAAGCTCGGTCGCCGGCCCAGCCCGAGCCCCAGGCGGCGGAGCAGGAACTGTCGGCGAAGATCGCCCTCAAGCGCTATTTCTTCACCTCGTCGCCCGCCGACGGGGTCGACGACGACCTGCCCGGCACCGCGCAACTGGGCCTGGATTATCAGTACCTGCAGAGCTGGGACAGCCTGCGCCTGCGGCTGGTGGTCAACCCGCGCTACCTCGAAAGCGCCAAGAGGGATCCGCGCCCGGACTTCTACTGGGATGAACTGTTCGTGCTGCTGGAACAGGACAGCCGCGAGCTCAAGGTGGGCCGGATCAAGGAACACTGGGGCGTCATGGAAACCCGCCAGCTGGTGGACGTGATCAACACCTATGACAACCTCGACGGCCTGCAACCGGAGGAAAAGCTTTCGCAGAAGGCCCTCAAGCTGGGCAGCAGCCTGGGCCCCGGGCACCTGAGCCTGTACCTGCTGGACGGTTTCGAGCCGGTGCAGTTCTACCGCGAGCCGGCGCGCTTTGCCGCTTACCGGGTGCAGTCGCAGGCCGAGTACCTCCACGGCGCCGATCGGGATGGGCTGGATGTGGCGGCGCGCTATTTCGTTTCGGTGTCCGATCTGGACATCGGCCTGAGCTACTTCAAGGGCACCAACCGGGCGCCGGCGTTCCGCACCGCAGGCGACAGCCTGGTGGCCCAGTACACCGAGGTCACGCAGTGGGGGCTGGACGCGATCTGGGTCCGCGAACAGTGGCTGTACAAGCTCGAAGCCCTGGATCAGCGGGTTTCGGACAGTGCCTACGACTCGCGCAAGCTGTCCGTCGGCCTGGAGTACGCCATCACCCGGGCCTGGCGTGACGCCGACCTGAGCCTGATCGGCGAGTACCACCGCGACCAGGATCAGCGCCTGGCCCCGGTGAGCATCTTCGACCGCAAGTTCCTGCTCGGCGCGCGCCTGGAACTCAACGATGCGCACCTGTCCTCGCTGTTCCTGGGCTACACCGCGCAGGCCTCGGACCTGGGCAACAACATGCTCAGCGCGTCCCTCGACCTGGGGCTCAGCGATGCCCTGCGGGCCGGAGTCTCCGCAGTGCTGGTCAGCAGCTCCCGCAGCGATGCGGTGTGGGATGCACTGGCCAGCGACTCCCACCTGGCCCTGGAACTGTCCTATTCATTCTGATCGCGCCGGTCACCACCGGGGCGATCCCATGCTCTCGCTATAAGGGGTAACGCCATGGACACGCTGCTACAGATCATCGGCTTCGGGCCCGCCGCCCTGGGCCTGTTCATTGCCGCGGACCGCAATGGACGCTTGCAGGCATTGCTCGACGGCGGGGTGCAGGTGCATGAGCGCAGTGCATCCTTCAGCCAGTGGCAGTGCCTGGCCTACGCCATCGAGGCCAATTCGCCGATCGCCGACTTTCTCCGCGGCATCCGCAGCGATGGGGTGTTCGCCCAGTGCCTGCGCCAGCCCCAGGTGCAGCGCTGGCTGCAGAACCCGGAGCAGGTGGTGTCGCTGCTCGAAGTCTCGGCGTTCCTGCGCCAACTGGCCCAGGTGATCCTCGATCTGTGCCGGGACCAGCCCAAGGCGGCGATTCATTTTGCCCACCCGGTGGCCAGTGTCCGCAGCAGCGCCAGTGGCTTCAGCGTCCAGGGCGACTGGGGCAGCAGCCACAGCCGTTACCTGGTGCTGGCCTGTGGCGCCCGGGTGCGCGAGCTGCTGCCGCAGGAGGGCGCGGCGCCGGCGAGCCTGTGTTCCGACCGGGTGTTGCGCGGGCAGGCCGACCCGCTGCTGCTGCAGGCCCTGGAGCAGGGCCGGCCACTGCTGGTGCTGGGGGGCAGCCATAGCGCGTTCTCCGTGGTCGGCTACCTGCTGCAACGTTTTGCCGGGCGCCTGCCAGCGGCGGCGATCCAGGTGCTGTGCCGCCAGCGTCCGGCACTGTGGGCGGCCTCGGCCAAGGTTGCGCCAGCCCTGCAGGCCCAGGACCTGATCGACGCGGAAAGCGGCGAGGTCAACCGTTTCTGTGGCCTGCGCGGCGCCGCCCGCGACACCCTGCTGCAGATCGAGGCGGGGAGCTGGGCCTGCGTCGAGTTGCATATCGGCAACGCCGATCCGCGACCCTGGCTCAGCCGCGGCGCGCTGCTGATCAATGCCACCGGCTACCGCCCGAGAGTGCCCGGGCTGCTGAATGCGGCGGGCGTCAGCCTGACCCTCGATGAGCGTGACGGCAATCTGTGCAAACACCCGCGAACCCACGAACTGATGGTCGGCGGTCAGGCGCTGCCCGGGCTGTTCGGCACCGGGCTGGGCTATGCCGACCGCCGTGGCGACACCCTGGAAGTCGGGGTCAATTTCTTTCACGGCCGTTGTGCCGGAAACATTCTGCATGCCGTGCTCTGACGGCATTTCACTTCAAGCAACGCCACAGGAGGCTGCATGCATACAGTGACTGCAACAGGTTCGGAACTTCAGGCGACGCTGGCGACACTGCCCGGCGCGAGCGGCGCGCAAGCGGCGGCGCTGGACGATCTGCTGGCCAAGCTCGGGCGCCCGCAACGCATCTACCAACTGCTCTCGTCGCGCCTGACGGTGCGCCAGGTGCTCTGGTGCCTGGCGCAACTGCTGGCCGATGGGCGCGTGGGCCAGGTGCCGGGCCCGGACGCGCCGCGTTTCGTCTGGCAAGGCGTGCCGGACACGCCGGCGCCCGGGCATGGGCTGCACCTGGTCAGCGATGACTGCCTGCAACTGAACCCGCATTTTCGCGAGATCCTCGCCGACCTCGTCAGCGACAAGCAGAACCGCTACAGCCAATCCATCGAGACTTACGAAACCCTGGTGCGGCGCTACAAGATCATGCAGAGCCTGGGCGACCTGAACCATGAGGCGCTGTTGCTGCTGGGGGACGACGCGTTGTTCTCGCTGTTTCTCGCGGTCCACGGCTACCGCCGGCAGATCGTGGTGGCGGACATCGATCCGCAACTGCTGGCGACCATCGCCCGGGTCGCGGCGCAACAGGGCTTCGACAATATCGAAGTGGTTCACTACGACGTCTTTGAGCCGTTGCCGCCCAGCCTGCGTGGCCGCTTCGACTGCTTCGCGGTCAATGGCTTCAAGGACCTGGGAGGCCTGTTGATGTTCGTTGGCCGCGCCCTGCAAGCACTCAAGGCACCGGCGGCGATGGCCAGCGGTTACCTGAATTTCGGCAGCCACGAGGTGCCTTCGGCGGCTCGGGTCCAGGAGGAGGCGGAGCTGTATCAGACGCTGTTGCGCTTTGGCATGTACCTGGACTACTGCGTGCCCTGTCCGGAAACCCATGTCGGTCCGGACTTCGAAGAGGCCTTCAGCGCCAGCGCCCGGCGCCTGGCCCAAGTGCCACCGGCCATGCGCCTGGCGGCTTGCGAGGTCGAGCTGCAGGGGCTGTACCGGGCGTTCGAGCAACTGTCCTGGGTGCAGATGGCCAACTTCCCCGATATCCAGCTCTCGCCGCTGAAAATGGGTCGTTGCCGGGTGGTGGAGCGCAACGACCGGGAGATCTCGCGCTTCCTGCGCCTGGGGCAGCTGTATGCCGGCGGTGCCGTCAATGCCCGCTGAGGCGCCGCGCGGTCGGGTGGTGGTGCTGTCACCACACCCGGACGACGCCGTCTGGTCGCTGGGCAGTGGCCTGGCGCCCTGGGCCGGGGGACGGCAGATCGTGCTGCTGAGCCTGTTCGCCGGCGACGCCGGTCCGGCCATCGCCCGGGCCCATGCCAGCGAACAGCGCTGGCGCTGTTTTGCCAGCCCCGGGCAGCGGCGCCAGGAGGATCAGCGCGCCGCGGCGATCCTCGGTTGCGCCTGCTCCAGCCTGGGCGCGCAGGACGCGGCCTTGCGCCTGGATGGCCATGGCGAGTTCCTGCATGCCAGCCCGCAGTCGCTGTTTCTCACGCCCGACCCGGACGCCTGGCCGGAGCCCGACCCGGGGCTGCTGCAGCGCCTGCGCGGCTGCCTGCGGCCGCAGGATGTGCTGTGCGCGCCCCTGGCCGTCGGCGCCCATGTCGATCATTGCCTGACCCATCGTCTGGCCCGCGCCCTGGACCACCGGCTGTTCTTCTACAGCGATTTTCCCTACGTCGAACAGTGCTCCCCACAGCATGAACTGGAGCACATGCAGGCCCTGGGCCTGCGCCTGCGGCCCCGGGACATTGCCTGCTCCTGGTCACGCTGGCGCGAGGCTGCTTTGTGCTACCGCTCCCAGGTGCTGATGCTGTTTGGCAGCCAGGGGCGCTTTCTCGACGCGCTCAAGCGTCACTCCCGGGCGCAGGGGGAGAGGGCGTTCTGCCGGATCTGGTCGACACGGGCGATGTAGCGCTGCAGCGAGCCGGTGGGCGACAGCAACTGGTCCAGGGCCAGGGCCTCGGCGATGGGCGCCTGGGCCTGGAACAGCTCCAGGTTGTGCCGGTGATCCTGCCAGCGCTGCGGGTTGTGATGGGACATGTGATAGCCGCAGGCGGCGGGGGCCAGGCTGAGCCGAACCCCGGCCCGCCACAGGCGGTAGCCCAGGTCCAGGTCTTCCATGCCCCAGCGTCGGCCATAGGAGGCATCGAAACCGCCAACCTGCTGCCAGGCGCTGCGGGATACCGAGATATTGGCTCCGGCGCTGCCCAGCCACGGCCACTGGCTGGCCCGAGGATGTTCCGCGGCCTGCTCCAGGGGATTGGCGACCAGGCGCGCGCCGTCGGCGCTCCAGCGCCCGGCCAGCAGATCCTCCGGCAGGATCGGCGGGCAGCCGGGGCAGCCCAGGGCCGGATCGCTCAGGGTGCTCAGGGCGATCAGCTCCCGCAGCCGGCCATGGACCAGGCCGGCCTGGGCGCGCTGGGCCTGTAGATGAGCCTCGAAGAAGCCGTCCCGGACCAGGATGTCGTCGTCGAGAAACAGCAGCACCTCGCCCTGGGCCAGGCTTGCCCCGAGGTTGCGCGCCGCCGCGCGCCCCAGGCCCGGCGAGTGGAGTATGCGCACATCGCTCAAGGCGGCGAGCTGGGCCATGACCGCCGGTTGCGCGGCGTCGGCGACGATCAGGGTTTCGAACTGGCAACGCTGCTGCTGGCGGCGCAGGCTGGCCAGGGTCAAGCGCAGGCGCTCGGCCTTGGCGTGCACCGGGATGATCACCGAAAGCTGCATCAGACCCCCTCATCCGGCAGGGCGGCGGCCGCAGGGGCCTCGCTGCCGCGGCGGTTGAGCTGGTAGTGGCGCTGGGTCATCAGCGCCGCCGCCACCAGGTTGCCGATCAGCATGGCTTCCACCAGACCGTTGAGGCCGCGTTGCCAGTGCAGGGTCAGCAGCCAGCCCAGGGGCACCATCAGCAGCAGGTAGGCAATGCCGTGGATCAGGGTCGGCGCCAAGGCATCCTCGCGTCCGCGCAGGGCATTGGACATGACGCCCTGCCAGGCGTCGAAGGGCATGGCCAGGGCCAGTAGCAGCATGCTCGACAGCGCCGCCGCCAGCAGTTGCGCGTCATGGCTGTACTGCGCCAGCAGCGGCCCGGGCAGGGCGGCCAGGAGCAGGGCGCAGAGGGTACTCAGCGTCACCCCCAGCCACAGGCCGGCCTGGGTCGAGCGCCGGATGTCCGGCAAGTCGCGGTTGCCGTGGGCCATGCCGACCAGGATCGAGGTGGCAAAGCCCACGCCCATGGGAATCATGAACAGGATCGAACGGATGTTGACCAGCACCGCGCAGGCGGCGGCGATCAGCGGCGAGGCCACCCCGGCCATGACCGCGATCAGCATGAAGGCGCCGGCCTCGATGCCGAAGCTCAAGCCGCCGCCGTAGCCGATGCGCCGTTGCATCTGCCATTGCGACCAGCCCCAGGCGAAGCGCCGGTTGATGCCGAAGTCGGCCCGGTCGGCCATGAAGCGGTGCACATAGAGCATGATCGCCAGCGCCATCAGCAGCCTGACCAGGGTGGTGCACCAGGCCGAGCCCAGGGCGCCCATTTCCGGCAGGCCGAAGGCGCCGTAGACCATGGCGTAGCACAGCACCCCGTTGATCAGGTTGCCGCCCAGGATCACCAGCGTGGCGGGCATGGGGCGGGAGATGCCTTCGAGGAAGAACGAATAGGCGATGTAGATCAGGATCGCCGGCAACCCCAGGGCCACCACCCCCATCAGTTGCGCGATGGCCGCGGCCAGGTCCGCCTGGACCCCGAAGCGGCTCAGCAGTGGCAGGCTGGCGACGCTGGCCAGGGCACACAGCAGGCCCAGGCCCAGGGCCTGGACCACGCCGCGCTGGGCAGCCAGGCCGGCGGCGCGCGGGTCTTGCTGGCCGATGGCGATCGAGCCCATGACCAGGATCCCCAGCAGCAGCCCGGCGGCAATCAGCATGTAGGTGTCGGCGATGGCGTGGGTGATGGAGATCGCCGCCAGCGACTCGGTGGCGTAGCGCCCGACCATCATGGTGTCCACCAGCGACAGCAGGAGGAAGCCGATACGCGATACCACGATCGGGCCGGAGAGTCGGGAGAGTTGCAGCAACTTGTCTTTGAAAAGGCTTGAATCGGCCATGGGATGGGCTCCTGGCTGCGGCGCGCGGTCATTGAACCGAAGGTGCGGCGCCGGATGACGATAAGTGGGGGTACAGGGCGGACATGGCCGAGGCCAGCGAGCGCAGCTTGCGGTATTCACCTTCGCGGGCCTGCGGGCTGCTGCCCAGGGTGGCCAGGTGCTGGCGCAGAAAGGCCCGGTAGGGGGCGACGTTGTCCTCGGCGGCAAAGGCCAGCGGGGTTGTCCGGCCGTCCACCGTCAGGGTCAGGCTGGGTTGCGCCACCCGGTTCTGGCTGAAACCGAAGGTGGTGTGCAGGTGCAGTTCCCCGTCACTGCCGTACAGGGTGATCCGGGTCGCGTCCCGTTCCTGGTGCGAGGCCCAGGCCGTGCTCATGCGGATCAGCGGGCCGCCCTCGACCTTGAGGCAACTGAAGGACTGGGATTCGACCTCGATGGGTGCCTCGGCGGCTGGGGCCTGGTCGGCGCGCCAGCTGGCCTGGTGTTCTCCGGCGTCGCCTGGCGCGGCCACGTGGTGGTATAGCGCGGCCTCGACCAAGGGGTAGTCCAGCACCTGCAGCGCCACCTCCAGCAGATGCCAGCCCAGGTCGGCGCCGGAGCCGGCCAGGGCCTGGCCGGCCTGGGTGAACCAGGAGCCGGGGCGCGGTATGCCGCGCTGGCGCCGCCAGCTGATATCCAGGCAATGCAGGGTGCCGATCGCGCCGCCGGCCACCGCCGCGACCAGGGCGCGGACGTCGCTGCGGTGCGAGGCCGCGGCGCTGACCAGCAGCTCGGTGGCACTGGCCCGGCTGCGCTGGATCAGGCATTCGGCCTCGGCCAGGGACAGGCAGGCGGGTTTTTCCAGGATCACGTGCAGGCCCTGGTCCATGGCCCGCAAGGCTTGGTGCACGTGATGCACGTTGGGTGAACAGATCAGCGCCAGGTTGCAGCCGTGCAAGGCCTGGTCGCTCATGCAGCGGTGCCAGCGCGGCGCCGGCGCCAGGGCCGGGAAGGCCCCGGCGGCGTCGGCCTGGGGGTCGATCACCGAGACGATCTGCGCCTGCTGTTGCACCAGCAGCGGCGCCCAGACCTGGCGCACCACCCAACCGGCTCCGACCAGGGCGACACGGGGCTCGATCATTGCGCGCCGACCAGATGCTGGTGGACCTTGGCGATGGCCGCGGCAATTTCCAGGGTGTCCTGCTCGGTGCCGAGCAGGGCCCGGTGGTGGATCCAGATACCGCGCTGGGCCATGCGCTCGCTCACCGGGCAGGCGGCGATGCACTGCTCCAGGTTCTGCCGCGTTGGCGCCGGCGCCTGCCAGTAGCTCGGTATGCGGTACAGCGCCTGGTAGGCGCGAAAGGCCGGAATACCCTCGGCCACCAGGCAGTCCACCACCTGGTTGCGGTCCAGCGGCGGCTGTCCCGGGAGGTCGTCGAGGGTGAACAGGAACATGTAGTAGGGGTGGGTGTGGGCATCCGCGGTACGCACCTGCGGCGTCACCAGCCCTTGGCGCACCAGGGTTTCACCGAGCAGCCGGGCGTTGTGCTGGCGTACCCGGGTCTGCTGTTCCAGGCGCCCGAGCTGGGCACTGAGCACGGCGGCGCTGAACTCGCTCAAGCGGGCATTGGTGCCGACCACGGTGTGCTGGTAGCTGCGATCCCCCAGGGGCCGCCCGACGTTGCCGTAGAGGAAGACCTTTTCCCGCAGTTCTTCGTTGGGGCACAGCACCAGGCCGCCTTCGCCGGCGGTCATCAGCTTGAAGTTCTGGAAGCTGAAGCAGGCCAGGGAGCCGTATTCACCGATCCCGGTATCGCCCAGGCCGCGTGCGCCGTGGGCGTGGGCGGCGTCCTGGATGATCACCAGGCGGTGCTGGTCGGCGATGCGCGCCAGGCTGTGCATGTCGCACAGATGGCCGGCCATGTGCACGGCAATGATTGCCCGGGTACGCGGACCGATGCAGGCCAGCACCGCGGCGGGGTCGATGCACAGGGTATCGGCCAGCACATCCACGGCGATCGCCGTGGCGCCGATGCGCTGGCAGGCCATGGAGGTGGAGATGAAGGTGAAGGCCGGCACTATCACCTCGTCGCCGGGGCCGATACCGGCCGCTTGCAGGGCGATTTCCAGGGCCACCGTGCCGTTGCTCACGGCAAAGGCCGAATGGCCCCCATGCAATTGGGCAAAGGCCTGCTCGAAGTCGAGGTTCTCGCGGCCCTGCATGCGCCACCACTGGCCCTGATGCAGGCTGCGCAGCAGGGCGTTTTCTTCCTCGACGCCAAACTGCGGCCAGTCGGGATAAGGCGTTTGTCGAACCGGGGTGCCGCCATGAATAGCCAGGGTCATAGGTCCATTCCCTTGGAAAGGTTGGGCAAGCGACAGGCAAACAGCATCCGACCGAGATATCCGTGGGAAAACTCGGGGGGGCGAAGTGTTGTGCCTTAAGTTTTATCCGTTTATCGGACTGGCTTGCGCTATTACTTTTTTAGTTTCGATTGAAGGCTGTTGGTGAATCAATTTCAGCCCGGTGCCGAAGATATCACGGACTTCAAAAGTCAATGCAAGGTTATTTTTGGTAATGCTTTGTAATATTATGAAATAACCTCGAAGTTGCAGTTATCGTGCGGGAATTAATTCCTGTGTTAAAAAATCGCAAACAACTCGAAGGGGCGAAAAGTCCCGGTTCCTATGGGGTTTCCCTGGTCACTCAGCTGGCTCTGGCCTGCCGTTACAAGTATTGCTGACGTCAAGGAAGTGGCGTCTTGTATATTAAGACATTCTCTGTGGCGACTCTTTTAATTAAAGGAGTTGTTTGTAAGTGGCTGCCGTTTATTTGTTTTTTATATGTGTTGATGTTTGCCTTGTTGCAAGGTGATTGTCATTTCGTGGTCATGTTTAAGTGTTGGTTCGATACTCGTTAAGTGTGTCGCAATCAAGGACGATAAAGGGCGAACCGCTATTATGAAAACGCTGATTGTCATTGCCGAAGGAATGGACCCGCAGGTCTTGGAGTCCGAAGTTGCCAAAGGACGGCTGCCCTGGTTTTCGCAACGCCTGGGAGCCAAGGCGTACCGGCATCTGGACTGTGGTCCGGTGCCTTATGAACCGAGCAACCTGGCCACCGCGTTCTCGGGGGTCAACCCCGGTCGGCACGGCTGTTTTTCCTACTGGAGTGCCCACAGTTCGGGAGAGATCCCGCGGATTCTGGAAACCACCGATGTCATGGCGTCCCGGCTCTGGGAATGGCCGGAAATGGCCGACCTGCGTTTCGCCGTGGTCAACGTGCAACTGACCCATCCGCCGCGGCCGCTCAACGGCACGCTGATCACCTACCCGATGCAGAATTCGATGAACACCAGCCACCCGCGCAGCCTGTTGCGCGACCTGAACGCTCAGGGGGTGCGCTATGCCCACGATGTTTCGCTGTTCTACACCGGCCAGCCCTTCGAGGAATTCGCCGCCCAGGCCATGCGCATCGCCGAGCACCAGCTCGACAGCGCCATGGCCCTGGGGGCGGAGGCGGACGTGATGATCGTCAACCTGACCCTGGCCGATCGCCTGTCGCATTTCATGTGGTACGAAATGCTCGACCCCGAACCGGCCCGGCGCCCGCAGATTCTGCAGGCCTATGACTTCATCGATCGCGCCTGTGCCCGCCTGCAATCCCTGGCGCCGGAGTCGATGCTGGTGTTTTCCGAGATGGGCTTCGGCGAACTGCAGGGCTTCTTTTCCATCAACCAGCAGCTGCAGGCCGCCGGTCTGCAGGTGCTCGACCCGCAGGGCCAGGTCGACCTGCAGCGCAGCGTGGCCCTGGAGACGGTGCAGGGCTCCCACGGGGTGATGCTGTGCCGCGACCTGTGCAATGAAGGGCGGGCCAGTGATGCCGAGCGCCAGGCGGTGATGCAGTGCCTGGAGGCGATGCGTTTTGCCGACGGCCAGCCGGTGCTGGCCGCCGTGCGGCCGCGGGAGGCGGTCTACCAGGGCCCCTACACCCACCTCGCGCCGAGCCTGATCGTGACCCCGGCGGATGCTCGGCGCCCGCCCCTGGGTGACCCGCGCTGGGCCAGCCATGTGCGCCGCACCGCCCAGTCGGGATGGCACCGCGAGGGCGGCTTCGTGCTGCTGGACGGGGCCTGGATCGACGCCGCGCCGGGGCCGTTGCAGTTGCAGCAGATCGCCCCGACCATCGCCGGATTGAGCGGCTGCCAGGCCTCGGCCCAGTGCGAAATGCCGGGTTTCGCATGCTGAATCCGGCCCTGCAGCGGCTGTCCCTGGCCGAGGGCATTGTGCACAACCTGGCCAAGGTCGATGACCGGCATCGCCGCTTCAGCGTGGCCGCGGCGCAGGCCGGGCTGTATGGCTTCGCCGCCGACGAGTTGCCGGCGCTGGAGGCCATCGGCCTGGCCGCGCGGCAGCAGGGCGAGGAGCGCTGCTTCGATCCCGACGATCTGTACAACCTGTCGCTGCACCTGCGCCTGCCGTCGTTGCACAAGCTGGCCATGCGCGGCTGGGCCGCGGCGTTTCGTCATTCCGAGCGCGATCGGCGGGTGGAACTGGTCTACACCCTCGACGAGAAAACCCCGCCCCGGGGGCCGATCCAGGTGCTGATCGGCGATCAGCGCCAGTGTTCCCTGGAGGCTGCCGCGGGCGGTGACTTCTATCGCCAATGCCTAGTCATACCCGGCCGAAGACTGCTCCTGCCGAGCCCCTTTCGGGAGTTGGTCGAAGAGGTCTGCGCCGACATGCAGTTCTACATGCTGCATGACGGCATACGCTGGGACCTCGACTTCATGCGCCGGCACCGGTTGGCCGAATGCGGTGGATTTTCGAAATTGCTGGTCGAACAGGCACAGGCTCGTGGCCTGGCGGCCAGGCAGGTGTTCGGCCTGTTGCTCAGTTCTCCCTATGCCACCGGCCATTACTGGGCCGAGCTGCAGATCTGTGGCGAGTGGGTAGCCGTGGACCCCCTGATGATCCGCCTGTTGTCCGAACAGGCGGGGCTTTGCCGTGACCTGTGGCCGCTGCACCGGTCGCCGCTGGGCGCCCTGTTGCGGCTGTCCGTGGTCGATGCCTATGACCAGGACGGAGCGCCATGCCTGGGCTGTTTCGATGACAAGTATTTTCGCCAGCTTCCCGTGGCGACGGCAGGAACCACGCAGTACCGGGTGTCTTACAGGGTAGCGGTTCAGCTGCCCGCCTAAATCGATCGCAGATAGGGAAAATCATGCTGAAACTGAATGGACGAGTGTGCCTGGTCACAGGGGCCTCCGGTGTGCTGGGCGCCGCGATATGTGAAGCGTTGGTCGCCGAAGGCGCTTGGGTCTACGGGGTCTACCAGCACAACATCGAGCGTATGCAAGCCCTGGTCGCCAGTACCGAGGAGCTGCCCGGCACACTGCTTCCGGTCGCCTGCGACCTGACATCCGCGCCAGACACCACGCGCCTGCTGGCCACCCTGGCCGAGGATTCGCGACCGGTCTACGCCCTGGTCTGTTGCGCCGCCAGGATGCTGCGCAAGTCCGCCTTGCTCAGCCAGCAACATGAGGGCGAGCAGCTGTTCGACCTCAATGTGCAAGCCACGATACGCCTGGTGCGCCAGCTGGTGCGGCCGATGATCGGCCAGCGCGAGGGGCGGGTGGTGCTCCTGGGCTCGCTGGCCGGTGAAAGCGGCATGCCGGGGCAGAGCCTGTACGCCGCGTCCAAGGCGGCCCTGCATGGCTATGCCCGCTCCCTGGCGTTCGAGGTCGGCGAGATGGGCATCACCGTCAATGTGGTGGCCCCCGGCGCCATCGACGCGGCGTCGAGCCACTACAGCGCCGAGGACCAGCGGCAGGTCTGCCAGCGCATCGGCCTGCGGCGCCTGGGGCGTCCCGAGGAAGTGGCGGCGGTGGTCGGCTTTCTGGTTTCGCCCCAGGCGTCCTATGTCAACGGCGCGGTGATCGCGGTCGATGGCGGGGGGCGTTTCTGATGCATTGCGCCAGTGTCGATCTGGGTGGCAGCAAGATGGCCATCCATTGCAGTGTCGGCGGCCGCGTGGTGCAGCGTGAGCGCATCGAGATTGCGGCCGGTTGCAATCCGCAGAGCATCATCGAGCAGGCGGTGGTCCTGCTGTATCAGCAGATCGCCCTGTACGGCCCGATCAATTGCCTGGTGATTGCCAGCGCCCCAACCCTCAACGCCGACGGCACCATCATCCGCTGGCCCAACCGGCCGGATTGGGAGGGCCTGGCCATCGGCCCGGCGCTGCGCATCGAAGGGGTCGAGCGGGTGATCTGGTGCGATGACGGCACCGCCGCGACCTTTGGCGACGCCACGGTGATGCGCGCCTCCAACCTGGTGCATTTTTCCCTGGGCACCGGGGTCGGTGGCGGCGTGGTCTATCAGGGGCGCATGTTGCCCAATCGGGAGCTGGGGCACTTGCTGGTCTGGCCCGGCGGCGCTCCCTGCTCCTGTGGCCGGGCGGGCTGTCTGCAGGCCTATGCCTCGTTCCGCTCGCTGGACAAGTTCGTCGCGTCGATGGGCTTTTCCGATGAGGCCACGCTCAATCACTGGCGCTTGCGGGCGGTACAGGCCCTGGCCCTGGCTACGGCCAATCTGGTGGAGCTGTTCCGGGTCGAGGTGATCTGCCTGGGCGGCGGCATGCTCGGGCGCTTTCCGGAGATTCCCCAGCAAGTGGGCATGCTGCTGCGCGAGCCGGGCTACCTGAAGCCGTCACTGACGCCGCCGCTGGTCATGCATTCGCCCCAGGGCACCGAAGCCACGGTGATGGGCGGCCTGTATCTGGCCCAGGCCAGCCATGAGGTGCAGAACGAGATCTGCGAGGGCGGCCTCGACAATTCCAGGGTCACCATCCGCCATGTCAGCAGCGGCATGAGTTTCATCTCCATGGGGGCCAAGTGAGCGCGCCATGGCAGACCTGCACGGACGTATCAATCATCAAGAAGAGGGAAGCGCTATGACCCAGGAACAACACGTCGGGCCCAAGGGCATCAAACAGGCACTGGCGGCCTCCGTTCGCGCCTGGCGTTCGCCGGACCGGCTGGCGATGTACTTGATAGGGGTGATGATCTTTTCCCTGGGGGCGCTGTTTTTCATCGTCAGCCAGTTGGGCACCGATCCGCTGGATGTGTTTGTGATTGCCCTGAACAACCAGCTGCAGGTCGGGCTGGGAGCCTGCTCGGCGCTGTTCTCGGTGGGCCTGCTGCTGTGGTGGGCGTTGTGGAACCGCCAGTGGCCGCCGCTGAGTCCGTTCATCACCACCACCCTGACCGGCCTGTTCATCGACCTTTGGCTGTGGCTTGAGCTCGACCGGGCGCTGGCGGCGATCATGGGCCCCTATGTGCTGCTGGGCATCGGCCTGGCCCTGTGTGCCTATGCCTCGGCGCTGATCATCATGAGCGGCATCGGCATCCGGGTCATCGATCTGCTGGTGATCAGCATGATGAACAAGCTCGGCTGGTCCTTCACCCTGGCCAAGATGGTGCTGGAGATCAGCATCTTCCTCGTCGGCTGGGCCCTGGGTGGACCTTTCGGCATCGGCACCATTGCTTTTCTCCTGATCATTGCGCCGATGATCAAGCCGTTCATGAACATGAACGAGCGCTACTTGCGCATGGGCAACTATGGGCTCAAGCGGCGCAAGGCCGAATTTGCCCCGCCCGTGTCGCTCTCGGGCAAGTAGGCCCGGCAGGCTCAGGGGGCGCCCGGCCCTGGCGGCGCAGGTGGCTGCTGCGCCCGATGCCATCTGCGTTGTCTGTGCAAGGGGCCGGGTCCCGTGGCTGCGTCGGCCAGCACCGCACGCAGCCGGTGTTTGAATAATCCCGGGAATAATGCTGTGATTGCGCCCCCACGCCCCTGGGGCGACCGCGCTTTTACAGAGATACGACGAAATGGATAGCCAAGAGACGACAACCCGGATGTCGCCGTTGCCTCCCGGCAGCCAAGGGCGCGAGCGCCTGGAGGCGATTGCCGCCACCTGCGCCCTGGTGCTGGAAACCAACAACCTGCGCGGCGGCCAGGATGCCCTGGAGGCCCTGCACAGTCTTGAACGGCTGATCGCCCGGCTGGCCCGGCAGAGTCTGGCGCCCCAGTCCTTTGCCCAGTGGATCATTACCCACGATGGCCTCGACCTTGAGGCGCGCCAGGCCTTGTGCGCCCTGGCGGGGCGGCCGGTGGATTTTGTCGAGATCGATGGCGGCACCGGCTACTACGAGGCCAAGAATGTCGGCTTCGACGCGGTCGACCGGCAGCGCTGCCAGTACGTGGTGTTTGCCGACGCCGACTGCATTCCCTGTGCCACCTGGCTGGAGCAGTTGCTTGGCCCACTGGCCGGGCCCGACGCGCCGCTGGCGGTGGCCGGGCGCACCAGCTATGCGCCCAGCGTCGCCGGCAGCGCCCTGACCGCCATCGACTTCATGTACTTCCCCAGCCCCTTGCGCCAGGGCGCCACGCGTAACTTCTATGCCAACAACGTGGCGTTTCGTTGCGACACCTTCGAGCACTACCGCTACGAGCCGCTGGATGGGGTGTACCGGGCCCATTGCCAGGTCATGGGCCTGCGCCTGCAAGCGGCCGGGGTGGCGGTGCTCTATGCCCCCGCGGCCCACACTGAGCATCGTCTGCCCGACAGCCAGGGCGAAGTGCTCAAGCTGCGCTGGCTCCGCGGCGGCGACAGTGTCGACCTGACCCCTTATCTGGTTCGCGCCTACCTGCCGGGCTGGCTGCAATGGCTTGCTCGCAGCGGGCCGCTCGGCCCCCTGTGCGTGATGCTCGGACGCCTGGGCTACAGCCTGCGGGCCCTCAATCACCAGGACCTACCGCCCGTGCGCGGGCTGCGGCGCCTGGGGGCGATGGCCATGGTCACGGGCATTTCCCTGCTCGATACCGCCGGTGCCGTGGTCCGTGGTTGTGGACTTGAGATCGGCCGCTCCAGCGCTCGCCACAGTGAAGCGCTGTCCTATCACCGCCACCTGGATTGATCCGCGTCGCGGCGCATCGTTGCACGCCACCGGCGTGCCTAGAGGAAACTTCCATGCACAAACCTTCGCTTGCCTCCTTCGGCCGTTCCCTGCTGTGCCTGGCGCTGCTGGCCCTGGCGGCCCAGGCCCAGGCCGCGCCCAGCGAGTTCGCCGGTCGCGGGGTGTATCACTTCGCCTCGGACAGTGGATGTGCCACCTCGCTCTCCAGTGACATCGAGTGCAACCGGGTGGCCCTGGACGTGGCCGACGCCCGCGCCAGCGTCGACCGGCAAGCCCGGGCCATCGTGATCGAGGCCGCCGACAACCATGACGACAAGACCGTGATCGGCGACATTCTGCTGCACGGCAGCGGCATCGCCGGCGACGGCCAGCGCGTGCCCCTGAGCCTGCAGGTGCTGTTGCGCCGCTCCGCTGCGCAGTGGAAGACCGACACCTATGTGCATGCACCGGTGCGCGGCGCGTTTCGCGATATCGCTCTTGATCCCTACCGCATCAGCGTCCGCGAAGGGGCCGGCGAACGCCTGCTGCTGAGCGCCGAGCAGGCGCGCAAGGCGTTGGCCCAGCCGTCGATCGTGGCGAAAGTGGCCAGCTACCTGGTGGTGGTGCGTCCCAGCGATGCGCAGAACCCGGCAGCCGACGACATCACCATCGGCCTGGGGCTGGGCCGGCTGTCCAAGTCGCTGATGCGCGCGCGCTTCAACGCCCGGCAGGCGCCGGCCCAGGCCCTGCAGCAGGTGCTGGAGCAGGGCACCTGGAACCTCGACCTGCAGGCCTTGAGTGGGCAGATTCCGCGGTGGGTGGTGCAGCGCCAGCTGTTCGTGTTCGGTCTTGAGGACAGCCCGTTGCTGCAGGAGGTACGCCAGCGCGGCCTGAACAAGCACGACAGTCTCGAACTGGGCGCGGTCAACGGCCAGGGCTACCTGCGCTTCAACGGCCAGGAGCAGGCCTTTGCCGGCGTCGCTGCCAGCGGTTCGGCCTTTATGCGAGACAGCTTCATCGGCCTGATTCTGGCCTGGCACCACAGCCAGCAGGCGAGCAGCGTCGCCGCGGCGCAGTCCGGGCAATGAGCGCGGAGCAAGGGATGGCGGGCGCGACCGACTTCAGTTGCCTGAACCCGCCCCAGACCCGGGGGCTGGGGGCGTTGCAGGCGCGCCTGGTGGACCGCATCAAGCGCGCCGCGTTGCGGCGTCTGCACTTGAGCCGGCGCGGTGAGCGGCTGTTGCTGCGCATGTACCTGGCCGGTGAAGACGCTACCGAGCGGGCGCTGCTGGACGAGTTGCTGCCGCAGTCGCCGCCCTGGCTCGAACGTCAGGTGCAGCAGCATCTGGCCGATGAGCAGCGCCATGTCACCCTGTTCGCCGAGGCCCTGCGGGCGCTGGGCGACGAAGGCGCGGTGCGCCTGGAACCGGACTGGCTGAGTCGGCGCAAGATCCTGCGCTGGCAGCGGCTGGCCCATCGCTATGCCGGGTATTTCGAGCATGGCCTGCTGGTGCCGGCCTATGCCACCGGGCTCTGCGCCGAGCAGATGGCCGAGCGGGTGTTGCGCCGCCACTGCGCCGTGCTGGACCCCGGGCATCGCCTGTATCCGCTGTTGGCGCGGGTGCTGGCCGACGAGCAAGCCCACGTGCGCCTGTGCCAGAACACCCTGCGGCGCATCGTGGCGCCCAGGGAAGCGGGGCGGCTGGCGGCCTTGCTCAAGGACATTCGCGCCGTGGATGCCAGCTTCGGCGTCAGCGGGGCCCTGGCCATGCTGGGCGCCGGCTGGGTACTGGGTGGCGTGGGCCGCCGTCGATGAGCGTGCGGATTCTCTATCTGGCCACCGCCGACGCCCGCGGCCACCTGATGCGCGCGCAGTTGCTGGTGCATGCCCTGCGCGCAGCCGGGGCGCAGGTCGAGGTGCTGACCACCTCGGCGCCGGGGCAGGCCTTTCTGCAGCGCTTCGGCATCCAGGCGCAGATCCTTTCGCTGCATTACGCGGTGCAGTTCGACCGCGAGCAGAACATGCAGCGCCAGGCCACCAACCGCAATGTCGCCCATTACCTGTTCCGTCCCGGTCGCATGCTGCGGGACATGTGGCACCTGGGGCGCCGCTGGCGTGGCGTCGACCTGGTGATCAACGATTCCTTCCACCCGGCGTTGCTCTACATGGGCATGCTGCCGGGGTGGCGGCGCAAGGTGGTGCATGTCTATGGCGCCAGTCTCAAGCGGGCGCTGCTGAACAACTTCGAGGGCTTGTGGCCGCGGCAGTTCGGGCGCCTGTTCGGCTGGATCGTCGCTCGCCAGATCGATGCGGCGCGGGGGCGCATCGAGCACGACTTCGCCTATGACGTCGATGATGCCCAGGCCCCGGCGCTGTATCGTCTGCCGACCCCGGTGGCCCTGGCCGAGGCGTTGCCGGACGCGCTCGGGGCGGACGCGGCGGTGTACCTCAATCCGCATTTTCGCCAGCCCTTGCTGGCTGACGCCTTGAGTGCCGGGCTGGGGGATGCCGGTCTGCACGGGCATCGGGTGGGCGAGGGCTATGCCGGGCACGATGGCTGGCTCGGCGTCGACCCGCACTGGGCCAGTCGCGCGGCCCGCGCCCGCCTGATGGTGTCGGCCCCCGGCATGGCCGCGCTGGCCATTGCCCGGGTCTATCAGCGGCCGATCATGCTGGTCCTCAGCGACCAGCCCGAACAGACCAGCAATGCGGTTCGCGCCGCCCAGTTGCAGGTGCTGCACCGGGTGGTGACCTGGCGCGGCGACGCCGTGGATTTTCGCCGCCAGGTGGCGCAAGCGGCGCAGCAGTTGAGCGCGGCGGCGCCGGCGCCCGACGTGGCGGCGGGCAACCAGCGTGCCCGGGCGCGGACCGACGCCTGGGTCAGCCGTTTGCTCGGCTTGTGAGGATGCCGTCTTGAGGCGCCATGACCCCGCCGCCGTCCAGCCCGTTGCCATGGCCAGTCCCTTGCGCCGCCTGATATCCGCCGCCCGCCCCGGGCAGGCGCTGGCGGCGGCGTTGGCCCTGCTGCTGGGTCTGGCGCTGTTCATCGGCCTGCAGCGCCTGGTCACGCCCCGCTACAGCTGGGTCACGCCGCTGGATCAGTGGATCCCGTTCGTGGCCGAGTCCTGGTTCCTGTATGTGCTGTTCTTTCCCTTTGTCCTGCTGGCGGCGGCCTACGCCAGCCCGCAGCGCTTTCGCGCGCTGCGCAACGCCACCGGCCTGGCCTTCGTCGTCGCGCTGCTGTGCTTCTGGCTGTTTCCGGAGTGGCTGCCCAGGCCGCAGATCGACGCCCTGGACAATGCCTTCCTGCAACAGCGGCTGAGTCGCATGTGGCAACTGGACCTGGCCTGCAACGGCTGTCCCAGCCTGCATGTGGCGGTGACCTGCCTGGCCTGCCGGGCGCTTCGGGACCGCCCGTACCCATGGTTGAGCGCCGCCATCGGCCTGTTGATCTGCCTGTCGACCCTGACCCTCAAGCAGCACACGCTGATCGATGTGGCGGGTGGCGCGCTCCTGGCCCTGGTCTGTGCCCTGGCCACCCAACGACGAGGAAACCACCGCCGTGTCCCAGCCTGAACCCCGAGCCGGCGACAACCGTTCGCTGCGTGCCTTTGTCCCCGAGGCCGAGCTGTTCGAGCTCAAGCCGTGGATCGCCGTGCTGGCCCTGCTGGCGGACTGGGGCCTGATCGCCGCCGCGTTCAGCGCCGCCGCGCTCTGGCCGCACCCGTTGACCTACCTGCTGGCGGCGCTGCTCATCGCCCGCAGCCAGCTGGCCCTGGCGGTGCTCATGCACGAGAGTGCCCACGGCCTGCTGCTGCGCGGGCAGGCACTCAATGATGCGGTGGGGCAGTGGCTGGCGGCAGGGCCGCTGTTTCTGTCCATGGCGACTTACCGTGCCGGCCATCTGAAGCATCACCGCCAGCCGATGCGGCATGACGATCCGGTGATGGCGGTCTTCGGCATGGGCGATTACCCGCTGCCACGGGGCAAGCTGGCCAGGCGCTTGCTGGCGGATCTGCTCGGGCTGGGTTACCTCATCAGTGCCTGCCGACTGGCCCGGGGCGACTACCGCGCGGTGATGCCAAAAGTCGACAAGTCCGCGGGGCTGCTGTGCTCGGAGATCCTTTCCATGCTGCTGAGCAACGGCCTGCTGTTCGGCCTGCTGGCCTGGAGCGGGCACCCCTGGCTCTATCCCGGCTTGTGGCTGCTGCCGGCAATGACCCTGTTGCCGCTGATGGGCCGGGTGCGGGCGATCATGGAGCACGCCGGCCTGCCGGCCCATGCCGACCAGAGCCAGAACGCCCGCAGCATCGTGCGACCAAACTGGCAGACCTTCCTGTTCGGTCCCCACGCCATCCACTACCACATCGAGCATCACCTCTATGTGCGGGTGCCGTTCTATCGTCTGCGTGGTTTGCATCGGCAACTGGCCGCGCGGCAGTTGCTGCCGGCGGGCAATCTCTACCGGGGCTACATCGGGGTGCTGCGCGATGTCAGTGATCCTGCGCGCAGGTCGTCGGCAGACTGAAGCTCGGTCCGACCCAGGCGGCGTTTGGGAGTTGGGGGAAGGAGGTGGCGCGCCCGTCCTCGCGGGCGGGCGCGCCGGGGCACTCAGAGCTTGGGCAACTGGCCGATGCGGCCCATCATTTCAGTGACGATCTGCAAGTCCAGCAGGAACTGCTCCTGGGTCTTGAACTCGTTGTCGGTGTGGCCGGTGTATTTGACCTCGGGACGCGCCAGGCCGAACTGCACGCCGTTGGGCAGCTCGTGCACCGAGGTGGCGCCGGCGGAGGTGCCGAACTTGTGTGCCATGCCCAGGTTCTCGCTGGCCACCGCCAGCAAGGCCTTGACCCATTCGCCTTCGGGGTTGCGGTACATCGGCGCGGCGATGGAGGTGTCGAGCTTCACCGCCACCTGGGTCTTCTTGCTCCAGGCGCCCAGCTTGTCGGTGATTTCAGTCTTCAGCGCGTCCGGGGTCTTGCCCTTGGGCACCCGCAGGTTGACCGCCAGCTTGAGGACGTGGTCATCCACGCTGACCAGGGTCGGCGAGGTGGTCAGCGGCCCCATGAAGTCGTCGGCAAAGCCGATGCCCAGTTGCTTGCCCAGGTAGTCCAGGCCCCAGTTGTCGGCGAGGTAGCGGGCGGCGTCGGTGAAGGCGTTGTGCTTGAGAGCGACCTTGGCGTCCAGGCTGTTGATGAAATCCAGCATCCGCGCCACCGGGTTGACCCCGGACTCGGGCTCGGAGGAGTGGGCCGAAACGCCGGTGACGGTCAATTGCACGTCCTGGCCCGCCACCTTGGCCGCGACCTGGAAGTTACCGCCATGGGCCTTGGCGTATTCGGCCCCGGCCTGTTGCAGGCTGGCGGCCAGTTGCGCCGGGTTGTCGCTCTTCAGGGTGGCCACCGAGGTGGAGGGGATCTGGTTGGTCGCCAGGCCACCGGTGAGGTGGGTGATCTCGGCGCCTTTACCCTCGGCGGCGCGCCGGGCAAAGGTTGCCATCACCGTGCCGTAGCCTTTCTCGGCGATCACCACCGGGTAGCCGCCATCCAGGGCCAGGTTGTATTGCGGCACCGGGTTGTGCTCGAAGTAGTAGGGAATCGCGTCGCCGCTGGTTTCCTCGGTGGTGTCCACCAGCAGCTTGAAGTTCCTGGCCAGGGGCAGCTGCTCTTCCTTGATGATCTTCATCGCGTAGAGCGCGACCACGATGCCGTTCTTGTCGTCCTCGGTGCCGCGGCCATACAGGCGGTCGCCGATCTGGGTGACCTTGAACGGGTCGAGGCGGGTGCCGTCTTCCAGCACCCAGTTCTCCGGGGTCACCGGCACCACGTCGGCGTGGGCGTGGATGCCCACGACTTCATCGCCGCTGCCTTCCAGGGAAATCTCGTAGACCCGATTGTCGACGTTGCGAAAGTTCAGGTCGAAGGCCTTGGCCAGGTCCTGGATCTTGGCGGCGATCTTGAGGAACTCGGGGTTCTTGTATTGCGGCACGCCGTCGATGTTGAAGGTGGGGATGGCCACCAGTTCGCGCAGGGTTTGGGTGGCGGCCTGGCCGTACTTGACCCGGGCGTAGATACCCAGCAGGCGATGGATTTCGTTCTGCTGTTCGGCGCTCAGGGACTGTTTGTCGAGGAAGGCGGCGATGGCCGGACCCAGGTTGGCGCTCTTGCCCGTTTCGCTCTTGGCCAGGGCGCCGAGGAACTGGCGGAAGTCACCGGTCGGGGCGTCGCTGAAGGTCTTGAGGATGGCCGCGCTTTGCTGCGGGGTGATGTTGGCCTGGGCACTGCTGGTGAACGCGCACAGGCTGGCGAGCATCAGGGTGGCCGCAGCCAGGTGCTTGAGAGAGAAATCCATTACGTAGGGCATTCCTTTGCAGGGCGTGAGTGGGAAACGTCTGACCGGTCAGACAGAAACCTGCTCAAGCTAACACTACGAAGGAGGAGGGCGGGAGCCCCGCCTGTGAGATCTGTCGCACAGAACGGCAAAAGCGACGCACTCTCGACAATGGCCAACGGGCTGCAACAGAGGGCGCCGTTGCCGGCGCCCGCTGTGGCTGGAGCTAGATCAGAGGGCGGCGTCCCAAGGACGATCGCCATGCTCATCCTTGATCCGGGTCGGCAGGCCCATCACGTCCAGCGCCTTGAGGAACGGCTCGGCGGCCAGCTCCTCGACGTTGACCATGCGCTGCACGTCCCACTCGCCACGGGCCACCAGCAGGGCGGCGGCCACGGGCGGCACGCCGGCGGTGTAGGAAATGCCCTGGCTGTCGGTTTCGGCGTAGGCTTCTTCGTGGTCAGCCACGTTGTAGATGAAGACTTCGCGCGGCTGGCCGTCCTTGGTGCCCTTGACCAGGTCGCCGATGCAGGTCTTGCCGGTGTAGCCCGGGGCCAGGGAGGCCGGATCAGGCAGCACCGCCTTGACCACCTTGAGTGGCACCACTTCCAGGCCTTCGGCGGTCTTGACCGGTTGCTCGGAGAGCAGGCCGAGGTTGCGCAGCACGGTGAACACATTGATGTAGTGCTCGCCGAAGCTCATCCAGAAGCGCACGTTGGGCACGTCGAGGTTCTTCGACAGCGAGTGCACTTCGTCGTGGCCGGTCAGGTACAGGTTTTGCGAGCCGACCACCGGCAGGTCGTCGGTGCGCTTGACTTCGAACATGGTGTTGCTGGTCCACTGGCTGTTCTGCCAGCTCCACACCTGTCCGGTGAATTCGCGGAAATTGATTTCCGGGTCGAAATTGGTGGCGAAGTACTTGCCATGGGAACCGGCATTGACGTCGAGAATGTCGATCGAATCAATGCGGTCGAAATGCTGTTGCTTGGCCAGGGCCGCATAGGCGTTGACCACGCCCGGATCGAAGCCCACGCCGAGAATGGCGGTGATGTTCTTTTCCTGGCACTCCTCGAGGTGCTTCCACTCGTAGTTGCCGTACCAGGGCGGCGTTTCGCAGATCTTGCCCGGCTCTTCGTGGATCGCGGTGTCCAGGTAGGCCACGCCGGTATCGATGCAGGCACGCAGCACCGACATGTTGAGGAAGGCGGAACCGACGTTGATGACGATCTGCGATTCGGTCTCGCGGATCAGCGCCTTGGTCGCTTCGATGTCCAGTGCGTTGAGGGCGAAGGCTTTTATTTCAGCGGGCTGTTTGAGGCTGCCCTTGGCCTTGACGCTGTCGATGATGGCCTGGCATTTGGAGATGTTGCGCGACGCGATGGCAATACGACCGAGTTCGTCGTTGTGCTGCGCGCACTTGTGGGCCACCACCTTGGCGACACCTCCTGCACCAATGATAAGAACATTCTTCTTCAATTTATTTACTTCTCCTCGTGTCTGTCCGCTCAGGAAAGGCTGGACAGGTAGTCTTCGAAACCAAACTCGCGAACCACGTCGACGCTACCATCGAGTTGTTTCACAACGATGGACGGCATTTTCAGGCCGTTGAACCAGTTCTTCTTGACCATGGTGTAGCCCGCCGCGTCGACGAACGACAGTCGATCGCCGATGGCCAGCGGACGTTCGAATTGATACTCGCCAAAGATGTCTCCGGCCAGGCAAGACTTGCCACAAATCATGTAGCTGTGTTCGCCGCTGCTGGGGGCCAGCTTGGCGTTCAGGCGATAGATCAGCAGGTCGAGCATGTGCGCTTCGATGGAGCTGTCCACCACCGCCAGGTGCTTGCCGTTGTACAGGGTGTCGAGCACGGTCACTTCCAGGGACGCGCTCTGGGTGATCGCCGCTTCGCCCGGCTCCAGGTAGACCTGCACGCCGTACTTCTCGGAGAAGGCCTTGAGCCGCGCACAGAAGGCGTCCAGGGCGTAGTCCTCGCCGGTGAAGTGGATGCCGCCGCCAAGGCTGACCCACTCGACCTGGTGCAGCAGGTGGCCGAAGCGCTCTTCGATGGTGCTCAACATCTGGTCGAACAAGCCGAAGTCGCCGTTCTCGCAGTTGTTGTGGAACATGAAGCCGGAGATCTGTTCGATCACGCCTTCGATCTTCGCCGGGTCCCACTCGCCCAGGCGGCTGAACGGCCGTGCCGGGTCGGCCAGCAGGTAGTCCGAGCTGCTGACCTGGGGGTTGACCCGCAGGCCGCGGACCTTGCCCGCGCTGGCGTCGGCAAAGCGCTGCAGTTGGCTGATGGAGTTGAAGATGATCTTGTCGCAGTTGGCCAGCATCTCGTCGATCTCGTCGTCGGCCCAGGCCACGCTGTAGGCGTGGGTCTCGCCTTCAAACTTCTGCCGGCCGAGCTTGAGCTCGTACAGCGACGAGGAGGTGGTGCCGTCCATGTACTGCTGCATCAGGTCGAACACCGACCAGGTGGCGAAGCACTTGAGGGCCAGCAGGGCCTTGGCGCCGGACTGCTCGCGCATGTAGGCGATCTTCTGCATGTTGCTCAAGAGCTTCTGCTTGTCGATGAGGTAGTACGGCGTCTTGATCATTTCAGGGTCTCCGGCAGGGCCAGCCAAAAAGGTACGCATTGTGCCCTCAGTGCCTGCAGATCGAAAGCACGGAAATGCATTTTCGCCGGGTAATCATCTGAAAGGCCCTGCGGATCAGTCTGATCGCACGGGCCGCTTCCGCCAGTGCCCGCGGGCCTTGCCCCGACCTGGCGCCGGCTGGCGTACAGGCCCTGTGCTGCCTCGCTTTTTCTTATCCAGGGAGCACATTTTTAATAATTTTCCTTCGCGGGCGTCTGTCGCACCATCTGTCCCATCCGACTTATCCCGGGTTCCGAACCGCGTGTGCCGGGCCTTTCGGCCAGCGCCAATCGTCTCGCAGAAGGACACAGACATGACCGTAGAACAACAAATGCAAGTGGACACCCTGGTGGTCGGCGCGGGTCAGGCCGGCGTGGCCATGAGCGAGCACCTGAGCAAGCTCGGCGTGCCCCATCTGGTGCTGGAACGCAGCCGCATCGCCGAAGCCTGGCGCAGCGCGCGCTGGGATTCCCTGGTGGCCAACGGGCCGGCCTGGCATGACCGCTTTCCCGGGATGCCCTTCGCCCTGCCGGACGATGCCTTCGCCGCCAAGGAGCAGGTGGCGGACTACTTCGAAGCCTATGCCCGCACCTTCAATGCGCCGATCCGCACCGGGGTCGAGGTGCGCAAGGTGCAGCGCAATCTCGGTCGCCCGGGCTTCACCGTCGAAACCTCCGACGGGGTGATCCAGGCCCGGCGCGTGGTGGCCGCCACCGGTCCGTTCCAGCGTCCGGTGATCCCGCCGATTGCCCCGGCCAATGACCGCCTGACGCAGATCCACTCCGCCGAGTACCGCAACCCGCAGCAGTTGCCCGAGGGCGCGGTGCTGGTGGTGGGGGCGGGCTCGTCCGGGGTGCAGATCGCCGATGAGCTGCAGCGGGCGGGGCGTCGGGTCTATCTGTCGGTGGGCGCCCATGACCGGCCGCCGCGTTCCTATCGCAACCGGGATTTCTGCTGGTGGCTCGGGGTGCTGGGGGAGTGGGATGCGGAGATCGCCAAGCCCGGTCGCGAACACGTGACCATCGCCGTCAGCGGCGCTCGCGGCGGCCAGACCATCGACTTTCGCGCCTTGGCCCACCAGGGCATCACCCTGGTCGGGCTGACCCAGGCCTTTGCCGGCGAGCAGGTGACCTTCAAGGCCGACCTGCTGGACAACCTGGCCCGGGGCGACGAGAACTACCTGGCGCTGCTGGATGCCGCCGATGCCTATGTCGAGCGCAACGGCCTCGACCTGCCGCTGGAGCCCGAGGCCCGCCGACGCCTGCCGGACCCGGACTGCGTCAGGCAGCCGATTCTCGAACTGGACCTGCAGCAGGCGGGCATCAACTCGATCATCTGGGCCACCGGCTACGCCGTGGACTTTTCCTGGCTGCAGGTCGACACCTTCAGCGAGCAGGGCAAGCCCCTGCACCAGCGCGGCGTGTCCCGCGAGCCGGGGGTGTATTTCCTCGGCCTGCCTTGGCTGTCGCGCCGCGGTTCGTCGTTTATCTGGGGGGTGTGGCACGACGCCAAGCACATCGCCGACCACATCGCCACCCAGCGCAAATACCAAGCCTATGGCAGCCCGGCCCCGACCGAGGTGCCGGTTCACAACCTCAGCAGCGTGGGAGCCCTCTGATGCCGACTCATACCCGTATCCGCATGTTCAACACCAAGGACACCTACCCCAACCAGTCCCTGGACAACGACCTGTGCCAGGCGGTGCGCGCCGGCAACACAGTGTACGTTCGCGGTCAGGTCGGCACCGATTTCGACGGCCGGCTGGTGGGCCTGGGTGATCCCCGGGCCCAGGCCGAGCAGGCGATGAAAAACGTCAAGCAGCTGCTGGAGGAGGCGGGCAGCGACCTGTCCCATATCGTCAAGACCACCACCTACCTCACCGATCCGCGCTACCGCGAGCCGGTGTACCAGGAAGTGGGCAAGTGGCTCAAAGGGGTGTTCCCGATCTCCACCGGGCTGGTGGTGTCGGCCCTCGGCCAGCCGCAGTGGCTGATGGAAATCGACGTGATCGCGGTCATTCCCGAGTGACCCCGGCGCTGTGTTCACCGACGCCGCAACCGGCGTCGACCCAGGCCCCGCGGGCCAAGGAGTTTGCATGACTTTTTCCATCGTTGGCCGTTGCGCCGAAACCGGCCAGTTGGGCGTCGCCATCAGTTCGTCGAGCATCGCGGTCGGCGCCCGTTGTCCCTGGCTGCGAGCCGGAGTGGGGGCGGTGGCCACCCAGAACGTCACCCTGCCGGCCCTGGGGCCGCAGATTCTCGACCTGCTGGAACATCACAAGCTTGACCCCGCCGGGGCCCTGGATCAGGCCCTGGGCCGCAACGGCTGGAGCCAGTACCGCCAGGTCACGGTGATTGATGGCCAGGGGCGCACGGCGCTGTTCACGGGCCAGCAAGCCCTGGGCAGCCACCACGCGCTGGCCGGCGAGCAATGCGTGGCCGCCGGCAACCTGCTGGCGGGCACTGGGGTGATCGAGGCCATGGTCCAGGCGTTCGAACAGACGCCGGGGATGCTGGTCGAGCGCTTGTTGGCGGCGCTGCACGCGGCCATGGCCGCCGGTGGCGAGGCGGGGCCGGTGCATTCGGCGGCGCTGAGCGTGGTGGACGATTTGACCTGGCCCATCGTCGACCTGCGGGTGGACTGGGCCGATGCCGACCCCATCGGCCAGCTCGCCGGCCTGTGGCAGGCCTACCGGCCGCAGATGCAGGATTACCTGACCCGGGCCCTGGACCCCACGGCGGCCCCCAGCTATGGAGTGCCGGGCAATGAATGAGCCATCGAGCCGCGAGCTGCTGGCGCATCTGGTGGGTTTTGCCACCGTCAGCCGCGACTCCAACCTGGAACTGATCGGCTTTATCCGCGACTACCTGGCGCGCCATGGGGTGGACAGTGAGCTGATCTACAACCCGCAGCGGACCAAGGCCAACCTGTTCGCCAGCATCGGCCCCAGCGATCGCGGTGGGGTGGTGCTGTCCGGGCACACCGACGTGGTACCGGTGGACGGGCAGGCCTGGAGCGTCGAGCCGTTTGTCTTGAGCGAGCGGCAAGGTCGCCTGTATGGCCGTGGCACCGCCGACATGAAGGGCTTCATCGCCGCGGTGCTGGCGGCGGTGCCGGGCTTGACCCGGCGCCGCCTGCGGCTGCCGGTGCACCTGGCGTTTTCCTATGACGAGGAGGTGGGTTGCCTGGGCGTGCGGCCGATGCTCGAACGATTGCAGCAGCGCTCGCACAAACCGTTGCTGTGCCTGATCGGCGAGCCCACCGAGCTGCGTCCGGTGCTCGGGCACAAGGGCAAGCTGGCGATGCGCTGTCAGGTGCGCGGCGCCGCCTGTCATTCGGCCTATGCGCCTTATGGGGTCAATGCCATCGAGTACGCGGCGCGGCTGATCGGCAAGCTGGGGGAGATCGGCAGCCGGCTGGCGCAACCGGAACACCACGACCCGCGTTTCGATCCGCCGTTTTCCACGGTGCAGACCGGCACCATCCAGGGCGGCCGCGCGCTGAACATCGTGCCGGCCGAGTGTCAGTTCGATTTCGAGGTGCGCACCCTGCCGGGTGACGATGCCCAGGCCGTGGTGAAGCAGTTGCAAGGCTATGCCGAGGCCGAACTGCTGCCGCAGATGCAGGCGGTACAGGCCGATACCGGGATCACCTTGCAGCCCTTGAGCGCCTACCCGGGGCTGGCCACTGCCGCCGACAGCCAGGCCGCCGAACTGCTGGCGCTGCTCAGCGGCTCGCGGGAATTCACCACCGTGGCCTTCGGCACCGAGGGCGGGCTGTTCCACGAGGCCGGCATCCCCACGGTGGTCTGCGGCCCGGGCAGCATGGATCAGGGCCACAAGCCGGACGAGTTCATCAGCCTTGAGCAGTTGCACGGCTGTGACGCCATGCTGCGGCGCCTGGGGGACTGGCTGGAACGCTCCGCCTGACCCTGCCCGCCGGTTAATCCAGGCGTTTTTTTGCCCCAGGCCATCCCGCGGATGCCCTGGGGCGCTGGCGTTGGCGCGGGCCGTCCGGGGCCTGAAGGCTACAGAGCTTTTTCATGGTGCTGGAGCATATTTTTAGTATTTTTCCTCTGGCGCGCGGTGACGCACCATCCCTCGGGACCCAATAACCAACAGGCCGTCGCAACGGCCGACGAGGGAGTGCAGCGTGTTCGAACTCGGTGACTGGCAGCAGCGGGCTGCCCAACAGACATTCATTGACCAGGCGCTGATTGGCGGCCAACGGATGGCCGCCCAGTCCGGCGCCACCTTCGATGCGGTCAACCCGGCCACCCTCGGGGTACTGGCCCGGGTCAGTGCCTGCGGCGCGGCCGATGTGGACCTGGCGGTGGCCGCCGCGCGTCGGGCCTTCGACCAGGGGCCCTGGGCGCGCATGGCCCCGGTGCAGCGCAAGAAAGTCCTGCTGCGCCTGGCCGAGCTGATGCTTGCCCACCGCGAGGAGCTGGCGCTGCTGGACAGCCTGAACATGGGCAAGCCGGTGATGGATGCCTGGAACATCGACGTGCCCGGTGCGGCCCACGTCTTCGCCTGGTACGCCGAGAGCGTCGACAAGCTCTACGATCAGCTGGCCCCCGGCGCCCGCAACAGTCACGCCTGCATCAGCCGCGAGCCCCTTGGGGTGATCGGCGCGGTGGTGCCCTGGAACTTCCCCCTGGACATGGCCGCCTGGAAGCTGGCGCCGGCCCTGGCGGTGGGCAACTCGGTGGTGCTCAAGCCCGCCGAGCAGTCGCCGTTCTCGGCCTTGCGCCTGGCCGAGCTGGCCCTGGAGGCCGGGGTGCCGGAAGGGGTGTTCAACGTGGTGCCGGGCCTGGGCAGCGATGCCGGGCGTGCCCTGGGCCTGCACCCGGAGGTGGATGGCCTGGTGTTCACCGGCTCCACCGCGGTGGGCAAGTGCTTCATGCAGTATTCGGCGCAATCCAACCTCAAGCAGGTCTGGCTCGAATGCGGCGGCAAGAGCCCGAACCTGGTGTTCGCCGACTGCCAGGACCTGGACTTGGCCGCCGAAAAAGCCGCCTTCGGCATCTTCTTCAACCAGGGCGAAGTGTGCTCGGCCAACTCGCGGCTGCTGGTGCAGCGCAGCATTCATGACGCGTTCGTCGAGCGCCTCAAGGCCAAGGCCCGGGACTGGCGCCCGGGCAACCCGCTGGATCCGGCCAGCCGCGCCGGCGCCATGGTCGACGCGCGCCAGACCGCCCGGGTCATGGGCTATATCGACGGCGCCCGGGAGCAGGGCGCGCAGTTGGTCTGCGGCGGCCGTCAGCTGAGCATCGACGGCAGCGACAACTACATCGAGCCGACCCTGTTCACCGGCGTGAGCCCGCAGATGAGCATCGCCCGGGAAGAAGTGTTCGGCCCGGTGCTGGCGGTGATGCCCTTCGATGACGAGGAGCAGGCCATTGCCCTGGCCAATGACAGCGTCTACGGCCTGGCGGCCTCGCTGTGGACCGACGATCTGAACCGCGCCCACCGGGTGGCCCGGCAACTGCGCGCCGGCACGGTGTCGGTGAACACCGTGGATGCCCTGGACGTCACCGTGCCCTTTGGCGGCGGCCGGCAATCGGGGTTCGGTCGCGACCTGTCGCTGCATGCCTTCGACAAGTACACCCAGTTGAAAACCACCTGGTTCCAGTTGCGCTGAGCGCGGCCGAGCCTGGGCGGCGTCCTCCGGGCGCCGCTGCACCTGCCGCTGTCGCGGCAGGCCCACAACAATAAGAAAGGAGTGCGTGCGATGACTGCAAATCTCTCCCCGGCGGCCCTGAGCCCCACCAGCATCGGCGGTTTGCGCCGGGTCCTGGGCCTGGGTTCGCTGGTCTCGGTGGCCGTTGGCCTGGTGGTGTCCCAGGGGGTCATGGTGCTGATGCTGCAAGGCGCGGGGATGGCCGGGCTGGGCTTCTTCATTCCCTTGCTGCTGGCCTACCTGCTGGCCTTGACCTATGCCTTGTCGTTCTCCGAACTGGCGCTGATGGTGCCCCGGGCCGGCAGCCTGAGCAGCTACACCGAGGTGGCCATCGGGCACTTTCCGGCGATCCTCGCGACCTTCTCCGGCTACATGGTGGTGGCGATGTTCGCCCTGTCCGCCGAGCTGCTGCTTCTGGACCTGATCATCGACAAGGTCTACCCCGGGGCGCTGCCGCCGATGCTGGTGGCCTATGGCGTGCTCGGCACCTTCACCGCGCTCAACCTGCTGGGCATCGACGTCTTCGCCAGGCTGCAGACGGTGCTCGCGGTGGTGATGGTGGTGATCCTCCTGACCCTGGGCCTGGGCGCCATCGGCAGCCCGCAGGCGAACCTGCAATTGCCGCTGGACCAGGGCTGGAACCCCATGGAAGTCGGCGCGCTGGCCTTGGCGGCGATGGCCATCTGGGGCTTTGTCGGCGCCGAATTCGTCTGCCCGCTGGTGGAGGAAACCCGCCGCCCGGAACGCAATGTCCCGCGCTCGATGATCATCGGCCTGAGCATCATTTTCCTGGTGATCACCCTGTATTGCCTCGGCGCCTTGCTGTGCATTCCCCGGGAGCAACTGGCGAGCCATCCGCTGCCGCATTTCCTGTTCGCCACCACGGTGTTCGGCGAGGCCGGCAAGCTGTTCCTGGTGGGCGCGGTGATCACCGCCACCTGCAGCACGGTCAACTCGTCCCTGGCGGCGCTGCCGCGCATGCTCTACGGCATGGCCCAGAACGGCCAGGCCTTTCCCCAGTTCAAGCGCCTGAGCCCGCGCACCCGCACGCCCTGGGTGGCGGTACTGTTCATTGCCGCGCTCACGGGGCTGCCGATCCTGATCCTGGGCCAGGACCCGGATTCCATCAGCCTGCTGCTGTTGGCCGCGGCCCTGGCCTGGCTCTTGGCCTACATCATCGTGCACATCGACGTGATCGCCCTGCGCCGGCGCTACCCCGATGCGCCACGGCCGTTCCGCTCGCCGTTCTACCCCTGGCCCCAGGTGCTGGGCATCGTCGGCATGCTGTTTGCGATCTATCACGTCTCGCCGTCGCCCGAGATGACCGCGCGGATCTTCGGCAGCGCCGGCGTAGTGCTGGGCGTGATCTCGCTGATCGCCGTGGTCTGGATCAAGTGGGTGATGCGCAAGCCACTGTTTGTTCCCGAACCGCTGTTGCCCGCCGGGGCGAGTCCCGTTGCCACGCCTTCCGTTGAATCCATTTGTCGTGCAGGAGAATGACCATGAGTGCTGAAAACCTCACCGCCCAACGCACTACCCAGGACTACCAGGCCCTGGATGCCGCGCACCATATCCACGCCTTTCTCGACCAGAAGGCGCTGAACGCCGAAGGCCCGCGGGTGATCGTCCGCGGCCAGGGCCTGCACCTGTGGGACAACGACGGCCAGCGCTACCTCGACGGCATGTCCGGGCTGTGGTGCACCAACCTCGGCTACGGCCGCAAGGACCTGGCGGCCGCCGCCAGTGCCCAGCTGGAGCAGTTGCCGTACTACAACATGTTCTTCCACACCACCCACCCGGCGGTGGTGGAACTGTCCGAGCTGCTGTTCAGCCTGTTGCCGGGGCACTACAGCCACGCCATCTACACCAACTCCGGCTCCGAAGCCAACGAGGTGCTGATCCGCAGCGTGCGCCGCTACTGGCAGATCCTCGGCCAGTCGCAGAAGAAGGTGATGATCGGCCGCTGGAACGGCTATCACGGCTCGACCCTGGCCGCCACCGCCCTGGGCGGGATGAAGTTCATGCACGACATGGGCGGGTTGATCCCGGATGTGGCGCACATCGACGAGCCCTACTGGTTCGCCCACCAAGGCAACCTGACCCCGGCCGAGTTCGGCCTGCGCTGCGCCCGCCAGCTGGAAGAGAAGATCCTTGAACTGGGGGCCGAGATCGTCGCCGGTTTCATCGCCGAGCCGTTCCAGGGCGCGGGCGGCATGATCTTCCCGCCGGACAGCTACTGGCCGGAAATCCAGCGCATCTGCCGGCAGTACGACGTGCTGCTGTGCGCCGACGAAGTGATCGGCGGTTTCGGCCGTACCGGCGAGTGGTTCGCCCACCAGCACTTCGGCTTCGAGCCCGACACCCTGTCCATCGCCAAGGGCCTGACCTCCGGCTACATCCCCATGGGCGGGCTGGTGCTGAGCAAGCGCATCGCCCAGGTGCTGGTGGAGCAGGGCGGGGTGTTCGCCCACGGCCTGACCTATTCCGGGCACCCGGTAGCCGCCGCGGTGGCCATCGCCAACCTCAAGGCCCTGCGCGATGAAGGGGTGGTCACCCGGGTCAAGAACGACACCGGTCCCTACTTGCAGCAATGCTTGCGGGAGGTGTTCGGCAATCACCCGCTGATCGGCGAGATTCAGGGCACCGGGCTGGTGGCGGCCTTGCAGTTCGCCGAGGACAAGGCCAGCCGCAAGCGCTTCGCCAACGAGAACGACATCGCCTGGCGCTGCCGCACCCTGGGCTTTGAAGAAGGGGTGATCATCCGCTCGACCCTGGGGCGGATGATCATGGCTCCGGCGCTGGTGGCCAGCCGCGGCGATATCGACGAGCTGATCGACAAGACCCGCCGCGCGGTGGAGCGCACGGCCCGGGAGATCGAGAGCGGGCAGTTGCCGACGGCCTGAGGGCCAGCGCCGGATTGAGTGCTGAGCGGCGCTGTTAAAACACCACACCCCGCCAGAGTCGGACTCTGGCGGGGTGTGTTTTTTTACCTTGGCTCGGGGGGAGCCATTTCCTTCTGTAGGGCTCAGTCCCTGGCCACTAATCTGTGGCCAGGGTGCAGAACTTGCGGTTCAGAACTTGCCGTTGAGACCCAGGCGGAAGGTGTCGTTGCGTTCGTCCGAGCCCAGGGCGGTCTTGTACGAGACGCCCAGTTGCCAGGCACGGCCGAGGTTGAAGTCCACCCCCATGTCCAGGCTGGCGAAATCGCTGTCCAGGGCGTCGGGCTTGAGGCGGTACAGCGTGCCTTCGTCGCCCTGGTCGGCGTAGCGCATCTTGTAGTCGCTGCTGCTACTGAAGTTGTGGCCCCAGGCCAGACCGACCTTGGGCGTGACCACGCCGATCCGGGTCATCAGGTCGTAGCCCGAACGGACACCGAGGTAGGAGGTGAAGTTTTGTTGGCGCTGCTCGTCGTAGGACAGGGCATAAATGCCGCCGCCGCTTTCACGGTAGGCATCCAGGCGCGTGCTGCTGGCGTTCAAGCGCCCGTAGGGCGTCAGCGACAGCGGGCCCTGGCGGTACTCGTAGCTGGCGGTCAGGGAGGCGAACAGCTGGTCGGCATCGCGGGAGCCCCGGGCATAGTCGTCGTTGCTGCCGCTGATGTAGCGGCGCGAGTCGAAGCTGATGCGGTTGTAGCCCAGCAGGCCGTCGACATACACCTGCGGCGCCAGGTTCAGGCTCAGGTAGGTGGCGATGCCGATGGCGTCCCCATCGCTGCGGGTGTGGTTCTTGCCGATGTCGCTGCGGTCGTTGCCGTAGCCGATACCGACACCGGCAATGGCGGTGGGCGACAGGCGATAGTCGACACCGACGCTCAGGCCCAGGGTGGTGAAGCTGTTGTCCCGCGCGCCCCGGGTATGGGTCGAGCCGACGTTGACGAAACCGTCGCTCCAGAACGCCAGGGCGTCCTGCTTGCAGTTGTCCTGCAGGGCGGCTGCGGCTTCGCGTTTTTCCTCTGCGGTCTGGTTGGCGCTGCCTCCCAGCTGGTCCTGGACGGCTTTGGCGATCTCGCCCAGCGGCACGTCGCGGCCTTCCTTGCGCAAGCTGGCATTGAACGAATTGCGCTCGCAGCTCATCTGGTGCAGTTGCTCCAGGCGCCGGTTGAAGTTGTCCATCTGGGTGCTGGCAAAACGCTCGGCGGCGCGGGTCTGGGCGTTGAGCAGGCCAATGACCTCCGCGTCCTTGGTCGGGTCCGGGCGCTCCTGGATCATGAAGCTGACGGTGCTCGCGGCGCTGGCGCCGCCGCCGTTCTGCAGGCTGAAGCTGACCACCGCGGTGCCGGCGAAGGCCGCCGAGGGCACGAAGCGCATCGAGAAGCGGCCGATCATCATCGCCCGCCCGGCCGATGCCGGGGTGACCGAGCCGAGGACGGCCTGGGTGAACGGGCCGCCGGTGGCGCCCTGGGTCAGGTCGACGGTGGCCGACTGGCCCGCCGCGAGGATCTGACTGGTGGCCGGCACGCTGATCGCCACCGCAGCGATGGTGATCGAGTAGGCCTGGGAGCCGGTGGCGCCGTTGGCATCGGTGGCGGTGATGGTCAGGTTGCTGGTGCCGCTGGTGGTGGGCGTACCGCTGATCAGTCCGCTGGCGGTGTTCAGGCTCAGGCCCGCCGGCAGGCTGCCGCTGCTGATGCTGTAGCTGTAGGGCGCGCTGCCGCCGCTGGTGCTGAGGGTGGCGCTGTAGGCGCTGCCCGCCGTACCGGCACCCAGGGATGCCGGAGTCAGTACCAGGGTGGGGGCGCTGACGGTGATGGTCACCGTGGCCGGGCTGGAGGTGCCGCCGGCGTTGGTGGCGGTGTAGGTGAAGCTGTCGCTGCCGGAGAACCCGGCGGTCGGGGTGTAGGTGATGCTGGTGCCGCTGGCGGTGGCGGTGCCATGGCTGGCGGCGCTGGCCACGGCGACGCTGGTGGCGGCGCCACCGCTGATGTTCAGGGTGATCGGGTTGGCGCTGCTGTTGGCCGCGACCGTGGCACTGACCGCGCCGGCCACAGGTGCCAGGGCGCCGATGGTGATGGAGTAGGCCTGGGAACCGGTGGCGCTGTTGGCGTCGGTGGCGGTAACGGTCAGGTTGAAGGTGCCAGTGCCGCTCGGCGTGCCGCTGATCACGCCGCTGCTGGTGTTCAGGCTCAGGCCGGTGGGCAGGGTGCCGGCGGTGATCGTATAGCTGTAGGGCGCGGCGCCGCCGGAAGCACTGAGGCTGGCGCTGTAGGCCGTGCCGACGGTGCCGTTGCTCAGGGAACCGGGGCTCAGGCTGATGCTCGGCGCGCTGACGGTGATGGTCACCGTGGCCGGGCTGGAGGTGCCGCTGGCGTTGGTGGCGGTGTAGGTGAAGCTGTCGCTGCCGGAGAACCCGGCGGTCGGTGTGTAAGTGATGCTGGTACCGCTGGCGGTGGCGGTGCCATGGCTGGCGGCACTGGCCACGGCGACGCTGGCGGCGGCGCCACCGCTGAGGTTCAGGGTGATCGGGTTGGCGCTGCTGTTGGCGGCGACCGTGGCACTGACCGCGCCGGCCACCGGTGCCTGGTCAAGGATGCTGATGGAATAGGCCTGGGAGCCGGTGGCGCTGTTGGCGTCGGTGGCAGTGACGGTCAGGTTGAAGGTGCCGGTGCCGATCGGCGTGCCGCTGATCACGCCGCTGCTGGTGCTCAGGCTCAGACCGGCCGGCAGGGTGCCGCTGATGCTGTAGCTATAGGGCGCGGTGCCGCCGGAGGCGCTGACGGTTTGGCTATAGGCGGTATTGACAGTGCCGTTGCTCAGGGAGCCGGGGCTCAGGCTGATGCTCGGCGCGCTGACGGTGATGGTCACCGTGGCCGGGCTGGAGGTGCCGCTGGCGTTGGTGGCGGTGTAGGTGAAGCTGTCGCTGCCGGAGAAACCAGCGGTCGGGGTATAGGTAATGCTGGTGCCGCTGGCGGTGGCGGTGCCATGGCTGGCGGCACTGGCCACGGCGACGCTGGCGGCGGCGCCACCGGTGATGTTCAGGGTGATCGGGTTGGCGCTGCTGTTGGCCGCGACGGTGGCGCTGACCGCGTTGGCAACTGGCGCCAGACCGTTGATCACCAGGCTGTAGGCGCGAGAGCCGGTGGCGCTGTTGGCGTCGGTGGCGGTAACGGTCAGGTTGAAGGTGCCAGTGCCGCTCGGCGTGCCGCTGATCACGCCGCTGCTGGTGTTCAGGCTCAGGCCGGTGGGCAGGCTGCCGGCGGTGATCGCGTAGGTGTAGGGCGTGGTACCGCCGGAGGCGCTGACGGTTTGGCTGTAGGACGTGCCCTGGGTGCCGTCGGGCAGCGTGGGCGGCGTTATTGCCAGGGTAGGCGGGGTGACGGTGATGGTCACCGTGGCCGGGCTGGAGGTGCCGCTGGTGTTGGTGGCGGTGTAGGTGAAACTGTCGGAGCCCGAGAAACCGGCGGCCGGGGTGTAGGTAATGCTGGTGCCGCTGGCGGTGGCTGTCCCGTGACTGGCGGGGCTGGCCACGGCGACGCTGGTGGCGGCGCCACCGCTGAGGCTCAGGGTGATCGGGTTGGCGTTGCTGTTGGCGGCCACCGTGGCGCTGGCCGGGCCGACCGTCGGCGCGGGCACCGCATAGGTATAGCTGTTGGTCAGCGTCGCGCTGCCCCCCGGGGTGGTGACCGCCACGTTGACCGCGCCTGCGGCATGGGCCGGGGTGGTGGCGGTGATGGTGGTGGCATTGTTGACGGTGAAACCCGTGGCCGCCACTCCGCCAAAGGTCACCGCCGTGGCGCCGGTAAAATTGGTGCCGGTGAGGGTGACGGCGGTGGCGCCTGCGGTGCTGCCACTGCTGGGGGCGACCGAGGTCAGGGTCGGCGTCGCGGAACTGGTGACCAGCAGGTTGTAGGTGGCGACCCCGCCATCGTTGTGGCCGTCATTGAGGGTGATGCTGAAGGTGTAGTTACCGGCGGCGGTCGGGGTGCCGTGCAGCACCGTGGTCGCGCTGCCGGGGGACGCATCGAGGATCAGGCCCGGCGGCAGGCAGGGGGTCACGCCATCGTAGTCCGGATCGTTGGCGTCGCATTCCACCCACTTGTCCAGGGGCATGGTGCCGCCGACGGACGAGATGGTGATGCTCATGCTCTGGCCCACCGCAATGGTGGGCAAGGTGCTGCCGGAGGCCGGGTTGGTGATCACGGGGGCAACCGCCATGGCCTGGCTGCTCATGGTCAGCATGACCAGCAACAGAAACAGTGAAATCAGCGGGCGTGTCAGCCAGTTACCTGGTGCGGTCAGCGGTGTTCTCATGAGGGCTTCCTGCCTTGCGACCGGTTTGGGGTCGTGTCCAGCGTGATTGTTGATAAAGGTCCAGCGGTTACAGCACGGCTACAGCCGGCCCCTTGGGGGGCAGGTATTACTTGATGCTCAAGGACTGTCGTCCTCTTCCCCAGCGGCCATCCGCGCGGGACGCTGCATTTGGGTGTACAGGCCACTGTTGGCGCCGGCTCGGAAGCCCAGTCGCTCATACAGCCGGCGGGCACGACTGCCCTGTTCGACGCTCAGGCTGCAGGTCTGACGCTGGGCGTCGGCCTTGGCCAGTACCGTGCGCAGCAACTCGCTGCCGATGCCCCGGCCATGCCAGTTCGGCAGCAGGGCGATATCGACAATGCGCACATCGTCGGCCGCGTACTGCACGCACAGGCGCCCGATCGGGCTGCCGGCCTGCTCGACGATCAGAAAGTCCGCGGCGGGAAAGTGCTTTTCATAATGCTGGCGCTGCAGTTCGGCCTGGGCGTGCAAGAACGCCCGGCGCTGTGCGTCGCTCCAGCCAGGCACTGCACTGACTTCGGCCCAGCGGCGCGAGACGTACAGGTCCTGGAGAAAGCCCAGGTCATGGCTGTGCTGCTGGCGCAGGACAGCCACGTAGCCTGTTGGCAGTTGGAGATTGGCAAGCTGGGTCATGAGGCTCTGATCGGGTACTCGCCGTCCAGGCATATGCAGTAGGCCAGCGTCAGGAAGGGTTGCATGGTGTTGCGCAGGGTCGTCGACGCAGCGCCGCTACCGGCGTCCCCCACCGTTGTCGCGGCCAGTTTCGGGCCTGTCGGGGTCGGTGCCGTGTTGCGGTACAGACGTATGTTGCGTGGCTGCGCCAGGTAGGCGTTGGGTTCGGGAGTATCCAGGGCGACCGCTGATTCGCTGCCGTCCTTGGCCACGACCTGATGGGTATGTCCGGCGAAGTTGGCGGGCAGCATCGTTATCCGGTCGGCGCCTGTCGCATTGCCGGTCTGCCAATCGCTCAGCCCGGTTCCTTTACCAGCTCCCATGGCCACGCGCCCATTGAGGTTGGGCAGTTTGAAGTTCTGCCCGGGGGTGCCGCCATACAGGTTGCCAATCACCGAATAGAGAGCTGGATTCTGCTGGACCGTGACCAGCGATCCGTCGCAGTACGCCCAGTTTTGCGGGACGAAGTTGTAGGGGAACAGTCTGATTTCGCCGGTAAAAGCATCCATGATCGGTCATTCCAGATTGAGTGAGGGGGTCACTGCTGTCGGGTCGGATAGAGGCCGACCAGGCAAATGATGTAGTTGATCGCCAATGACCCCATCATGTTGCTATGGGGGGTTGCGGCTCCTTTGGCCGGAGTCAGTGCCGAGTCGAGAAAGGCAGGGTTCATATTGACGCTGGGGAAGGTTGCGTCACCCGAGCTGTAGAGCCCGGTGATGATCCCTGCGCCCGGGAACGTGCCAAAGGTCATGCCATTGGGTGTTGTGGCGGGAGACGGACTGGCCGATTGGGCATTGTTGGTGCTCACCCAAAAGGAATGGGTATGGGCCGCGGTGTTTTCCGGCTGCATGGTCACGGTTTCCACGCCGAAGTCCTGCGTCAGGCTCCTTGGGGTCAGCCCGGTGCCGGCGCCCTGGCCCACGATGATCCGGCCACGGTAGTCCGGGAGGCCGAAGTTGGTGGTGCCGTTGCCACCGTACAGGGTGCCCAGCAACGAGTAGAGGACCTGGAAATTGTTGATCGACCGCAGCGTACCGTCACAGAACGCCCAATTCTCTGGCGCATAGTTACCGGCGAACATGCGGATTTCTCCGACGAAAGCTTCAGACATGTCAGTTTCCTTGCTTGAGGGTCTGTAGGCAGCAGTTACTGGCGCGGCGGGTAGACGCCCGTGGTAGCGATGCAGAAATAGCCGACGATGGAGGGCTGCATGTTTTGCATGGGCGCGCCTGATGTGGGAGTGACGGTGTGGCTGTTGAGGGTGACCAGGTTGTCCGTCGCCGGCGTGTAGGTCGGTTTTGCCATGACGCCCTTGGTGTTCGAGCTGACGGCGGGGATGTTCCCGGCGGGGTCGTCGTTGCCGGGTTCGATCGAGACATGGGCGGCATGGGAGTGCTGCGCCAGTGAGCTGAACGGCATCGTCACGGTTTCGCTACCGCCTTTGGTGCCCAGCAAGTGCTGATCCATGATCGGATCGACAACGGAGGCTCTGAAGTTTTGCCCCAAGGCGACCCGGCCACGCAGATCCGGCAGGCCGAATGTCGTGGTGCCGTCACCGCCATAAGTCTTGCCCAGCAGGGAAGCCAGCGCCACATGGGTGTTGATGGGTAGAACCTGGCCCTCGCAAGGGAGCCAACCCTCAGGTGCCCAACCCCAGGGGAACAAGCGAATTTCTCCGATAAAGGGATCCACGTTCTTATCTCCTTGAACAAGTTTTTGACGCCGGGAATCCGTCTCTTACTAATAGATTAGCAAGTGCGTAGGCGCACAATAAACAAAAGTTAATTTAGTGTGCAAATGTTATTTCAAGTTGTTTGGTGGCAATTAACAGGGGGGTGTCTATTAGCAGGTAGTTGACTATCTAGCTAAGAGATTTCAAGAGGGAAGTCTTTCGGAGTGTTACTGGTTGTCGCTCGTTCTGTGACGTTTAGTCCAGCGGGGGCGGGGGTGGGGCTGGCTGTTCAGCTTGGGGAGGAGGCTTGCGAGTTCGCTTTGTCGGACTTGTAAGTTGATTGCTGAGGAACTAAGCGTGCTAACGATCTACGCCTGAAGTATGGGTTGCCTAGTCTGGGGGGTGGAGGATTTACAGCAGGCTTTAAGTGTGGCGGTAACATATCTTAGTTACTGTTTTGGGTTGGTTATTCCAAAGTTGCCAAGTAGGTTATTCTTTTGGCAGGGGACGACGCGGTAAAGTTTTTTGACTCTAAGGCCATGTTTTAGTTGAACTTGTTTTTTTGACGCCTGCGGGACGCCGCTCCCCGGCAAGGAGCGGCGCGCCGTTACCGGCTTACAGCCCGGCGTTTTCCGCCGCTACGCTTTTCGGCTTGCCGTAATGCCATTCATAGACCACGAACTTGAAGTCCTTGAGGTCGCCTTTCTCGTCGAAGCTCAGGTCGCCGGTGGGGGTCTTGAAGGTGCCCTTGTGGATCGCTTCGGCGACTTTCTCCGGGTCTTCGCTCTTGGCCGCGGCGATGCCGCCGGCAATCACTTCCACGGCCGAGTAGGACGGCAGCACGAACGGCCCGCTGGGGTTTTCCTTCTTGGCTTCGAAGGCTTCCACCAGGGCCTTGTTGGCCGGGTCCTGGTCGAAGGACTTGGGCAGGGTCACCAGCATGCCTTCGGAGGCGTCCTTGGCGATCTGCGAAATCGAGTCGTTGCCCACGCCTTCAGGCCCCATGAAGCGCGCGGTCAGGCCCTTTTCCTTGGCCTGGCGCAGCAGCAGGCCCATTTCCGGGTGGTAGCCGCCGAAGTAGACGAAGTCGACATTGGCCTGCTTGAGCTTGGCCAGGATCGATGAGTAGTCGCGCTCGCCGACGTTGATGCCTTCGAACATCGCCACCTTGATGCCTTCCTTGCCGAGGATGTCCTTGACCGAGCTGGCGATGCCTTCGCCGTATTGCTGCTTGTCGTGCAGCACCGCGACATTGCTCGGCTTGAGCTTGGCGATGTAGTGCGCCGCCGCCGGACCCTGGGCGTTGTCCAGGCCGATGGTGCGGAACACCATCTTGTAGCCCCGGGCGGTCAGCTCGGGGCTGGTGGCGGCCGGGGTAACCATCACGATGCCTTCGTCTTCGTAGATGTCCGACGCCGGCTGGGTGGAGCTGGAGCACAGGTGCCCGACCACGAACTTGACGCCGTCATTGACCACCTTGTTGGCCACGGCCACCGCTTGCTTGGGGTCGCAGGCATCGTCGTATTCCACGGCCACCAGTTGCTTGCCGTCGACGCCGCCCTTGGCGTTGATCTGCTCGATGGCCATGCGCGCGCCGCTGAACTGCATGTCACCGTATTGCGCCACCGGGCCGGTCTTGGCCCCGGCGATGCCGATCCGGATGCTGTCGGCGGCCAGGGAATGGCAGGCCAGGCCGGCCAGGATCATGGCGCTGAGCAGTTGGGTGGCTTTGTTATTGATACGACTCATGGGTTGTTCCACTCCTGTGGGTAACGGTTCAAAGGGTGTTGCAGGTGGTGCAGGGGCGTTCGCCGCCGCGCCTCGGGCACGGCGGCGAATGCCTGGGTGTTGTAGAGCGCCCGGACCCGGGCGGTACTGATCCGGCTCAAGGAAGGGCCTTGCCGATCCTGGGAATGGCCTCCAGATGCGGCGTCGCGGGCTGTGCACAGGCATCCAGGGCCTGGGCGATATCGGCCAGCAGGTCGGCGACGTCTTCCAGGCCCACCGACAGGCGGATCAGGCCCTCGGCGATGCCGTGTTCGACACGCTCCTCGGGGCTGTAGGTGGAATGGGTCATGCTCGCCGGGTGCTGGGCCAGGGATTCGGCGTCTCCCAGGCTGACGGCGCGGCTGAACAGCTGCAGGGCATTGATGAAGCGGATGCCCGTCGCCAGTCCGCCCTTGAGCTCGAAGGCGATCATGCCCCCGGGCAACTTCATCTGCCGTTGCGCCAGGGCGTGTTGCGCGAAGGACGGCAGGCCGGGGTAGGCCACCCATTGCACCTGCGGCTGCTGCTGCAGGTATTCGGCGATGGCCTGGGCGCTGCTGCAGTGGCGCTCCATGCGCAGGGCCAGGGTCTTGAGGCCGCGCATCAGGAGAAAGGCGTCCTGGGGCGACAGCACCGCGCCGGTCATGTCCTTGAGGCCCTCCAGGCGAATGCGCTCGGCCAGGCTCTGGCGGGTGACCACGACCCCGGCGGTGATATCGCCATGGCCGTTGAGGTACTTGGTGGCCGAGTGCAGCACCAGATCGGCCCCCAGTTCCAGCGGACGCTGCAGGTAGGGGGTGCAATAGGTGTTGTCCACGGCAAAGGTGATGCGCGGATGCTGGCGGGCGATTTCGGCCACCGCGGCAATGTCCACCAGCTGCATGTTGGGATTGGCCGGGGACTCGCAATAGATCATCCGTGTGGCGGGGCTGATGGCGGCCCGCAGGTTGCCCAGGTCGCTCAGGTCGACATGGCGCACCTTGACTCCGAATTCGGCCAGCCCGTGGTGCAGCAGGGCGAAGGTGCAGCCGTACAGGGTCCGGCAGACGATGATCTCGTCGCCGGGCCGCAGCAGGGTCCACAGGGTGGCGGCAATCGCGCCCATGCCGGAGCCGAAGGCCACCGCGGCCTCGCCGTTTTCCAGGGCCGCCATGCGCGCTTCCAGCAGCGCCAGGGTCGGGTTGCCGATGCGCGTGTAGAAGTAGCCGGGCTCCTGGCCGGCAAAGCAGCCGGCGCCGTATTCGGCGGTGGCGAAGGTGAAGGTGGACGTCAGATAGATCGGCGGGATCAGCGCGCCTTGATGCTCCTGGGGGTTGTAGCCGTGATGGATGGCGCGAGTGGAAAAACCAAGGTCACTGTTTTTATTGTTCATGGTGAACGCTCCGGATTTGCTCTAATGCTATGCTCAAATCCGGCGCAATAATTGCTAATTTGACTGACTAAACGCCCAGTAATTGAAATAAAAATTCATAAAAACAAGATTAAGAGGCAAAACATGCCCAGTGGACTGGATCGCACCGACAAAGCCCTGCTGCTTGCTCTGCAGGACAACGCCCGCTTGACCACCGCCGAACTGGCCGACAGCGTCGCCCTGACCACGTCGCCCTGTTGGCGGCGGGTGAAGATCCTCGAGGAGAGCGGGGTGATCACCGGCTACCAGGCGATCCTCTCGCCCAAGGCCCTGGGCTTTGGCGTCACCGCCTTTGTCAGCGTGATGATGGAATCCCACTCCCGGGAAACGGCCCGGGCCTTCGAGCAGCGGCTGCTGGAGATTCCGGAAATCATCGCCTGCCACAACGTCTCCGGACGCTACGACTTTCTCCTCGAAGTGCTGGCCAAGGACCTGGAGTCCTTCGGCGAGTTCGCCCGCGAGGTGTTGCAGACCCTGCCGGCGGTGAAAGAGATCTACTCGAGTTTTTCCTTCAAGTCGGTCAAGCCGTTGCGGCAGATTCCGGTGCCGCAGCCCGGCGCCTGAGGCGGCTGCCCGGTGCATGACCGGCGGTGATTGCCAGGTGAAACAAAACGAGCCCGCGATCTTGATCGCGGGCTTTTTTTGCCTTGCCGGGCACTCGCCCGTCCGACCAGCCGGTGTGCCAGAAATGGTTTTTCTGCGGCGCGATGATTGACGCGGCAGCAGCGCCTCCCTATTCTTTGTCGACCAACAAAGAATAGGGAGCAATTCGATGAAAACCCTCAAGGGCCCCAGCCTGCACCTGGCGCAATTCAGCGCCGACAGCGCGCCATTTGACAGCCTGCCGGCGATTGCCCAATGGGCCGCCGACCTGGGTTTCAAGGCGCTGCAGATTCCTGCCTGGGATGCACGTTTGTTCGATGTCGCCACGGCGGCCGAGAGCCAGGACTACTGCGATGAACTCAAGGGCCAGTTGGCGCAGAAGGGCCTGCAGATCAGCGAGTTGACCAGCCATATCTTCGGCCAACTGGTGGCGGTGCATCCGGCCTACGACGCGATGTGCGACCAGTTCGCCCCCGAGGCGCTGCGGGGCAGGCCTCAAGCCAGAACCGAATGGGCGATCGCGCAAATGAAGCTGGCGGCCAGGGCTTCGCGACGCCTGGGGCTGAGTGAGCTGGGCACCTTCTCCGGGTCCCTGGCCTGGCCCTACCTGTTTCCCTTTCCGCAGCGCCCCGAAGGCCTGATCGAGACCGCCTTCGACGAGCTGGCGCGGCGCTGGCGGCCGATCCTCGATGTGTGCGACGAGCAGGGGGTCAACCTGTGCTACGAAATCCACCCCAGCGAGGACCTGCACGACGGCACCAGCTTCGAGCGCTTCTATGAATTGGTCGACCGTCACCCACGCTGCAACATCCTCTTCGACCCCAGCCACTTCGTGCTGCAACAGCTGGATTACCTGAGCTACCTGGACATCTACCACGAGCGCATCCGCATGTTTCACGTCAAGGATGCCGAGTTCAATCCCACGGGGCGCCAGGGCATCTATGGCGGCTACAGCACCTGGGTCGAGCGCGCCGGGCGCTTCCGATCCCTGGGCGACGGCCAGGTGGATTTCAAGGGGATCTTTTCCAAACTGGCGCAATACGACTACCCGGGCTGGGCGACCCTGGAATGGGAGTGCTGCCTCAAGGACCAGGAAGACGGCGCCCGGGAAGGCGTGGAGTTCATCAACCGCCACATGATCCAGGTCACCGAGCGGATCTTCGACGACTTCGCCGGTGCACGGATCGACCGCCAACAAATCAACGCCATGCTCGGCATGGCCTGACCCCCCCTCAGCGAGAACAACCCATGAATGCCTTGACGGACAACACCCAGGCCGACACCGACGGCCTGACCCATCGCTATGTGCGCATCGCTGGCCAGCGCATCCATTGCGTCAGCGCCGGCAGCGGCCGCCCGGTGCTGCTGATTCCCGGCTGGCCACAGACCTGGTACGCCTGGCGCGGGGTGATCCGGGCCCTGGCGGCCCAGGGCTTCCAGGCGATCGCCGTGGACCCGCCGGGCAGCGGCCAGTCCGACCGCCCGGAGCAGGGCTACGACACCGGCCAGGTGGCCGAGGTGCTGCATCAGGTGATGCTGCAACTGGGCTTTGCCCGTTACAGCGTGGTCGGCCATGACGTCGGCATGTGGATCGCCTACGCCCTGGCCAGCGACCGGCCGCAGGCGGTGGAGCGCCTGGCGCTGACCGAGGCGGTGATCCCCGGGCTGGCGGAGGCGCCGCCGATCTTCGTGGCGCCGGAGCAGAACATCTTTCTCTGGCACTTCATGTTCAACCAGCTGCGGGATCTGCCCGAGGCACTGATCGCCGGGCGCGAACGGGCCTACCTGAGCTACATCTTCGACCACTGGTCCCATCGCCGCGAAGCAGTGGCCGCCGAGGTCTACATCGACGCCTACGCGGCGCCGGGCGGCCTGCGGGCGGGCTTTGCCTACTACCGGGCGATTCCCGAGACGGTGCGCCAGAACCGCCTGCGGGCCCAGCGGCCGCTGACGATGCCGGTGCTGGCGATCGGCGCCGAACACGCCACCAACGATGCGCCGCTCTTGACCCTGCAAGGCCATGCCAGCGACCTGCGCGGCGCCATAGTGCCGGACTGCGGGCACTTCATCATGGAAGAGGCGCCCGAGGAATTTCTCGCGCTGTTGCTGCCGTTTCTGCAGGAGGGCGGTGACTGAGGCACGGCGCAGAGCCGGCCGCGGGCACGGAAAATGACCGCGGCCGGTACAAATCTAATATCATTTCGTCCCGGCGCGCCGCGCCAACCGGCTGTCCGGCCTGCGCCGAACGCCTTCCCTGTCTTGACGAGATACCCGACCCCCATGGCTGGAAGACCCCGCGAATTCGATCGTGACCTGGCGCTGCGCCAGGCACAGGAACTGTTCTGGGCCCGTGGTTTCGAAACCACCTCCATGGCCGACCTGGTGGCGGCCCTGGGCATCGCTTCGGCGCGCATCTATGCCGCCTTCGGTTCCAAGGAGGCGCTGTTTCGCGAGGCCATCGAGCTGTACGAAAGCCAGGAAGGCGGCTTCGCCGACCTGGCCCTGCAGGAGCCCAACGCCTACCTCGCCATCGAGCGCATGCTGCAGGACGCGGTGGCCCTCTACACCCGGCCCGACGGCCCCCGGGGCTGCATGGTGGTGGCCTCCGCGGTGAACTGCTCAAGCGACAACGACAGCGTGCGCGAATGGCTGGCCGAGCATCGCCGGGCCCGTACCGCGAGCATCATCCAGCGCCTGGAAGCGGCGGTGCAGGCAGGTGAATTGCCCCGCCACAGCGATGCAACGTCCTTGGGGGATTATTACTCCATGGTGCTCCACGGGCTCTCGGTGCAGGCCCGCGACGGGGTCAGCGCGGCGCGCCTGCTGCAGGGCGTGGCGCTGGCCATGCAAGTCTTTCCGGGCAGCGCCCCAGGGCACTGAGGCGGTGCCCGGCAATGCTCCGGGCAACGGGCTTTGCTCCGCGACCCCGGGGCCGCTAAGGCTGGCCCGGGTTGTGCATTTTTTATCGGGTCCTGGACCTGTTCCATCAGCGAAAGAGTACGACGCCCCCCATGAGCGATTCCCCGGCGACACCCCAAGGCAACTGGCAGCCGGTCATCGCACTGGCGCTGGCGGCCTTTGTCTTCAACACCACCGAGTTCGTGCCGGTGGGCCTGCTCAGCGCCATCGGCGCCAGCTTCGATTTGCCCACCGAACGGGTCGGGCTGATGCTGACCATCTATGCCTGGATCGTGTCCCTGACCTCGCTGCCGGTGATGCTGCTGACCCGCAACGTCGAGCGGCGCAGGTTGCTCACGGTGCTGTTCGGCCTGTTCATCGTCAGCCATGTCCTGTCCAGTGTGGCCAACAGCTTCGGCCTGCTGATGCTCAGCCGCATCGGCGTGGCCCTGGCCCATGCCCTGTTCTGGTCCATCACCGCGTCCCTGGCGGTGCGCCTGGCGCCGCCGGGCAAGCAGGTGCAGGCCCTGGGCCTGCTGGCCACCGGCACCTCGCTGGCCATGGTCCTGGGCATTCCCCTGGGGCGCCTGCTGGGCGAAGCCCTGGGCTGGCGCACCACCTTTGGCGTGATCGCCGCCATGGCCGGCTTGCTGGTGCTCTGGCTGATGCGCACCTTGCCGCTGCTGCCGAGCCAGAACTCCGGCTCGCTGCGCAGCCTGCCGTTGCTGTTCAAGCGCCCGGCGCTGGTGGCGATCTATGTGCTCACCGCCCTGGTGGTGACCGCGCAGTTCACCGCCTACAGCTACATCGAGCCCTTTATCAAGGTGGCGGCGGGCCTGGGCGGCGAGGTGGTGACCCTGGTGCTGCTGGTGTTTGGCGGCGCCGGAATCATCGGCTCGCTGCTGTTCAGCGTGCTGCATCGCCACAGCCCCCAGGGCTTCTTGCTGACCGCGGTGGTGCTGCTGGCGCTGTGCCTGAGCCTGCTGTTGCCGCTCAATGGCCAGGTCTGGTCGCTGGTGGCGCTGAGCGTGGTCTGGGGCATGGCGATCATGGGCTTCGGCCTGGCCCTGCAATCCAAGGTGCTGGTGCTGGCGCCGGATGCCACCGACGTGGCGATGGCGATGTTCTCCGGTATCTACAACATCGGCATCGGTGGCGGCGCGTTGCTGGGTAGCTGGGTTGGCGGGCAACTGGGTTTTGCCTATGTCGGCCTGGCGGGCGGCGCCCTGGCGAGCCTGGCCTTGCTGCTGTACAGCCTGGCCCTGCGGCGCATGGCCCGCAGCAGCGTGTAGCCGCTGCCGCAGGCTGCGAACGGTCTGGGCGGCACTCCGTCGAAGGGACGCGGCGATCTTGAGGCCGCTGCGTGCCCGGCGGGAGACCGCCAAGCAAGGTCCTGCGGACCTTTGCGCAGCTTCGCGGGCTCAGCAGCGGCTACAGGCCAGTGCCGATCGGGGATTTGTGTAGCCGCTGCCGCAGGCTGCGAACGGCCCGAAGGGACGCGGCGCTCTTGAGGCCGCTGCGTGCTTGGCTGGAGACCGCCAGGCAAGGTCCTGCGGACCTTTGCGCAGCTTCGCGGGCTCAGCAGCGGCTACAGGGCCAGTGCCGATCGGGGATTTGTGTAGCCGCTGCCGCAGGCTGCGAACGGTCTGGGCGGCACTCCGTCGAAGGGACGCGGCGCTCTTGAGGCCGCTGCGTGCTTGGCTGGAGACCGCCAGGCAAGGTCCTGCGGACCTTTGCGCAGCCTCGCCGGAGGCTCGGCAGCGGCTACAGGCCACAGGGTTTTGAGGATGCGCATCGTTCGGCCTGGGTTAGCGGCGTCGGGCTTCGGGCCAGCAGGCCACCAGCACCAGCAGCAGCGCCGCCAGCAGGTAGGGCAGGCGCGGTTCCAGCCCGTAGATCAGGGTCCCGGCCAGGGGCCCGACCACCACTCCCAGGCCCTGGGCCGCGCCGACGGAACCGGCGGTGGCGCCTTGCTCGGCGGCGTCCACCGCGTTGCTGGCCAGGGCGGCGAACGAGGGGAAGATCCAGCCCATGCCCGCGGCGGAAACGAAGAACCCCAGCCACAGCACCCAGGCCTGGGCCGCGACAATGCTCGCGGCAAAACCCACGGCGGCCACCAGGGCGCCGATGCGGATCATCCGCAGTGGCGGCCATTCCAGCTTGCGCACCAGCAGCTGCGAGGCGATCAGCGCCACGCCGACCAGGGTCAGGGCAATGCCGGCGGTCTGCGCCGCGTGCGCCGGGTCCATGCCCAGGCGGTCGAGGGCGAAGAAGCCGACGGTGATCTGCGCCATGGCCACGCACAGCATGGCGACGAACGCCACCAGCAGTGGTCGGCGCAGGCGCGGGTCGCCCAGGCTCACCGATTTGGGCGGCTGCTTGAGGTGCAGTTCCTGGCGCGGCAGCCGCGCCTTGAGGAAGGCGAAGCCCAGCAGCGGCAGTACCGCCAGCACGTAGAACGGCAGGCTCAGGCTGTGGCGCGCCAGCAGCGCGGCAATCGCCGGGCCCAGCACCAGGCCGCAGGCGTTGGCCGCTCCCAGCGAGGCCATGGCCCGGGCCCGGTGCTCGGGCGCGATGTTGTCGGCGATCAGCGCGTAGCCGCCCACCGGAATCGCCGCGTAGAACACCCCGATCAGGCCCCGTCCCAACAGCAGCCCGGCGAACGCCAGCAGGGCCGAGGGCAGGGCGTGCAGCGCCACATCGATAAACAGGCTTAGGGCGACAAAGGCCAGGGTGAAGCCGCCGGTGCCCAGCAGCAGGATCTGCCGCCGGCCCAGGCGGTCGCTGGCCCGGCCCCAGGGCCGGGCCAGGAGCATCCAGATCACCCCGGAAACGGTCACCGCCGTGCCCGCCTGCCAGGTGGCCAGGCCGAGTATCCGCGCGATGGGGCCGATCAGCGAAACGAACGCCATCATCGCCATGGTGCAGGCCAGGTTGGCCACCAGCAGTGGGCGCAGGTCGAAGGCCGGGGCGGCCTGGGGCGTGTCCAGGGTGTCGAGGGGCAACTGTTGAGCGTGGGTCATGGTTTATCCCAGGGCGGAGTGAGAGGGCAGGCGGCCGTCGACCATCACCAGCGGTCGACCGCGTACCTGTTCCAGGTGGCCGTCGACGCCATAGACGTCGCGCAGCAGCTGTGGGTTGATCACCTCCAGGGCCGGTCCGGCGGCGGCCACGGCGCCGTTGTGCAGGACCACCACCTGCTGGCTGAAACCCAGGGCCAGGTTGATGTCGTGGACCACCACCAGGGTGATCAACTGGCGCTCGTGGGTGGCCCGGGTGATGGCCTCCACCACCTGGCACTGGTGGTACAGGTCCAGGGCGCTGGTGGGCTCATCCAGCAGCAGCACCCGAGGCTGGCGCACCAGGGCCTGGGCCAGGCCCACCAGCTGGCGCTGGCCACCGGAGAGGGCGTCGATCGGGCGGTCGGCCAGGGCGGTCAGGTCCAGGTCCCGGAGCACCTGTTCGACCCCCTGCAGCACCGCCGCGCTGGGCCGGCCGGGGGCGAAACCGCCAGCGCGATGGCCGGCCATGGCGGCGCTGAGCACCGCTTCGAAGGCGCACAGGCGGGTGCGTTCCGGCAGGCTCTGGGGCAGGTAGACGATGTGCTGCGCCCGTTCCACCTGGGGCAGGCGGTTCAGATCGGTGCCATCGAGCAGCACCTGCCCGGAAGTTTTCTGCAACCCAGCGATGCCCCGCAGCAGGGTCGACTTGCCCGCCGCGTTGGGGCCGATCAGCGCGGTCACGCTGCCCCCGGCCAGGGGCGGCAGGGCCACGTCGCACAGCACCTGGCGGCTGCCGTAGTGCATGTTCAGGCCGGCGGTGCACAGGCCGGCGTTGGAGGACACAGGCGAGTTCACAGGACACCTCGACGGTTGCGCATGACGATGGTCATGAAAAAGGGAATGCCCACCAGGGCGGTGACGATCCCCACTGGAATCAGCACCCCGGGGATCAGCGCCTTGCTGGCGATGGAGGCCATGGACAGGATCAGCCCGCCGCTGAGCACGCTGGCCGGCAGGAACAGCCGATGGTCCTCGCCCACCAGCAGGCGGGCGATGTGCGGGGCGATCAGGCCGATAAAGCCGATGGTGCCGACAAAGGACACCGCCAGGGCCGACAGCAGGCTGATGCGCAACAGCGCCAGCAGGCGCAGGCGGCCGACGTCGATGCCGAAGCTGCGGGCCCGTTCCTCGCCCAGGGTCAGGGCGGTCAGGGCCCAGCTCTGGCGCAGGGAAAATGGCAGGCACAGCGCCAGCGCCAGGGCCAGCAGCGCGAGCTTTTCCCAGGAGGCCCGGGCCAGGCTGCCCAGGGTCCAGAACACCAGTTGCTGCAGGCTGTCCTGGGTGGCGACGAATTGCAGCAGGGCCACCAGGGCATTGAAGGCGAACACCAGGGCGATGCCGAACAGCACCAGGCTCTCGACGCCGAAGCCGCGCCAGCGCGCCAGCAGGTAGAGCAAGGCCACCGAGGCCAGGGCGAAGAGGAAGGCGTTGGCCGAGATCAGGTACTGCGCCGGCACCCCGGGCAGGCCCAGGCCGAGGACGATCGCCAGGGCCGCGCCGAAGGCCGCGGCGGCGGACACGCCGAGGGTGAAGGGGCTGGCCAGGGGGTTGTCGAGCACGGTCTGCATCTCCGCGCCGGCCAGGGCCAGGGCGGCGCCTACCAGCACCGCCATCAGCGCGTAGGGCAGGCGCACGTTCCACACGATCACCGCTTCGACCCGGGGCATCGAGCCCGGGTCCCAGAGCACCTGCAGCAGGCGCGACAGGCTCATGCCCGAAGGCCCGGTGGTGATGTCCAGGGCCAGCGACAGCAACAAGGCCAGGGCCAGCCCGGACAACAGCAGCACCCGGCGGCCATGGCGTTTGCGGTAATGCCCGCTGGCGATGCTGTCCTGCACCTCGGTGGCGGCCCGGGTCATGGTTGCAGGCTCGTGGCGAACACGCCGCTGGCGGGAATCGGCATGAAGCGCTGGTACAGCTCGCGGCGGGTCTGGTCCGGGTCCAGGTCCTTGAACAGTTCAGGGTGCAGCCACTTGGCCAGGGCCTGGACCGCGATCAGGTGCTCCGGCGAGTCATAGAAAATGTGCCACAGGCCATGCACATTTCCCTCGCGCACTGCCCGCAGCTCGTTCAGCGGCGGGCGCTGGGCGGCCTGGCGCAGGCTGTCCCGGGCCTGTTGCAGGGTGGCGGAATAACCCAGGGTCACGCCGCCCTGGCCGGCAGCGAAGACCCCGGTGGCCACGTACACATCCGGATCGCTGGAGAGGATGTACTCCACGTTGAGCACGCCAATGGGCCCGGGGATGCGCCCGTCGGCGATGTTGCGCCCGCCGGCCAGCTTGATCATCTCGCCGAAGTTGCCGGTGCCCGGCGAGCCGCAGCAATCCTGCAGCCCGGCGAGCATGTCGATGAAAATCGTCGGCTGCTTGAGCGGCGCTGCCTTGGCCAGGGTCTCGCTGACCCGGGCCAGGGACTGTTGATAGAAGGCGATGAACGCCTCGGCCTGCTGCTCGCGGCCCAGGGCCTGCCCCAGCAGGCGCATGCTGGGCACGGTGTTGCGCAGGGGATGGTCGCTGAAGTCGACGAAGAGCACCGCCACCCCAGCGGCTTCCAACTGCTTCACCGCCTCGCTGTCGGGGCTCGGCCCGTGGCCGCCGCTCAGGGCCATGATCGCCAGGTCCGGGTGCACCGCCAGGGCCTTTTCGACGCTGAAGGTTTCGGCGGACGTTCCTCCTACCAGCGGCACCTTGTCCGCCTTCGGAAAGGCCTTGTGGTAGGCCTCGTAGCCTTGCACGTCGAGGCCGCGGAAGTCCCCCTGCCAACCGGCGAGGCGGGCGAAGGGATTCTGGCCTTCGAGCAGCGACAGGGAATAGATCATCCGTCCTTCACCCAGGAGGATGTGTTCGACCTTGTCCGGCACCTGGACCTGGCGCCCGGCCAGGTCGGTGAGGGTCGCGGCGCTGGCGGTGGCGGCCCACAGCAGGCCGAGCAGCAGCCCGTGGCGGGCGCGGCGCAAGAAATCACGGTGTGTCATGTAAGGGTTCCTTGAACGATTGGACGGCCCGGCGGGCGACGCGCTTGCGCCACCACAGCAGCAGGCCGGTGATGTACAGCAGGGGTAACGAAAGACCGCAGAGAAAAGCCAGCCAGGCGCCGGGAGCCCCCAGCAGCAGGTGCCCGTGGGCGGCGGACAACACTGGTTTTATCGCCATCGGCTGGGCCGCGAGCCAGGTGAACAGGTCGGGGCGCGCCAGCCAGGCGCCGCTGCCGGCGATCAGCAGCAGCGGCAGGCACAGCCAGGCCGCCACCACGTTGTGCCATTCGCGCAGGCGTCGAGTGCCGCGGCTGCCGGGGCGCAGGCTGGCGGCTTTCCACCAGCTGCGCCGGCCCGGCCACCACAGGTACAGGCCGCTGCCCAGCGAGCCCAGCAGCACCACGCCACACACCAGCACCAAGTTCGAGCCCAAGGCCTGGGGCAACAGCAGGCTGCGGTGCAGCGCCACCAGCCTGGCCAGCCACAGGTCTTCGAAGACGAAGAAGCCCCGGGGCTCGCCGCTGTAGGGATCGATCATGGCGATGCCGGTGCCCGGTCGTTCCTTGAGGGCACCGAAGACGATCACGTTGTCCGATTCGAGAAAGCCCTGGCGCGGGGGCGCCGCGCCGAAGACTTTCTGCAACTGCGGATAGGCGCTGGCAGCGGCGCTGATCCAGGCGTTCTGCTCAAGCGGGGCGCGGTGTTCGCCAGGGGCCAGTTGCAGCATCGAGGCCCCGACTTCCCAGCGCAGGATCGGCCCCTTGAGCTCCAGCAGCGAACCACTGAGGCCCAGCAGAGCCAGCAGCAGGCCCAGGCTCAGGGCCAGCCAGCGATGCAGCCCGAGCCAGAGGTCACGCAGGCGCGCCACGGCGGCTTACCAGCGGTAGCGCAGGCTGGCGATGACGCTGCGGTCATAGCCGGCACTGCAACTGGTCAGCGAGCAGCCTTCGTAATAGCGCTTGTCGGTGAGGTTGGTGGCGTTCACCGCCAGGCGCAGGCCCTTGGCCGCCGGGATCAGCTGGTCGAAGTCGTAGTGCACCGCCGCATCCAGCAGGGTGTAGGAGGGCACGCTGACGGTGTTGGCGGCATCGGCCTCGGTGGAGCCGATGTAGCGCACCCCGGCGCCAAAGCCCAGGCCGCCGAGCGGACCTTCGGGCAGGGTGTAGTCGGCCCACAGCGAGGCCATCTTTTCCGGGGTGTCGGTGGGGCGCTGGCCTTTCTCCAGCGGGTTGTTGCTCTTGCTCACCTCGGCGTCGTTGTAGGTCAGCGTTGCCAGCAGGTCCAGGCCCCGGGCCAGGCTGGCCTTGCCTTCAAGCTCGATGCCGCGCACGTTCACCTCGCCGGTCTGCAGGGTGTTCAGCCGGTTGGCCGGGTCGCTGGTCTTGACGTTTTCCTGGGTCAGGTCGAACAGCGACAGGGTGATGTAGCTGTCGATCCCCGGTGGCTGGTACTTGACCCCCACCTCCGACTGCTTGGCGCTGGTGGGCTTGTACGGCGTGCCGTAGAAGTTGGTGCCCAGCACCGGATCGAACGAGGTGGAGTAGCTGATGTAGGGCGCCAGGCCGTTGTCCGCCAGGTACACCAGGCCGGTGCGGTAGGTGAACTTCTCGTCGTTCTGCTTGCTCCCGCTATGTTCCAGGCGATTGTCGGTGCGGGCGCTGGAGCGGTCCTGGCGCCCACCGACGCTGAGCACCCAATGCTCATCGAAGGTGAACTGCTGCTGGGCGTAGACCCCGACCTGATCGGCGCGCTGCACGGTGTTGGTGAACGGCGTGCTGGGGTCGAACACGCCGCCATGCACCGGGTTATAGATGTCGATGGGCGAGGCGCTGCCGCCGCGCAGGTAGTAGTCCTCGCGGGTGCGCCGGTAGTCGACCCCGAGCAGCGACAGCATCTGCGTATTGCCCAGGTTCCAGCGGGCCTGGGCGTTGTTGTCCAGGGAGTAGGTGTCGCCGACGATGCGAAAGCGATAGGCAGAGCGCTTCAACGTGCGTAGATCCGACTCCAGGGACATGCCGCTGGCGGTGTTGGTCAGCAAATTGACGTGGCCGTAGCGGGCGCTGGAGTTGAGGCTCCAGACGTCGTTCAGGCGGTGCTCCAGCAGGTAGCCCAGTGAGTACTGGGTGCGGTCGTTGTCCAGCCCCGGTTCATCGAGGAAGACGTTGTGCTTGACCTTGCCGTTGGGGTTGCCGAGCAGGGTGCCGCGGGCCGGCAGGAACACCCTGGGGGCGCCGAACGCATCCTGGGTGTAGTCGGCCAGCAGGGTCAGGCGGGTGTCGTCGTTGGGCTTCCAGGTGAAGGAGGGCGCGAAGTACTGCTTGTCGTCCTTGATGTGCTCGAACTGGGTGCCGCTGTCGCGTTCCAGCCCCACCAGGCGGTAGAGGAACTGTCCCTCATCGTCCAGCGGGCCGCTGAAGTCGAACTGGCCCTGGGCCCGGTCGAAACTGCCGCCCTGGATCTGCACTTCATGGAAGGGCTGCTCCAGCGGGCGCTTGCTGATCTGGTTGACCACGCCGCCCGGCGAGTTCTGGCCGAACAGCACCGAGGCCGGGCCCTTGAGCACGTCGATGCGCTCCAGGCCATAGGCCTCGACCTTGGGCCAGGCCTGGGCGGTGTTGCCCTTGAGGCCATCGCGGAGCATGCCGGTGGTGACGTCGAAGCCACGGATCGAGATCGTGTCGAAACGCTGGCTGGCGGCGGTGGTGTTGGCCTGGACCCCGGCGGTGTAGCGCAATGCCTCGTTCACCGACTGCACCTGCTGGGCGTCCATCTGATCGCGGGTGACCACGGAAATCGCCTGCGGAATTTCACTCAGCGAAGCATCGGTCTTGGTCCCGCTGAGGCTGCGCCTGGCCACGTAGCCGCTTTGCTGGCCGGTCGGCGAGTCGAGCTGGGTAGCGCTGATCACGCTGGTGTCCAGGGTCAGGCTGTGCTCCTGGTCGGCCTCGCCATCGGCGGCCAGCGCGGCGCCGGCCTGGGTCAGCGACAGGCCCAGGGCCAGGCCATGGATCAGGCACGCCAGCGGGCTGCGGTGCAGCGCCGGACGCAAGACCGGACCTGTGGCCGGCCAACCTTGGGTGTTTTGGTGCGCAACGCGGCTACCCATGCTTCACTCCGTGATGGGGATTAAATGAGAATGCAAACGTATCTCATTTGTGCGCCTGGGTTGCCGGCTAAAACTTTGGCTTGAGCGACCATTTCTTTCGTTTGCGGCACCGCGCGGGCTGGACGCCCGGGGCAACAGGCGCGAGGTTCGACGGCGCCAGGCGGCGTTGTTCAAGACTCCAGGCATTCAAGGCAACGGCGCCTCAGCGCAAGGATTTGGGCGACACCCCGAAGCGCTTGCGAAAGGCGGTGGAGAAGTGCGCCGGGCTGTAGCCGACCCGATAGGCCGCGCTGGAAACATTGGTTTCGCCGCTGGCCAGCAGGCGGTACGCCTCGCTCAGGCGCTGTTCCTGGAGGTAGGCATAGACGCTGGTGCCGAACACCTGGCGAAAGCCGGCGGTGAGCTTGCGCGGATTCAGGCCCACCTGGCGCGACAGCTCGGACAGCGACGGCGAGGCCTGCAAGGAACCGAGCAGCAGGTCCCGGGCGGCATGGATGCGCTCGATGTCCGCCGCGCTGCCGGGGCTGTCCTGCAGCGGCCGCGACTCGGCATGGGCGAGGATCCCCTCGACCCCCAGGGCGGTGAGCTCCAGGGCCTTGCCGCCCAGATAGAAGGAGCGGGTCGGGCCTTGCAGCGGGCAGGTGAGGATCTGCTGGGCCAGGGCCAGCAGCGGCTTGCTGGCCGGCTGGCAGAACAGCATCGGCCCGCCGCCCAGCGGGTCCAGCAGGCGCTCGGGCTCAAGGCCCGCCTGGCGGATCGCCGGGAAGTCCAGTTGCACCGTGGTGTAGCGCACCGGCACGCCGCTGGCGAACAGGTGGTCGCCGCAGTGCTCGCCCTGGTTGGCCACCGCGCACAGGGTCGGCCCGCGAATCTCCACCTCCGGTTGGCCCTCGACCCGGCAATTGAGCTGGCCGCTGAGCACCAGGATGATTTTCAAGCCTTGCCAGAGCGGCTCCTGCATCCACATCTGGCTGTCCATCAGCACCGTCCCGGTGGACAAGGTGATTTCCGGCACCACGGCCGCCGTGCCGGCGTGCTGCGGATTGGGAAAGTGCAGGGTGAAATCCCCTTGGACAGGCTGCGGCGCAGCGTGGGGGCTGAGCATGGCGAACTCCCTGTAGACCGGAAAAGAGGCCATACGCTATCAGGAAAATCCTTTCATGTAATTAAGAATGATTATCCTTTAGCTTTTGCTCCCGGTACTGCCGGGGCTTGCCGCGCAATCAAAAGAAAAAGCCGCGCAAACGAATGTCCTGCCGATTGCCGGGCCTCGGAAATTACCGGTTAATAATCACTCTCATTTGCAAGCGCAGCCGCTGAACATGGACGACCCCGCCATCCGCCGCCCCGCAGGAGCGCCGACCGGCCCGTATTTTCCGCCGCGCTGACGGTTCATCTTCCCTTCATTCCAGGGGCCTGACATTTCAGGCCCGGGGCGGCCTTTTGCCGAAAAAAAACTCAGGAGACAGCATGTCCACTTTCGACGATTCGCAGGATTGCCCCGCTTGGCCCGAGGCTTTTGCCCAGGCTTACCGCGAGGCCGGTTACTGGCGCGATGAAACCTTTGGCGATCTGCTGCGGGGCGCGGCCCGGACCTTCGGCGAGCGCGAGGCGCTGACCGATGGCCAGCGGCGCCTGAGCTACCGGCAACTGGACCTGCGGGTCGACCAACTGGCCGCCGGCCTGTGCCGGCTGGGGCTGCGGGCCGGCGACAACGTGGTGCTGCAACTGCCCAACAGCGCGGCCTTCGTCGAAGTCTGCTTTGCCCTGTATCGCCTCGGGGTGCGGCCGATCTTCGCCTTGCCGGCCCATCGGCACCTGGAAATCGGCCGCTTCTGCGAGTTCGCCCAGGCCCGCGCCTACTTCTGCGCCGACCGGGACGCCAGCTTCGACTATCGGGCCATGGCCCGCGACCTCAAGGAGCGCAACCCGCAGCTGGAGTGGGTGGTAGTCGCCGGCGCAGCCGAGGAGTTCACCGCCCTGGACAGCCTCTACGACGCCAACGCCTCGCAGGCCTTTGCCGCGCCCAGTGCCGACGCGGTGGCCTGCTTCCAGCTTTCCGGCGGTTCCACCGGGGTGCCCAAGCTGATCCCGCGCCGCCACCACGAGTACCTTTACAACCTGCGGGCCAGCGCCGAGCGCTGCGGCCTGTCCGAGGCCTGCGTGTACCTGGTGGCGCTGCCCATGGCGCACAACTTTCCCATGTGCTGCCCGGGGTTCATCGGCACCTTTGCGGTGGGCGGCCGGGTGGTGCTGAGCCCCTCGCCGAGCCCGCAAGTTTGCTTCGAACTGATCGAGCGCGAAGCCGTGACCCACACCGCCCTGGTGCCGCCCCTGGCCCTGGTCTGGCTGGAAGCGGCCCAGGCCCGCGGGCGTGGCCTGGCGCCGTTGCAACTGCTGCAAGTGGGCGGGGCCAAGCTCAGCTATGAGGCCGCAAGGCGCATCGAGCCGGTGCTCGGCTGCCGCCTGCAGCAGGTGTTCGGCATGGCCGAAGGGCTGATCTGCTACACCGACCCCGAGGACCCGCCGCAACGGGTGCTGCACACCCAGGGCCGGCCGCTGTCGCCGGCGGATGAAATCCGCGTGGTGGACGAGCACGACCGGCCGGTGCCGGTGGGGCAGGTCGGGCAGTTGCTGACCCGTGGCCCCTACACCATTCGCGGTTACTACCGTTACCCCGAGCACAACGCCCAGGCCTTCACCGCCGATGGTTTCTACCGCACCGGCGACCGGGTCATGCTCAGCGCCGACGGCTACCTGATGGTGGAAGGGCGGGACAAGGACCTGATCAACCGCGGCGGCGAAAAGATCGCCGCCGAAGAGGTGGAAAACCTGCTGCTCAGCCACCCGGCGGTGGCCGACATCGCCCTGGTGGCGATGCCCGACGCCTTCCTCGGCGAGCGCACCTGCGCCTTCGTCATTCCACGTGGCGCCGCGCCCCGGGCCCCGGAACTGCTGCGCCACCTGCGGGCCCAGGGCCTGGCGGCGTTCAAGCTGCCGGACCGCTTCGAGTTCATCCCGGCCTTCCCCCAGACCGGGGTCGGCAAGGTCAGCCGCAAGCACCTGCGCGAGGCGATCCAGGCTCTGTACTTCGGCGCCCAGGCCCGGCAAGGAAGTGACGCCCGTGGCTGACCGGCAAGGACTGTGCGACCTGCTGCAGCCGGTGCGTGGGCGCCTGCTGGCGGCCATGCTGTTGCAGGCCCTGGCGGCGCTGGTGGGGCTGTTGCCATTGATTGCCGTGGCCGAACTGGCGCCGCGGCTGCTGGCCGGCGAGCTGGATGCGCCGCGTGCGCAGTTCTGGCTGCTGGCCGGCGCCGCCGCCTTGCTCCTGCGCCTGCTGGGGCTGGCGGCGGCATTGCAGATCACCCACCTGGCCGACAGTGACCTGCAACGCCAGCTGCGCCAGCGCATCGCCGCGCACCTGGCACGGGTGCCCCTGGCCTGGTTCGGCCAGCAGCGGCAGACCGCCGAGCGTGCCTTGCTCGATGATGTCGGCGCTTTGCACCAGTTGGTGGCGCACTTGCCCAACAACCTGGTGGCGGCGCTGGTAGTGCCCCTGGCCAGCCTGGCCTACCTGCTGACGGTGAGCCTGCCCATGACCCTGGTGGTGCTGCTGCCACCATTGCTGGCGCTGTGGCGCCTGCGGGTGATGCGCACCCCGGCCTATCAGGCCGAGCGTCAGCGCCTGGGGGCGGCCCTGGGCGAGTTGTCGACGGCGACCCTGAACTTTGTGCAGAGCATCGCCATGGTCAAGTCCTTCGGCCGCGCGGAGCGGGTGCAGGCGGACTTCGTCCGCGCGGTGCAGGGTTTCGGGCGTTTTTTCTGCCAGTGGGTGGAGCGCTGGGCGGGCCTGGGGGCGAGTGTCGAGGTGCTGCTCTCGCCCTTGCTGGTGCTGGCCCTGGTGCTGGTGGCCGGGGTGCCGCTGACGGCGGTGGGCGGGTTGCAGCCGGTGCAGTTGCTGCCGTTCGCGTTGCTCGGTCCGGCCCTGGCGGCGCCAGTGGCGGCCCTGGGGCATGGCGCCGATTCCCTGGTCCAGGGCCGGGCGGCAGCGCAGCGCATCAGCGCGCTGCTGGACACCCCGGTGCTGGCGCAGCCGGCGTTGTCCCGGGAGCCCGAGGGGCATCAGGTGATCTTTGACGAAGTGTCTTTCAGCTACCCCGACGGCACCCAGGTGCTGCGGGGCATCGACCTGTGCCTGCAACCGGGCACCCTGACCGCCCTGGTGGGGGATTCGGGGGCTGGCAAATCGACCCTGGCGACCTTGCTCGCGCGCTTTGCCGATGTCAGCGCCGGGGCCATCCGCATCGGCGGCGTCGACCTGCGGGACATGGACAGCGCGACCCTGTATCGGCAAGTGGCCTTTGTCTTCCAGGAGGTGCGCCTGTTGCGCGCCAGCGTTCTCGACAACCTGCGCCTGGGGCGCCCCGAGGCCAGTCTGGCCGAAGTCGAGGAGGCGGCCCGGGCGGCGCAGATCCACAGCCGCATCGCCGCCTTGCCCGAGGGTTATCACAGCCAGCTGGGCAGCGGCGTGCAACTGTCCGGTGGTGAAGTGCAGCGCCTGGGCATTGCCCGGGCGATGCTCAGCCAGGCGCCGATCCTGGTGCTGGACGAGGCCACCGCCGCCAGCGACCCGGAGTCCGAGGCGGCGATCCAGCAGGCCCTGTCGCAGTTGGCGGCGGGGCGCACGGTGCTGGTGATCGCCCATCGCCTGAGCAGCATCCAGGACGCTGACCAGATCGCCGTGCTGCAAGGCGGGCAACTGGTGGAATGCGGCCAGCACCAGCGCCTGCTGGAGCAGCAAGGGGTGTATGCCGGGCTGTGGGCGGCGCAGCAGTTCTGCGCCGGGCAAACCGTGGAGGGCCAGGCATGATCGGCGCCCTGTTACGCAGTTTGCAGCCGGCCGAAGCGCGCCTGCTGCGCCGGGCCTTGCTGGCCATGGCCGCCAGTGCCCTGGCCCAGGGCGTGGCGCTGGCCTTGTTGCCGATGGCGTTCGCCAGCCTGTTCGAGGCCGCCGCGGGGCACGGGCCGTGGCAGTGGGCGGCGATCTTCGCGCTGCTGGCGGGGCTGTGCCTGGGGCTGCGCCGGCATGCCCAGCTCGCGGGTTATCGCGCTGGCGCCGCGGCGGCGCAGTCGTTGAACCTGGGCATCGGCGAGCAACTGGCGCGCCTGCCCCTGGAGTGGTTCGTCGAGCGCCGCAGCGCCGAGCTCAACCGGCTGGTGACCCACACCGTGCTGCAGATCATGAGCGCCCCGGCGCACTTGCTGCAGCCCATGGCCAACGCCGTGCTGACGCCCCTGGCGCTGCTTGTGGCGCTGTTCTTCTATGACCGTTCCATGGCCCTGGCGGCGCTGGCCAGCGTGCCGCTGCTGCTGGTGTTCTACCACTGGGGCGTGCGTTGGGGCGGCCAGGCCGAAAGCCGCAGCGAGGCGGCGGCCAACGAGGCGGCGGCGCGGGTCCTGGAGTTCCTGCGCCAGCAGCCGCTGCTGCGGGCCAGTGGCCGCAGCGGCGAGGGGTTCAGCCTGCTCAGCGAAGCCTTGCAGCAACAGCGCCGGGCCCAGCGCCGGGCGCACTGGCGGACCTTTCCGGCGGCCCTGGGGCTGGCGGTGGCGCTCCAGGCCGGCTACACCGCGGTGCTTTTGTGCGGCCTGTATGCGGTGCTCGGGGCCAGCCTCGGCGCCGCCCAATACCTGGCGCTGGCGGTGCTCGCCACCTGCCTGGTGGAGCCCATGGGCACGCTGGTCAACCTCGGCACCACCTTGCGCCAGACCCGCCACGGCCTGAACCGCCTGCGCCATCTGCTGCGCCTGCCGGCACTGGCGGAGCCGAGCCAGCCCCGGGAGCCCCAGGGGCAACAGGTACAGGTGCGCGACCTGGGGCTGGTGCGCCAGGAACAGGTGATTCTGCAGGGCATCAGCTTCGACCTGCCGCCGGCGTCACTGAACCTGCTGGTGGGGGCTTCCGGCTCCGGCAAGTCGAGCCTGCTGCGCCTGCTGGCGCGGTTCAGCGATGTCAGCAGCGGCGCCATCCTGCTTGGTGGCGTCGACCTGCGCCAGGTGTCGGCCGAACAACGTGATCGCTCGATCGCCCTGATGTTCCAGGACTGCCCGCCGCTGGCCGCGAGCCTGCTGGACAACCTGCGCCTGGGCCGCCCCGAGGCCAGCGACGGCCAACTGATGGAAGCCGCCCGTACCACCGGCCTGGACCGCGTCGCCGGGCGCCTGCCCCAGGGCTGGCAGACCCGGGTCGGCGAGGGCGGGGTCAGCCTGTCGGGGGGCGAGCGCCAGTGCCTGGCCCTGGCCCGGGTGCTGCTCAAGGACGCCAGCCTGATCCTGCTGGACGAACCCACCGCGGCCCTGGATGCCATCAGCGAGGCCCGGGTCAACCGCTGCCTGCTGCAACTGGCGCGCAAGCACACGGTGCTGCTGGTGACCCACAAGCCGACCCTGGCCCCGAGTGCCGGGCAGATCCTCCTGCTGGACCAGGGCCGCCTGGCCCAGCACGGCAGCCATGACCAACTGATGGCGGCCCCGGGCCGTTATCGCCAGTTGTTTCACGAGCGCGAGGCGATCAATCGCTGGCGCTTGCGCACACCTTCTTCCGTACCCCAAAGGACCGTCCACCATGACTGATCACCCAGCACTGGCACGCGCTCATCCAGCGCACGCCGGCCTGAGTCATTCACCCCAAGGGCTCTGTGCAGGCATCGCCCGCTTACTCGGCTACGAGCCTGGGGACCTTGAAGCGGATGCGTCGCTGATCGAGCAGGGCCTCGACTCGGTGAGCATCATGCGCCTGCCGGCGCTGCTGGCCGCCGAAGGCGTGGCCCTGAGCTTTGCCGAGCTGATCCAGCAGCCGACCCTGACCGCCTGGTGGGCGCTGATCGAGGCCCGCCGTGGCCTCGCAACGCCGCGCTTGCAGGCCGTGGCCAGCGCCCCTGGCAACAGCGATTTCGCCCTGACCCCGCTGCAGCAGGCCTACTGGTTCGGCCGCGATCCGGGCCTGCCCCTGGGCGGCGTCGGCTGCCACCTGTACCAGGAGCTGGACGGCCACGGCCTGGAGCCGCAGCGCCTGGAGCAGGCCGTGCACCGCCTGTGCCAGCGCCATCCGATGCTGCGGGCGTGCTTTATCAGCGACAGCTGCCAGCGCATCCTGCCCCAGAGCCCCTGGCCCGGGTTGACCGTCCACGACCTGCGTCAGGCCTCCTGCGTCGGCGCCGCCGAGGCCCTGGAGCAGATCCGCGAAACTCTTTCGCACCGGTGCCTGGAAGTCAGCCGCGGGCAGGTGTTCGACGTGCAGTTGAGCCTGCTGCCCGAAGGCCGTAGCCGCCTGCACCTGAGCATCGACCTGCTGGTGGCCGACGTGCTCAGCATCGGCATCCTGTTGCGCGACCTGGCGCTGATCCATGCCGGCCAGGAGCACAGCCTACCGGCCCTGGAGTGGAATTTCGCCGACTACCTGCGGGCCGAACAGGCGGCGCGCGCGCCACTGCTGGCGGCGGCCCGGGACTATTGGCTGGAGCGTCTGGACGATCTGCCGGATGGCCCGCAACTGCCCCTGGCCCAGGAGCCACAGCAGCTTGGCACTCCGCGTTTTCGCCGCCTGGCCATGCGTCTGGACCAGGGCCAGTTGCACGCCCTGGAGCAGCGCGCCCGGCAACACGGCCTGACCCTGGCCAGCGTGCTCGCCTGCGCCTATGCCCAGGTGCTGGGACGCTGGAGCGCCAGCCAGCATTTCCTGCTCAACGTGCCGCTGTTCAATCGCCAGGAATTGCACCCGTGTGTGCCTGATCTGCTGGCGGACTTTTCCAACCTGGTGCTGCTGGAAGTCGACCAGCGCCAGCCCGCGCCCTTCAGCCAGCAGGCCCTGGCGTTGCAGGCTCAATTGCACCGCGACATCGCCCACAGCGCCTGGCCCGGGGTCGAGGTGCTGCGTGAGCGGGCGCGGCTGCGCCAGGGCGGCGGCCAGGGCGCGCCGGTGGTGTTCGCCTGCAACCTGGGCCCGGCCTTTGTCGACGCCACCTGCCGCGAACAGCTGGGCGAACCGGGCTGGGCGCTGTCGCAGACGCCCCAGGTCTGGCTCGACCACCAGAGCTACCCGCTGGCCGACGGCCTGCTGCTGAACTGGGACGCGGTGGACGCGCTGTTCCCCGAAGGCCTGCTGGACGAGATGTTCGACGCCTACCGCGCCCTGCTGTCGTGGCTGTGCGCCAACGACTGGCAGCAGGTGGCGCCCTTGCCGCTGCCGGCGGCGCAACAACAGCGGCGCCAGCAGGCCAATGCCACCGCTCACCCGACCCCGGCGCAGCTGTTGCACCAGGGCTTTTTCCAGCAGGCGCGCCTGAACCCCGAGGCCGTGGCGCTGATCGGCGAGCAGGGCCGCCTGAGCTACGCCGAGCTGGCCCGGCAGGCCCTGCAACTGGCCGGGGCCTTGCGCGAGTGGGACGTGCAGCCGGGTGACGCGGTGGCGATCACCTTGCCCAAGGGCCGCGAGCAGGTGATCGCGGTGCTGGGGATCCTGGCCGCCGGGGCGGTGTATGTGCCAGTGGGCATCGAGCAGCCGCCGGCGCGCCGCGACATGATCTACCAGCGCGCCGGGGCGCGGCTGGTGATCACCGATCAGGCCCACCGCGAGGGCGGCATCTGGCTCGCCGAACTGCGGGTGGTGACCCTGGCCCAAGCGCTGCTCGCACCGGCGCTGGAGCAACCCCTGGAGATCGCGGCGGACGCCCTGGCGTACGTGATCTTCACCTCGGGCACCACCGGCGAACCCAAGGGCGTCGAGCTGTGCCATCAGGCGGCGATGAACACCGTCGCCGCGATCAACCGGCGCTATCAGGTCGGCGCCGAGGACCGGGTGTTGGGCGTCTCGGCCCTGGATTTCGACCTGTCGGTGTACGACCTGTTCGGCCCGCTGAGTGTCGGTGGCGCCCTGGTCTTGCCCGCGGACGGCCTGCGCAAGGAGCCCCGGGAATGGCTGCGGCTGATCCGCGAGCAGCAGGTGAGCATGTGGAACTCGGTGCCGGCGCTGCTGGACATGCTGACCCTGCAAGTGCGCGACGACGGCGGCCTGGGCGCCTTGCGCCTGGCCATGGTTTCCGGCGACTGGGTCGGCCTCGACCTGCCACGGCGCCTGGAGCAAGCGGCGGGCCGCCGCGTGCGGTTCGTGGCCCTGGGCGGCGCCACCGAGGCGGCGATCTGGTCCAACTATCAGGAGGTGGCGCAGGTGCCCGCGCATTGGCGTTCGATCCCCTACGGCCGGCCCTTGGACAACCAGTGCTTCCGGGTGGTGGACAGCCAGGGCCGGGACTGCCCGGACTGGGTGCCCGGCGAGCTGTGGATCGGCGGCGCCGGGGTGGCCGCCGGCTATCGCGGCCTGCCAACCCTCAGCGCCCAGCGCTTTGTCGAGCATGAGGGGCGGCGCTGGTACCGCACCGGCGATCAGGGCCGCTACTGGGCCGACGCCAGCCTGGAGTTCCTCGGGCGCCTGGACCATCAGGTCAAGGTCCGTGGCTTTCGCATCGAGCTGGCGGAAATCGACCTGGCCCTGGAGCGCCACCCGGCCATCGACCGCGCGCTGAGCCTGGTACTGCCCGGCAGCGAGCCGCAGCTGGCGGCGGTGCTGCTGGCCCGGGAGCCGCTGCCCGAACCCCAGGCCCTGCGCCAGTGGCTGGGGCAATGGCTGCCCGAACACATGCTCCCGGACACCTGGCTGAACCTGCCCGAGCTGCCGCTGAGCAGTAACGGCAAGGTCGATCGCGCGGCGCTGCTGTGGCTGCTGCAGGAGCAGCGCCGGGGCATCCAGCCGCAGAGTGCCGAGCCGCCGCAAGGGGAATGGGAAGAGGCCCTGGCCGCGTTGTGGCAGGAGCTGCTGCACGTGCCGCAGGTGGGCCGGCACCAGGGCTTTTTCGCCCTGGGTGGCAACAGCCTGCTGGCGGCCCGCTTGATCGAGCGCATTGCCCGGCAATTCCAGCTGGAACTGTCGCTCAAGGATTTTTTCAACGCGGCCACCGTGGCCCAGCAGGGGCAGTTGCTCGCCTCGCGCCGGGAACAGCGGCCCGTCAATCAGAACGCAATGGTGGAGGGCGTGTTATGACGCTGCAACAACTGCAACAGGACCTGCAACAACTGGGCGTGGAGCTCTGGGAAGAACAGGGCCGCCTGCGCTATCGGGCCCCGGCCGGGGTCATGGACGAGGCGCGCCTGCAACAGTTGCGCGAGCACAAGGAGGCGTTGCTGCAACAGCTGCAGGCGGCGCAGCTGCCAATCCTCGAGGCCGACCATTCGGCCCGCGAAGAACCCTTCCCGCTGACCGATGTGCAGGCCGCCTACCTGCTGGGCCGCACCACGGCCTTCAGCTACGGCGGTGTGGCCTGCCACGGCTACCTGGAGTTCGCCCAGCAGGATCTCGACCCGGCGCGCCTGGAGCAGGCCTGGAACCAGTTGATCGCGCGCCACGAGATGCTGCGCGCGGTGGTGCTGGAGGAGGGCTACCAGCGCATCCTGCCCCAGGTGCCGCACTACCGCATCGCCCGTCACGACCTGCGCCAGGACGACGGCAGCGCCTTGCAGGCCCTGCGCGAACGCATGGAGCTGCGCCGCGCGGCGCCCCAGCAATGGCCGTTGATCGAGCTGTGCGTGAGCCAGGGCCGCGACACCTCGCGCCTGCACCTGTCGGTGGACCTGCTGGTGTGTGACTACCAGAGCGTGCGCATGCTGCTGGCCGAACTGCAGCAGCTGTACCGTGGCGAGCGCCTGCCGGCGCCGGCGCCGATCAGCTTTCGCGACTATGTGCTGGGTGAGCGCCGCCTGCGCGAGCAGCCGCGCTACCAGCGCGACCGCGACTACTGGTGGGCGCGGGTCGACAGCCTGCCGGGAGCGCCGGAGCTGCCGACGCTGGGGGCGCCCAGCGGGCCGCGTTTCCAGCGCCGGGCCATGAGCCTGGAAGCCCGCGACTGCAACGCCCTGCGCCTGAACGCGGCGGCGGCCGGGGTGGGGGTGTCGGCGGCGATCCTCTCGGCCTATGCCGAAACCCTCGGGCGCTGGAGTCGGCGCGGGCATTTCTGCCTGAGCCTGACCCTGCTCAATCGCCTGTCGCTGCACCCCCAGGTCGACCGCCTGGTGGGCGACTTCAGCTCGGTGGAACTGCTGGAAGTGCAGACCCTGCAAGGCGGCAGTTTCGGCCAGCGCAGCCAGCAGTTGCAGGAGCGCCTGTGGCAGGACATGGACCATCGCCTGTGTTCGGGCATCGAAGTGCTGCGCGAGCTGGCGCGGCGCAAGGGCCAGGACGCGGCGCTGATGCCCTATGCCTTCACCAGCACCCTGGGGGCGGGTGGCGAGAGCGGCGGCGGGGCCTTCATGCCCGGCGCCGAGCTGGTGTTCGGCATCAGCCAGACGCCCCAGGTGCTGATCGATTGCCAGGTCAGCGAGCGTGACGAGGGCCTGGCGATCAACTGGGACATCCGCGAAGGGGTGTTCAGCCCAACCCTGCTGGATGCGCTGTTCGACACCTTCGAACGCTTGCTCAAGCGCCTGGCCCGGGAACCCTCGGCCTGGACCCTGGACGATTGCCTGGAACTGCCGGCGGCGCAGCGCCTGCAACGCGAGCTGGTGAACCAGAGCGCCGCGCCGTTGCCCGAGGGGCTGCTGCACGAGCCGTTCTGGCATCAGGCGGCCGCCGCGCCGCAGCGCGTGGCGTTGATCCAGGGCGCCGCGCAGATCAGCTACGGCGAATTGGCCGGGCGCGCCGAAGCCGTGGCCGAGGCCCTGCTCGATGCTGGTTGCCAGCCCGGGGAGCGGGTCGCGGTGTGCATGCACAAGGGCCTGGAACAGGTGATCGCGGTGCTCGGCATTCTGCGCGCCGGGGCCGCCTACCTGCCGCTGGACACCAACCAGCCCGAAGCCCGGCGCCAGCTGATCCTGGACAACGCCGAGGTCGGCCGGGTGCTCAGCCAGTCCTGGCTGAGCGATGAGCTGTGCTGGCCGTCGCGGGTGACCCAGGTGATCCAGGTCGACCAGGGCCCGCGGCTGCCGCAGCGGCCCGTGCCCAGCGTGGCCGTGGACCCGCAGCAACTGGCCTACGTGATCTACACCTCCGGCTCCACCGGGGTGCCCAAGGGCGTGATGATCAGCCATCAGGCGGCGCTCAATACCATCGTCGACATCAACCAGCGCTTTGCCATCGACGCCGATGACCGGGTGCTGGCCCTGGCCAGCCTGGGCTTCGACCTGTCGGTGTATGACATCTTCGGCCTGCTGGCGGTGGGCGGCGCCCTGGTGCTGCCGGACCCGCAACGCCGCGCCGACCCTTCGCACTGGGCCGAGTGCGCCCGGGAACACGGGGTGACCCTGTGGAACTCGGTGCCGGCGCAATTGCAGATGCTCACTCATTACCTGCAGGCGCTGCCGGCCATGGCCCCGGGTTCCCTGCGCCTGGCGTTGCTGTCGGGGGACTGGATTGCCCTGAACCTGCCGGCGGAGGCCGCCCAGCTGCTGCCCCGGCTGCGCCTGATCAGCCTGGGGGGCGCCACCGAAGCGGCGATCTGGTCGATCTACTACCCGATCACCCAGGTCGACCCGCAGTGGCGCAGCATTCCCTACGGCCGGCCGCTGGCCAACCAGCGCTTCATGATCCTCGACGAGCAGGGCCGCGACCGCCCGCAAGGGGTGGCTGGCGAGCTGTACATCGCTGGCAGCGGCCTGGCCCTGGGTTACCTGGGGGACGCCGAGAAGACCGCCGAGCGCTTTGTCGAGCATCCACGCAGCGGCGAGCGCCTGTACCGCACCGGCGACCTGGGGCGCTACCTGGAAGACGGCCTGATCGAATTCCTCGGCCGCGAGGACTTCCAGGTCAAGGTGCGTGGCCACCGCATTGAACTGGCGGAAGTGGAGAGCGCCTTGCTCAGCCATCCGCATGTCGAGTCGGCGGTGGTGGTGGCGGCGGGCGAGGGCGCTTTCGACCGGCGCCTGCAAGCCTGCCTGACGGCCAGCCTGCGGGATATGCCCCTGGCCTGGCCGGCGCAGTTGCAGGCGCGTACCGAGGCGGCGGCCCAGGCCGTGCGCGGTGGCTTGAGCGATGCCCTGGTCAGTGAAATGTCGGCTTGTGTCGAGCGTGCCGCGCTGCTGTCCATGGGCCTGGCCCTGCAGCGTCCGGGGCTGTTCGAGGGCGCGGGGCAGAGCCATGCGCTGGAGGAGATTGTGGCGCGCTGCGAAGTGGCGCCGCGCAATCAGCGCCTGATCCGCCGCTGGTTGCAGGCCCTGGCCCGCGAAGGCCTGGTGCACCGGGACCTGCACACCGGGCGGTATTCGGGCTTGCAGGTGTCGGCCGAGGAATACCGCCGGCAATGGCAGCGCATCGATGCCCTGGAACCGTCGGTGGGCTGGGGCGCCGAGGTGCTGCGCTACCTGCGCGAAAGCCAGGAGCAACTGCCGGCGCTGATGAGCGACCAACTGGACCCGCTGCACCTGCTGTTCCCCCAGGGGCGCACCGACACCGCCGAGGGCGCCTACCGCAAGAACCTGATCAGCCAGTATCTGAACCAGGCAGTGTGCGCCGCGGTGCAGGAAATCATCCGCCAGCGCCCGGCCGGCCAGCGCCTGCGCCTGCTGGAAATCGGCGCCGGGGTCGGTGGCACCAGCGCCGACCTGATCCCGGCCCTGGACGGCCTGCCGGTGGACTACCAGTTCACCGACCTGTCGCAGTTCTTCCTCAATGAGGCGCGGGAGCATTTCGCTGCTTACCCCTGGGTCAGCTACGGCCTGTTCGACCTCAACCAGGACCACTGGGCCCAGGGCGTGGCCGCCAACTCCCTGGACCTGATCCTCTGCGCCAACGTGCTGCACAACGCGCGGCATGCCAGCCGGGTGCTGGCGCGGCTGCGGGAGATGCTGGCCCCGGGTGGCTGGCTGATCTTCATCGAGGCCACTCGCGACACTTACCAGATCATGGCGTCCATGGAGTTCAAGGAGGGCCTGACCGCCTTCGAGGATTTCCGCGCCGAGCAGGACACCACCTTCATCCGTCGCGAGCAGTGGCAGCAGTTGCTGCTGGAGGCCGGGGGCGAGAGCCCGCTGTGCCTGCCCGAGGCCGACGACGCCATGTCGCAGATCGGCCAGCACCTGTTCATCACCCGCTTCAAGAGCCAGCGCCAGACCCTGGAGCCCGAGGCCCTGCGCGCCCACCTGGCCCAGCGCCTTCCGGACTACATGATCCCGGCGGACTGGCAGGTGCTGGACGACATGCCCCTGACCGCCAATGGCAAGGTCGATCGCCAGGCCCTGGCGCGGATCGGCGTGGCCGGCCCCGAACAGCAGGCCAGCAGCGGCGCCGCGCCGCAGGACGACCTGGAGCGCAGCATCGCCGAGGTCTGGCAGAGCCTGTTGCGGGTGCCGGCGGTGGGTCGTGACCAGGGCTTCTTCGAGCTGGGCGGCGACTCGCTGCTGGTGGCGCAAGTGGTGGGGCGCCTGCGCGAAGCCTTGCCCCAGGCCCGGCCGGTGCCCTGGAGCGACCTGCTGCGCCAGCTGATCAACCAGCCAACGGTGGCGGCCCTGGCCGACTACCTGCGCGGGCAGGGCGTGGAAAGCGAGTCGCCGCTGGTGCGCATCAGCGACACGGCCCAGGGCCCGACGCGGATCTTCGTCCATGACGGCAGCGGCACCCTGGCGCCGTACCGCGCCTTGTTCGCCGCCCTGGGGGAGGACGTGCCCCTGGAAGGGCTGGTGCTCAACGATGTGCCGGGCTATCTGGCCCTGGAGCCGGCCACGGCGATTCGCCAACTGGCCGAGCGCTATGCCGACACCCTGCAGGCCGAAGGCCGGCGCCAGGTGAGCATCGTCGGCTACTGCCTGGGCGGGCTGCTGGCCACCGAGCTGGCGGCGTGCCTGGCGGCGCGCTCGATCGAGGTGCTGCAACTGAGCGTGATCAGCAGCTACCGGGTGCCGTTCATGATCGAGGACGATCTGTTGGCCGAGTACGTGTTCGCCCGGGTGATGCAGGCCGACCCGCTGGCCCTGGGTTACCCCGAGGATGAACAGGCCATGGAACGCAGCATCGCCCGGGTGCTGGCGCAGACCCCGGGGCGGGTGCCCCAGGGTTCGCTGCTGGCCTTGAGCGAGGATGCCCAGTGCGCCCCGGCCCTGGCCTGCCTGCGGCGCCTGGCAGAGAAGACTCCGGAGCAGCGCCTGCAGGCGATTGCCGAGGCCATGCGCCACGCCGGTTCGCCACTGAGCGACCTGCATTGGCTGGGCGAGCAGTTACGGGTGCTGCGCCACAGCCTGGCGGCGGTGGCCCTGCACGAGGCCACGCCGTACCAGGGCGACCTGCTGTTTATTCGCCAGAGTGGCGAAGTGCAGGTGCTGCCGGGCATGCACCGCGATATGAGCGCCTATTGGCAGGCCCTGTGCCTGGGTGAGCTGCGGGTGGTGGATGTGCCCGGGGATCACTTCAGCTGCATGCAGCAGCCCCAGGTGCAAGCCGTGGCCCGGGCCTTCGCGGCGGTCTCCGAGGTGGCGGCATGAAGGGGGCGGTGATTGGCTTGGTCGGGGCTTATGGCAGCGTCGGCCGGCAAGTGGCGCAGCTGCTGGCCGGCCAGGTAGCGCTGCGCCTGGGCGGGCGCGATCGGCAGCGCGCCGAGCAACTGAACCAGCAGGTGGGGGCGCGCGCCGAGGTGCGCGTCCTCGACCTGTGGCAGCCCCAGAGCCTGGCGGATTTCTGCGCCGGTTGCGCGCTGGTGATCAACTGCGCCGGGCCCAGCTACCGGATCCTCGATCGGGTGGCCCGGGCCGCGCTGGCCGCGGGGGCCGACTACCTGGATGTGGGCGGCGACGATCCGTTGCACGAGCGTCTGGCCGGGCAGGTGCCCGAAGGGCGCCGGGTGCTGTTGTCGGCGGGTATGCTGCCGGGGCTGTCGGGGCTGTTTCCGCGGTTGCTGGCGCAGACCTTCCAGCGGGTCGATGCGATGCGTTGTTATGCCGGTGGGCTGGGGCGTTTGTCGGCCACCGCCGCCGAGGACTTTCTGCTGAGCCTGGGCAATGGCTTCGGCCAGGCCCAGTGCGGCTGGTGCGAAGGGCGGGTGGTGCGCAGCACGGCAAGTGCCGGACAGGCATTGCAACGCGACTGGCTGCCAGCGGCCGGGGTGCAGGCCTATCCGTACCTGAGCACCGAGCAGCAGCGTCTGTTCGCTGATGTAGCGGTGCGCCAGGGGCAGGGTTTCAACCTGTTCGAGGGCGCTCAATTGGCGGCGGCGCTGCAACGTGTCCAGGGCTCGGCGCCGGAGGCGCGCAGTAGCGCGCAAAACATCGCTGCGCTGGTGCAGGCCAGCGCCCTGGACGTGGCCGGGCGCCGGCCCTATCAGTTGCTCGCGGTGGAAATCGACGGCTTGCGCGATGGGCGTGAGCAGCAGGCCAGTGCCTGGCTGCGGGCGGTGGACGGTTCACGCCTGACCGGCAGCGTCGCGGCTTTCTGCGCCCTGCACTGGGCGCACCTGCCCGAGGGGCTGCACTACGCCGCCCAGGTGCTGGACCCGGCGGCCTGCCTGGAACAGCTGCAGCGCTGGCTGCCGGATACTCGGGTGCAGTTGCCCGATTTCGCCGGCGTGGCCCTGGCCGAGGAGGGCGTGCTGTGAGAAAGGCTCCCAGTGCCTGGCTGCGGCGTTATCCGCAGCCACAACCACCGCGTTGCCGGCTGGTGTGCCTGCCCCATGCCGGGGGCAGCGCGAGCTTCTTCAATGACTGGCGCCACCTGTTGCCGACGGATATCGAGCTGATCAGCGTGCAGTACCCGGGGCGCGAGGAGCGCCTCAGCGAAAGCTGGCCCGGCAGCCTGGAGTGGATGGCCGGCACCATCACCCGGGCCCTGTCGGACCTGGTGGACCTGCCCCTGGTGCTGTTCGGCCACAGCCTGGGCGCGGCCCTGGCCTATGAGGTGGCGGCGCGCCTGCAGCAACAGGGCTCGGCGCCGCAGCGGCTGATCGTGTCCGCGCATCCGGCGCCCCATCGCCAGCGCCACAGCGAGCTGCACCTGGGCTCGGACGAGGCGTTGCTGGCGGATGTGCGGCGTCTGGCCGACGGTGCGCCGTCGCTGCTGGACGACCCGACCCTGCGCGAGCTGTACCTGCCGGCCTTGCGCAATGACTACCGGCTGATCGAGTGCTATCGCGGCGCCGTCGGTCGCGCCCTGGACCTGCCCCTGAGCGTGTGCCTGGGCACTCGGGACACCGAGGTGGACCAGGACGAAGCCTATGCCTGGGCCGAAGTCAGCGCCCAGGTCACCGATTTCCAGGCCTTTCCCGGTGGGCACTTCTACCTGCGCGAGCAGCAGGCCGAAGTGCTGCGCCACCTGACGCGATTGCTCGCGGGCCTCGGCGAGCAGCCGTGGCAGTGCTGGCCTTCGACCCCATGAATCTCTCTTTGGTAGACCTCGACATGAAGACCCCCGAGCAGTGCAGCGGCCTGGACGATGTCCGCTGCGGTATCGACGCCATGGACCGGCAGATCATCCAGGCCCTGGGCCAGCGCCTGGCCTACGTCAAGGCGGCGGCGCAGTTCAAGCCGACCCAGGACAGCATCGCCGCCCCGGAGCGGGTTGCGGCGATGCTCCCGCAACGCGGGCAATGGGCCGAACAGGCGGGGCTGGACCCGATGTTCGTGGTGCCGCTGTTCGCCCAGATCATTCACTGGAACATTGCCCAGCAGGTGCGCCACTGGCGTCGCCAGCACGGGCTGGAACAGGGAGCCTGCGATGAATGAGTCGTGCCTGTCCGGGTTGACCCGGGCCCTGCAACAAGGCGAAGCCCGGGCCCGGCGTGAGGGCCGGGCGGTGCTGGTGGTGTTCAGTCTGGCCGCTGAGCGCTTGCAGCCGCTGCGGCTGTTCGCCGCCAACCGCCAGGTGTTCGGCCAGAGCCTGTTCTGGTCCAGCGACCAGGGCGCGCTGGCCCTGGCGGGTTTCGGCTGCACCGAGGAAATCAGCCCGCCGTCGGCGGAACGCTTTGGCGCCAGCACCCGGGCCTGGCGCCAGTTGCTGGAGCGGGCCCATCAAGTGGGGCCGCGCCAGGCGTACCTGTGTGGTGGATTTTCCTTTGACCCCCAGGTGCCGCGCAGTGCCCAGTGGCAGTCGTTTGCCAGCACCTCCCTGGTGCTGCCGCGCCTGCTGCTGCTGAGCGAAGGCGAGCAGCAGCACTGGCTGTTCAGCCTGTGGGTCGAGCCCGGCGCCGACGTGGCCCAGTGCGCCGCGGCCCTGGAAGCGGAGTGGAGCTTGTTGCAGGCGCGCTATCACCACGCCCCGGCGGCGCAACTGCCCGCCGGGATCGAGGCCGAGGCCGACCCCCAGGACGCCGAACGCTGGCAGGACTGCGTGGCCCGGGCGATTGGGCGAATCCAGGGCGGCGAACTGCGCAAAGTGGTGCTGGCCCGGGAAGTCTGCCTGCAGGCGAGCCGCAGCATTCCCTGCGGCCCCTTGCTGGAAAACCTCGGCGCGGCCTATCCCCAGGCCTTCCTGTTCGCCTTCAGCCGTGGCGACAGCTGCTTTTTGGGCGCCACCCCCGAGCGGCTGGTGCGGGTGGCCCGGGGCACCTTGAGCACCGTGGCCCTGGCCGGCACCTGCGCCCGCGGCGCGCACGAGCAGCAGGACGCCGAACTGGGCCAGGCCCTGCTGGACAGCGCCAAGGATCGCCACGAACACGCCCTGGTGGTGCAGACCCTGCGCGAATCCCTGCAACCCTACTGCGCCATGCTGGAGATTGCGCCGCAGCCGCAGCTGCATCGCCTGGCTCACGTCCAGCACCTGCTGACCCCGGTGCTGGGGCGCCTGCGGCCCCAGGTCGAGCTGTTGCAAGTGGTGGACGCCCTGCACCCGACCCCGGCGGTGGGCGGCCTGCCCCGGGGCGAGGCGCTGGGTTACATCCGCGAGCACGAGCAACTGGACCGTGGCTGGTACGCCGCGCCAGTGGGCTGGCTGAACGCCGAGGGCGATGGCGAGTTTGCCGTGGCCCTGCGCTCGGCCCTGATTCGCGGCAACCGCGCGCACCTGTTCGCTGGTTGCGGCATCGTCGGCGAGTCGGACCCTGCGAGCGAATACCAGGAAACCTGCCTGAAGCTGCGCACCATCGGCGAGGCGTTGCGCCCGCCAGCGGCCTCGCCGAGCGTGGCCGCGAGCGGCGGACAGAGCGCCTTGTAGCCGCTGCCGAAGGCTGCGAACGAGCCGCAGGCTCGCAGATCCTGAGGGCGCCGAGGCCCCTTCGGGGCCTTGCGCAGCCTGCGGCAGCGGCTACAGGGATCGGTTTTGGGCGAGGACTATGTGATTGGAAAAACGCCGGCGTGGTCGTATCTTTGCGTCTCCCTTCATTCGACCACTCTGGCGAGTCCCTATGAAATCCGACGCGTTGACTGACACCTTGCTCAAGCTCGAAAACGCGTTCAACGACTCGGGCGAGTGCGCTGTGCGGCGCATCGACGCCTGTATCGCCGAGGTGGCCCAGTTGGCCGATCCGGCCAGCATAGGCCCGCTGTTGTCATTGCTGGACGACGAGGCCGAATACGACGTTGTGATGTATTCGCTGATCCACGCCGCTGAGCATTTCGCTGATCCGGTGTACGTGCCGGCGTTGCTGGCAGCGCTTCCCGGCTTGCTGGAAAACAGCCCGAGGTGGGCGCAGGTCCTCTTCACCCGGGTGCTCAACAGTGAGCCCGCGCGGCTGGAGATGGTCCGTGCCTTGCGCGAGGCCGCAGCGGCGGTCAAGGCTGCGGCGCTGGAGTTGGCCAATTCGATCAATCAGCAGTCTCCGGAATTCCTGGCCAAGACGATGGTCATCCTGGTGGCGGCTCAGCCGGCTGCATGAGTCAGCTTCTGCACAAGCCTGCTTTTATGCGCTGAGTCAGCCGGTAGGAACGGCGCTGGCCGTCGGGCCGGCGATGGTGGAGGCCGGCTTGGCCCGCAGCAGGGCGTGGATGGCCTGGGCGTAGTCCTTGCCTGCCAGGCTCATGCTGTTGTTGTGGGTGCCGCCGGGCACCAGCAGCAGCTTTTTCGGTTCCAGCGCAACCTTGAACAGTTCCTGGCTCAGGCGCGGCGGTACGTAGTCGTCTTTCAGGCCGTGCACCACCAGCAGCGGCATGCCGATGTCGCGGATCTTGTCGACGGAGTCGAACTTCTGCGACAGCACCCAGCGCACCGGCAGCGAGGTCTTGGTCACCGCCTGGGCGGCATCGGCCAGGGTGGTGAAGGTGGATTCGACGATCAGCCCGCGAGCGGCAATCGGGGTTTTCTCGGCGGCGGCCGTGCGCCCCAGCTCGGCGGCCAGGTCGATGGCCACGGCGCCGCCCAGGGAATGGCCGTAGATCAGGCGCTTGCTGGCGTCGGGCTGCAGCAGCTTGAGCCGTTCCCAGGCGATGCGCGCGTCCTGGTACACGCTGCTTTCCGAGGGCAGGTCGCCGTGGCTCTGGCCGAAGCCGCGGTAGTCGATGGCCAGCACCGAGTAGCCCAGGGCGTGCAGTTGCTCGATGCGAAACAGTTGGCCGGTGAGGTTCCAGCGCACCCCGTGCAGGTAGAGGATCGCCGGGGCGTCGGCGCGGGTGGCCGGCCACCACCAGGCGTGGATGTTTTGCCCGGCCTTGAAGCTTTTCGGCGTCAGTTCCAGCTCCTGCACCGTGCTCGGCAGGCCGCGATACCAGCCGGCGGTGCCGGGCTCGATGCGAAACACCAGCTGGCGCTCCTGATGTTCGAGCACCGCGCAGCTTACGGGCAGGCCGACCAGCAGCGCGGCCAGGCACAGCAGGGAAAACCAGCGACGGCGCAGGCGCTGGAGCAGGGTAGGGGACATGGAAGGCTTCACCGCAGGACAAACGATAGGGCGTTTTAACAGATGTGCCGGCACGGCTGTAGCCATTTCGGCGCAGTGGCCGGCGGGATGGGTTTGCCGATGTTTCGGCGGCCAGGGCGCGACAAGTGATTGAAACAGGCGGTTGGTCGGCGATATGGTTGCACGGTACAACTAAATCGCCCCGTGCCGAGGTGCTGCGCCATGCCTGTCGAATCCCCCGAACTCATCCAGCAACTGCGCCAGGCCTCGCGGCACATGGTCCGTGAGCTGGGCTTTATGCAAAGCACCCTGGCCGCCACCGACTACCCACCCTCGGCGGTGCATGCACTGCTGGAAATCGGCCAGGGCCATGCCCTGACCGCCGGCGACCTGGTGACCCTGCTGGGCCTGGAGAAATCCAGCGTCAGCCGGCTGGTGCGCAAGCTGGTGGATGCGGGGGAGATCAGCGAACAGGCCGATGCCCGGGATGCCCGCGCAAAGCGCCTGCAACTCACCGCCCAAGGGCGTCAGACCCTGAGCGGTATCGACCGCTTCGCCCAGGCCCAGGTGGCCGCGGCCCTGGCGCACCTGAGCGCGGACCAGCAGCGTCGTGCCTCGATGGGCATCGCCGACTACGCCCGGGCCTTGCGTGCGGTGCGCCTGGGCGAGGCGCCCGAGCCGCCGGAGCGCTGGTCCATCGCCCGTGGCTACCGGCCCGGGGTGATTGGCCGCATCACCGAAATGCACGCCCGTTACTACGCGGATCTGGCGGGCTTCGGCCAGCCCTTCGAAAGCCTGGTGGCGCGGGACATGGCCGAATTGATGGGGCGTTTGCACAACCCGCGTAATGAGGTCTGGGTGGCGTTGCGCGGGACGCAGATCGTCGGCTCGATTGCCATCGACGGTGAAGGTGAGGGCGACGAGGCGATCCTGCGTTGCTTCATCCTCGACGATGCCGCGCGCGGCCAAGGGCTGGGCCGGCGGCTGCTGGTCGAGGCCCTGGCGTTCTGCGACCAGTGGGGCTTTGCCGCCACCCGCCTGTGGACCTTCAAGGGCCTGGACGCGGCGCGCACGCTGTATGAGCAACAGGGTTTCGTCCTGGTGCAGGAGCAGGTGGGCGAGCAGTGGGGCGCGGCGGTGACCGAGCAGTGTTTTGTGCGAGCCAGGCGGGCGGAGCGCGACGTCACTCGCTGAGCGTTGTAGCCGCTGCTGAGCCCGCGAAGCTGCGCAAAGGCCCGCAGGGCCTTGCTTGGCGCTCCCGAGCCGAGCCTCTGGCGGCACTGAAAACCTGCGTCTCCTGCGCAGCCGTTCGCAGCCTTCGGCAGCGGCTACAGATAGCCGGTATTGGTGGTAGGGTTAGCCCCCTGATGATTATCGATCTGTGGAGAAGCATCCCATGCAAGCCATCAAGCTCAGCCTGCCGGCATCCCTGGACAACCTTAAAACCGTGGAACTGGCCGATCCCGGGCAACCCGGCGCCGGGCAGATCCGCGTGCGTCTGCATGCCTGCTCCCTGAATTTCCATGACTACGCCGTGGTCACCGGCGCGCTGCCCACCGCCGATGGGCGGATTCCCATGGCCGACGGCGCCGGGGTGGTGGAGGCCGTGGGCGAGGGCGTCAGCGAGTTCAAGGTCGGCGATGTGGTGGTGTCCTGCTTCTTCCCCCATTGGCACGATGGCGGCCCGGCGATTGCCGATTTCAGCACCACCCCGGGTGATGGCGTCGACGGTTACGCCCGTGAAGTGGTGATCCAGCCCAGCCACTGGTTCACCCATGCGCCCAAGGGCTACAGCCATGCCGAAGCCGCGACCCTGACCACCGCCGGCCTCACCGCCTGGCGCGCGCTGGTGGTGGATGGTGCGCTCAAGGCCGGGGAAACCGTGCTGGTGCTGGGCACCGGCGGGGTGTCGATCTTCGCCCTGCAGCTGGCCAAGGCCATGGGCGCCACGGTGATTGCCACCTCGTCCTCGGACGCCAAGCTGGCCAGGGTGCGCGAACTGGGGGCCGACCACACCATCAACTACCGCACCCAGCCTGAATGGGGCAACGAGGTGCTCAAGCTGACCGGCGGCCGTGGCGTCGATCACGTGGTGGAAGTCGGCGGCCCGGGCACCTTGCCGCAGTCGATCACCGCTTGCCGCATCGGCGGGCATATCGCCCTGATCGGCGTGCTCACCGGCTGGGCCGGCCCGGTGCCGACGGCGGCGCTGATGGCCAAGCAACAGCGCCTGCAGGGCCTGATCGTCGGCAGTCGCCAGCAGCAGATCGACATGGTCCGAGGCCTGGAAGCCACCGGCATCAAGCCGATCATCGACAGCACCTTCCCCCTGGCGGATATCGCCAAGGCCTTTGCCCATGAAGCCTCGGGCGCGCACCTGGGGAAAATCTGCCTGACGTTCTGAGGCGTTGTGCGCGGCGACACCCGGGTTGGACTCGGGGTTGCCGCCGCCCAGGTGTGGCGTTGGCCCGCATTGCCGCCTCGGCTCAATGCACCGGCTTGAGTGCGGGCGTGGCGCTGGCCCGGGCGATGACAGTCAGGATCGACAGCGCGGCGATGACCAGCCCTGGCGAGGTGGCCAGCAGCACGCCGGCAGTGCCGGCGCCGGCGGCGAGGATCTGCCCGGCGGCCAGCGGCCCGGCCACCGAGCCCAGGCGGCCGATGGCCACGGCGGCGCCGACGCCGGTGGCGCGCACCGCGGTCGGGTAGGCGGGCGGCGCCAGGGCGTAGAGCACCAATTGCGCGGCCATCACGAACAATCCGGCGGCAAACCCGGCCATGGCCATGGGCACGATGCCCACCGACAGCCCGACCCCGGCCAGCGCCGCGAGCAACCCGGCGTAGACGAACAGCACCACCTTGAGCCCGTTGCAGCGGTCCAGCAGCAGGCCGCCGAGCAGTGAACCGAGGGCGCCGCCGATGTTGAACAGCATCTGCACCAGGCCCGCCTGGGGTTTGCTGAAGCCTTGTTCGAGCAGCAGCGAGGGCAGCCAGTTGAGCAGCATGTACATCACCGTCAGGGTGAAGAAATAGCTCAGCCACAGGGCCAGCGTGGTGCGCGCGCGACCTGCGCCGAACAGCGCCTGGGCGGTGGAGGCGCGGCGGGAGTCGGCGTTGGCGGTGTGTTGGCGAAAGGCACTGGATTCGGGCAGCAGAGCGGCCATCAGTGGCACCACCAGCAGCGGCGCCAGGCCGCCGATGATGAAGGTGGTCTGCCAATGTTCACTGGAGAACATCGCCACCACCGCCGCCAGCGCGCCGCCCAGGGGCACGCCGCAATACATGATGCTGATGGCCGTGCCCCGGCGCTGCTCGCTCACCGCTTCGGCGCACAGGGCGATCAGGTTGGGCAGCGCCGCGCCCAGGCCCAGGCCGGTCATGAAGCGCACCAGCAACAGGCTCGAATAGCTTTCCACATAGGCCGTGCACAGCGAGAACAGGCCGAACAGCAGCACCGCGCCGACCAGGATCTTCTTGCGCCCGATACGGTCGGCGACCCAGCCGCCGAAGAACGCCCCGGGCAGCAGGCCGATGATCCCGGCGCTGAACACCCAGCCCATCATCTTCGGGTCCAGGGCAAAACTCTGGCGCAACCCGGCGGCGGCGGTGCCGGCCGCCTGCAGATCGAACCCCTCGATCAACGCAACGATAAAGCACAAAGCGATGGTCAGCGTCGAACGACGCGATGGACTGTCCATGGGCAAACCTCATTGTTGTTTTTGTTGTGGTGGCCAGCCGGACGCCGGGCTTGAATGTGCCGGCGCTGCTGGCTGGCGATTAAGATAACAAAGATAACTAAAAAATGAACAGCGCCTTAATTTCCATCGATAAACACAAATAAATCCATTGAAATCAGCTGGTTAAATCAACAATCAGGATTTGACGTAAAAATAGATAATATTATTAATGTTCGATTATCGGTCATTTGCGGTTGACGTAAGGCTTGGGCTGTTTCCATTCTCTGTCCGCGACGTTGGCTGCCAGGCCCGCGCTCGACACCTAAAACAACAACAAAAAATGGACATCGGACATGCCAAATCTCCCAACCAACGCTGTTGCGGCGGCGTCAGCTTCCTGTGTGCCCCGTCTCCCCGCGCGGCTGGCTCTGGCCGTGCTGGGCTTGAGCCTGTTGCCCGGCCCACTTTGGGCGGCGGGTTTTATCGACGACAGCCACGGCACCCTGACCCTGCGCAATTACTACCTGGATCGCGACTACCAGGACGGTGGGGCCAAGACTGCCGCGCGGGAGTGGGCCCAGGGTTTCATCATGAACATGGAGTCGGGGTTCACCGAGGGGCGCGTCGGTTTCGGCCTGGATGTGCGCGGGCTGCTGGGGGTCAAGCTCGATTCCTCGCCGGACCGCAGCGGCACCGAACTGCTGCCGGTGTCGGCCAGCGACAAGCGCGCCGCGGACGAATACTCGCGGCTGGCGCCCACCGCCAAACTGCGCTTTGCCCGGACCACGGTGAAGACCGGCGACGTTTCGATCTTCCTGCCGTTCGCCTTTGCCAGCCCGTCGCGCCTGCTGCCGCAGACCTTTCGCGGCACCACCCTGAGCTCCACGGACATCGACGGCCTGACCCTCAACACCGGCTACATCGACCGCATCAACAAGCGCGACTCCACCGACTACCAGGCCATGACCATTGCCTCGCCCAACCGGCGCTTCAATGCCACGGCCAGCACCTCGCACCTGGCGTACCTGGGCGGCGACTACCAGGTCAACAAGGCGCTCAGCCTGCGTGCCTATCACGCCGAGGTGGCCGACCTCTACCAGCAGGACACCCTGGCCCTGCTGCACAACCTGCCCCTGGGCGATGGCGTGCTGAGCAGCGACCTGCGCAGTTTTTTCAGCCGGGAAGACGGCAGTGCCAAGGCCGGTCGGGTCGACAACCGCAACCTCTCGGCGCTGTTTGGCTACAAGTTCGGCGGGCACCGGGTGAGCCTGGGCTACATGCACTCCAGTGGCGACACGGCCACGCCCTACATCTCCGGCACCGAGTTGATGGGCATGAGCGAGCTGACCATGAGTTCGGACTTTCTCAATGCCAAGGAGCGCACCTGGCAAGCCATCTACGACTATGACTTTGCCGCCGCCGGCGTACCCGGGCTCAAGAGTCGGCTGCGTTACGTGCGCGGCGACCATATCGAGCTGGCGGCCTTCAATGCCAGCGAGCGCAAGGAGCGCGAGTTTCAGATGGAGTTGGGCTACGTGCTGCAGAGCGGCCCGCTGAAGAACCTCGGGCTGGTGGCGCGCAAGTCGATCTATCGCAATGACTTCCCGGCGGGCGCGGCGTTTCGCGATGAAAACCAGACCCGCTTCCTGGTGCTCTACACCTTGCCGATCTGGTAAGCCCGCCAGCAGCCTGGCTGCCTCAGCGTGCCGGCCCGGTGCCGGCACCTTGGCTTCAGTCCTGGTACACCTTCTTCAGCAGGCGCAGCAGCTCTTCGCGTTCCTCGGCGCTCAAGGCCGAGGTGGCGTCGACGTCGCTTTGCGCGGCGATCTGCTTGAGCTCCTTGAGCAGGGTTTCGCCGGTCTTGCTCAGGAAGATCCCGTAAGAGCGCTTGTCCGGCTTGCAGCGCACCCGCACCGCCAGAGCGCGGCTTTCCAGTTTATTGAGCAGGGGCACCACTTGCGGCGGCTCGATGGCGAGGGCGCGAGCCAGGTCGGCCTGCATCAGCCCCGGGTTGCTGTTGATGATCGCCAGGGCCGAGAACTGCGCGGGGCGCAGGTCGTGGGCCGAGAGCCGGCCGATCAGGTTCTGGAACAGCTTGAGCTGGGCGCGACGCATGGCGTAGCCAATCAGTTCGTCCAGCGCCGAATCCAGCGGTGCCTGAACCTCGGCGTTGGCGGGTGGGGCCTCGCGCGGGTCGGCGAGGGGAGCGGGCTTGGCCATGACAAAAACATCCTGGGTCGGTTAACAAGGCTATCCAGTTTGCCGGGGTCGGCCGCTGATAGCTACGTTTGCCTGTGCTGGCAGCGGCTACAGAAAGATTTTATCCAGGGGCAGGAAAAATGGTTAATTCAATTAATAGTTAATTGACATAACTAATTTCCCGGTTTAATTTCGATCCATCTTCAAGCCAGAACAAGAGAGCATCGCCATGAGCAACTACGAAGGTCGCTGGACCACGGTCAAGGTCGAAATCGAAGACGGCATTGCCTGGGTCACCCTCAATCGTCCGGAAAAACGCAACGCCATGAGCCCGACCCTGAACCGGGAAATGATCGACGTGCTGGAAACCCTGGAGCAGGACCCGGCCGCCGGCGTGCTGGTGCTGACCGGCGCCGGCGAGGCCTGGACCGCCGGCATGGACCTCAAGGAATACTTCCGCGAGGTGGATGCCGGGCCGGAGATCCTTCAGGAAAAAATCCGCCGCGAAGCCTCCCAGTGGCAATGGAAACTGCTGCGCATGTACGCCAAGCCGACCATTGCCATGGTCAACGGCTGGTGCTTCGGCGGCGGCTTCAGCCCGCTGGTGGCGTGCGATCTGGCGATCTGCGCCGACGAGGCGACCTTCGGCCTCTCGGAAATCAACTGGGGCATCCCGCCGGGCAACCTGGTGAGCAAGGCCATGGCCGACACCGTGGGCCATCGCCAGTCGCTGTACTACATCATGACCGGCAAGACCTTTGGCGGGCAGAAAGCCGCCGAGATGGGCCTGGTCAATGAAAGCGTGCCCCTGGCGCAATTGCGTGAAGTCACCATCGAGCTGGCGCGTAACCTGCTGGAGAAAAACCCGGTGGTGCTGCGCGCCGCCAAGCATGGCTTCAAGCGTTGCCGCGAGCTGACCTGGGAGCAGAACGAAGACTACCTGTACGCCAAGCTCGATCAGTCGCGCCTGTTGGACACCGAAGGCGGCCGCGAGCAGGGCATGAAGCAGTTCCTCGACGACAAGAGCATCAAGCCCGGCCTGCAGGCGTATAAACGCTGAGTCCGGCCGGCGAACGGCGGGCCCATCCCGCTGTTCGCCGCGCCACTGCTACACCGCTGTGCTGCATTCCCGACAAAGACAACAAGAGGAATCACCATGCTGGACGTGCCCCTGCTGATCGGTGGCCAGTCGCGCCCCGCCGGCGACGGTCGAACCTTCGAACGCCGCAACCCGGTGACCGGCGCTGTGGTATCGCGCGTGGCCGCCGCGACCCTGGACGATGCCGACGCCGCCGTGGCCGCCGCCCAGGCCGCATTCCCCGCCTGGGCGGCCCTGGCCCCCAACGAACGCCGCAGCCGTCTGCTCAAGGCCGCCGAGCAGTTGCAGGCCCGCAGCGACGAATTCATCGCCGCCGCCGGCGAGACCGGGGCCATGGCCAACTGGTACGGCTTCAACGTGCGCCTGGCGGCCAACATGCTGCGCGAAGCGGCGTCGATGACCACCCAGATCAACGGCGAAGTCATTCCCTCGGATGTCCCCGGCAGCTTCGCCATGGCCTTGCGCCAACCCTGCGGCGTGGTGCTGGGCATCGCCCCGTGGAACGCCCCGGTGATCCTCGCCACCCGGGCCATCGCCATGCCCCTGGCCTGCGGCAACACTGTGGTGCTCAAGGCCTCCGAGCTGAGCCCGGCAGTGCACCGGCTGATCGGCCAGGTGCTGCAGGATGCCGGCCTGGGCGATGGCGTGGTCAACGTCATCAGCAATGCCCCGGCCGATGCCGCGGCGATTGTCGAGCGGCTGATCGCCAACCCGGCGGTGCGCCGGGTCAACTTCACCGGTTCGACCCAGGTCGGGCGGATTGTCGGCGAGCTCGCGGCGCGCCACCTCAAGCCGGCCCTGCTGGAACTGGGCGGCAAGGCGCCGCTGCTGGTGCTGGACGACGCCGACCTGGACGCCGCCGTGGCGGCCGCGGCGTTTGGCGCCTACTTCAATCAGGGGCAGATCTGCATGTCCACCGAGCGCCTGATCGTCGATGCCAAGGTCGCCGATGCCTTTGTCGCCAAGCTGGCGGCCAAGGTCGCGACCTTGCGTGCCGGCGACCCGGCGGCCGCGGACTCGGTGCTCGGCTCGCTGGTGGATGCCAGTGCCGGGACACGCATCAAGGCGCTGATCGACGATGCCCTGGAGCAGGGCGCGCGGCTGGTGGTGGGCGGGCAACTGGACGGCAGCATCCTGCAGCCGACCCTGCTCGACGGCGTCACCGACGCCATGCGCCTGTACCGCGAGGAGTCCTTCGGTCCGGTGGCGGTGCTGCTGCGCGGCAGCGGCGATGAAGAGCTGTTGCGTCTGGCCAACGATTCCGAGTTCGGCCTGTCGGCGGCGATTTTCAGCCGCGACACCGGGCGTGCCCTGGCCCTGGCGCAACGGGTGGAGTCGGGTATCTGCCATATCAACGGCCCCACCGTGCACGACGAAGCGCAGATGCCGTTTGGTGGCGTCAAGGCCAGCGGCTACGGCAGTTTTGGCGGCAAGGCCTCGATCGAGCACTTCACCCAATTGCGCTGGGTCACCTTGCAGCACGGCCCGCGGCACTACCCGATCTGATCCGTCGCCACGGGCCAGGCACAACAATAACAAGGCCGCAGCCACCGGCTGCCACGCTTGCCAGCTGCCGCCCCGCGTGCGCGGCGCAGGCGTGCCTTGATGGAGGACATGTACGTGAGTTGCCAATCCAGAGCGCCATCCCCACCCGTGGCCGAGCCGCCGCGTTATCGCCAGGTGTCCATTGGCCGGCCGGCGGTTGCCGTCAGTGAAGAGCAGGGCGTGCTGCACATGCGCGCGTTGGAGCCACTGGCGCCCTTGCCCGATCGCTTGCTCGATCGCCTGCTGCACTGGGCCCGGGTACGCCCCGAGCAGACCTTCATTGCCGCCCGCGAGGCCGGCGGCGACTGGCGCCGGGTCAGCTATGGGCAGATGCTCGACAGCGTGCGCGCCATCGCCCAGGGCCTGCTTCGTTACGGCCTGTCGGCCGACAAGCCGCTGGCGCTGCTCTCGGGCAATGACATCGAACACCTGCAACTGGCCCTGGGCGCGATGTACGCCGGGATTCCCTATTGCCCGGTGTCGCCGGCCTATTCGCTGCTGTCCCAGGACTTTGCCAAGCTGCGTCACGTCTGTGACCTGTTGCAGCCGGGGCTGGTGTTCGTCAGCGACGCCAGCGCCTACCAGCGGGCCATCGACGCGGTGCTGCCGCCCAAGACGCCGCTGATCAGCGTGCGTGGCCAGGTGCCGGGGCGGCGTCAGGCGAGTTTTGCCAGCCTGCTGGCCGAGCCCGGTGGGGCCGAGGCCGATGCAGCCTTTGCCGCCACCGGCCCAGACAGCATCGCCAAGTTTCTCTTCACCTCGGGCTCGACCAAGCTGCCCAAGGCGGTGATCACCACCCAGCGCATGCTCTGCGCCAACCAGCAGATGCTGCTGCAGACCTTTCCGGTGTTCGGCGAAGCGCCGCCGGTGCTGGTGGACTGGCTGCCGTGGAACCACACCTTCGGCGGCAGCCATAACGTCGGCATCGTGCTCTACAACGGCGGCACTTTTTACCTGGACGAGGGCAAGCCCACGGCCCAGGGCTTTGCTGAAACCCTGCGCAACCTCAAGGAAATTTCCCCCACCGCCTACCTGACCGTGCCCAAGGGTTGGGAGGAACTGGTCAACGCCCTGGAGCAGGATGCTGAGCTGCGCGAGTGTTTTTTCAAGCGCATGAGCCTGTTTTTCTTCGCCGCCGCCGGGCTTTCACAAAGTGTCTGGGACCGCCTGGACCGGGTCGCCGAGCAGCATTGCGGCGAACGCATCCGGATGATGGCCGGGCTGGGCATGACCGAGGCCGCGCCGTCGTGCACCTTCACCACCGGGCCGCTGTCGATGGCCGGTTACATCGGCCTGCCGGCGCCGGGTTGCGAAGTGCGCCTGGTGCCGGTGGACGGCAAGCTCGAAGGGCGCTTTCGCGGGCCGCACATCATGCCCGGCTACTGGCGCGCGGCGCAGCAGACCGCCGAAGTGTTCGACGCCCAGGGTTTCTACTGCTCGGGGGATGCGCTCAAGCTCGCCGACGCCGCCGACCCGCAACTGGGGCTGATGTTCGACGGGCGCATCGCCGAGGACTTCAAGTTGTCGTCCGGGGTGTTCGTCAGCGTCGGCCCGCTGCGCAATCGCGCGGTGCTCGAAGGCGCGCCCTATGTCCAGGACCTGGTGGTGGCCGCCCCCGACCGCGAGTGCCTGGGGGCCCTGGTGTTCCCGCGCCTGTATGAATGCCGGCGGCTGGCGGGGCTGGGCGCCGAGGCCAGCGAGGCCCAGGTGCTGGCCAGCGCGCCGGTGCGCCAGTGGTTCGGCGACTGGTTGCAGCGCCTGAATCGCGAGGCCAGCGGCAATGCCAGCCGCCTGGAGTGGATCGCGCTGCAGGTGGAGCCGGCGTCCATCGACCGCGGGGAGATCACCGACAAGGGCTCGATCAACCAGCGCGCGGTGTTGCAGTGGCGCGCCGAGCAGGTCGAGAACCTGTATCGCGGCCGCGAGCCGTCGATCCTGCGCGCCGAGCCCAAGCCATGAGCGGCGCCGGGCAGTACAGCGGGTTCGCCGATGTGGCGATCCTGGAGGCGGTGCGCACGCCCTGGGTCGACCTCGGCGGAAGTCTGGCCGAGATCTCGCCGATCGACCTGGGGATCAAGGTCGGGCGCGAGGTCCTGGCCCGGGCCAGCATCGAGCCGCGGGCGGTGGACAGCGTGCTGGCCGGTTCCATGGCCCAGGCCAGTTTCGACGCCTACCTGCTGCCCCGGCACATCGGCCTGTACAGCGGGGTCGGCCAAGCGGTGCCGGCCCTGGGGGTGCAGCGCATCTGCGCCACCGGTTTCGAGCTGCTGCGTCAGGCCGCCGAGCAACTGCGCGGCGAGGTGCAACTGGCGTTGTGCGTGGCCAGTGAGTCGATGTCGCGCAACCCGATTGCCGCCTACACCCATCGCGGCGGCTTTCGCCTGGGAGCGGCGGTGCAGTTCAAGGACTTTTTATGGGAGGCGCTGTATGACCCGGCGCCGGGGCTGGACATGATCGCCACCGCCGACAACCTGGCGCGGCGTTACGGCCTTACCCGCGAAGCGGTGGATGACTACGCCTGCGCCAGTCATCAGCGGGCCCTGGCCGCCCGGCAAGCGGGCTGGTTCGCGGCGGAAATCGTCGCCGTGAGCCAGCAGCGCTTCGAACTCGACGGCTATCAAGCGCGCGGCATTTGCCTGCCGCGCGGGGTCGAGACGGTCAGCCAGGACAGCCATCCGCGCCCCAGTGAACGGTCTGCCCTGGCGCGACTGCGGACCATCCACGAGGGCGGGGTGCAGACCGCTGGCAACAGTTGCGCGGTGGTCGATGGCGCGGCGGCGGCCCTGGTCGGGCGGGCCTCGGCCTGCAGCACGACGCCCCTGGCGCTGTTGCTGGGCAGCGCGGTGGTCGGGGTGGCGCCGGAGTTCATGGGCATCGGTCCGGCCCCGGCGATCCGCCTGCTGTTGCAACGCAGTGGCCTGAGCCTTGGGCAGATCGGTCGCCTTGAAATCAACGAGGCCCAGGCGGCCCAGGTGCTGGCCGTGGCCCGGGAGCTGGATCTGGACGGCGATCGGCTGAATGTCCAGGGCGGCTCCCTGGCCCTGGGCCACCCGTTGGCCGCCAGCGGCCTGCGCCTGGTGCTGACCCTGGCTCGGCAACTGCGCGAGCACAACCTGCGCTACGGCATCGCCGCGGCCTGCGTGGGCGGTGGCCAGGGCATGGCGCTGCTGATCGAAAACCCGGCCTGGCGTGCTTGAGCCCGATCGGCTCGCCGTCCCTGGCGGGCCACTCTATTTCTACTCGATGAGGTGTCCCCATGTGGAGCTACCAGGCGCCGCTGCGCGATATGCAATTTGTCCTTGAGCACTGGCTGGAGGCCCCCGAAGCGTGGCGCCGGAACCCGGCGTTCGCGGCGCTGGACCTGCCCCTGGCGCTGCAGGTGCTGGAGCAGGCGGCGCGTTTCAGCCAGGGCGTACTGGCGCCGCTGAATGCCAGCGGCGATCGCCAGGGCTGCCAGTGGGCGGATGGACAGGTCAGCACCCCAGAGGGTTTTGCCGAGGCCTATCGGGCCTATGTCGAGGGCGGCTGGCCGGCCCTGGCCTGCGCCGAAGCCTTGGGTGGCCAGGGCCTGCCGCAACTGCTGGACGCGGCGCTGCAAGAGATGCTCTACGCCAGCAACCATGCCTGGGCCATGTACACCGGCATCGCCCACGGCGCCTACCTGTGTCTGAAGAGCCACGGCGCGCCCTGGCTCCAGGAGCGCTACTTGCCCGGGATCATCAGCGGCGCGAGCCTGCCCACCATGTGCCTGACCGAGCCCCAGGCCGGCAGTGATGTCGGCCTGCTGCGCTGTCGGGCCGAGCCGCAAGCCGATGGCAGTTATCGCCTGAGCGGCAGAAAGCTGTTCATCTCCGGTGGCGAGCACGACCTCACCGACAACATCCTGCACCTGGTGCTGGCCCGGCTGCCGGAGGCGCCCGAGGGCAGCCGGGGGATCTCGCTGTTCCTGGTGCCCAAGCGCCTGGAGCAGGGCCAGGACAACGGCGTGCGCTGCGACGGCATCGAACACAAGATGGGCATCAAGGGCAGCGCCACCTGTTCCCTGGTGTTCGATGCGGCCCAGGGCTGGTTGGTGGGCGAGGCCAATCGCGGTCTGGCGGCAATGTTCGTGATGATGAATTCGGCGCGCCTGCACGTCGGCCTGCAAGGCCTGGGGCATGTCGAAGCGGCCTGGCAGAACGCCCGGGACTACGCCGGCGAGCGCCAGCAGATGCGGGCGCCGTTGCGCCCCGCCGGCATCGCCGCCCAGGCCGCCGACCCGATTCGCTATCACCCGGCCATGCGCCGTGTGCTTCTGGAATTGCGCGCCACCAGCGAAGGCCTGCGGGCCATTGGCTACTGGGCCGCGCACCTGCTGGATCAGGCCGAGCATCACCCCGAGCCACTGGCCCGGCGCCAGGCCGATCAGCTGGCGCAACTGCTGACGCCGATCATCAAGGCCTTTTTTACCGAGCAGGGCTTTCGTCAGGCCAGCAACGCCTTGCAGGTCTTCGGCGGCTACGGCTACGTCGCCGAGTTCGCCATCGAGCAGACCCTGCGCGACAGCCGCATCGCCATGATCTACGAAGGCAGCAACGAGATTCAGGCCAACGACCTGCTGCTGCGCAAGGTGCTGGGGGATGGCGGGCAGGGCTTCGCGCTGTTGCTTGATCAACTGCGCGATGAGGCCGGGCAGGGCGCCGCCGTGGCCGAATGCGCGGGCTTTGCCCGGCTGTTGGCGGATCTGGCCGAGGCGTTGCAGGGGCTGGTAGGCGAGGTGCAACAGTGGGCGCTGGAGGATGCCGAGTACCCGTACCGCGCGGCGGGGGATTTTCTCGCCTTGTGTGGCTTGAGCCTGTTGGCGCTGGCCTGGGCCCGGGCGGCGCGGGTTTCGCGCAGGTTGCCCGAGGGCGATCCGCTGCGCGAGGCCAAGCTGGAGACGGCGGGGTTCTTTTTCAGCTACCTGTTGCCCCAGGTCGAGCAGCGGATGACGGCGGTGCGTGGCGCCCGGGCAGCGCTGGCCTTTATCTGAGGCGATGCAGGCTATTGGATCCAATATTGTGGCGAGGGAGCTTGCTCCCGCTGGGGTGCGCAGCGCCCCCATCTGCAGCCTCCGAGGGCTTTCGGCCTGGCGCGCCAGCAGCCTTTGCGCCGGCTGCGCCATCGAACGGGAGCAAGCTCCCTCACCACAGGCTTGTTTGGCGGTGAGTCTGGTAGTGAGCCTGGTAGTGAGTCTCGTCGCCTGCCCGAACGGTGCTGGTCGATAATCGCCCGCTAATCCCGGTGCCTGGTCGGGCACCTAAGCATTTGATCCCTATGGAAATTAACCCCGACCCTGGTTGGCCTGGGACCTTTTGCTCGGCCGTTTCAGCCCGTTCGTCTCTTGTTATTGGATCCATTAAGCGTTTTATTGGCGACCTGGCGATGGCGGGAGCCCTCCTGACCGTCGGCCATAAAAACAACAAAAAGGGTTTCGCCATGAATGTCTTATCGACGGCGTGCAGCCGCCTGGCTGGCGCGCGCTGGCTGTCTGTGTGCACAGGTTCTTTGGGTGTTGCGCTTCGGGTCCTGACCGAATGGCAGGTGCGCCCATGAACCTCGATCTCAAGCAACGGGTCGACCATGGCCCGATGGGCGCCTTCCAGTGTCTGGCGATCGGCATCTGCATCGTGCTCAACATGATCGACGGCTTCGATGTGCTGGTGATGGCCTTCACCGCCGCTTCGGTGTCCGCCGAGTGGCAGCTCAATGGCGCGCAGGTCGGCCTGCTGCTCAGTGCCGGGCTGTTCGGCATGGCCGCCGGTTCGCTGTTTATCGCGCCCTGGGCCGACCGCTTCGGCCGCCGGCCGCTGATTCTGGGGTGCCTGTTGCTGTCCGGTGTCGGCATGTTGCTTTCGGCCACCAGCCACAGCCCCTTGCAACTGGCGCTGTTGCGCGGCCTCACCGGGCTGGGCATCGGCGGCATCCTGGCCAGCAGCAATGTGATCGCCGCCGAATACGCCAGCCGTCGCTGGCGCGGGTTGGCGGTGAGCCTGCAATCCACCGGCTATGCCCTGGGGGCGACCCTGGGCGGCTTGCTGGCGGTGTGGCTGCTGAGCCATTGGGGCTGGCGCTCGGTGTTTGTGTTTGGCGGCATCGTCACCTTGCTGGTGATCCCCCTGGTGCTGCTCTGGCTCCCCGAGTCCCTGGACTTTCTCCTGGCCCGGCGCCCGGCCGACGCTCTGTTGCGGGTCAATCGCCTGGCCCGGCGCCTGGGCCACCCGGAACTGGTGCGGCTGCCCGCTGCGGCGCTGGGCGAGGAGGGCGCCGTCAGCGGCTTTGGCCAGCTGTTCGCCGGGCCGCTGCGGCGCACCACGCTGCTGCTCTGGCTGCTGTTTTTCCTGGTGATGTTCGGCTTCTACTTCGTTATGAGCTGGACCCCAAAACTGCTGGTGGCCGCCGGGCTTTCGGCGCAGCAGGGGATCACCGGCGGGGTGCTGCTGAGTGTCGGCGGGATCTTCGGCGCGGCGCTGATCGGCGGTTTGTCCTCGCGCTGGCCGCTGACCCGGGTGCTGTCGCTGTTCATGCTGGTCACCGCCGGGCTCCTGGTGCTGTTTGTCGGCAGTGCCTCGTCGATTGCCGCGGCCCTGGGCCTGGGGCTGCTGATCGGGCTGTTCGCCAACGGCTGCGTGGCCGGGCTCTATGCCTTGTCGCCGGTGGTCTACGAGGCTTCGGTGCGGGCGACCGGGGTCGGTTGGGGGATCGGCATCGGGCGTATTGGCGCGATTGTCTCGCCCACGGTGGCCGGGGTGCTGCTGGATGCCGGCTGGCAGCCGCTGCACCTGTACGGGGTGTTTGCCGTGGTCTTCGTGCTGGCGGCCGGTTGCCTGGTGTGGCTGCGCCCGGCGTCGCCGCAGGCGCAGGCAGCCCTGGCCTAGGGCCGCGAAACTGGATGGGGCGGCGGGCGCCGCTTCACGACTGGCCGTCGATGATCGCCGCGGCCACGGTCTGGCGGAACCAGGTCAGGGCGGCGGAGCTGTCGCTGTTGGGGTGCCAGTGCAGGGACACGTCGAATTCCCCCACCGGGAACGGCAGCTCCAGTTGCCGCAGGCCGCCTTCAAGGGTGAACAGGCGGGCGATCTGCGCCGGCAGTACCGCCAGCAGGTCGGTGCCGGGCAAGACCTTGGGCAGCACCGAGAAATGCGGCACCTGCAGGCTGATGCGACGTTTGGCGTTCATCTGCTTGAGCACGTCCTCGACGCTGCCGTGGCCGGTGGTGCGGGTCACGGCGATGTGCCGCTCGGCGAGGAACTGCTCCAGGCTCAGCTGGGTGTCGATGCGCGGGTGGCGGTCGCTGAGCAGGCACACGTAGCGCTCGCGGATCAGCACCTGGCTGCGGGTGCCGGTCAGGGGCTTGCGGCAGATCAGCGCGTCGACCTTGGCGCTGCTCAGCCATTCGCCGGCCTGATCCACCTGCAGGGGCAGGACTTCGACTTCGGCTTCCGGCGCTAGCTGGTTCAGGCGCGCCAGGATCAGCGGCAGGAAACCCATTTCGCCGAGGTCGGAGAGGGCGATGCGAAAGCGCCGCTCGGTGGTGGCCGGGTCGAAGCGCCGGGTGCTGTGCACGGTGTTTTCGATGCGCGTCAGGGATTGGCGCAGGGGCGGGTACAGCTCATCGGCCAGTTGGCTGGGCTGGATGCCGTCGCGGCTGCGGCTGAACAGGCCGTCGTCGAACAGCTCGCGCAGCCGCGCCAGGGCGTAGCTGACCGAGGGCTGGGTGACGAACAGGCGCTCGGCGGCCAGGGTCACGCTGCGGGCCTCATAGAGGGTGACGAAGGTGCGGATCAGGTTCAGATCGATGTGGCTCATGCTGCCTCATGGATATAGATGGATCTTATTTTTAATAGAAATAGTATCGATTTGATCAATTTCGGCGCGGCTGCAAGAGTAACTCAAATTCTAAAAAGCAGCGGCCAAGGTCCTTATGAAAACCGTCCATAGCGCGTCCTACGACATCCTCCGGCAACACGGCCTGACCACGGTGTTCGGCAACCCGGGTTCCAACGAGCTGCCCTTTCTCAAGGGCTTTCCCGAAGACTTCCGCTACATCCTCGGCCTGCATGAAGGCGCGGTGGTCGGCATGGCCGACGGCTTCGCCCTGGCCAGCGGCCGGCCGGCCTTCGTCAACCTGCACGCGGCGGCCGGCACCGGCAATGGCATGGGCGCGCTGACCAATGCCTGGTACTCCCACAGCCCGCTGGTGATCACCGCCGGCCAGCAGGTGCGCTCGATGATCGGCGTCGAAGCCATGCTGGCCAATGTCGATGCCGCGCAACTGCCCAAGCCCCTGGTCAAGTGGAGCCATGAACCGGCTTGCGCCGAGGATGTGCCCCGGGCCCTGAGCCAGGCCATCCATATGGCCAGCCAGGCGCCCAAGGGCCCGGTGTACCTGTCGATTCCCTATGACGACTGGGCCCGTCCGGCCCCGGCCGGGGTCGAGCATCTGGCGCGGCGCCAGGTGGCCAGCGCCGGGCTGCCCGGGGCGGCGCAATTGCGCCATCTGGTGCAGCGCCTGGCGGCGGCGCGCAACCCGGTGCTGGTGCTGGGGCCGGATGTGGACGGCAGCCAGAGCAACCACCTGGCGGTGCAACTGGCGGAAAAACTCGGCATGCCGGCCTGGGTCGCGCCGTCCGCTTCGCGTTGCCCGTTTCCCACTCGCCACCCGAGCTTTCGCGGGGTGCTGCCAGCGGCCATCGCCGGTATCAGTCGCTGCCTGGCGGCGCATGACCTGATCCTGGTGGTGGGCGCCCCGGTGTTCCGTTATCACCAGTTCGCCCCGGGGGACTACCTGCCCGAGGGCACTGAGCTGCTGCACATCACCTGCGACCCGGCCGAGGCGGCGCGGGCGCCGATGGGCGATGCGCTGGTGGGGGACATCGCCGAGACCTTGCAGGCGTTGGTCTGGGCGCTGCCGGAGTGCGACCGGCCGCAGCCGGCGGCCTTGCCGGCACCGGCGCCGGTCGAGGAAAGCGGCGGCCTGCTGCGCCCGGAAACCGTGTTCGATGTGATCAACGAGCTGGCGCCCAGGGACGCGATCTACGTCAAGGAATCCACCTCCACCGTTGGCGCCTTCTGGCAGCGGGTGGAGATGCGCGAGCCCGGCAGTTACTTCTTCCCGGCGGCCGGTGGCCTGGGCTTCGGCCTGCCAGCGGCGGTGGGGGTGCAACTGGCCCGGCCCGAGCGGCGGGTGATCGGGATCATCGGCGACGGCTCGGCCAACTACGGCATCACCGCGCTGTGGACCGCCGCCCAGTACCAGATCCCGGTGGTGTTGATCATTCTCAAGAACGGCACCTACGGCGCCCTGCGCTGGTTCGCCGAGGTGCTGCAGGTCAGCGATGCGCCGGGGCTGGACGTGCCCGGCCTGGATTTCTGCGCCATCGGCCGCGGCTATGGCGTGCACGCGGTGCAGGCCAATACCCGCGAGGAGTTTGCCGAGGCCTTGAGCGCGGCCCTGGCGGGCCAGCGCCCGGTGCTGATCGAGGTGCCGACCCTGACCATCGAACCCTGAGCATTGCCTTGTCGCCGGGCCCTGTGCCCGGCCATGCCAACCGCGGCTTGCGGACTCACCAGAAGAATAAAAAGAGGTGGATATGAACACGACTACGGTCACTGCAGCGATCGACAAGGCGCCCCAGCCGGCGCCTTCCGCTGCCTCCCATGCCGACATCGGCACCTTGCTCGACCACGGCCCCTTCACCGGCATGCAGAAGCTGGTGGTGTTTCTGGCGGCGCTGTCCATCGTCATGGACGGCTTCGACGGCCAACTGATCGGTTTTGCCATTCCGCTGATGATCAAGGAGTGGGGCATCACCCGCGAGGCGTTCGCCCCGGCGGTGGCGGCCGGGCTGATTGGCATGGGCATCGGCAGTGCCTGTGCCGGGCTGTTCGCCGATCGTTTCGGCCGGCGCATGGCGGTCATCGCCAGCGTGTTCGTGTTCGGCGCGGCCACCTGCGCCATTGGCCTGGCGCCCAATGCGCTGGCGGTGGCGGTGCTGCGCTTTATCGCCGGGCTGGGCATTGGTGGCGCGCTGCCCAGCGCGACCACGGTGACGGCCGAATTCACCCCGGCGCGGCGGCGCACCCTGGCGGTGACCGCGACCATTGTCTGCGTGCCCCTGGGCGGGATGCTGGCGGGGCTGTTCGCGTCCCAGGTGTTGCCGCTGTATGGCTGGCGCACCTTGTTCTTCATTGGCGGCAGCCTGCCCATCGTGCTGGGCTTCGTGTTGCTGGCGACGTTGCCGGAGTCGCCGCGTTTCCTGGCGCGTCGACCGCAGCGCTGGGTCGAGTTGAACGCCTTGCTGGGGCGCATGGGACGGCCCATGGCCCCGGGGGTGAGCTACAGCGATGCCCTGGAGCAGAAGAGCGAGAAGCAGGGCGGTTTCCGCGCCTTGTTCGCCCAGGGTTATGGGCGCGACACCCTGGCCCTCTGGGTGGCCTTTTTCATGTGCCTGACCGCGGTCTACAGTGCTTTCAGCTGGCTGCCGACCATGCTCCTGGCCGAAGGCCTGGAACTGTCGGTGGCCGGCTCCGGGTTGACCGCCTACAACCTCGGCGGGGTCATCGGCGCGCTGGTCTGTGCACTGGCCATCACCCGCTGGGGCTCGTTCTGGCCGCTGCTGATCTGCTGTGCCGGGGGCGCGGCCAGCGCCTTCCTGCTGCAGGTGGTGGATATCCACCAGAACACCGGCCTGCTGATTTTCGGCTTCGGCGTGCACGGCCTGTTCGTCAACGCGGTGCAGTCCACCATGTACGCGCTGTGCGCCTTCATCTACCCGACCGGCGTGCGCGCCACCGGCACCGCTTCGGCCCTGGCCTTCGGGCGCCTGGGGGCGATCCTCAGTGCCTTCGCCGGGGCCCTGGTGATCACCCAGGGCGGGGCTCATGGCTACCTGACGCTGCTGGGCTCGGTGATGCTCATGGCCTTGCTCGCGCTGCTGATCGTGCGCCGGCACATTCCCCGGCGCCTGCCGGGCCAGCGATGAACGCGGTCCTTGAAACGCTCACTCAATCAGGAGGTTCGATGCACATCACCATTCTCGGCGCGGGCGCCATGGGTTCGCTATTTGGCGGCCTGCTGGCGGAAAGCGGGCAGCAGGTGACGCTGCTGGACATCAACGAGGCGCACCTTGCGGCGATCCAGCGCGATGGCCTGCTGCTGGCGACCGACCGCGGCGAGCGGCGCATCACCGGCCTCGATGCTTGCCGCCCGGAACAGGCCAGCGGGCACCCGGACCTGTTGCTGGTGTTTACCAAGACCCTGCACACCGACAGCGCCTTGCGCAGCGTGGCCGGGCATATCGCCGGGCACACCCGGGTGCTGACCCTGCAGAACGGCCTGGGCAACGCCGAGGCCTTGTCGCGGCATGTGGCCCCGCGGCAGGTGCTGATCGGCATGACCAACTGGCCGGCTGATCTGGTCGGGCCGGGGCAGGTGCATTCCCACGGCCAGGGTCTGGTCCGGGTGCTGGCCCTCGACGAGGGTGAGCGCCAGGCCAGCGCTGAGGTGGCGGCGGTGCTGGACGCGGCCGGGCTCAACTGCGCGGTGGACCCCGAGGTCTGGACCTCGATCTGGGAGAAGGTCGCCTTCAACGCGGCGCTGAACAGCCTGTGCGCGGCCACCGGGTGCACCGTGGGCCAGCTGGACGCGGCGCCGGAAGGCGTGGCGCTGGCCCGGGCCATCGTCATGGAAGTGGTGGCTGTGGCCCACTCCCGGGGGATAGTGCTGGATGCCCAGCGCTGCCTGGACAGCGTGGCCTTTGCCATGGCCAACCACCGCACCCACAAGCCGTCGATGCTGCAGGACGTGCTGGCCGGGCGGCCCACGGAAATCGGCTCCATCAATGGCCAGGTGCTGGAACGGGCGCGGCAGGCCGGGGTGGCGGTGCCCCACACCGAAACCCTGCTCGGCCTGCTGCGCCTGATCGAACAACGCGCCGCCGTGTAGGAGCCGGCTTGCCGGCGAACAGGGCCTTGGGTCTTGTGTGTGTCTTGCGGGCGTCTTCGCTGGCGAGCCAGCTCCTACACAAGCCCGCCCCCATACAGGCCGGCTTTTGGGTGACACATCGGTTTTTGCATGCTGTTTCATGAGGAGATTGTTCATGAGTGATTCCAACGCGGTGTATCGCGATCTGCATCTGCAACCCATCGCCGGGCAGTGGCGCGCCGGTGCCGCCGGCAAGACCCTGGCGGTGACCAATCCGTTTGACGGCGCGCTGTTGCTGGAGGTGGCCCAGGCCAACCGCAGCGACCTGGATGCGGCCTACGCCAAGGCCGCCCAGGTGCAGCCGCAATGGGCGGCCCTGGGGCCGTCGCAGCGCGCGGCGGTGCTGCACCGGGCGGTGGCGATCTTCGACCGGCGCCAGAAGGAAATAGTCGATTGGATCATCCGCGAATCCGGCAGCACGCGGATCAAGGCCCTGGCCGAGTGGGGCGCGGCGCGGGCCATTACCCTGGAGTCGGCGTCGTTTCCGGCGCGGGTCCATGGGCGGATTGTCGAGTCCGATGTGCCGGGCAAGGAAAGCCGGGTCTACCGCAGCGCCCTGGGGGTGGTGGGGGTGATCAGCCCGTGGAACTTCCCGCTGCACCTGACCCAGCGTTCCATCGCCCCGGCCCTGGCCCTGGGCAACGCGGTGGTGGTCAAGCCGGCCAGCGATACCCCGGTGTGCGGCGGCCTGCTGCTGGCCAGGATCTTCGAGGAAGCGGGGCTGCCCGCCGGGGTGTTCAGCGTGGTGGTGGGGGCCGGCAGCGAGATTGGCGATGCCTTTGTCGAGCACCCGGTGCCGGCGCTGATCACCTTCACCGGCTCGACCCCGGTGGGGCGCGGTATCGGCCGCATCGCCAGTGGCGGTGAGCATCTCAAGCATGTGGCCCTGGAGCTGGGAGGCAACAGCCCGTTCGTGGTGCTTGACGATGCCGACCTTGAGCAAGCGGTGAACGCTGCGGTGTTCGGCAAGTTCCTGCACCAGGGGCAGATCTGCATGGCGATCAACCGGATCATTGTCGATGAGCGGCTGTACGACGCGTTCGCCCAGCGCTTCGTGGCCCGGGTCAGGCAGCTCAAGGTCGGCGATCCGCAAGCGCTGGACACGGTGATTGGCCCGGTGATCAACGCCCGCCAGTTGCAGGGCCTGCAGGAAAAGATCGCCCTGGCCCGCGCGCAGGGCGCCGAGCCACTGTACGAGGGCGGGGTGAACGGCAATCTGCTGGCGCCCCATGTGTACGGCGAGGTGCGCGCCGACATGGACCTGGCGCGCCATGAAATCTTCGGGCCGCTGGTGGGGCTGCTGCGCGCCCGGGACGAAGCCCATGCCCTGGAGCTGGCCAACGACAGCGAGTTCGGTCTGGCCAGCGCGGTGTTCACCGGCAACCTGGAGCGCGGGGTGAACTTTGCCCGCCAGGTGCGCGCCGGCATGACCCATATCAACGATGTGCCGGTGAACGATGAGGCCAACGCGCCTTTCGGGGGCGAGAAGAACTCCGGGCTGGGACGCTTCAACGGCGACTGGGCGATCGACGAGTTCACCCGCGACCACTGGATCAGCCTGCAACACCGGCCGCGTCAGTATCCCTTCTGATCCGGCCCTCTGAATAACCCCCGGCCGCCCTGGCCGGGTTTTTGCGCATCCGTGAATGGACGGGTCGTTGCCGGCCTGTCGGGGCACGGCTGCGCCTATGCAAAGCGGAGAACAATAATAATGAACACCCGTCATCCGATGCTGCGCCGTTCCCTGGTCGGGGCTTGCCTGTCTGCGGGCCTGTGCGGCCCTTCCTGGGCTGGCGACGACAGCGGTTTCTTCGAGGGGAGCAAGACCGACCTGCTGCTGCGCAACTACTACTTCAATCGGGATTTTCGCGACCATGACGCGGCCAAGGGCCAGGTGGAGGAGTGGGCCCAGGGGTTCATCCTCAAGTTCAGTTCTGGTTACACCCCGGGCACCGTGGGGGTTGGCCTGGATGCCATTGGTCTGTTCGGCCTCAAGCTCGACAGCAGCCGCCAGGTCAGCGGTTCGGAGCTGCTGCCGGTGCACGACGATGGCCGCGCCGCGGACAATTTCGGCCGCGCCGGGGCGGCCTTGAAGGCGCGGATATCCGCCACCGAGTTCAAGCTCGGCGAGCTGCTGCCGGACGTGCCGCTGCTGCGCTATGACGATGGCCGCCTGCTGCCGCAGACCTTTCGCGGGGCCATGCTGGTGTCCCGCGAGATCGACGGCCTGGGCCTGCAGGCCGGGCAGTACCGCGCGGTGAGCCTGCGCAATTCTTCGGACATGCAGGACCTGTCGGCCTGGGCCGCGCCGGGGGTGAAGTCCGACGGTTTCAACTACGTGGGTGCCGACTACCGCTTCAACCAGCAGCGCACCCTGTTCGGGCTCTGGCATTCGCAACTGCAGGACATCTACCGCCAGAGCTACTTCAACCTGCAGCACAAACAGCCGGTGGGCGACTGGGTGCTGGGGGGCAACCTGGGTTACTTCATCGACCGCGACGACGGCAGCGCGCGCATCGGCCGCATCGACAGCCACACCGCCTATGGCCTGTTCTCCGCGGCGCGGGCCGGGCACACGCTGTACCTGGGGGTGCAGAAGGTCAGTGGCGACAGCCCCTGGATGTCGGTCTACGGCAGCAGCGGCCGGACCCTGGGCAACGACATGTTCAACGGCAACTTCAGCAACGCCGGCGAGCGTTCCTGGCAGTTGCGCTACGACTATGACTTCGCCGCTTCCGGGGTTCCCGGGCTGCTGGCCATGGTGCGTTACGGGCGTGGCGACAACGCCAGCACCAAGGCTGGCAAGGATGGCCATGAGTGGGAGCGCGATACCGAGATCGGCTACACCCTGCAGAGCGGCAGCCTGAAGAACCTCAGCCTGCGGTTGAACAACGCCACCACCCGGCGCAGCTTCAACCGCGACTTCGACCAGACCCGGCTGATCGTCAGCTACCCGCTGTCGCTGTGAAAAACCTGTAGCCGCTGCCGCAGGCTGCGAACGGCTGCGCAGCAGACGCGGCGATTCCAAGGGCGCTGGAGGTTCGGCGGGAGATCGCCAAGCAAGGTCCTGCGGACCTTTGCGCAGCTTCGCAGGCTCAGCAGCGGCTACAGGGTGTGTCGGGATGCGTGTTGTGGTGGGCTCTGCGTTATGATGGCCGCCCGTTTTTTCAGGAAGCTGCCCGCATGAGTAAACCCGGTCAAACGGTGCTGGTCGCGCTGCGCAAGATGATCGCCTCGGGCGAGCTGGCGGCAGGCGAGCGCTTGATGGAAGTGCCGACCGCCGAGCGCTTCGGGGTGTCGCGCATGCCGGTGCGCATGGCCTTTCGCACCCTGGAGCAGGAGGGCCTCTTGGTGCGTTTCGGTGGCCGCGGGTTTCAGGTGCGCTCGGTCAGCGCCGAGGACATCGCCGGGGCGGTGGAGGTGCGCGGGGTGCTGGAGGGCCTGGCGGCGCGCCAGACCGCCGAGCGCGGGCTGTCGGCCGAGGGGCGGGCGATCCTTGAACGCTGCCTGGTCGAGGGCGATGCGCTGTTCGACAAGGGCTACGTCAACGAAGAAGACCTGGAGGTCTATCACGACCTCAACATGCGTTTTCACCAGGTGATCGTGGCGGGCAGCGGTAACCCGGCGATCGCCGATGCCCTGGCGCGCAATGACCACCTGCCGTTCGCCTCGGTCACCGCGCTGGCGGTGGATCGCCAGGACATGGCCCGGGAATACCGGCGCTTCAACTACGCCCATATGCAGCATCACTCGGTGTTCGATGCCCTGGTCAACGGCCAGGGCGCGCGGGCCGAAGCACTGATGCGCGAGCATGCCAACGCCACCTTGCGTTACGCCGAGATCTTCGGCTCGGCGCTGGCCGATGAGCGCATGAAGCTGATCCTGCCTTCGCCGTGAGGCGCTAGAGGTCGAGCACCAGCAACGGGGTTTTGGCCCGGGAGCAGCAGGGCGTGAACTGATCGTTGCGCGCCTGTTCGTCCTCGGTAAGGAACAGGTCACGGTGCTCCGGCACCCCCTCCAGCACCCGGGTCAGACAGGTGCCGCAGATCCCTTGCTCGCAGGAAATCGCCACTTCGATGCCCTGGTCCTGCAGCACCTGGACCACGCTGCGATCGGCCGGCACCTGGAACACCTGCCCGCTGCTGGCCAGCCTGACCGCAAAACCGCCATCGGCGCTGTGGTCCACCGGCGCGGCGCTGAAGTACTCGCGGTGCAGGCAGTGTTCCTTCCAGCCCAGGGCACGGGCGCTGTCCAGCACGTGCTGCATGAAGCCGCCGGGGCCGCAGACATACAGGTGCAGATCATCCTGTGGCTCGGCCAAGGCGTGAGCGATGTCCAGGGCGGTTTCCGGCTGTTGGTCGAAATGCAGGCTGACCCGCTCGGCGAAAGGCGATTGCCGCAGGCGCTGGACAAAGGCCGCGCGCTCGGCCGAGCGGGCGCAGTAATGCAGCTGGAAATCTGCGCCGTTGTGGGCCAGTTGCTCGGCCATGCTGAGGATCGGGGTAATGCCGATGCCGCCGGCGAACAGCAGGCTGCGCCGCGCGCCGGGGGCCAGGGCGAACAGGTTGCGCGGCGCGCTGATGCGCAGGCGCGCGCCCACCTGCAGCTGTTGGTGCAGGCTGCTTGAGCCGCCTCGCGAGGCGGGATCCTTGAGCACCCCGATCAGGTAGCGGTGGCGTTCTTGGGGGTGATTGCACAAGGAGTATTGGCGCACCAGACCGTTGGCCAGGTGCACGTCGATGTGGGCGCCGGCGCTGAAGGCGGGCAGGGGGCTTGCGTCGGCCGCGGCCAGTTCGAAGCTGCAGATGTCCAGGGCTTCGTCGTGGCGCGCGACCACCAGTACGTCGATCATTGTCGGTCCTCGCCAGCGACCGCATTCGGGCCACCAGCCTGTCGGGTTCGGGGGAGGGCTTAACGGCTTGCCGCGATCAGCGCTTCTCGGGGCTCGCGCTCCTGGGCGATCAGGCGTTCCAGCACCCGTCGCGACTGCACGCCGCCGGCGTCGATGTTCAACTTGAGCAGGCTGCGCTGGGGCTGGGCGAGCAGGTTCTGCTGCTGGCGTTCGAGCATCTCCAGGTCTTCGCTGAAAATCTTGCCCTGGCCTTCGCGGATGCTCTCGGTGAGGGCCTGGTCCTGGGGATTGAAGTTGCGCGCCATGCCCCAGAAGTACCAGATCGAGGTGTCGCTTTCGGGGGTGATGAAATCCACCACGATGCTCGACGCCTTGTACTGCGCAGGGGCGTCGTAGCCACCGTGGCCGGCATGGGCCACACCGACTTCGATCAGCACATGGCTGGGCGGGCTGAAGCGGCAGATCTGCCAGCGGTCCACCGGCACGTCGTCGGCCAGCTGGTTGCCGCGCAAGGCCATGCGCCAGAAGGGCGGCGGCATGACGTTGTGCATGTGCCGGGCGGTGACCACCTGATCGCCGTCCACTGTGGTCTGTGGTGGCGCCTCGTCGATCTCCTTCTGGCCGATGCTGGAGGCGTGGACGTAGGTTTCGTGGGTCAGGTCCATCAGGTTGTCGATCATCAGCCGGTAGTCGCACTGGATGTGGAACAACCCGCCGCCATAGGCCCACTGATCGTTGTCGGCCCATTCCAGGTGATGGATCAGCGCCGGGTCGGCCAGGGCCTGATCGCCGGGCCAGACCCAGATGAAACCGTAGCGCTCGACCGCGGCGAAGGTCTTGTTGCAGGGGAAGCCGCGAACCCGTTGGCCGGGCATCTCCACGGTCTTGCCGTCGCAGCCCATCACCAGGCCGTGGTAACCGCACACCAGGTTGCCGTTCTCGACATAACCCAGCGACAGCGGGGCGCCACGATGGGGGCAGAAATCCTCGACGGCGGCGACCCGGCCTTCATGGGCGCGGTAGAACACCATCCGTTCGCCGCAGATCTGCCGGCCCAGGGGCTTGCCCTGCAATTCATCGGGGGTGCAGGCAACGTACCAGGCATTCTTGGGGTACATGAGGTCTCTCCAGGCGTTTGTTGTTTTTATTTAATGGATCCATTAAATGGTTCGCGCGCTGAGAGTGTCAAACGAATAAGCGGATTTAGTGTTCGATAATCGGATTTTGTCGGTGGCTGTAGGTTTTTGGATCCATTGATGGGTTTTTATGGATCCATTGGGCATGTGGCTGGGCATGCTCCGCGCCAGGGTTCGGGCCGGGCGGCATGGTGCAGGTAGGGCGCAGCGCCAGGGGTGGGAGTCTGGCGGCTGCACTAGGGGGAGGAGGCGGCTGTGGGAAGTGGGGCGCTCAGCGCCGTTGCAGGCTGTCCTGCAGGCGCTGGATGCCTTCTTCGAGCATGGCCCGCGGGCAGCCGAAGTTCAGGCGCACGAATTGCCCGCAGTCGTCGCCGAACTCCAGCCCGGCGCTGAGGCCGACCTTGGCCTCCTTGAGGAAAAAGGCGTAGGGGTCGGCCAGGCCCAGGGCGCTGCAGTCGAGCCAGGCCAGGTAAGTGCCCTGGGGCGCGTGCATGCGGATGCCCGGCAGGCGGGTCTGCACCGCGTGCAGCAGGTAGTCGCGGTTGGCTTGCAGGTAGCCGAGCAGCGCCTGCAGCCAGGGGCCGCCGTGGGTCAGGGCGGCGTGGGTCGCCTCCAGGCCCAAGGGGCTGACGCTGTCCACCATGCCGGCGCGGGCGTTGTTGAAGGCCAGGCGGGTGGCCGGGTCCTGGACGATGGCGAAGCAGGTCTTCATCCCGGCGATGTTGTAGGCCTTGCTGGCCGACATCAGGGTGATGGTGCGGCGGGCAATCTCCGGGCTCAGGGTGGCGGTGGGAATGTGCCGGCGACCGTCGAAGCACAGTTCGGCATGGATCTCGTCGGAGATGATCAGCGCGCCCTGGTCCAGGCAGGCAGTGGCCACCGCCTGCAGTTCATCCCGGGGGAAGACCTTGCCCAGCGGGTTGTGCGGGTTGCTCAGGAGCATGGCGCCGGCGCCTTGCAAGGCCTGGCGCAGTGCATCCATGGGCGTGTCGTAGGTGCCCTGGGCGGTGAGCTGGAACGGCACTTCGATCTTGTCCAGGCCCCAGTTGCCCGGGGCCAGGCGCAGCGGGCGATAGTTGGGGGTCTGCACCACCACCGGTTGCCCGGGTTTGACGAAGGCGTGCAGGGCCATGTTGAAGCCGGGCTCGACCCCGGGCAGGAAGATCAGTTCGTCGGGTTGCACGCGCCAGGCGTATTTGTCCCAGAGGTCGGCGACCACCGCTTCGCGCAACTCGTCGCGGGCCACGCTGTAGCCCAGCAGCGGGTGCTCCAGGCGCTGGCGCAGGGCCTGGAGGATGCCGTCGGCCACGGCGAAATCCATGTCGGCCACCCACATCGGCAGGACATCCTCGGGGTAGCGGCTCCATTTGGTGCTGCCGGTGCCATGACGGGGGTGCAGGGTATCGAAATCGAAGCTCATGAACGGCTCTCGTCGCCTGGGAAAGGTAGCGCAGATTCTAGCGCTTTCGCAGCTGTCCCGCGGGGAATGCGGGGGTGGGGCGCTGGTCGGCGTATCGCTGGCTCAAAGGCCGCGCGACAGTTCGGATAGGTCGCGCTGCGGGTTCAATAAGTGCGCGCGCCTGTTTATTTAAATAGGGATATTGGTAGTGCAAATGTTTCGGCTTTGAGCGGTTTTTGTCGAATCTTATGCGTACTGTTTTTTAAGGTATTTCTTAGATTGTGTTTTTACCTGCTGTTATATGGTGTGGCGGTTGTCATGGACACTGGCGTGCCAAGCAAAACAGTGTGGCAGCGAAAAAATCAATAAAAAGGAGCAGGGCGATGAAGCTCGAAAATGGAATTCGCTACCGTGATTTTTCTGTCCCCTATCTGGTGGATGAAACACTTCGGGAGGGTATTGAACGCACCGCCTTTCCCATCACGGTGGACGCCAAGTTATCCATCCTCAAGGCCATGGTCGAGGCGGGACTGCGGGATTTCGTGGTGGGTTGCGGGCCGGAGGAACCCCTGGTCTGGGACCGGTTGCATCGGGCACGGCAAGCCGGCGAATTGCCGGCCGACACCCAGGCCACGTTCATCATCCTGCTGAACTGCTGGGAAACCGCCTTTGATTACTTCAAGGCCCGGGCTCATCGACGGGAATGGATTGCCGACACCGTCTTCAGCTTCGGCATGATCACCTACCGGCAGGACGATCGAGAGTTCGAGCGCGCAATCCGGGCGTTTCGCGACATCGGCGCCGTCAAGTTCAAGGCCAGCGTGCTCAACAACTTCCGCAATGGGGTGTGCGAGCAGCGTTATGCCGGGATCTGCCGGCAGATCGACTGGGCCGTCAACCTGGGGGTGGAGATCATCCGCATCAACGACTCCGTGGGTTCGCTGCAACCCCATGTGACCCGCTGGCTGTGCTCGAAGCTGGTGGCGGACTACCCGCACCTGGTGTTCTGCCTGCACGCCCATAACGACAACGGACTGGCCCTGGCCAATACCATGCAGGCGATTCAATGCGGTTTTCAGATGGTCGAAGGGGCCCTGGCCGGATTTGGCAACCGCTCCGGAATTGCACCGCTGGAGCAAGTTGTGAAGTTGTGTCGGGACAACAATATAAAGTTGGGCGCGCAAGCGTTGGATCTGGACAAGTTGATCGATGCCTCGCGTTATTGTGAGGAAAAGTTGCTGCAGTTGCCCGGCGTCTATCGTCCGGTTAGTGGCAAGTTTGAAACATTGTCCAATTATGGCGTGTTGAATATTCCGGACTTTCTGGACACTCAGGATGAAAAGGCTTACTTCGTCAATTATGTGGGCTTGCATCCGCAGACCATCCGTCAAGCCCTGGCCGATTATTCATCGCTCAGCACTCCGGTTGCCGAGATTGCCGATGAGGAGCTGTGGCCGATCGTCGAGAACCTGAAAGAGGAAATGCGCGCCTCGATGGCGGACATCGAGGTCCGTTATCAGCACGCGATGGCCGGGGTGATGGAGTTCTACCGTTCCTCTACCTACAGCCCGATGCAACTGGCCCGCTATGCCGAGCGCCAGCTTCTGCAGGAGCAATCGGCCCATGGATAAGGTGTTCACCGTGGTGATGCCGCTGTTTGCGATGATTTTCGCCGGCTACTGGATCGTGCGGCTGGAGGTGATCGGCAAGGAAACGGTCAAGGGCCTGGTGGGGGTGGTGTTCTGGTTGTTCCTGCCGTGCTTCATCTTCATCAAGACCCTCGGCACCCGGGACCACGGCGAGCTGGATTGGGCCTTGCTCAGCGCCTATTACCTGGCCTGCCTGGTGACCTTCATGATCGCCGCCGTGGGCGGGCGGCTGATCTGGGGCGGCAACGCGCGGGTGGCCGGTCTGCGCGGGCTGTCGTCCATCTCCGGGGTGGTGGGCTACATGGGGTTGCCCTTGATGGTCATGGCGTTTGGCGACGAAGCGGCGCTGCCGACGCTGATGATCACCATGGCCGACAACCTGGTGATCCTGGCGGGGGGCGCGCTGATCATGGAACTCACCGAGCCGCGCGAGGCGCAGGACAGGCCGGATCTGGCCCGTGTGCTGCTGACCACTGGCAAGTCGATCGTCAGCAACCCGCTGATTCTGGCGGTGGCCTTGGCGGCGCTGTGCATCGCCTTGCAGTGGCGGTTGCCCAGCCCGCTGCAGATCTTCGCCACGCAGATGACCAACGCCACCGGTCCCCTGGCGCTGGTGGCCCTGGGCGCCGCCTTTGCCGTGCACCGCCAGCAGAACCTGATCAAGGGCGACGCTTTGGCCCTGGCGCTGTTGAAGGTGGTGGTGTTGCCGGTGCTGGTGTTCGTGTCCGCCCGCTATGTGTTTGGCCTGGGCGAGTTCCTGGTCAAGATCGCGGTGATCATGGCGGCGCTGCCAGTGGCGGTGAACGTCTTTATCCTGGCCTCGCGCTACAAGACCTACGAGACCGAGGTGTCCAGCAGCATGCTGCTCTCGGCGGTGATGGGCATCGGGGTGATCTCGGGGTTGCTGGTGCTGCTGGATTGAGCCGCGGCGCTCGTCACCCTTGAGTGCTTGAAACACCCCGCCCAGGTGATGCCCTGGCGGGGTGTCTGTTGTTGCTCCGGCGGACTGTCTGGTCCGTCCTGACGCGCCGTTGCGTGCGCGTTGCCTTCCTCTATCTTGGGCAAGGTCTGTCTCTAGGCAGCTTTTCCCTTGCCTGTGCCTCAGAAAAACCTCGTTTCGCAACGCTTCGGGTTAGGCAAACAATGAACCCCTGCATACGCCTGCCCGACTGCCCGGTGCGTTGTGGCGATGCACTGCCGATCGATTTGTTCTTCCTACAAAAACAACAGGGAGCAAGCGATGAACCGCCATTCGAGCAAGACCGCGTCCGGCGACCCCGGACAGGTCGCCAACACATCAAGCGAACGGGGCCGCAGAGCCCGCAACGGTGACGATCCGCCTGTGCAGCCCATGCTGGGCCGGGCCATGCACCGCTGACCAAGACTCGTCGTGCCTGGTGCTGTACCGCCCGTGAATACGGTCGCTTCCAGGCTCTTGCTGTGCAGGTTCGTGCGGGCGAGCCGGCTTTCTTGAGGAAGGGTTTCATGTCCAACACCTTGCGTTGCGGCGTTGCATTGTCGTGGCTTGTGCTGTGTGCCGGGGCTTCGGCCCAGGCGCAGAACCTCACGGTCATTTCCTTTGGCGGGGCCACCAAGCAGGCCCAGGAAAAGGCTTATTTCCAGCCATTCAACCAGAGCGGAGCGGGCCAAGTGGTGGCCGGTGAGTACAACGGCGAACTGTCGAAGATCAAGGCCATGGTCGATGTCGGCAAGACCAGTTGGGACGTGGTCGAAGTGGAAAGCCCGGAGCTGTTGCGCGGCTGTGACGAGGGCCTGTTCGAGCCTTTGGATCTGTCACGTTTCGGCGATCCGGCGCAGTACGTCCCTGGCACCCTGAGCGAGTGCGGCGTGGCGACCTATGTCTGGTCGATGGTCATGGCCTTCGCTCCGCAGAAGCTGGCCAAGGCCCCGGGCTCCTGGGCGGACTTCTGGAACCTCAAGGACTTCCCCGGCAAGCGCGGCCTGCGCAAGAGCGCCAAGTACACCCTGGAGATCGCGCTGCTGGCGGACGGAGTCGCCCCCGAGCAGCTGTACCAGGTGCTCAATACGCCGGAAGGGGTGACCCGGGCCTTCGCCAAGCTGGACCAGATCAAGCCCTATATCCAGTGGTGGGAAGCCGGGGCCCAGCCGCCCCAATGGCTGGTGGCGGGCGATGTGGTGATGAGCGCGGCCTATAACGGACGCATTGCCATGGCCCAGAAGGAGGGCATGCGGTTGAGCATTCTCTGGCCCCAGAGCCTGTACGACCCGGAGTACTGGGCCGTGGTCAAGGGTTCGCCGAACAAGGCCCTGGCCGAGGATTTCATCCTGTTTGCCAGCCAGCCCCAGGCGCAGAAGCTGTTCTCGCAGAACATTCCCTACGGACCGGTACACCGTCAGGCCTTGCCGCTGTTGCCTGAAGCGGTGCAGCAGCAACTGCCGACCTATGAGGCCAACCTGAAAGGCGCGCGGGCGGTGGATGCGGCCTTCTGGGTCGATCATGGCGAGGAGCTGGAACAGCGCTTCAACGCCTGGGCCGCGCGCTGACGGAAAGCCCTGGCCTGTTGGCGCGAGCTTGCCTATGCCGCCTTGAAAAACGCCGTGTTCACCCCGTGGACACGGCGTTTTCGTGGTGGGGCATCGCCCGCGCATTCGCTCCTGCGGCGTTTCAGTCCGCGGCGGGAGGCTGGGTCAGCCAGTCGATAAACAGCGAAAACAGCTCGGCCTGGGAGTTGATGGCCAGTTTGGTGTAGAGATTCTTGCGGTGCATGCGCACGGTTTCCGGAGAGATCTGCAGCACCTTGGCGGTGGATTTCACTGAGTGACCACGCAGGATCAGGTGGGCGATCTCCCGCTCGCGGACCGTCAACAGCGGATTGCCGAAACTCATGAAGGCGGCTTCGATCTGCTGGTTGAGGTTGGCCGGCGCCCGGGTTGGCAGCCGATCCGCCGGGGCTTGTCGCAGCAGTTGCTGCAGGCCGCCGGTGGTGCCGAAACGGCGCAACAGTTCACGCACCAGCGGTTCCACGGCCCTTAGCAGGGCCAGGGGCGCGCTGGCGAAGCGTGCGCCGCTCAGGCCCTGGAACATGCACAGGGAAATCTTGCTCTGGGAGTCGAGGTCGACGATGTAGTAGCTGTCTTCGGCGCCCCCGGTCTTGAGGTAGTAGGTCTTGTAGTACTGGCTGCTGAAGAAGTCGTCCGGGGCGATCTCCGAGAGGTGGTAAAAGCCTTCCGCCAGGCCGTTTTCCACGGCCAGGCAGAAGGGATCCAAGAGGTAGCCCCGGGAAAAGTAGCGGTTGATGATCGCGTCGCGGTACTCGCCGACTATGCCTTGCTCGTGCAGCAACTGCGGTGGCAGGCCCTTGCGCTCCAGGCTGATCATCATGGATTCGATCGGGGTCAGGGCGTTCAGCGCCGCGGCCAGGCGGGGCAGGAACGCATCATCGTCCACGGCCTGGAACGCCTCGGCCAGGCCGGCATGCCAGCTCTGCAGGGCCTGGAGGGAGAGAAGGGCAGTGGGGGTGTTGTCGGGTGCGCTCATGCCCGGCAGTTTAACGGCCGGGCGCAGGCCGGGTAAGAGCCCGCGACACGGCTCCGGGGCGATCGGTTGCAGGCGCATCACCCCAGGTACTGACCGTCGCGACGCAGCTCGGCGGCGGCCTCCAGAATGCATTCGCGCAAGGTGTCGACGATCTGGTCGATCTGCTGATGGTTGATGATCAGCGGCGGCGACATCACGTTGAGGTGGCCGATCGGGCGCACCAACAAGCCCTTGGCCTGGGCCCGCAGGTGGATGCGCTCGGCGATGTTCAGGGCTTCGGGCAGCAGCGCCTTGCTCTGCTTGTCCGCGACGAATTCGACACAGGCCATCAAGCGCTTGCAGCGCACATTGCCCACCAGCGGCAATTCGGCCAGGGTCTGCAGGCGCTGCTCCATGTAGCGCCCGACATCCTCGACATGGGCCAGCAGGTTCTCCCGCTCGATGATCTCGATGTTCTTCAGCGCCGCGACGCAGCTCACCGGGTGGCCGCTGTAGGTGAAGCCGTGGGTAAAGCAACGGCCTTTTCCCGGTTCGCCGATCACCTGCCAGATGCGCTCGGAAAAGATGCATGCCCCCAGCGGCAGGTAGCCCGACGTCAGGCCCTTGGCGGTGGTGATGATGTCCGGCTGCATGCCGAACACCTCCTGTGAGGCGAAGAAGGTTCCCAGGCGTCCGAATGAGGTCACCACCTCGTCAGCCACATACAGCAGGTCGTAGCGTTGGCAGATTTCCCACATGCGAAGGTGATAACCCTCGGGCGGAATTATCACCCCGCCGGAGCCCATGATGGGTTCGGCAAAGAACGCCGCGACCTTGTCCGGGCCGATGGTGAGGATCTTGTCTTCGAACTCGGCCAGCAGAAACTCGAGAAATTCTGCCTCGCTCATCCCGGCCGGGGCCCGGTAGTAGTTGGGGCAGGAGATGTGGTGGAACAGATCGCTCATGAAGTCGAATTCGGGGGCCCGGTCCGCGGCCTTGTTACCGATGGACATGGTGAGGAAGGTGGAGCCGTGGTAGGCATTGATCCGTGAGATCACGTGCTTTTTCTCATGCTTGCCGCGACTGTTCTGATAGAACTGCACCAGGCGATAGGCCGTGTCCACCGCCGTGGAGCCGCCGGTGGTGAGGAACACGTGATTCAGGTCGCCCGGAGCCAGGCTGGCGAGTTTTTCACAGAGCTCGATGGCGCTGACGTTGGCCATGTCGCAGAACGGGTTGGAGTAGGCCAGCTGCCGTACCTGGTCGGCGATGGCCTCGGCCATTTCCTCGCGCCCCAGGCCGATGTTGGTGCACCACATGCCGCCGACCGCGTCCAGATAGCGTCGGCCGGCGGTGTCATAGATGTAGGCGCCTTCACCGGCGGCGATGTTCAGCGAGCCCTGCTCACGGTGTTCGTCGAACATGTGGAAACCGTGCATGTAATGCGCCTTGTCGGCGGCCACCAGCTTGGGGTCGTCGAACTGCTGGAAGAAGGTTGCGGATTGGATAGCCATGGGCTTTACCTCGGGTCGAAGCATGACGTGGACAATTTGTGAAATTGGCGCCGGCAGATCACTTGCCGATCTTCACCATGTTCCAGGTGCGGGTGATCAGGCGGGTACTGGCGGGTGACTGGATGGTCTGGGTGAACAGCCGCTCGCGGGTCTGGGCATCGGGGTAGATCGCCGGGTTGTCGCGCACTTCGGCGCTGAGCAGCGGCGTGGCCTTGAGATTGGCATTGGCATAGCGGATGTAGTCGCTGACCTCGGCCATGACCTGGGGCTGCAACAGGTATTCGATAAAGGCATGGGCATTGGCCACATTCGGGGCGTCGGCGGGAATGTAGAAGTCATCGAACCAGATCAGCGACCCTTCCCTGGGAATGAAATAGTCGAGCTTGACCGGTGCCCCGGCTTCATTGGCCCGGGCCTGGGCCGTGGCGTAGTCGCCGGACCAGGTGGCGCTCAGGCACAGCTCGCCATTGGCCAGGCCATTGAGGTAGCTGGTGGAGTCGAACTTGCGAATGTAGGGGCGCACGGCCATCAAGGCCTCCTGCGCGGCCTTGAGATCGGCGGGTTCGGCGCTGTTGGGATTGCGCCCGAGCCAGGCCAGGACCAGCGGCAGGATATCGGTGGGCGAGTCCTGCAGCGTCACCCCGCAATCGGCGAAGCGCGACACCACCTTGGGATCGAACAGCATCGCCAGGGAACCGATGGGCGCATCCGGCATCCGCTCGCGGATCTTGTCGACGTTGTAGGTCACGCCATTGCTGCCCCAGGTATAGGGCGCCGAATACTGCACGCCCGCGTCGTAGTTCTCCAGGCTCTTGAGCACCTGGGGATCGAGATTCTGCCAGCTGGGCAACAACTGCTTGTTCAACGGCTGGAACACCCGCGCCTTGATCAAGGGCGGCACCAGCGCGGCATTGAGCACCACCAGGTCATAGCCGGAGCGCCCCGGAAGCAGCTTGCCCTGCACGGTTTCGTAAGAGTCGAAGGTGTCGTAGATCACCTTGATTCCGCTGGCCTTCTCGAAGCCGGCGAGGGTGTGCTCACCGATGTAGTCCGACCAGTTGTACAGGCGCAAGGTCTTGTCGGCGGGCTCCTGAGCCTGCAACCCGACTGCCGCCACCGCCAGAACCACGCCAAATACCGCAGGGAATGCTATGCGCATGCTGGAATTCCGCCTTGAACCTGATGGAAGGAGCCCGGGTCGAGCCGTTGGCGCTACTGTCCGCGAGCGACCGGACACATGCCATAACCCGATCGGGTAGGTGACCGCGCGCGCAGAAGAGGAGGGAGCAATCCGCCGTCATGTGTGCAATCATCCAGCGCCGTTGCCCACTGCGAGACGGATTTGCAGCTGCCCGGAAACCTGCGGAAACAGCCCGGCAGAAAAAATATCGAATAGGAGTTGCCAGGAATGGAAAACATGTCCATAATTGCGACCATTCCTCAGCGAGGAAACGGAAAAACTCTTTAAAAATCAAAGAGTTGCGAGATGAGGTTGATCTCGAATGCCGTTGCAGTTTGTACGTGTTCAGTGTTGCTTTACGGTACTGGACATTTGGGGCCGAGTAGCAAAATGGTTATGCAGCGGATTGCAAATCCGCCTACGCCGGTTCGATTCCGACCTCGGCCTCCACCCTCGAAAACCCCGTAGATTAACGTCTACGGGGTTTTTTATTGCCCGGGATTTGGGCAATCACTTCCGCAAATTTTTGGATCGCTTCCGCAATTAGCCTGTTTTTAGCGTCGGGCTGGGAGAGCTTTTGCTCCATTTGGTACGAGTTGACTGTAGATTTTGGCTAAGATATTTGCCGTCTTTTCCTATGGACTGCATTGGCCCATAGTTATGGAAGCATTCAAATTAGAGGCTTGAGAGCAACAGCTTTTGGCAAAAAAGCAGTTCAGCGCGGCCTATCGGTTTGGGGGGGGGGCGTCAGAATTAAAGGTGCCTGAAAATTTTCAAATGATGGGGCGCAATATCTTCGGCCCTGATCTGATGATGTCATTTGGCTATGCTGGTATGCTGAAAATTGGTAGGTTTCTGTAAAATTCTTTCAGTTTTACTGCCTAGGCGGCACAAAATAACAAACTATACAATATCTACACAGCTGCAAAAATCAAAGGATAGGCAACATAGATTGCCAAAAAAGTTTAAGCCAGTCTGAAAATCAATTCTGGATGGATTTGGACAATTTCGAGTGAGATCATGAAGGATTCAGTACCGTTCCAGACAAGAGCTCGTACGATTGATCACTTGGGGCGCGAGCAAATTGCGGATGTTCCAACAGCAGTAAGCGAGCTTTGGAAAAACGCTTATGATGCTTATGCTAAAGAGGTGTCTCTTCATATACACGATGGAGAAATACCTATAGCAGTCATTATGGATGATGGCCATGGAATGACTCGAAAGCAGTTTCTAGAAAAATGGCTGGTAGTCGGCACAGATTCCAAGGCAGGTAACGAATCGGTGCCTCTAGAGTTGCGACAAGGCTTAGATGAACGTCCGAAACAAGGTCAGAAGGGGATTGGACGATTGTCGGTCGCAGCTCTCGGTGCTACTGCATTGATTATCTCTAAACAAATAAATAATTTATTTGTTGCGAGTCTTATTGACTGGAGACTTTTCGAAAACCCTTTTTTGTTGCTGCACGATGTTAGGTTGCCTGTCATCGAGTTCGGAAGTATTAGTGAACTGCCCGGTTTGATTTCAAGTATGCAAAAAACGCTAGTTGAAAATATAACTGGCTCTGATGCTAATGATGATCGTGATAAGCGCCTTATTTCCGCGTGGCAAGAGTTTGATGAGCTGGTTAAAAGTCGAGATCTTATTGAAATATCTCCTTCGGAGCAGATAATAATTACCGCTGGATTGGATATTGATGCTTCGATTTATCTGAAAGAGTGGGGTGCATGGTCTGGAGAAAAAGAATCGGGAACTTCTATTATTATATCGGATTTGAATCCTGCGCTCTCAGCATGGATTTCAGATGCTGCCACAAATTCGGTTGATGAAAGTGATGCTGTAAAGGCGTCATTGATACGTACTTTGTCAGGGTTCTCCGATCCGTATGAAAGAAGTGAAGATGTCTTAGACTATCGAGTTGTGGTTCATAGAAGGGGAGGGAGCGCGACAATTATAGAAAGAGAAAGCGGCTATGGTCTCGATTATTTAAAGAGCCTGGATCATAGTTTGATTGGAGAAATAGACGAGTTTGGAATTTTTCGCGGTCGAGTTATGGTTTTTGGCAATGATATAGGCAATGTAGAGATTGCGCCCTCTCACCCCGTGCCAACCTCATATAAAGATAAAGTTGGATCTTTTTCTTTTTGTATAGGTGCCTTTGAGCCGATAGCTCGATCCAGTTCCCTTGAGGCTGAAGTCCACTCGAAAGTACTTTTGCGCGCAGAAAGCCATTCTGGCTTGAACGTTTACCGCGATGGATTGAGGGTTATGCCATACGGAAGGCCAGAAAGTGACTTCTTTAAGATAGAAGAGAGGCGTCAGTTTCACGCAGGGCGTGAATTCTGGGCTAGTCGAAGAGTGTTTGGGCGAATTGCTATAAGTAGATCGAGTAATCCAAATCTTCGAGATAAAGCCGGGAGAGAGGGGTTAATCGATAACGCCGCCAGTCGGGCTATTCAAACGCTCATCGTTGACCTTTTGAAGGTTACTGCTAGACGATATTTTGGTACGGATGCACCCGTACGACAGGACTTATTACCTGGCGTAGAAGCCGAAAATGATGTCGCAGCGGCTAAAGCAAAACTTGCTAGAAGTGGTCAGCTTTCAGGGTTTAGGAAAGTAGTTAAAAGCAAGCTTCCGCAGCTTAGTGTTGCAATGCAGAATATTATAAGTTTGAGGAAAGACTTAGAGGAAATATTTGAACAAGAAGATAGTGATGCGCTTTGGAAATTGTCAACTCGTATCGAAGATCTGCAAGGTCTTAGGTCGGAACTGAGGTTGCCGCCAAAACCAAAAAATCTAGGAAAATTTGAAGATCGTTACAGGGAATATCGAGATCAATATTCGGAATTGATTTTGGTTATTGATGAGGTGAAAAATGCATGGGCTCTCGAAGCTGAGAGGCTGAATGCGAAGCCTGCCATTGACGTGGCAAAATCCAGATTGTCGAGTAACCAAAGCTCACTAAGTGATCAGCTTGGCCGCTGGAAGAGAAATATCATCGATCTGCTGAGCACTGAGCAGACAAGAATTGCTGAGCGAATCCAGGATGATCAGAAAGAATTCTACAAAAAAGTTTCACCATTATTGTTCGATGTAGAAGAGAAAAGAGTGCCACTTGTTACGGCTCTAGCTGAGATGGATGACGCGCGTGATGAGCTATCAAAAAAGTTTTCAGATATATATGAGCCTTACCATAGAAGTCTGATGCATCTATCAAGTGGGATAGATCTGGATAGCGCGTTCGCTTATGCTGGCGCGCGAAGCGAAACATTAGAAAATCGGTTAGAGCAAATTCAAAGTCTGGCTCAAATCGGTATTAGTGTAGAAATTTTGAGTCATGAACTTCACGCATTAGATAGGCGGCTACAATCAAGCTTAGATAGATTTCCTGACGCTTTTAAGGCAACTAAAGAATTTTCAGAGGCGAACTGGGCAAGAAAAGAGCTTGTAGAGCGACTGAGGTTTTTATCTCAGATGCAAGTTTCTGGAAGTGATATTCGTCAGAAAATTACCGGTGCGGAGATTGAAGAATACCTAAAGTTGTTTTTTAAGGCAGTGCTTGAAGAAAATAATATCCTTATTAAAGTAACTGATGGGTTTAGGTGTATAGCATTTTATGAGTTTCCTTCCAGAATATTTCCGGTATTTATAAACTTAATAAATAACTCAATTTATTGGCTGCCAACTGGTGCTGATAAGTTGATCCAGCTTGATGTGGAGGATGATTGTATTGTAGTTAGCGATAATGGCCCGGGTATTGATTCGGATGATGTTGAGAATCTATTCGAGCTATTCTTTACAAGACGGATTCGTGGTCGAGGTGTTGGGCTTTATTTGTGCAGGCAAACTCTGGCGGCTGGCGGGCATACTATTCAGTACGTAGTGCAGTCTCCGCTGAAAAAATTGCCAGGCGCTAACTTTGTAATCAAATTGCGGAATGGATTCGATGCATAATTTATCACCAGAGTTGCTCAAAGAAGCTTTTATTGATCCGATTCGTTTTGCCCTTGTCTTAGATGATGAGTTTCCTAACTTTTCCCAGATGTCACGACAAGAACCAGCTTTGCATCTTGATCATGCCAAAGCTAGTAGCTTGTTTAGTTTCTGTCGAAGTAGAGGATGGCTATGTGATATAGATAATGCCGTAGTGTTTGCGGAGGAGTTTGAGCGTGATAAGCATTTAAATCAATCAGATCTACTGATATTGGACTTTCACTTGGAGGCGGACAAGCCTAACAATCCGAGAAAAGCACTTGGTGTTTTGCAATCATTGGCGTCATCTAATCATTTCAATCTAGTGATAGTTTATACTGCCGCAAATCCGATGGACGTTGCACGCGACATTGCCTTCAGTCTTGGGGGAGGGTGTTTGTTAAGTGAAGACGATAGGAAGGGGGCTGTTGATTTTCTTGAGGAGCTAGATGATCAAGAGCTGCGCGAACTCAGGGATCTTTGTAACGTTGATATTGTTAACAACTTCCTTCAGTCAAAGAAGCCGAATGGGAGTTCTGCTATTTTGCGAAAAGCGCTTGAAGTTAAGGGCGTTCGAGGAGCTGCTGCGAATAATATTATTAACTGTTTTTGCGAAGAGCATTTGTTGGAAGTAGTTCCTCAAGATGTACATAGTTCACGTAGCGTTGGTAGTAAAGTGGAAGTTAGCTTTAGCCCTGACAGTCCTATGTGGGTAGCAAAGGGAAATCTTTTTACTGTTGTGGTTAATAAGCAAGAGCCGGTTAATGTATTAGTTGATCGCCTGCAAGAGGGTTTGAGTTCATGGAATCCATCTCCCTTGCGTGTCCTTATGGTTCATGCAAGGGCTGCATTAGAAAAAGTTGGTACTAGTGCAGATATAAAAGTATTGGATACCCCGCGACGACAGGCAGGGTGGCTGCTACGAATTTTATCCGCAGAGTCTGTTGAAGACCGTAAGCGTCATACTCAAGATCTTTATGGGCGATTATTTGAGCGGTTGATTAAGCATGTGGACATTAGTGCTTTCGAGTTCGGGGCGCGGCTATTCCCTCAGTCTGATAGAGCCCCAGTTGATATTGCTTTAGAAATGGCTACGGCAACTGGAATTGCTAAAGAGTGGATCTATCACGCTTTAAATGAGCATTTGTGCTCTGATAGCTTCACCGATGGAGCCATAACTACAGGGGTTGTTTTCAAAGCCGTTAAAAATGGCCTGACAAATTACTGGCTTTGTGCGACTCCAGCTTGCGACTTAGTACCTGGACAAAATACCAGTGGATGGGATGGCGAACTTGCTCCATTTAGGCCTGTTACTGCGGTTCGACTAACTTTAGTTACGACCTCTATGCGTAAACGGTTAGAGCTTGCGACGCAAGGTCGATATATTTTTGTTTTCCAAGATGAAACACCGCTCGTCCTTCAAGTTACGGACGAGGATACAAGAAAGATGAAGCTAGAAACATTGTTCTTGCGAGATGGTGGTGTTATTGAGTCATCAAAATTCTCTGGATTATGTATTGGTAAAGGAGAAGATAATTTTCCATCAATGATAGAGATGAATTTTGAATCGATTGCTCTATTGCGCTCTGATTATGCGAATAAGTTTCTTGCAGAATCTGGTTATCAAAGAGCACGTATTGGAGTGGATTTTGTAGATTATCCAAAAGAGAACTAAATGAATGGACAGGTGAGCCGGAGCTGTCGGCTCACCTACACAAAAAATTAGATAAGGGACTGAACGATTTTTTTTAGTATGGCTTCAGCGAGAAGTACAGGTACAGCGTTTCCTATCTGCTCCCCAGCGGCTATTAGCCCGCCCTCAAAAATGAAATCTTCGGGAAAAGTTTGCAGTCTAGCCGCTTGCCTCAATGTAATTCCATGATTTTCTACAGGATGAACAAACCTTCCTTTGGAGGGGTTAATACAAGCAGTTGTCATCGTAGGACCTGGCTTTGAAGGATCAATGCGACCGTACACGTCGCTATGTCCAGAATGCCCCTCGTGGCATTTCAATACTCTTCCCGAATCTGAGCGGCTTCCACCGTTAATAGGTGTTCTTTTGAAGAGATCTATCAACTGTTCAGAATGATTCATATGAATGTTGTTCGGGTCGTTTTCGTCTGCCGAATAAAAAACCTCTCCTGCGTTCTTCCAAAGGGGCCTGCCTTTTTTTTCACTTTCGGATAGGGAGGGTGATACGTGAGTGGCTTTAGGAGGCCATTCAATATTTATAGGTCGAGATTTGTCTACTCCCAAGATAAACACTCTCCGCCTGCTCTGTGGTACACCAAAGTCGCAAGCATTTAATACGGCTGGAGGGAATAGTTTGTACTCCGCGCTTTCACCCATTTCATAGAATTTTTTCAAGTACGTCGAATGCCGTGGCCACAACAGGCCCGGTACATTTTCTACTAGAAAAACACGGGGTCGTATTTTTTTTACATAATCAAAGTACCGACATAAGAGTATATTTCTCGGGTCGTCTACACCGCTATCTTTTATCCTGTGGCTAGAAAAACCTTGGCAAGGGGGGCCGCCAATTATGATGTCGCACGCACCTTCACTTAGCTTCCAGCGTGCCAAGGCATCCCCAGGATCAATGGGTGAAATATCCCCATTTATTATAGGTACCGCTTCACCATTAGAGTTTTTAATGTTTTTTGAATATGTAAGTGCGGCTTTTTTATTTATTTCTAAGGCACCAACAATCTCAATCCCTGCCCGAAATGCTCCAAGTGAGAAACCTCCCGCACCAGAGAAAAGGTCTATACCTTTGATCGTCGGTAAGGGCGACGAAAGATTGTCGACTCCAAGAGATGGCATTTGCGTTTCGCGTCTCTCATCGGAGGGGTGGCCTAAGCAAGCCTTTAGGTCCTGCATTTCTATCCTAGAACTCAAAATTTTTCTATTTTAGAGATATGGCGCAAACCTGCAATCGATTCGACCAACTCCTTCGAAATTCCCAGAGCTGCAAACCGAAATGGATACACAGCGCATTGTCGATAAAGCCTGCTCCGTTCTCCCCAAAAGATGGCTTCTGCGGAAGGGCGCTATTGCCTATTGGCCGTATGCTGCCAAAAATGATTTATGGCGGCATACGCTTATTTCGTAGGCTTAACAATCTCACCAACACGCCGATAGACCTTCTTCGTCATCTCCTCCGTTGTGTGCCCCAGCAACCGGCTAGCATGCGTCAGCTCAATCTCGCTAGCCGCCTTCGGCCGGATGTCCTTGAACTGAAACTGCCGAATGCTGACCGCCAGTGCCGGATCGCCATCGGCCGCAGCCTTGATGGCAGCCTTCTCCCGCGCATCGTCCCAGCGGTTGCGCAGCATCTGCTGGCTCATTCGTAGCCCTGAGGCGTTGGTGATCAACGTCGATGTCCTGATGCCATTAATGGCCCTGCGTTCCTGTAGGTCTTCGATAAAGGCACTCAACCCGGACTGGACGCCTTCGTCCTCCAGGCGCAGGCGTAGGCGCTTTTCGGTTTTGCCCTGGCCTATCAGTAAGAATCCGTTGTTCAGGTCGGTGGCGGCGATCTTGAGCACGTCTGCGGGGCGTTGCCCGGTCAGGTAGGCCAGGTCCATCGCGTCCTTCAGTTCCTGCACCGCTTCGGCGTAGACCGCATTCCATACGGTCTCGCCAGCGTAGTAGTCCCTGGGCTTTTCCTTGTTGCGGCGAACGCCGAAGCACGGGTTGGCTTTGTCGGTCAGGCCCCACTCTCGGGCAATGGTGAACGCGTGAGAGAGCAGGGCGATTTCTCGATTGGCCCGGACCTTGGCGGTTCTGGCATCGCGGTATTGGGCGATCACCTGGGGGGTAATCGATTCGATAGGCGCGTTTTCAAAGGCTCTCCTGAGTTGCTTGAGTTCCTTGTGGTTGTCCGACTGGGTGCGGATTGATTTGCCGGGGATGATCTCCTTTTCGTACCGGTCGAATACGTAGCTCATCAGGTGGTTGGGCTTGGGTGGCGCTCTGCGTTCCAGCCTGGCCCATTCCACCTTGGCCTGATCGAGGTCGGTGCCCAGCGGGATCTCCTTGCGTTTGCCGGCGGCGTCCCTGCCGTCGTAGTAGTACGCCGTCCAGATCTGGCCGTTCTTGCCCTTTCTGATACGGCGCACCATACGCGGCGGCAGGTCGCGGTTGGCTGTGGTTCTCTTGCGCACGGGTCAGCTCACATTCGCAAGGTTGAGCGACCAGACTTCAGTCACGGCATTAGTTGCTGAGGGTTTAACTCCGGCTAATTTCATCCTGGCGTAGACCCGGCCAACGATGGGGCGCCGGGCACCGGTCAGAACAAACTCCCAATGGTTGTTGGTCAGCCATTGGATCTGTTTGGATGGGAGCTGATACCCGGTAATGGTGTGCAGTTCGTCCTGGTCAAGTGTTTCACTCTGCAGTGCGTTAACTGTATTTAGGGTGTTGTTAGTGGTCATGCGGCCACCTCACTTGGAAAGTGCATAAAATGCTGTTGCTGCCACTCGCGGAACTTGGCCATTTCCAATGGCGCGATGTCTGTCCATTGCAATGGCCAGCCCATCAACCACTCGCTGAACTCGGGGTTGTGCCGCCCTCCAGGCAGCAAGCCCAGAAGGGTTAAGTGCTCGGGCAGGCGTACACCCCGCGAGGACTTTTCGGCTCTCTTCCTGGCGGTCTCTGGTAGAACGCTGCCTTTCCCGTCCGAAGCCGTTGGCGTCGGCCACAATCCAGATACGCTCCCTTCTGTGATCCAGGCCGGCGTCGTATGCGCTGAACACTCCCCATCGTGCATCGAACCCCAGTTCGGCCAGGTCCCCGAGAATACGTCCAAGCCCCCTAGAAGTGAGCATTGGCGAGTTCTCCATGTACGCGAGGCGGGGTCGTACTTCATCGATGATTCGGCGCTGCTCCACCCACAATCCGCTTGCTTCACCGTCCAGGCCGGAGGCGTCCCCGCAGATGGATATGTTGGTGCAGGGAAATCCCCCCGAAACCACATCAACAAGGCCTCTCCATGGTCTTCCGTCAAAACTGCACACGTCAGACCAAATAGGGAAAGTTGGGAGGGCTCCATCGTTTTGTCGTTGCGCCAGAACCTGTGCGGCGTAGGCATCACGCTCAACGGCGCAGATGGTGCGCCATCCGAGGAGGTGGCCGCCGAGTATTCCGCCACCAACGCCTGCGAAAAGAGCCAGCTCATTCACGCGGCCTCCTTCGTGGACGGAAGGTCTAGAAATGGGCATGCTCCATTTTTTTTGATGGCTTGGAGCCATAACACATGGAGAATTTCAGCATGCCGTCGGGAATGAGGCTCGCCAGTATTTGGGTTGTTTGGGGCGTTATTGCGATAGGGGCCTTGGGATGGGCACTGTTTGCTGTGCTTGATGCGTTTGGATTGAAACAGGAGGCTGCAGCATGGCTTCAAGCTTTTGGTGGCATTGCAGCAGTTTGCGCGGCATTTTACATCGGCAATAAGCAGACCAAGGATGCGATCGCAGTTCGTGATGCTAAACAACACGTTGTAGTTCAACTTGTCCTCTGTGTGACGAGTCGTGCAGCAGCTGTCAGTAGCCTTTTGTTTCAGAGTTTCACTGAGATGCAGTCTGAAAACATTGCACTTAAAACAGAGATAATGACTTCCGTTGAAGAGCAGTTGATGGCTCTCAAAGGAATTAATCCTGTAGATTTTCCTAGCCAAGAAATGGTGGAGCCATTTCTTGTTATTCGAGGGGCGCTCGAGCAAAGCATCGTATTCGCGAGGCTGCTTGCTGAGGGGGACGCAAAAGATGTGATGAGATGTGCATATGTTTTTTCGACTAACTCTCAAGCCATCAACATTGCGGCGCAAAAACTGGCAGAGCTGCAGCAGCCTAAAAAGAAATAGGAATGCTTTATTCCCCAAGACATGCTGCGCGAGCAGCCCGCCCTGAGCGTTCAGCATTGCTCCAGGTGTAGCGGCCCCGCGCAGCTTTTCGTGGGGTGTACGCGCCTCGGTGGTGCTGTGGGCAAGAGCAGTAATGCCTGCTGCTGCGCAGCAGCGGCTCTTTGCTTCTTGCGCGTCGACGCTGGCGGCGTTGCGGAGCAAAGCGGTCATGGTTCGGGCTGTGGGCTCAGCGTGCGACATGCCGCTTTCCTCCGGTTTCTGATAGCGGGCTGGTCCACCGATCTGCTGGCTCATGCCGCTTCCTCCTTTGCTGCTGGCTCCACCAGGGCGGCCATGGTCAGGGCTTGATCGCGCAGCGAGCGCGAGTCTCTTTCGAGTTTTTTTCCGGTCTTGAAGGCGCTGAATGTCTCGGCGGCAATGCGCAGCAGATCCGCGATGGTCAGCAAGGTCTGGCGGTGTGCTGGCTTGAGGGCTTGGCTGTCCTGCAGGTACTTGTGTAGTTGAGCCAGCCTTTGGTTATCGGCTCGCACGAACTTGAGTGCGGTTGTCAGCTCGCGCAGGGCTCTCGCGTTGTCCGCTTCGGCAAAGGCTTTGCCTTCCTCGATCCCGGCCTCTCGGCCATTGCTTCGGCCAATCAGGTAGCCGGCCCAGTAGAGCAGGGCGACGGTGAGTATCAGGCCGATCAGGGCAATGATCTGTATGTGGGTCATGTAGTGTGCTCCGGTGGGTTTGGCTGGTGGTGGCAGCCGTTGGGTTATTGGTCGTGCTCGGCGGCGTCGGCCTGTTGCTTGGCGTGTTCTTCATCCGCCCGGTAGGCGCGGATGTCGATCAGTGCGGCAACGTGGCGGATGTGTGCGTACTTCGGGGCCTTGCGGCTGCTGTCCAGGGTGGTGACGGGCAGTTGAATGCGGCCGCTGCTGATCTCGGCCGCGAATGACTGTTCGTTGAGGTTGCGGAAGTACTGCACGCGGATCTTTTCCAGCGGGATCAGTACGTCGCCGAAGGTGCGATACAGCAGCTCGACGGTGGCGGTTTCCGGTGCTGGCATCAGGCGCAGCGGGGTCTGGTTGGCGTTACTCATTGGCTTACTGGCTCTCCATGCGCTGGCGGCGTTTCGGGTGGTTCCAGGTGATCAGGCAGTGGGCTTTGGTCAGCTCGCGCAGATGCTCGGGTACCTCAAGGAGCGCAGCGTTGCGCTCCTCTTTGGTCCGTAAGGCGATGATCTGGCGGGCGTACTCCCTAGGCCACGTCACGGCGATCTGCCGGGATCGCGGGCAGGGCGAGACCCAGTTGTTCGGCAAGCCAGGGAATGCCGGCCTGACGAACCCGCGTTGACTGGCTGTACTGCAGGCCCAGCTCCGGGTGGAACCATTTGCCTTCCTTGGTTCCCAGGTACTCACGGTCGCGTGTTGGATAGGCCGGCAGTCGCTCGGCGTTGAGCAAGCCTTTCTCTTGCATCAGGCCGATCAGCTGCGGTCGTGTGATGCCGAAGTACCGGGCCGTTTCCTTGAGGTTGCGATCCATGGTGGCCTCCTAAGCAGCGTGCGCGGCGGGAGTTGCCAGCGCTGCCAAGTGAAGGATGGATTCGCAGACGTCCTGGTACATCTGCACGTCGCTGCCCGAGACGGTGAAGCACTTGGTCCGTGGGCTTTTGACGCCGATGCTCAGGATAACGGTGACGCCCTTGCGCGTTCGGGTGCGGTGCACGGCCAGACGAATCGGCAGTTCAAATCCGAGATCCAGATCGAGGAAGCCACCCAGGCACACCACACCAAACACCTGCTCGCGCTGTTGGGCGCTGAAGGCTCCGAACACGCGCTCGGCGTGTCGTGGTGGAGCCAGCTCGGCGTTAGGATCGATTGGGCCGTTGGCGATTTCTTCGATGAAGTCAGCCAGCTTCAAGTGGGCTTTCTTGTCGTTGGCCAGGGTCAGCGTGTGGCGTTCGCTGCCGACCTCGACCACAAAAGTGACGTCTGCCTGGGTGCGATCAACCTTCAGCCGAAGCTTCAGCGCCGTGCGCTGTGGTGAATCGCGCAGGGTGTGGTGGAAGGTTTCGCTCAGGTTGACCTGGGCCTTGAGCAGTTGCAGCGTGCGGTTGTCGACTCTGAATTTGCTCATGCCGCGTCGCCTCCGCCGTTCGGATCGAAGGGGGAGGGCCCGCGTTTTTTTGCCACGAGCTTAAGTTTTCTGTCGTGAAGGACAACCAGGCAGCCGGTATTGGATTGCAGCTGCTCGATCAGTTTTGGGTTTCTGGCACATGCCGGATGGACGTGCAGTGTCGCGGTGGTGTGCATGGTATTGCCTCGCTCTGTGGTGGAAGAGTGAGGCAAATATCACGTAGTGTGTTTGTCCGTGTCAATACGTTGTGTGATTAAATGTCGGCCGAGTTATGGAGAAAGCGTGATGACTTCAAAATTCCCCCCACAAGGTGAATGTCTAAAACGTCTTCTTCTGGCACGTGAATGGGGGCGTGCAGACCATTAATGCTGTCTAGCCTGTACATCCCATCACGCAGGTAGATGAACTCTTTGATCATTGTTTTACCTGATGCGGTTCGGACCATCACCTCATCACCGCTGTAAAAGCTTTTGTTGGGCTCAATTAGGACAAATTCCCCGTTTTTTATTCGGGGCAACATGCTGTCGCCTGTCACTTTGAGCCCATAAGCATCGGGATCATCGCTGTGAATATTCAGATATCCATCATCATGCCCAGGTGGCAAGGCGAGCTCTTCGAAATAGCCCTCATTACCCAACTGAGCATTGCCTGTAACGGGGACTGTCCCGTCTTTTGCCCATCCTATGTTGCTGCTTACAGGCTGCCCTTTGTCGCTAGAGCGGCCGAACTCCCTGACAGCTCGATCCTCAGAGCGAACACGGCCTTGGATGTGCTCGGGTAGCGATTCAATTTCGGATCGATCGCGGCCCGCCACTAGGTCGGGTAATGACACCCCGAGGGCAGTAGCCAGTATTTCTAAATCTTGCAGATTAGGTTGGCGTGTTCCTTTCTCATAATTGCCAATACGAGATTGGGACTCCCACCCACAGGCATGAGCAAGAGCCTGTTGGCTCATGCCGGTAGCCTTTCTTAATTGCTTGATGCGATTGCCTAGTGTGTTCATGTGCTTTTTTTACCACGATATGAAATTTATTTTTCACACTTTGCGTGTTGAAAAGTTCACGTTTCGTGCTTAAGATTGCCGCGTGTTATCGGAGACCCCTTATGAACCGTATTGCTGAGCACCGAGAGAAAGCAGGTATTAGGCAAAGAGATTTGGTGGTTGAGCTTGGTTGGACGCAGACGCGTGTTAGCAATTACGAGGCCGGGCGGCGCAATGCTGGGCTATCGGAATGTCGAGCAATTGTTCGTGCGCTAAACAAGCTTGGCGCTGCATGTTCGCTTGATGACGTTTTTCCGCCTGATTTAGGTGGAACTCAAGCAGCTTAGAAAAAAGGCGATCCGAAGATCGCCCAGTTCCTCCCGGCACACACCATCACAGTGTCGCCAGGTCGCGGTTTAGGTAGGCGTGCACACCACATGCAAAAACGTCTACTTCAACCGCGCTTTCAAGGCTCGGAAGCCTTGGGTTGCTGCCTTCTCCACCACAGATAGGGCAGCTGTTGCGCCAGAGGTGAACAACGGATTGTTCGCCTCGGCACGGTGCCGGTGTCGATCCCGAAGACCTCGCCGGCGTTTGGGCCCTTTCAAGCCACGCGGCAAATGTATCACCACTGCATGCTGCGCGGCACTGGCAACTTTTAAGGATTAATGCCATGAGCCGTATCGCTTTGAACTCTGTTGAGCGGGCCAAGCGGGAAGTCTTGCCGCTCGATCTCGCGCTTTACCATGCCGCCCGGGACTATCCTGGTGGCGCCGCAGCCATCGCCGCCACCACCGGCCGCAACCCGACCACGCTGCAGCACAAGCTGTCTCCCACCCACCCTAGCCACAGCATCAACATTCAAGAATTTGGCGAAATCCTGGAGCTGACCAAGGACCGGCGCATTCTCGACGCGGTGCATGCCTTGGTAGGGGACACGATCTGGCAGGAGTTGGCCGAGGCTTACACCAACGACATGCCGGAGACGCTGACCACGGGCATCGCGGTGTACTTCCGTCAGGTCGCCGACCTGGCCGACACCTGGGCCAAAAGCATCGGCGATGGCGTGGTAAGTGATGCCGAGCTGGCCGAAATTCGCCTGCAGGTATTTCGCGGCATACAGGGGCTGCTAGGCATGTTTAACCGTGCCTGCTACGTCAACCAGACCACTCGGGGGGCGGACCATGGCTGACATTGCGGATTTTGCCAACGATCTGGTGCAAGAACGCCTCGATCAAGCGCTTGCGGCGCGTCAGTTGCTGAGACCTGAGTTGGCGGCGCATTCCTTCCTCATCTGCGAAGACTGTGACGGTCCTATTCCCGAAGCGCGCCGCTTGGCGCAGCCGGGTTGCACCATGTGTGTGACCTGTCAGGAGATCGATGATGTGCGGAGGGCCCGCCATGCTTGATGAGGTCTTGGGGCAGTTCGCCGATTACGGCCTGGAGCCCGCGCAGCCGTTGGTGTTCGGCAAGCTCACCCGCTGCAAGACGGCGCAGGATAAGGGCAAGGAGAAAAACGGCTGGTACGTGGTTCATGAGCACTACACCGAGAAGGGCGAGACCCTGATCTTCGGTAGCTTTGGCGACTGGCGTTCGGGTGTGACGCAGAAGATTAAGGTCAAACCCGGGCGGATGAGTGCTGAGGAGCGTGAGGTGATGCGCGCCCGGCAGGAAGAGGCGAAACGCCGGGCGGCGGAAGTGGCGGCCAATGCGGCGCGTCGTGCGGCAAAGCGTGCCGCCGGGTTGTTCAAGCGTATGCCGGAGAAGGGCAAAAGCGCTTACCTGGACCGAAAGCAGATCGTTGGTTTCGGTGTGCGCTATGCACCGCGCTCGGGGGCGTTTCTGGTGCCCATGAGCAACGTGCGCGACCAGATTGTGGGCCTGCAGGTTATCTATCCTGAGAAGCTGCAGAACACTGGCCGCGATAAGTCCTATTGGCCTTACGGGATGTCGAAGGATGGGGCTTTTCATTTGGTCGGTCCACACCCGGAGCCGGGTGAGCCGATTCTGGTTTGTGAGGGGTACGCGACCGGCGTCAGCCTGCATATGGCGACTTCGCTGACTGTGGCCATTGCCTTTGATGCCGGCAACCTCATGCAGGTGTCCAAGGCGATGCGGGAGCGCTTTCCGGGTCGTCCGATCATTGTCTGTCGGGATGATGACTGGAAGACAACGCGTCCTAACGGAGAACCCTGGAATCCCGGCAAGGAACGAGCGGAGAACGCAGCGGCGGTGGTCGGCGGCCAGGTGGTGGCGCCGATCTTTTCCGGCGAGCGAGAGATCAAGTGGACCGACTTCAACGACCTGCATTGCGCCGAAGGTTTGGAGGCAGTGCGTCGTCAGGTGCTGGCGGTGGTCAGGCCACCCGCTGCGGGTGGCTGGCGGGATCTGTTGGCTCGCAGCGACAGCGGCATGCTGATCGCGCACATGCAGAACGTTGAACTGATCCTGAGCAATGATGAGCGCTGGGCCGGGGTGATTGGCTTCTGTTCGTTCAGCGCCAAGATCGTCAAGCTGCGGGTACCGCCCTATGGCGGCGACACCGGCGACTGGGCCGACATCGACGACATGCTGGTGATGAAGTGGCTCGCGCAGCAGTACAACCTGCGGGTCAAGGTCGGGAACGTGATCGAGGCGGTGAGCGTGGTGGCGCACTATCGGGCGTTTCATCCGGTGCGCAATTACCTGCGCGGCTTGGAGTGGGACCGCGTGCCCCGGCTCGACTCCTGGCTCACCGAGATCATGGGCGTGGAGCCGACCGACTACAGCTCAAAGGTCGGCAAGCGCTGGATGGTTTCGGCGGTGGGCCGGGTGATGGCGCCGGGGTGCAAGGCGGACTCGGTGATGATTCTGGAAGGTGCACAGGGCGCTGGTAAGTCAACAGCCATGAGCATTCTCGGTGGTTCGTGGTTTATGGACACGCCGTTTACCCTGGGCGACAAGGATGCGTTCCAGGCGATCCGGGGCAAGTGGATCATCGAGCTGGGTGAGCTGGACAGCTTCAACAAAGCCGAATCGACCAAGGCCAAACAGTTCTTCTCAGCCTCGGTGGACACCTATCGCGAGAGCTACGGCCGCAGAACGATGGACGTGCCACGCCAGTGTGTTTTCGTGGGCACCACCAACCAGGATGAATACCTCAAGGACGCCACCGGCAACCGGCGTTATTGGCCGGTGGCCTGCACCAAGGTCGACCTGGAGCAACTGCGACAGATCCGAGACCAGCTCTGGGCTGAGGCGATGTTCTGCTATCAGGCGGGTGATATCTGGTGGGTGATCCGTGACGAAGCGCCGTTGTTCGCCGAGGCGCAGGAAGAGCGCTTTGTGGTGGATGAATGGGAGGTGCCAATTCTGAAGTGGCTGGAAGAGTCGCACTTGGGGGAGACCACCACCGGCAGTCAGATCCTGGCCGAGGTTCTGAAAATCGACCCTAGCCATTGGGACAAGCCAGCGCAGATGCGCGTCGGCTCAATCATGCATCGCCTGGGGTGGCGCAAGAAGCGTATGCCGGCGTTGACTAAGAGCGGCGTGCGCCCTTGGGCCTATCAGAAACCGACCGGCTGGGGGCGCGGATCTGCATTGCAGGTGGCGCCGATGGAGGAGGAGCCTTGCTTTGATTAAACGAATCGACGAGATGCTCAAACTCTGGGCTCAGGACCTGCACATGCCCACGACCCTGGCCATCGGCACGGCAGGCGGCGGTAACATGATTGCCATGCTGATGGAGTGCAAAGGCGAGCTGATACGGGGAACCCGGGGCAGCCGAGTGCTGCTGGATGAATCGGCCGATATCGAGCTGATCGTCAACAAACACCTGTCGCCCGAGCTGGCCCTGGTGGTGATGGAGCATTACTGCAATCACGACAGCCTGCTTTCGCAGAAGATGCTGCACTGCGGCTGTAGTGCCAGGACGTACTACCTGCGTTTGCATGAGGCTCACGTGTACATCGACGGCTTGCTCATGGGGAGGGCTGCTTGAGCCTTACCCTGGCTGCGTCTGTTGCTGTCCTACTGGCTCGCCTTGTCCGACTCTGTTTTAACGCAGCAGGACAAGCGCGGGCCTTGTCATTCGTGGGCTGTCCTACTGTCCAACCTCTCGGCGCGTCATGCGCACACATGAGCGCAGCGGGCACACACTACGCGCCGTGGGCGCGCACGCGTGCCTTTCAATTTCTTCTTACAGGCGAGAAAGGAAAGACAGAGGTAGGACAGTAGGGCAGAGCTTTGTATTTCGGGGCCTGTAGCTGTCCTGCCTGACTCACTATCAGTGGGACAGGCAGGACAGCGCCAAAGGCGCTGATAGCCGAAATAAAGATATTCGCCGACATTGCCTAGGCGTTCACTAGACATTCACCGGGTGGCGTTAAAACAGGGTTGCTGCCAGTAAAATCCACCTGTAAAAAGTAGTCATCTTCGATAGGTGCGACCGCAGAGAGCGGCAGGCACCCACACACCAAACCCGGCCCTTGCGCCGGGTTTTTGCGTTTAAGGGGGCAGCGATGCAAAAGCAGAAAAATGCCAAGCGGCGGAAGCACCATGAGAGTTCAACTAAGCGAGCTCGCATTGCTCTGCTCGAAGCGAAGGCTGCTTGCTTAGAGCAGAGCGTGCGGCGTCTAGTTAGCTCTTAGCTACCCGCGCCGATGCAGGCAGCACGAAGCCTTCCATCTCCTCTTGTAGGACGAATTGGATGTCTTCATAGCTCATGCTGCGTACTTGAGCTGGCGGCCAACTGAATTTATGGACAAGGTAGAAGCGCACTGCATCAAGGCCTTCCAGGGACTTGTACTTCTCCCGTTTGGCCAGTTTGTCGCCGAAGACAGCTAAGTGATAGACAAGCTGACCTTCGGCCTCATGCAGCCTTTTCCAGGTTGCATATTTTTCTTTTTCGGACATCGAGGAACCTCCTAGTTCAATGATGGAGCTGAGAGGTTAGCAGGGTTGTTCAAGCGCTAGATGGCAGAGGTCAAGATTATGAGCAGATGCAGGGGTTGGAATGAATAGCGAACAACAGGCTTTAGTCGAGATGCCGATCTGGATGGTGATCGTATTGTCTCTGGTCGGTGGGGTGTCGGGTGAAATGTGGCGTGCGGACAAGGCGGGCGCCCGGGGATGGGTGTTGTTGCGGCGTTTGGTGTTGCGATCTGGTGCCTGCATTGTCTGTGGGCTGTCGGCCATGATGCTGTTGATTGGGGCCGGCGTCTCGGTCTGGACGGCGGGCGCCTTCGGCTGCTTAACCGCGATGGCGGGTGCCGATGTTGCGATTGGTCTCTACGAGCGTTGGGCCGCCCGGCGGATTGGTTTATCGGATCAGCCGCCCGGTAGTGGTACTGCTTAGCAGTAATTGACGTTCAATCCCTTCATACAGGGAATGGACCTCAAGGATTCAATCTCCAGCAGACGCTTTAACTGGATCTTCTTTGAGAAGTATCTGCCTAAGAACTCGACCGGTTGCATTGTCAATCTTGTAGACAGTGTGATTGGAAAGAAGAAAGGTAGTTTTCGTATCTGCTGCTATGAGTTGCCCGGAAAATTTTTCGCCTCCTTGGATCGGAATGGTTTGGTCACGGCTTAATCCGGAGGTTGCATGTAGGCCAGTTTCCTCCTGAATGCCTTTTTTTGTGGCTTCAATGCTATGCAGTAATCCTATAACTGGAAGGTAAAATAAAAGAAATAATATTGCCCATCCTAAGCCGGCTCTGTTCATGAATACGATCCATGGTGCACTGCGATCGGTTATAAGGTAGGTGATAACGGCAGATATTATTAGGAATGGAGCTAAGGTGAAAAAAGCACTAATAATTGACGAGTTATCATCCCCTGCTAGGTAACTTAGGGTCTGTCGATATCCTTCGGCTAAAATTGCTGAATTGGTCAGGTCAAGTTCACTTGTCTTTATTCCATACTGTTCGAAGAAGACAGTAAGGCCTAAATATCCCGCTATGAAGAAAAACGCCTGTATGGTAAGTGCGATACTGATTATTAGTTTTAGTGTGAATTCTTTGTCGGAGTTATGTTCTCCTGGGCTTACCTTGGTCTCGGTTTGTTGAGTTGTACAATTCGGGTAGTTGATGGTTATAGGAGATGAGAGCTCTACTTTAACTTTCGTTTCTCTTTTCCAGAACACGTTGCGTCCTTGATGTATTGAGGGATTTTTGATGTTGACTAGTTTATCGATAACTGTGCAAAAAAAGGTGGGTTGTAGAGGCGCTCTGTTGGCTTTGGAGTGACCCACTGGTTTCGGGTATCCCCCGGGGTGCGTACCCCTACACAAGTACTCGGCTACGTGGTTTCTCTGCTGCTGAAGTGAGCACATCGATATCCGTCTTTGTAAAGGGGGCAGGGGCGGGCGCCCGGAAAACCGGCGGGGACCCTGGGAAGCTCCCGAGGACACGGGGTCGGGAACCCGCGTGACTTCGTTAGCGGCAGGGCTGCCAGCTTACTGAAATTCAATCCATTGAAATTGAAAGGTTCGATTGAAAAGTCGTTGAAAAAGGAGGGCTCATGACAGAACCAACCTACCTGTCAAAGAGCGCCTTCGCAGCTCGCATCGGCAGGTCGCCCAGCTACATCACCTGGCTAAAAGACAACAACCGGTTGGTGCTTTCGCCGGACGGCAAGAAGGTCGATGTGCAGGCCACCGAGTCACTGATCCTCGAAACCGCTGACCCCAGCAAGGCCGGTGTTGCCGCTCGTCACCAACAGGAGCGGATACAGCGCGACGTTCATAGCCAACTATCCCCCCTGGCCGAGCCGACTTCCACGGCTGCGCCGCCGCAGCCCCTTACCGGCTCAGGCAAGCCTGCGGACTTTCAGAAGGCCAGGGCGCACCGGGAGCACTACCTGGCCCAGCTGGCGGAGATTGAGTTTCACAAGGCGCAAGGCTCCCTGGTGGATATCGCGGCAGTGCGGTCGGGTGCGCACAGCGTGGGTCGCATGCTGCGCGACACGCTGATGGGTATGCCGCCGCAACTGGCCCCAGAGTTGGCCTCGATGACTGATCCCTGGGAGATCGAGCGACACCTGAGTGCCGCTCTACGGCTCCGGCTCGACGAGGCTACGCGGATGTCACGCGAAAAACTTGGGCATACGCTTGATTCCAACTGGGAGGTGATCGATGACCCCGGGCAGACCTGACGGCGCCGAGGTGTACAGCGAGGCTTATTTCCGTGGGCTGATGCCGGACCCAGACGTGTGGATTGATGAATGGGCGGATGAGTACATGCGCATCCCCCGCGATACCGGCGCCGCTGAGCCGGGCCAGTACCGGACCTCGCGGACGCCTTATGCCCGGGAGCCCATGCGCTGCCTGTCACCGGCTCACCCCTGCAAGCGCGTGGTCACCATGGTGGCCTCGCAGTTGATGAAAACCCAGATCGCCTTGAACTGGATCGGTGGCCTGATCCACATGGCGCCGTCCAACATCCTGACGTTGCTGCCCAGCCTGGGCCTGGCCAAGCGGGTGTCTTCACGGATCGGCAAGACCATCAAGGCCACGCCGGTGCTGCGCGAGCGAGTGGCGTCAAGTCGCTCGCGGGATTCACGCAACACCATGGACACCAAGGAGTTTGAAGGCGGGTCGCTGTATGTGACGACGGCGGGGTCTGCGGCCAACTTGGCCGAGCTTTCGGCTCGCTATGTGTACGGCGATGAGGTCGACCGCTGGGAAGTGGATGTCGGCGAGGAGGGCGACCCCATCGAACTGGCGGAAACCCGGGGCAGTACCTTCGGCCGCAACGCCAAGTTTTACTTCTCCAGCTCGCCCACGATCAAGGGGGCCTCGCGGATCAGCGATCTGTTCGAGTCCAGCGACCAACGTTACTACTACGTGCCCTGTCCGCATTGCGGGCACCGGCAGGTGTTGGAGTGGGAGCGCTTGCTGTACTCGGCGGACTTCACCATGGCGCATTACCAGTGTGCCGGGCCTGAGTGTGACGTGCTGATCGAGGAGCATCACAAGGGTTGGATGCTGGCCCAGGGCGAGTGGCGTTCGCATGCTCAGGGCGATGGCGAAACCGTTGGTTTCCACCTCAACGCCTTGTACTCGCCACCAGGCTGGATGGACTGGCGCACGTTGGCGCGGCAGTTCGAAAAGGCCAAGAAAGCCCAAGCCAAGGGCGATCTGGAGCCCATGCAGGTGTTCTACAACACCCGGCTTGCCAAGGTGTGGGACAGCGCGCAAGAGCAGACTAAGGCTCATGTGCTGCGGGATCGGGCACGCCTTGAAAGCTATTGCCTCGGGTCGATGCCAGCCGGTGTGCTGATGCTGACCGCCGCTGTCGACGTCCAGGCCAACCGCCTGGAGCTGATGGTGATGGGCTTCGGTGTTGGCATGGAGCGCTGGGTGATCGACCACCAGGTGATCTGGGGTGACCCGGCGAACGAGCAGACCTGGGCGGTGCTGGATGAGAAGCTCAAGGCACGTTACCGGCACCTCTGCGGCGTCGGTCTGGCGATCCTTGCCGCTGGTGTCGACTCGGGCGGCCATCACACAGATGAGGTTTATCAGTTCTGTCGGCTACGTCGTTGGCGCAACGTCTTCGCCATCAAGGGCGCGAGCAAGCCAGGCCGGCCAGTGATCGCTCAGCGGCCGTCGATGGTGGACGTGACCTGGAAGGGGCAGACCGAGCGCAACGGCGCGGAGCTGTGGTTTGTTGGTACCGATACCGCCAAGGATTGGATCTACAACCGTTATCCCTTCGAGGGCGGGCCGGGTGCCTTGCACTTTGCCAATGACTTGCCCGATGAGTTCTTTGACCAGTGCGTGGCCGAGAGCAAGGTGGCGCGCTACGTCAAAGGCCACAAGCGCATCGAGTGGGTCAAGGGCAAGGCCGACCGGAACGAGGCACTCGACCTGATGGTGTATTGCCTGGCGATGGCGCATTACCTGGGCATCAATCGCTACCTTGAATCTGATTGGGACCGTGTGCGGCAGGCCATGGCCCAGTCCGGGCTGTTCGATGAAGTAGCAACCGCTGCACCTGCGCAGGTGGAGTCTGTTTCTGATGAGCCAAAACCAGCTCCTGTCGTTGAACCGGTGGTTCAGCCGAGCGCCCCAGCGGTCATGCCCCGGCCAGCAGCTCCACCCCCTCAACGCCGTATGTCTACTAGCGGCTATCTGAAGAGACGCTGATATGTCCTTTACCCAGAAACACCTCGACGCTATCGAGGGCGCTATCGCTCGCGGTGAGAAAACCGTGCGCTATGGCGACCGCACCGTGGAGTACCGCACGGTGGATGAACTGCTCAGGGCCCGCGAGGAGATCCGGGGCAGCTTGAGTGCAGCCGCCGGACCACGCGCTCGTGTGATCCGGCTTTTCCATGGAGGCAAGGGACTGTAATGGCTCGCCACTTTCCGACGCTGACCCGTAACGGTTTCTTGCTGCCGTCCAATATCAAGGCCAGTTACGAGGGCGCCGGAGAGGGGCGCCGCTCCTCGGGCTGGGATGCCCCCGACAACGGCATCAACACCATCAACACCCCGGCCTTGCGCAATTTGCGCTCGCGTTCGCGGGCGGCGGTACGCAACGACCCGTATGCGTTCAACGTGATCGACAAGCGGGTCAGCAACCTGATTGGCACCGGGATCAACCCCAGGCCACGGACGGATGACCACGACTTGCGCAAGCTGCTGCAGGAGCTGTGGGAGGACTGGGTGGATGAGTCGGATGCCGACGAGTTGACCGACTTCTATGGCCTGCAGGCCCTGGCGGCTCGAACGGTCGAGACGTCGGGCGAATGCTTTGTGCGCCTGCGTCCTCGCAGTCTGAACGAAGGCTTGGCGGTGCCGCTGCAATTGCAACTGCTGGCGCCGGAGTTCGTGCCTCATGACAAGTTTGAAAGCACCCGCGACGGCAATGTCATTCGAGCCGGGATCGAGTTCAACGCCACGGGCAAACGGGTGGCGTACTGGATGTATCGCTCGCACCCGGGGGACTCCTCGTCATTGAACGGCGGTTACAACCAGCTGGTACGGGTGCCAGCGTCCCAGGTGCTGCACATCTTCGAACCGATAGAGCCGGGCCAGCTGCGCGGTGTTCCGCGTTTGTCGCCGGTGCTCAAGCGCCTGCGCAGCCTCGACAACTACGACGATGCGGTGTTGTTCCGGCAGGAGGTGGCGAACCTGTTCGCCGGTTTCATCTCGCGGCCGACGCCGGAGACGGGGCCGGCGCCGCGAGATCCAGTCACCGGCCACCCTCTGACGACTGACCGCGATGGTTTCACGCCGATGGTGGCGCTGGAGCCGGGCACGATGCAGGAGCTGGGGCCGGGTGAGGAGGTCGAGTTTTCCAAGCCGCCGGACGCGGGCAACAACTACCCCGACTTCATGCGGCAGCAACTGATGGCTGCCGCAGCGGGTACCGGCACGCCCTACGAGATCCTCACGGGCGACATGCGCGAGATCAACGACCGGGCGCTGCGGGTGGTGCTCAACGAGTTTCGGCGCCGCCTTGAGCAATTGCAGTTCGGCGTTTACGTGCACCAGCTGTGCCGCCCAGTCCGGGCGGCCTGGATGGATATGGCCGTGCTTTCGGGGGCGCTGCAGCTGGAGGACTACGCGCAACGGCGCCGTGATTACCTGCGTACCCGTTGGGTGCCTCAAGGCTGGGCCTACATCCAGCCAGTGCAGGACGTTCAAGCCCGACGCATGGAAGTGCAGGCCGGCTTTGCCTCGCGCAGTGAGATGGTGCTGCGCACGGGTTACGACGCGGAAACGGTCGACGCCGAGAACGCGGCGGATCAGGAAAGGGCCGAGCGCCTAAAACTCAATTACAGAACTCACGAAGTCGTCGATCCTGTCGACGACAAGGAGCAACCATGAGCAAGAAAGCGCAGGTGCGCGTTTACGACAAGGCCGGCAAGCTGGTGCCGGTCAAGGACCAATCCTGGTACACCCTGCGGGCCAGCGGCGAGGCCGAACAGCGCAGCATTGAAGTCTTCGTTTATGGCGAGATCGGTACCTGGGGCGTGACGGCCAATCAGTTTGTGCAGGATCTGCGGGCCCTGGACGACGGGGCGTCTCCGGTGATTGCCGCGTTTAACAGCATCGGCGGTGACCTGTTCGACGGCCTGGCCATTCACAACGCGCTGTCGCGGCTGGGGGAACGCTGCACCGGCCGTATCGACGCCCTGGCCGCGAGTGCTGCCAGCGTTGCTGTGTGCGGCGCTCACCGGGTGGTGATCGCGGCCAATGCCATGCTGATGATTCACAACCCCTGGACCTACGCCTCGGGCGATGCCGAGGACTTTCGCAAGGTGGCCCAGGTGCTCGACCAGACCATGGAAGCCATCATTGCCGCCTACAAGGCCAAGGCGCCGGATATCGATGAGGAGGAGCTACGGCGCCTCGTTGATGCCGAGACGTGGCTGACGGCGAATGAGGCGGTGGCCCTTGGCCTGGCGGACGAGGTGGGCGACGGCGTCACGGTCAAAGCTTGCTTGGGCCAGGGCGCGGCGCTGCAACGCTTTCACAATGCGCCGGCTGAGCTGCTGGCCCAATTGGATGAAGCGCCGCAGCCAGATCCGCAGGTGCCAGCCGATCCGCCAGAGCCGGCTCCGGTGGTGGATGCCGCACAGCTTGCGCTGCTGGTCACCCAGCGCTGCACGGCTGCCGGTATCAGCAATCTGATCGAGCCGCTATTGAAATCCACCCAGCTAGAAAGCGAGGCCGTTGTCCAGGCGGGGTTGATCCGGGCCAAAGCCATCAACGACCTGTGCGTGGCCGCTCGTTTGCCTGAGTTCAGTGCCGAGTATGTGGCGGCCGGTCTGGATGCTGCCGCTGTGCGGGCGCGGCTGTTCGACAAGCTTGTGGGCAGCGGTAAGGGTTTCGAGATCGACAACAGCCTGCCGCTTGAAGCAGATCCACCACCCAAAGTGCAGGCCAAACAGATTGATCAGCCCTCCATCTGGGCTGCTCGCCAGGCCGCACGAAACCCATCCGCAAAAGGAGGTAGACCATGACCATTCAACGTGAGCCGATGCATGCGGGTGAATTCCTGCTGTCCGAAGGGGCCGGCACCATTTCCCGCGAAGCCATCAACGTGGCGGCGGGCCCAGCTCTGGAGCCGGGGCAGATCCTCGGCCTGGTGGTGGCTACCGGTGAGTTTGCCCCCTACAAACCGACCGCCGAGGACGGTAGCGAAAACGCCCAGGCCATTCTCTATGGCCCCTTGGGTGAGTCGGATGTGGTTCGTCGCGGTCGCGCTGTGGTGCGTTTGGCCGAGGTCAGCGAAGCGCACCTGACCGGCCTGGACCCAGCCGCCGAGAAGGCCCTGGCGACTCATTTCGTGATCGTCCGCTAAGACGATTCACCCTCGTTTACCGAGCCCGCCTTTGCGGGTTTTTTGCTTTCTGGAGATTGCTTCATGGCTGACATTGGGATTTTCAACGACGACGCGTTTTCTGTTTCTTCGCTGACGGCGGCGATCAACGATCAGGAGTATCTCCCGGGTCGTATCAGCAGCCTGGGCCTGTTCCAGGAGCAGGGTATTACCACCCTGACGGTGCAGATCGAGAAGGACGGCGACACCCTCGCGCTGGTCCCTGCGGGCGAGCGTGGCACCTCGGGCCTGGTGGTCGCTGGTAGCAAGCGCAACCTGATCCCGTTTAACACCGTGCACCTGCCGGAACGCTTTGCCATCAAGGCCGACGAGATCCAGGGCATCCGCGCTTTCGGTACTCGCAGTGAGCTGCAGTCGGTGCAGGACCTGGTTAACAAACGCCTGGCCAAGTGCCGTCGACAGTTGGACGCCACCCACGAATTCCAGCGCATGGGTGCCTTGAACGGCCAGATCCTCGATGCGGACGGCAAGACGGTGCTGTTGGACATCTACAAGACCTTTGGGGTGACTCGCAAAAAGATGCCGATGGGGCTCAACGATCCTGCCACTGAAATCCGCGTCAAATGCGGCGAGGCCCTGGACCTGCAAGAAGATGCCTTGGGCAGTATCACCAGCACCGGAGCACGGGCGTTTTGTGGCAAGAACTTCTGGAACAAGCTGATCGTCCACGAGAAGGTCAAGCAAACCTTCCTCAACACCCAGCAGGCTGCAGCACTGCGGGGTGATGCCCGCGAGAGCTTCGAGTTCGGTGGCATCGTCTGGGAGCGCTATCGCGGCAAGGTTGCTGGGGTTTCTTTTGTTCATGATGACAAGGCGCTGCTGATTCCCGAGGGCGTGCCGGATCTGTACATCTCGGTGTTTGCCCCGGCCGACTACATGGAGACGGTCAACACCGAGGGCCTGCCGTATTACAGCAAGATCGAGCCGATGCCTTTCGGCAAGGGCATGGCCGGTGAAGCGCAGTCGAACCCGCTGCACCTGTGCACGCGGCCATTGGCTCAGATCCTGCTGGAGATGTAGCCGTGGGCATTCGCGAGCTGGTCGCCGATGTTGACGATGCGGTGTTCGAGGCGCTGGGGGATACGGCCTACATCGAAGGGCGCGAGGTGCTGGGGATGTTCTCGGCGCCTTGGCTGCAACCCAAGCTCGGCAAGATGAATACGGGCCTGCGCGAGCCACATCTGGTGATCCGTGTATCGGATGCCGAGGGGGTAGAGGTACGTCAGCAGGTGCGCATCGATCTGCCCGCGCACGATGGAGGTGGCCTGTACACCTTGGTTCTGATCGAGCCCGGAGGCGACGGCCTGGTCAGCCTTATTCTGAGGATCAATCCATGAGCATCGGCAGCTACGCTCGGCAATCAGCCAGCGAAGGCATGATCACGCTGCAGCCCTCGGCCGTCGATCTGCAGGCGTTCAAGGACTTTGCGGCTGTGGTGCCCAAGGCAGCGGCAGCCGCCCAGCGCCGGGCGATAAACAAGACCTTGCGTTGGTTGCGGACCTACATTGCCCGGGCTGTCAGCAGCAAGGAGCGCATTGCGGTCGGGGCGGTTCGCCAGCGTTTGCGGGCTTACCCCATCAACAGCAATGGCCAGGGCAAGCTCTGGTTCGGTATCAACCCGATTGAATCGAGCCGGATCGGTCGAGCCCGTCAGAATCGCTCGGGTGTGTCGGTCGCGGGGCGGCGCTATCAGGGGGCCTTCTTCAAGAAGGTCTATGGCAGCCAGGCCGATATCTGGATTCGGACTGGCAGCAAGCACTACGACCCGAGCGACTACCCCGAAACACGGGAGGGAAAGCGGCGCACAGGCTTCATCAACGAGAACGACAACCGCTTCCCCCTGGCCAAGGCCAAGGTGTCGCTGGATGACGTGCGGCCGATCTTTGATGAGTGGGTCAGGCGTGCTGATGAAAGGCTGCTGGAAATCCTCGAGCAGGAAATGAACTTTGAGCTGCAGAAGTATCTGCGAGGTGGCAAACGTGCCTGATGAACCTTTCAGCCTGGACCAGTTGTACTGCGCGATAGAGCAACACATTCGTGATGCCATCCCTGGCTTGGCCTATGTCGCGGTCATGCCCGATCTGTTGGATCGTGTGGCGATCCCGGCGGTGGTGATTGAGTTGGTGGAGCTGGAGCCAGGTAGCGATCAGATGACTGGCGAAACGGCGCTGGAGGCTCGCTTTGAGGCGCGAGTAATCGTGGGATCTGAACTACCCCAGTGTCAGCAGCAAGCGGCCTTTGTTGCTTCGCAGATTGCGGTGCTGTTGCGCATGCAAACCTGGGGTGTCGAGGTGGCCGCTGCAGAGTTTGTGCGGTCGGCCCAGGACTGGACGCGTCCCGAGTTGGATGGGTACGCGGTCTGGGTCGTGGAGTGGACCCAGGGGATATACCTCGGCAAAGAGGAATGGCCATGGCCGGATCAGCCGGCGGGCGTCCTTGAACTCAACCTGGGAGAGGATGCCCCGGGTGTCCGTGTCGAGGTCCAGCCATGAGTGGCTACGTTGCAGCTGCACATGACCGCATGATCGCGGGCCTGATCATCCCTTGCAGTGTGGTCGGTGTCGATCTCGCTGGTGGGACGGTGCGGGTGTCTGACGGCGCCGGCTGGACCAGCGCCTGGGTCCGCTGGCATAGCCAGGCCGCCGGCAAGGCTCGGCACTGGCGGGCGCCGAGTCTGGGTGAGCAGGGGGCTTTGATCAGCCCCAGCGGTGAACCAGCACAAGGTACGTTTGTGCCTGGCCTGTACGGTAACGCCGGTGCGCAGCCAGACAACCGCGACCACGTCGAAGTCTGGCGCTTCGACGATGGTGGCTCGCTGGTTTACGACTGGCAGACTAAGAGCTACAGCATCAACCTGCCCAGCGGCACGGTGACCATTCAGGTTGGCGGCAGCTCGGCGGTGGTTACTGACGACTCGATTGCTGGCAAGGCCTCAACCATCCTGCTAGCAGGAGAAATCACCCTTGAGGGAAATGTCCAAATCGTTGGAGCATTGAGTGTTGCTGGTGACATCAATGGCGGCGGCAGAATTGTTGATACCGCCGGCAATACAGCGAATCATAAGCATTAAAAGGATACGCCGGAGTGCGGAGCACTTCCGGCGGTTGTTCCTTTCATTTTGTTTGACTTGCCACTTTGCACTAGTGGGGTAAGGAATCATTGGCTGATTGTTAAATCTACGTATAGACAAGCACCCTAGTTGTGCTGAAGAAGTTCCTGTATTTCTACGGGGCTTTTTCCTTGGTTAACAAGGGTTTGTACTGTCTCGGATTTAACTAGGCTTTCCTGCGCTTTTATCAAATCTGCCTTGGCTATGTCAGCTGCCGCTTGCACAGTGTCTTCATAAGCTTTAAGTATTTCGGCGGACGTAAAGTTCTGTCCCAAGGACTGTTCGCAAAGTCGATAAAGAGACTCACGTAGGAGCATTGTCATTTGAGTTCGCTCCACCAGTTTTACGACTGTTGTATTGAACTCGGTTTTTCCTGATACCTCCCCAACGCCGTCTTTTTTCACATCGGCTTCGAGCTTTGAAACCAAGCTTAGTGCAACGTCTGGTGGGGGCTCCGCGCAGATTTTGATCTTCGTGCCATCTGGTACAAGAAACGCCCCGCGTCGAGATGCGTCGTAATCAAACCAGTAACTTGACGATGCCTGGAGCTTTGAGCTTCGGGCGGGAGAGGTGAAGTTAATACAGCCTGTCATCAGTAAGGACAAGCTGATGCATATGGCGTTTTTTATAATCATAGCCTTTCCTTTTGCGAGTTTAAGACGCCTTTTTAAGCTGAGTCTAAACCGTAAGGAAGTAGACTCCTTAATCCTATATAGATCACCTACGGCTCACTTGCTGAGTAGTAACAAAATTTAGTCCAGAAAAATTTGAGTGGCGCTTGCATCTCCTGGTGCCGTTTCTATTTGCCTCTCAATTGCAGCTAATGGAGGGCACGTTAGTTTGATCTACTCAAAGCTATGCAGCTTTAGCTGGAAGCCTGTTGTACGCGGGATTTTTTATACACGGAGAAATCATGACTACCTCAAAAAAGCTCACCGACGCATCAGCCAGCGCCGGCCCTACAGTGTTCCGCGACATCCTCTACACCTCCCGGGTGCTGATCCTGCCGGACGGCCGTCAGCTGGCCGTGGCCCAGGGTCGGGTATCCGCTCCCACCGGTGACAGCACTGCGTTGGAGTACCTGAGCAAGCATCCGGATCTGCAGCAGGAGTAACGCGATGATCGGAATGGATCGCCGCACCGGCCAGCCGCTGTCCGGCATCGAGCATGTGCGGCAGTCCATCGAGGACATCCTGACCACGCCGCTCGGTAGCCGGCGGATGCGGCCGGAGTACGGCAGCAACCTGCGCCGCTACGTCGACTTGCCGGTGAGCGGCGGCTGGAAAAGCGCGGTGCAGGCCGAGGTGGCTCGGGCGCTGTTGCGCTGGGAGCCACGCTTGAAGCTGGAGCGGGTGAGGGTGGTAGCGGTGGTGGGCGGCCAGATCAGCTTCGAGCTGGTCGGTCAGTACCTGGGCAATAACGCGGTTTTGGAGGTAACGGCATGAGCATGCTGGACTTGTCGGTACTGTCAGCGCCGCAGGTGCTGGAAGCCCTGGACTTTGAAGCGTTGTACCAGGCCAAGCTGGCAACCTTTCGCCGGCACATGGGCGAGAACTGGACTGCTGACCTGGAGAGCGACCCGGTCACCAAGCAGCTGGAGCTGTCGGCTTACGGGGATATGCAGCTGCGGGCCCGGGTCAACGATGCTGCCAAGGCGCTGCTGCTGGCCCATGCCAAGGGCTCTGATTTGGATCACCTGGCCGTCAACGTGAACTTGCAGCGCCTGGTGATCCAGGCCGGTGATTCGCAGGCGGTGCCGCCGGTGGAGGAGGTCAAGGAAGCTGACGACGCACTGCGCGAGCGTGTCCAGTTGGCCTATGAGGGGCTGACCACCGCAGGGCCCCGTAACAGCTACATCTTGCATGCGCGCAATGCCTCGGCCCTGGTGGCCGATGCCGAGGCCGAAAGCCCGTCGCCGGCCTGCGTGACGGTCACGGTGCTGAGCCTGGAAGGTGACGGCGCGGCCGCTCCCGACCTGCTGGCGACAGTCGCGGCAGCCCTTAACGATGAGGACGTGCGGCCGCTGGGGGATCGGGTCACGGTGCAGAGTGCCCAGGTGCTGCCGTATCGCATTGACGCGGTGCTGCACATGAAGGGCCCGGGGCCGGAGAGTGATGCCGCGTTGGCTGAGGCTGAGCGCAAGCTGGCCGCCTGGGTCAACCCACGTCGGCGCCTGGGCATCGAGGTGGCCCGTTCGGCCATTGATGCGCAACTGCATGTGCCTGGCGTGGCCCGGGTCGAGTTGCCAGGGTGGCAAGACATTGCCCCGACCCGGGCGCAGGCGGCGTACTGCACCGGCTACAGCGTCACGCTGGGAGGCTGATATGACCAGCCTATTGCCGATCAACAGTACGCCGCTGGAAAGGGCCCTTGAGGCTGCGAACGCCGGCGACACCTCGATTGTGCTGCGCACCTTGTACAACCCCGCGACCTGTCCGGTGCATCTGCTACCCCAGTTGGCCTGGGCCTGGTCGGTGGATCGCTGGGACCCGCGCTGGTCCGAGACGGTCAAGCGCAACGCGATCAGGGCGGCCCACTTCATTCATGCCCGCAAGGGCACCATCGGCGCGCTGCGCCGGGTGGTGGAGCCGCTGGGCTACCTGATCGAGGTGGTCGAGTGGTGGCAGACGGTGCCTGCCGGTGAACCGGCCACCTTTGCCCTGAAAGTCGGCGTGCTCGATACCGGCATCACCGAGGAGATGTATCAGGAACTGACCCGGCTGATCGACGACGCCAAGCCCGTCAGCCGGCACATGACCGGCCTGGCCATCAGCCTGGAAACCTCAGGGGTGATCGGCTACGGCGCCTATGTGGACCAGGGCGAAGTGATCGATGTTTACCCCCCGACACCCCGCGATATCGAAGTGACCGGCCGTTATGGCCAGGTCGTGTGCATTGACGAAATAGACACCCTGGACGTGTACCCATGATCGACTCTAACAGTCAGTTCTTCGCCATCCTCACGGCGGTAGGCGAGGCGAAACAAGCCAACGCTACGGCGCTCGGTGTGCCCTGGACTTTCAAGGAAATGGCGGTGGGTGATGCCAACGGAGCCGACCCCATCCCCAACCGGACCCAGACCAAGCTGATCAACGAATGGCGCCGGGCTCCGGTCAACCAGGTACGCACTGACCCGGCGAACCCGAACATCATCATCACCGAGCAGGTGATCCCGTCTGATGTGGGCGGTCGCTGGATTCGGGAGATCGGCCTGTTCGATGCCGACGGTGATCTGGTGGCGGTGGCCAACTGCGCGCCGAGCTTCAAGCCCCTGCTGGCCCAAGGCACCGGCAAGACCCAGGTTATCCGCATGAACTTCATCGTGGCCAACACCGCGCAGATCGTGCTGAAGATCGACCCAGCGGTGGTCCTGGCTACCCGCGAGTACGTCGACAATGCGGTGATCGAGGCGCTGGCCAAGCTGGATTTCAAGCACTCGGCGCTGGTGGCCACCACGGCCAACATCGCGTTGAGCGGGATTCAGACCATCGACGGCGTGCTGCTGTCGGCCGATGCCCGGGTGCTGGTGAAAAACCAGGCCCAGGCCAAGGACAACGGGCTGTATGTCGTGTCGTCGACGGGCGTGTGGAAACGTGCCCAGGATGCTGACACCAGTCTGGAGGTCACCCCCGGGCTATTCGTCAGCATCGAGACAGGCACGGTCAACGGCGACAGCGTCTGGCAGTTGGTCACCGACGGGCCGATTGTCCTCGGCACCACGCCGCTGGCCTTCGAGATGGCGACGGGGCGAACCGGTGTAAGCGTGGGCTCCTATGCCAATGTCACGGTCGACAAGTACGGTCGGGTGATCGCCGGGACCAACCCGACCACCCTGGCAGGGCATGGCATTACCGACACTTACACCAAGGCTGAGATCGAGGCCCTGGTTGCCCAGGCGTCGTCGTTACCGGTGGGCTCGATGGTGGCGTTTCCCAGAGCCAGCGTGCCACCGGGGTTCCTTGAGATCGATGGCAGTGTGAAGAGCAGTGCTGCTTATCCCGACCTTGCGGCGTACCTGGGGACCACGTTCAACAGGGGCGACGAGGGCGCCGGTAACTTCAGGCTGCCTGAATCCCGGGGTGAATTCTTGCGGGGCTGGGACCATGGGCGCGGTGTGGATTCTGGCCGTGCTCTCAGCAGTTGGCAGGCTGACGAATTGAAGGCTCACGATCACACTCTCGAAGGATCAATAAACTTCACTTACACGCAGAATGCAGACGGTAACTTCAAGCCGTTTAAAAATGGTGCAAGTACATATAAAACAGGAGCGACTGGCGGCGGCGAAACCCGACCACGCAACCTGGCGGTTATGTGGTGCATCAAAGCGTGGAGTGCCCCGGTCAATCAGGGAAACATTGACGTTGCAGCTCTGGCCCCGCTGGCGGCCCAGGCGACAGAGAGCAATCGAGGAACGGCGAAAGTGGCAACCCCGGACCAAATGGCGGCGGGGGGGGATGACTCTGTGATCGTGACGCCGAAAAAGCTACGCCTCGGCTTCGCTATAAGTCTCACCGCCAATGGATACATTGCTTTCCCGGTCTGGCTTGGCGGTCTTGTTTTTCAGTGGGGTACTGGCGTCCCGCAGGCTGGTGGAAACTCTGCTGCAGATGCACAGCTCATTTCGTTCCCAATATCGTTTCCGTCTGAATGCTTTGTTGTTATCGCTTCGACTGCGCACGCGGCGACAGGAAACTTTGACAGCATGGTTCAGACTCACTCTGAAACAAAGGATGGTTTCAGAGCGTTTTGCAATCTATTCAATAGCGGCGGGACGGGGAACGTAACTCCGAAGTACTTTGCAGTCGGCCGATAAAATTTTGGGGTAGTGGCATGAACAGGTTCTATAGCAAGACGACTCAAACAACTTACTTGCGTGGGCTGCATACAGCGATTCCAGGCGACGCGGTTGAAATTCCCGAAGCGCTCTATCTATCGGTGATCGCTAACCCGGCCCCTGGGATGGTCCGTGCTCACGATGCACAGGGTTTGCCCTATCTGATCGATGCCCCCGAGGTGCTTCCGGATCCAGCAGCACAGGAACGCCAGTGGCGCGATGCAGAATTGGCATCTGTCATGTGGCTGCGCGAGCGGCACCGGGATCAACTGGAAATCGAAGCACCGACGAGCATTGATGCGGAGCAGTTCAAGGAGTTGCTGAGCTACATTCAGGCTCTTCGAGACTGGCCGCAGTCTTCGGACTTTCCGCAGATCGAGCACCGCCCGGTGGCACCACCTTGGATCGCCGAGCAAACCGAGTAAACGCCCCGCACCGACGGGGCGTTTTCTTTCACGCGCTTCGGCGCATGTTCCTCCCACGGCCTCGCTCATGCGGGGCTTTTTCATTTCTGGAGCTTATCCATGAGTGGTTTCTTTCACGGCGTTACTGTCACCAATGTGGACACCGGCACGCGTACTATCTCGCTGCCGTCGTCCTCGATCATCGGCCTGGTGGACACCTTCACCGAAGGCCCCGACTTCAGCGCTAAGGCCAACGACTTGTTGCTGATCACCAACGAGCGCGAGGCCATCGCGGCCTGGGGCCCGGATGCGGCCATCACCAAGGCGTGCAAGGCCATCTACCAGCGCGCCAAGGCGGTGATCGTGGCGTGCGGTGTGGCCAAGGTTCAGGACGCTGCGCAGCAGACCTCGGCGATCATCGGCGGGGTGCTGGCCAGTGGCAAGCGTACCGGCCTGCAGGCGCTGCTGGACGGCAAGAGCCGTTTCAACGCCCAGCCGCGGTTGCTGGTGACCCCCAAGCACAGCGCCAATCTGCCGGTCGGCACAGCCCTGGTGGCCCTGGCCGACAAGCTGCGCGGCCTGGCCATCCTCGACGGCCCCAACACCACCGACGAGGCGGCCATAGAGTACGCCAAGAACTTCGGCGCCAAGCGGGCCTATCTGGTCGACCCGGGCATTCAATACTGGGACACCGGCGAGAGCGCGACCGTCGATGCGCCGGCCTCGGCCTGGGCAGCGGGCTTGTTCGCCTGGACCGACAACGAGTACGGCTTCTGGGCCTCGCCGTCGAACAAGGAGTTCGTCGGCCTTACCGGTACCACCCGGCCTATTGAGTTTCTGGACGGCGATGAGACTTGCCGGGCCAACCTGCTGAACAACGCCAACATCACCACGATCATTCGTGACGCTGGCTTCCGGCTGTGGGGCAACCGCACGCTGTCGAGCGATCCGAAATGGGCGTTCGTCACCCGGGTGCGAACCATGGACATCGTCATGGACGCGATCCTCTACGGGCACAAGTGGGCGGTCGACCGTTCGATCACCGCGACCTACGTCAAGGACGTGACCGAGGGCCTGCAGGCGTTCATGCGCGACCTGAAGAACCAGGGCGCGATTATCAATTTCGAGGTCTACGCGGACACCGAACTCAACACCGCCAGCCAGCTGGAGCAGGGCAAGGTGTACTGGAACATCCGCTTTACCGACGTGCCACCCGCCGAGAACCCCAACTTCCGTGTCGAGGTCACCAATCAATGGCTGACCGAAGTTATCGACACCGCCGCCTAAGGAGCCGCAGCAATGGCAATGATTCCCGAAACCCTGGCGAACATGAACCTGTTCGCCGATGGCATCAGCTTCCAGGGTGATGTCCCGAGCCTGACCCTGCCCAAGCTCACGCTCAAGACCGAGGAGCACCGGGCCGGCGGTATGGACGTGCCGGTGGAGCTGGACATGGGCATGGAAAAACAAGAGGCCGGCTTTACCACCACCGGCGTGCGTCGCGAGTCGTTGAAGCTCTTCGGCCTGGCCGACGGCACCGCCTTCAACGGCGTGTTCCGGGGCGCCTTCAAGGGCCTCAAGGGCAAGGTCACCCCGGTGATTGTCACCCTGCGCGGCATGCTCAAAGAGGTCGACATGGGCGACTGGAAGGCCGGCGACAAGGCCGAGATCAAGCACAACGTGGCGTTGACTTACTACAAGCTCGAAGTCGACGGCCGCCTCATCTACGAGATCGATGCGCTGGGCATGAAGCGCGTGATCAATGGCGTCGACCAGCTCGCCGCCCAACGTTCGGCCCTGGGCCTGTAAGGAAAAACCCATGAATCAAGTAGCGAAAAAGACACCGGCCTGGATGACCCTGAGCGCCGAGAGCGTGGTCGTGACCCTCACCAAGGCGGTGGAGATGAATGGCGTGGTCTGCGACAAGGTCACCCTGCGCGCACCCACCGTGCGCGATGTGCGCGCCGCTAACACTGCCGCCGGCAGTGACGACGAACAACGCGAACTCATGCTGTTCTCCAGCTTGGCCGAGGTCGGCGCCAAGGATCTGGAGGGCATGACCCTCAAGGATTACCAGCGCCTGCAGGCCGGCTATTTTCGCCTGGTGCAAGACGACGAACTTTGACCCGGCGGTGATGAAGATGGCGGCGAAGCGGCTCGCGAGCGAACTGCATTTCTCCGCCGAGGAAATCATGACCATGAGGTTTTCCGACATGGTCTGGTGGCTCACGGACTGAGCCCATCAACTCGGGCATAGGTGAATCAGATGGCAAGCAAACTGGCGTTGGGGCTGGTGATCGGCGGCGCCGTCAGTTCGACGGTGGGGGCTGCCTTCAAGACGGTTGAGGGCCGGATCAAGAAGCTGGAGGAACAAGGCAACAAGGCCAAGGTGCTGAAGAACACCATCGGCGAAACCATGCGCCTGCGGGATGAATGGAAGAAGGCCCACGACACCGGCGCGGCCTCGGCGGACGGATTGCTGCGCAAGCTAGAGGGCAATCTGAGCGCCCTGCAGAAGCAAGGTATCCAGGTGCACAAGTTGCACCAGGAGTATCAGGCTCTGGGAAAGGTCGCCCGTGGTGCTGAACTGAAGGCTTTGGGGTACACCCAGATCCAGCAGGGCAAGGAGGGTCTTAAATCCGGTATCGGTCAGGCAGTGGCCGGGGTCGGCATGGTGGCCATCCCCACCAAGATATCGGGTGACTATCAGGCGCAGATCCGGCAGATGGCCTTGTGGGCCCACACCGCCGGCACGGACGCCGAAAAACAGATGGCGGACAAGATCTCTGAGGTCGCTGCGAAGAAAGGGATGGGCCAACAAGCTTTGGCCAAGGCCGTGGGTGGGCTGATCGAAAAGGGGATCGAGTGGGAAGAGTCGGTTGACTACTCGCCGCTGATCGCGGACTTGGTCGATGGCCAGGGAATGGAGGCCGAAACCATTGCCACCCTGTTTAGCGCCTTCAAGGAGGCCGGGGTTAAGAAGGAGGAGATGGGGGCGATGCTGGGGCAAGTCGCCGCAGCTGGCGACATCGGTGCGTTTGGTCCGAAGGACATGGCCAAGTACATGCCAAGCTTGCTTGGTACCATCAAAACGTTGGGCATGGAGGGGCCTGAAGCGGTGCGCTTTTTGGGTGCCAGTTTGCAGTCGCAATACAAGCAGACCCAGGACGCGGCCGCCGCCGCGACCAACATGGACAACCTGCTGAGCGCGATCATCAGTAGCACCAGTCAAGATCGATTCGCCAAGGAGGGAATCGACTTGGTGGGGTCTCTTGCTGAGAACACCAGAAACGGTAAGGCCGACAACCCGGTCGATGCGTTTATCAAGCTGAGCGATGTACTGCTCAGGAAGCAGGACCCATCCAGAGCCAAGGAAGTAGAGGCACTCAAAAAACGCATTCGCGAAAGCTCGGACGGTAGTGCCGAGGAAGCCCAGGCCATGGCGTCACTGCTGGAGTCGGCTGGCTTGGTCGGTATCGTCAGCGACAAGAGTGCGAGTGCCGGTCTGTTGGCGCAGATCAAGTATGGCCGCACGATCAAGGAGGACATGACCACCATCAAGGAGACCGATGGCCAGGCCAAGATCGAGCAGGACGCGAACAAGGCGCGGGAGACTTCCAACGCCAAGTGGTCGATGGTCAAGAGCAGTATGGAAGCCTCGATGACCCGCATCGGTGATGCGCTGCGTCCGCTGACAGATGGTGTCGCTGATGGTCTGGCAAAGGTGGGTTATGCCTTGGCCGGTCTCGCTGATAAATATCCCCCCGTTATTGCAGGTTTTACCGCTGTTGCCGCAGGGCTGAGTGCCCTGGGGCTCGCGGTCAACGCCTTCAAGATCGGCAAGGGCATGCTCAATGTGGCCCGAGGCTCGTTGATGGGTAACCCGAACGTGATCCAGCGAGTGTTTGTCACCAACGCCGGCGGGTTGGGTGGCGGCGGTAGCGATTACGACCTCGACGGTGGCAAGGACAAGAAAGGCGGCAAGGGCGGCAAGGGCGGGCGTGCAGGACGGGCGGGACGGTTCGGGCGTGTCGGCCAGGCGCTCAGGAATGTCTTTAGCGTTGGTGGCGTGGGACGTGCCGCCAAGGGGGCTGCGAGCCTAGGGTCGGCGACCCTGAAAGGGGCAGGTTCCCTATTCAAGGGACTAGCGCCAGCGATTAAGGGGGTGGGATTGCTGTCGGTGTTGAGCGCCGGCCTCAAGGTTGCTGACACCTACCAGAATGCCAAGACCCGTGATGAAAAGGCCGAAGGATATGGCGGTGCGGCGGGAGGCTTAGCAGGCTCGTTGGTGGGGGCAAAAATGGGGTTGGCCGCTGGTGCCGCACTCGGCTCCATCGTGCCTGGGCTTGGTACGGCCATCGGTGGGGCAATCGGTGCCGCCATCGGGGGAACGGCTGGTTACTTTGGCGGGCATGCCCTGGGCTCATATGCCGGCAAAGCCATGTTTGGTTCCGACGATTCGCTCAAGCGAATGCCCGCAGCGGGGCCGCTGATGATGGTCAACGCTGGGAAGGACATTCCTCCGGTCCTGGGTGACATCGCGAAATCGTTCAAGACCGGACAGACACCCCCGATGATGGGGCAGGTGGTGCGCTCCATGGGGACCGCCTCGCCGTCGGCAACTGTGCCCGCAATGCTCAAGGCGCCCGAACCTGCGAAGCAGGTGCCCAAGGTCGACCAGCAATTTGCTTTCTCGCCGAACCTGCAGGTCACGGTGCAGGGAGACGTTAAAGACCCTGCTCAGGTGGCCCGGGAGGTTGAGCCTTACATGCGCCGGATGTTCGACGAGTACAGCCGCCAGGCTGCGGCTCGTCAGCTGTCGGACGAACCACACGTTTAAGGAGGTGCCATGGCGTACATGGAACAACTGCAGTCAGGGTTCCAGTCCCTGGTCGAGGCGGGGGAGGCGGGCCGCAGCAGTGCGGATGGCATGCTGACCCCGCTGAACGGAGCCATCAGCGAGATTACCGGGGCTGCCTCGGAGCTGGAGAACATCCCGTTTGTCGGGCCTGAGATGGGCGCCAAGTTGCAGCGGACCTTGCGCGGCATCACCGCCGCGCAGTCCGTGGTCGGTGAGGTGGCGGCCAAGTACAGCCAAGCCGTGTCGGCGGCGGGGCAGATCCAGCAGCGGCTCGGTACGCTGCAGGAGCAGACCGCTAAGGCCAGCGCGGCGATCAACCGGATCGGTGGGCAGGTCAGCCCGTCCCTGGGCAACATCCTCCCGACCGGTTCATTCGGCAACATGGGTACCCCGGCGGCCGAGGCGGTGAAGCCGTTCCCGCACTTGCTGATCATTCAGCCGTCTCGGGTTGCCGGTGAAGCCTTTTACTTCAACCTCGACACCGCAGCCTTTGAAGGGCTGCGCCGTCAGACCGGGTTCCGCTGGGCAGGCCAGGAACGCCTGACCCGCAGCATCGCGCAGCAGGCGGTGGGACAGGGCGACGACAAGATCACCCTCAAGGGCGCGGTGTTTCCGGGGTTCAAGGGTGGACTGGGTCAGTTGCAAAAACTGCGCAGCATTGGGCGCCGCCTGCAGCCGTTGAGCCTGATCACGGGTTATGGCGAGGTGCTGGGCACCTGGTGCCTTACCAGCCTTGAGGAGGAGCAGAGCCATCTGCTGGCCGGGGGCATCCCGCGTAAGCAGGGCTTTTCAATGGAGTTCGTGAGCTATGGCGACGACATGCAGAACGTCTGACGGGGATCTGCTGGACACCCTGTGTCACCAGCATTACGGGCACTTGAATGGTAGTGTCGAAGCGGTGCTGGATGCCAACCAGGGGCTGGCCGACGAACCCCAGCCCTTCCGGGCTGGGGTGCTGATCGTGCTGCCGGAGTTGCCGAGCCAGACCGATGCCTCCGTACTGCTCTGGGATTGATTGTCAGAGTCACCTACAGACCCCGCCATGTGCGGGGTTTTCCATTTCTGGAGCATGAGCAGTGAAACCAGAATTCCGAATTGTTGCGGACGGTAAGAACATCACCGCACTGATCAATGACCGGCTGTTGACCCTGCGCACCTCGGACAAGCCCGGCATAGAGTCGGACGAGTTTGAGCTGCGCATCGACGACCGCGACGGCGCGGTGGCGCTGCCCAGCCGTGGCGCCAGTATTGAGGTGTTCATGGGCTACGCCGGCCAGTCACTGACCCGCCTTGGGCGCTACATGGTGGATGAGGTCGTGGTGACGGGGCCGCCTGATTCTATCGAGATCCGGGGCAAGGCCAGCGACATGCGCGGCAGTGGCAAGACCACCCGCAGTGGGAGCTGGGAAAACGTCCCGCTGCAGCAGATCGTGCGCGATGTGGCGACCCGCAATGGCTGGCAACCAGTGTGCCCGGTGACCACCAAGGTGCCCCGGGTCGATCAGCTCAATGAATCCGACTTCAACTTCATCACCCGCCTGGCCAAGCAGTACGACTGCACGGCCAAGGTGGCCGACGGCAAGCTGCTGGTGCTGCCTCGGCAGGCCGGGCAGAGCGCCAGCGGCAAGGCCCTTGGTACTGTCACCATCACTCGCCGCGACGTGAGCCGCTATCAGTTCCGACTGGGGGACAAAAGCACCCACAAGGCGGTGCAGACCAAGCACCAGGACAAGAAGAGCGGAAAGCTGCGGGTCGTCGACCTGGGCAACGATGACTCACCGGACGGCCTGCCGCCGGTGCACACCGATCGCCACATCTACCCGAACAAGTCCGCTGCCGAGCAGGCCGCCAAGGCGCGTCTGGCGGCATTCAACCGCAGCACCGCCGGTGTGCGCCTGGAGATGTCTGGCCGAACCGATCTATTCGCTGAACGCATGATCAATGCCCAGGGCTTCAAGGTCGGCCTCGATGGCGAGTACCTGGTGGACTCGGTCGAACAGGTGTTTACCCAGTCCGGGTGGAGCACCACGGTCGAATGCAACGGCGGCAAGAAGGGTAAGGCGAAAGCCAAAGGCAAGAAAAAGAAAGAAACAAAGCCGCTCAAGGTTGTGCAGCTTTAACCCCCATCATCACTGGAGATATCTGGCATGACGATTACAGCGCAGCAACTGCTGCAAATCCTCCCCAACGCCGGCGCTAAAGCCGGCGTTTTTGTTCCTGCTCTCAACGCCGCCATGAGCAAGTACTCGATCATCACCCGCTTGCGCATGGCAGCGTTCATCGCGCAGATCGGTCATGAGTCCGGCCAGTTGCAGTGGGTGCGTGAGCTGGGCAGCGATCAGTACTTGAGCAAGTACGACACCGGCACCCTGGCCAAGCGTCTGGGTAACACCCCCGAAGCGGACGGTGACGGCCAGAAGTACCGGGGCCGGGGGCTGATTCAGGTCACGGGCCGGGCGAACTATGAAGCCTGTAGCGAAGCGCTGTTCAGCGATGCTCGACTACTCAACACCCCCGAACTGCTGGAAACCCCGGTCTATGCCGCGCTGTCGGCGGGTTGGTTCTGGCAGCGGGCAGGGCTGAACACGCTGGCCGATAAAGGCGACTTCCTCACTATCACCAAGCGCATCAACGGAGGAACCAACGGCCTGGCGGATCGCGAGTCGCTGTATGAGCGTGCATTGAAGGTGCTGGCGTGAAGGCCCCGGGCTGGTTATTGCCAGCCTTGGCCCTGGTGCTGGGGCTCGCCTTAGGCGGCTGGCAGGCCTGGACGTGGCAGGCCAACGTCTACGGCAAGGCCCTGGCCGAACATGCCGAGGCGTACAGCACGGATCGCGAGCAGGCCGCCACCGCGGTGATCAACTGGCAAGAAACCCAGCAGGATGCCCGCAGGGCGCTTGAGGATCGCCTGCAGTTGAACGACCAAACCCATTACAAGGAGCTGCGTGATGCTCAAACGAACCAGGCTCGCCTGCGTGATCGGCTTGCTACTGCTGATCTGCGGCTGTCAGTCCTACTCAACACCGCCGTCTCGGGTGGTAGCGGTGGGTTGCCAGCCACCGCCGGCACCTGCGGCGTGGTTCATGGAGCGGCGAGAGCCGAACTTGACCCAGCGCATGCTCAACGAATTGTCGTCATCACCGGAGACGGCGATCAAGGACTGATTGCCCTGGCTGCGTGCCAGGACTATGTGAAGGGAGTTGTTTCAACGAAGTGAAAAGGAGCGGGCCGGTGGGATGCGACAACATCCACCGACCCGCCGAACTGCAGCATTCCCTGTACCGACCGCTTGAGCACCTTTGTCGTTAATAATCCAGTGCAATCGCGAAGTGGGGCCTGCAGTGATGCGGTAGCAGAGATTCCTAAATCTAAAGTTGACATTGCGCTTTTGCTGTAAGAATGTCGCAGCTTCTATTTTTTGACAATGGAGTGCCTCGTGGCTAAACCCAAATTGAGCCTTAGAGAATTAGAAGAACGCTACCAGCACGAGGATCGTGGGGTGGGGCAAGAAAGGAATGATTTCTTATTGCCTCAAATTCTTGATTTCGTTCACCAAAAAAGATGGATGAACTTGCAGCCTGAGTATCAAAGGCGGCAAGTGTGGGATAATAAGAAGAAATCGCAATTCATTGAATCTCTTTTGATGAATTTGCCAGTTCCGCCTGTGTTTCTATTTGAGCCGGAATATAGTCGGTATGAAGTGATGGACGGGCAGCAGCGTCTGTCAGCGATAGTTTCATTTTATTCGAATAGATTTAAATTGACAGGATTAGAGTACTGGCCTGATTTGAACGGGTTTAACTATTCGGATCTCCCGCAAATGATTCAGCGGGGTTTGGATCGCCGCAGGCTCTCTGCTGTAATTCTCCAGAGCACCTCTCGCGAAAAAACCGATGATGAATTAAGAAGGATAGTTTTTGAACGATTGAATACAGGTGGGCAAAAACTTAATGCGCAGGAGCTTAGGAATTGTATATATTCTAGCGAGTTTGCTAAGCTTCTAGTTGAACTTGCGGGCTATGAGTCATTTAATGATTTGCTCGGCGTGCCACGTTATGCAGATAACATTGTTAGGGGGCAGATTAGTCAACAGTTGGCTGAGAACGGCTTTTTCAAAAGAATGATTGATTGCGAACTAGTATTAAGGTTCTTTGCGTTTCGTAAGAAATCAAACATCAAAGGCTCAGTTAAGGCAATGCTCGACAGGTGTATGTTGATGCATCTTGATACTGATAGTGATGCTTTGTCAGGTTTGGCTTCGGATTTTCGTTCGCGTGTAGATTTGGCTAAAGATCTATTTGGTGGTGATGCATTTAAGCTTAAAGACTTTTATAAAGATCAAGATAAGGTGTCGCCTCCGTTCTATGATGCAATCGTTATTGCATGTGATCGACAGTTTTCTAATAAAGATCAGCTTGTTAAGAAACGAGCGAAGCTTAAGGCTGAACTGGAAAAGGCAGTTGCCGATGAAGATACTTATGAGTTGATCGTTGGGCGCGCAAACACGGCTGAGGCTATTAAAAAACGGCTGGATCTGGTGGAAAAATTATTTGTCGGCGTGCTCTAATATGGAATTGGTCAAGAAAAGGACTTCAGCAGCTAAAGTAGCTTTCGACTCTCTTGTTGAGCAAAATTTTGCTTGGCAATCTTGGATAGAAGGGGCGATAGAGTTCGAGTCCGTGCTTAGAAATAACATTCCATGGCAACAGTTGGGGCGAGAGCAGAAAGCAATTGTTAACAAAAGGATGGGAGTGGCTTCGCCAGATCATCAACTGCTTGCTAATTCATTTTATGTGACATTGGTTGCTGGTTTTGAGGAGTATCTTCGAGCTGCAATAAGGGAGTTTGTGGTTTCGTTGAATGCATCTGGAAAAAAGGCGGCTGAAGTGGGTTCGTCGGTATTGAAGTGCCACATTAAAGAAGCTGCAGGCTTGTTACGGCGAGTCGACTCACCTCCAGATTATATATCAATTAACCCTGAAGACCTTTGTAGGAGTATTGGTAGTTGTGTACCCGACTCCTCTCGTCTACAGCTCAATGTGGAAGCCTTAGCTTACATTGAAAGTCCAATTAAGCTTGAAAATTTTTTGTCGCGGATGACCGATTTGGGTGTGAGGATGACTTGGGACAAATTGGGCGCCTGTCCTGAAGTTAAAGTGGCGTTAGGCTTGCCGGTGGGGGTGGGTAATAGAGAGGTCGCCAATACAGCTCAGGAAGAGCTTCAGCGTATCGCACGCTATCGAAATAGAATCGCTCATACGGGGGGGCATGCGGCGGATATAAGTCCTCAAATTATAAGTGGAGACGCGAAGATCTTGAGGGCATTATGTGGCAAGGTAGATGAGTTGATAAACGAATGAAAGGGAGACGTAATATCGGACGTTAGGTCGGACGCTGCTTGGAACTTCAGCGGAGATTGCGCTGCGCTTAGTGCCGCAGGGGCGCTGTTTTCGACACTACTGAATGACCGTTCCTGGCCGAAAGCAGTCTGTTGCGCTCGTTAATTTTCATCGAACAACGCTACTTAGATGGTGATCAACTCCATGAGTCACACAACTGAAAATCGTTGGGGTGTTTAGGGCAAATTTAGGGCAAAGCGTGGGCCGTTATAGGTCTTTATAGGCAGCTTCCCGAGGCGGCTTTTTTCGCATTTTCTGGCCTAAACCAGCCTATGTATAATAAGGAAGGGGGGCGAATCCCTATCCAGCTCAATCCCGCGGCCGAATTCAATCCGAACTATCACGCGCAGAGATTAACTGTGACAAGATGCTGAGACTGAATTTACAGCGCCCACTGGGTGGTGCGTGAATCAATGCGTATTATGTTGCTTTATGTAATGTTGTAATCTGAATTGGAACTAAAAGGCGATAGTGCGCCAAAATGCAAAGGAGGCGAGTGTGGCTAATTTCAATAACATGGCATATAGCGATTTGGTTGCGGAGTTGCTAAATGACGCTATCTATTTAAAAGATAGATCCAAAAGAGGTATTATCTCAACTGTAAGGCAGTATGCTGAAGTTGTAGTTAGGCGGATTCTTGATATTGATCCGGATGATCAGGTTACTTTGGGTAATTCCAAGATGGTCTCAGCTCTTAAAGCGAAAAGCAATGATAGCAAGCTGCTAATGGATGCTGTTGAGAATATAAGAGTTGTCGGGAATAAGTGCACCCATACACAAGAGTTGGGGCCAGTCACTGAAGAAGATATCGATAGTGTGTTCGATAGTCTGTTTGATATTTATGCGTATTTATTTGTAGAGTTTTTTACAGTGCATAAGTTTGGAAGGAATGCCGCGATAATTTCGTCCTTCTCAATCTTACCGCCCCTTATTCGCTATAAAGCGTTGAAGAGCTTATATGAGGCTGATGGCAATAATATTTCTATTATTGACAAGTATTCGCTATCAATCCTAAAGGCTGTTGGTGTAAGTGAAGCAAAGGAGTGGGTTCTTGAACGAAAGAAAGAACTACTTGAGGTTCCGGCCTATACTGTAGAGGGTATCGAAGATATAAGAAGAAAGTTCGGGGATTTAATTGCGGATCAAAGTATGCGTAATGCACCGAATATGTATGATTGCTGTATGGGGCGTCTTTGCGAAGTAGATAGTACTATTTCTAAAAATGGTGTTCTTTATAATGATTTTGAAAGTGCAATGGGCTTGTTTAGTGCAAAGGGTTTTGTTGAGGGGGATTCGATTGAGGTCGTCTCTTTTAATGATCTTATGCAGTTTGTGTATCTTGGTAGAAGGCCGAGTCCCAATGATAGGCTTGATAAAAGCTATATAACTATTTCTGAATGATTGTGCACATATTTTTCGTGTTTTAATTGAGTTTTTGAACAACTAGTATGAGGCTCACTGATCTAAGTAGTTATTTTAAGAAAAAACCACTTGAAAATTTTTAACCTAAGGGCACTAGCAGTTTCCAGAGGCAATGATAGCGAAAAAGGCCACCCCGCACGGGTGGCTACCCAGATCATTTTGAGCCGAAAGCCACCCTAGCCAGTTCTCTTTCCCTTCAGTCGAGCCAACCCCAGCTTGATGTGGCCAGCGTTCTCGCCGATCGTCCACAAGGCACCTCGAACGTTGTCTCCGACTTCGGCCAAACATTGTTGTTCAGCATGAAGCGCTAGCTCCATCAGGGCCGCTTCCAAACCGAGCTGATTCTGATACATCCTTTCCAGCATATCCAATAACGAATATTCGCCCGACATCGCATCGACTTCCTTCGAAAAGGACGAGAATAGTACCAGTAGTGCCCTTGGCGGGCGGTAATAGCTGGATACTTAAATAAAGCAATTTTTTCGAGGAATCAGTCAGGCTGGCCGTGGGGCAGACCATCGACTACGACCAATCCAGCATCGTATCGATTGAGCTGGCCTGGTTAGGGGGAGGGGGTGAGGAGCCGTGAGGGCTGCGGCTGTCACTGGGCTCTGAATCGCTAAGGGTGCCGGTGAAATCAGTTCCGCAATCAAAATAATGATCCGCATAGACCGTGGGCTGCGGGCTTTCTAAGAGATGGCGCTTGCGGAACGGATCTATAATTAACTCTTTGAAAGTATTGATATTTTATCTGGATTGCAAATCCGCCTACGCCGGTTCGATTCCGACCTCGGCCTCCACCCTTGAAAACCCCGTAGATTAACGTCTACGGGGTTTTTTATTGCCTGGGATTTGGATCTTTTTGGAAGTCTCGCCGCGGCCAACACGCAGATACAGTCCCTCTGCATCACTGGCACGCATTAGTCGGACATCGGCTGGGCGCTGGAGAAGGCTTGAACTCCCGTGCTACCTCGATCACACGCTTTTAGATCAGGGCATCTCGGATACGAAGTTGAACCATCACCCGAGGCCAGCCGTGAGCCTAGAGAGTTAAAACTTTCGCAGGAGCCGGCCAGGTATGTTCTGCCGTCTCCTGCTTTTCGTAACTTGCTCCGCTCCTACCCTTGACCATGCAACGGGTCGCTCAGGCACTGCAAGTGAGGCGCTGCTGTTTAGGGAGTCCTCATGTCCGATTAGCGAACATCGAGCAAAAGGCGCAATTACAGGTGGAAATCGCCCGCAGCCTCCGGCTGGTAAAGCACTTTTCTGATCTCGATCCGGCGGGTCCGATCAGCAATTCGCCAGTCGATGGCGTCCCCCTCCTGATAGCCAAGGATGGCGGCGCCTATATCGGAATACACGGAATGCTTCCCTGCGTTGCTGTCCGCGTCTTCAGGGTAGACCAAGGCCACTTCGAGCTCTTCGTCGTCCAATTGCAGCAACGCCCTGGAGTTCATGGTGATGACATTGCGCGCCACCTGCTGCGGCTTGACGACAATGGCTCGCTCAAGTTCATGTTCGAGTTCAACAATCGCCGGGCCTTGCTCGAATGCAATTAGGCTTTCGAGCCTGGCCTTGTCGATTTCAGTGATGTAGATCCTGGTGGAGTCGTTACCGGCTCCTTCGCGCAAGAACTGGAGATAGCGCCCCGCCGTCATGGACAATGACTTCAATGTCGGCGTTTCGCTCTCAAGCGCAAAACCGCTCCGCAGAAAGGCTTTCAGCGAGCGTGAGTTATCTGGGTGAATCTTGGCGATGAGCTTCTCGGCCTGCATGTCGAGGAAGGCCAGTTTCATGCCTTCGCGAATCGTGCGGGAGCCAAGGTTTCGGCCCCATTTTTCGCTGTCTCCAATGGCCAGGACGATCTCGCAATCTGAACCGGTCTTGATCAGGCGGACAAAGCCCACCGGGACGTCATGCCGGTCATAGGCCATGAAGAATCTGCCGCCTTGGTTGAATAGATGGGTCAGGATCGGCAACTGAGTCCGATCAATGGCTTGCTCAATGGAACGGGAGACATGGGGTGAATCGCTCAGATAGCAGGTCACGCGCTCATCTTCCAACCAATCCATCAACTTCAGCGCGTGCGCCCGAGTTATTTCAGGGCACAGCGTAATGAAAGGCTTGTTCATCTTAACCACACTTTTCTGTAAAGAATGGAAGCCCTTCATGGCTATAGTCATGACGGTTCTTCGGCGACCGGGCATTCTAAGATATATCGCGAGTAATGGCGAAGATCCCCGAGGATTCGTGGAAACCATGGTTTTGCCGAACCCGAACCCGAACCCGAACCCGAGCCAGTCAAGCGCCCAAGCATCGATGAAGCCGACGACATTCAGAATGCTCAGCGCTGTATCGTTCTGGCCCTTGATCCGACCCAGAGGTTCGTCGCAAGCGGCTCCGGCAAATGCTCCTGAATGGCCTGGTAAACAGTTTTAGTGTTTTGGGGGATTTGCCCGAACCAGCTTTTGCGGTGGTTTTGAGCGTTTTGCGTGTTGTTATCCGTGGGCTGGATGCCGAAGAGTCCGGCTTAGCCGCGACAGCTTTAATTCTCCAAAGCTGACCGGCATGGTGCCGGATCAAGGAGCATTAGATGGAAAGTTGAGCGCAAATCGATGCAGTCGAGCAGTTGCTTATCGCCTTGCTGAATACGCAAGAATGAAGGTTGTGGCCGACAAGGTTAGGCAGGGTGCGATCTTCCACTAGAGCTTAGGTAGCCGGTCCAACGCACAACTACGGTCGATTTTCGACGCATCGGCCATGGGGAGGCGGGCGCCCGAATCGACATTGAATATGTCAATGTAACAACCGTTCAGCGTGCCAGGTCTGTCGACAATTCCTCCTTTGATCACGTAACGTGCGCCCGGCGCAAATTCGCTGACGAACGCTACGCTGCACGAGCGATTGGCGTTGGCCATGCCGCGCATGACCAGGTGCAGCGGCTTGCCGGCTTCAATCGGAAAAAAGCCCTCCGGCGTCGATACATTCTTATAGACGGAAACCAGTTGCCCTCCCGGCGCAGTCTCCACGGTTCTGCCGTATTTGCAGTTGATGGCAGGCGCCTCGACCAGAGACACATGGTTTCGATGATTCTCCATCGATACCAATTCGCTGCGAATAAGTGCGTGAGGCGCTCCCGCAGGCACAAGGTATTTCGGTGCTGGAGTGCAGCCTGCAAGCAGCAGAGTTGTACATAGGTAAAGAGACTTCATGATTTCCTTATTAATGTCGGTAGAGGGCGGCGTTAACTAGCCTGATCTATCACTAACTAATTGAACAAAATAAGATTTTATTAAATGCAAATCCGCCTACGTCGGTTCGATTCCGACCTCGGCCCCTGACTCTTGAACAATGTGTTGCTTGCCGTCGGCGCCTCCCCGTAAAGGGGAGGCGCTTAAGCTTGAGGAGCCTGTTGACCCGGTCCAAGCGGTCAAGGCTGCAACCATCAAACGGTGAATCGGCTGATCAGCACGCCAAATGAGGTCGCGAGTCGCGACAATTCGGCGCTTGATGCGCTGGTTTGATGTGCGCCTGTTGCGGTTTGTGCGGAAAGATCCTGGATGTTGACCAGGTTGCGGTCAACCTCACGGGCGACCTGAGCCTGCTCTTCAGCAGCACTGGCGATGACCAGGTTCTTTTCGTTGATGATGGAAACGCCCTCGGTGATGCTGTCGAGGGCCTGGCCGGCCTCAATCGACTGCGCCCGTGTATCGGCGGCCAGTTCCTTGCTTTTGTTCATCGCCAGGACGGCTTCTTCAGCTCCCGAGCGGACCTGTTGCATCATCGATTCGATGTCCGCCGTCGACGCCTGGGTCCGGTGGGCCAGTGCGCGCACTTCATCGGCCACCACGGCGAAGCCGCGACCCTGTTCACCCGCCCGGGCGGCTTCGATGGCCGCATTGAGGGCCAGGAGATTGGTCTGCTCGGCGATGGCCCTGATCACTTCCAGCACTTTGGTGATCTCGTTGACCCGAGTTGCAAGCACTTCGACCTTGCCGGTCGAGTTGGAAATCTCGTCCGCCATCGCACCCACCGAGGCAACCGCTCTGCGCACCTGATCGCGCCCTTGTACGGCACTGCGACTGGTCTGCTCCGAGGCTTCAGAGGCGCCCGTGGCATTGCGGGCAACTTCTTCCACTGCCGCGGTCATTTCGTTGACCGCCGTTGCTGCTTGCTGAATTTCGTCATTCTGTCGCGTCATACTCCGCGAGCTTTCCTCGGTGACGGCGTTCAGCTCTTCAGACGCAGAGGCCAGTTGGTCCGCGGCGCTGCCAATCTCTTTGACTGTGGCCCGCAGATTTTGCTGCATTTTATCCAGCGAATTCAGCAGGGCGCTGACCTCATCCCGCCCGCTGATTTGAATGCTCTTGGAAAGGTTTCCTTCCGCGACTTCTTCTGCGCTGTGTACCGCGATGGAAAGTGGCCGCGTGATCGAGCGGGTGATGATCAGGCCCAGTGAGACGGCCGCGAGGAAAGCTAGTAGAACTCCTATGCCCAATGTCCAGTAAGCACTCGTAGTGGCGGCCTCGGCGGCGTCGGCGGCTTCGCCACTTTGACGGTAGTTGGAGGCAACAATGATTTGCAACTGATCAATAATGCTTTTGGACGCCGGGGAAACCTGCTGCTGGAAAATCTGCGTGGCGCCGTCAAGGTCGCCCGCTCTCGCCAGGGCAATGACCTTGTTCGCCCCCTGGACATAGGCCGGCCAGTCCTTTTCGAACTGATCGCCCGCCACGCGCTCGTCATCGGCCAGAGGCGTCTGGCGGTATTCCTTGAAAAGCCGCTCGACTTCCTTCTGATTTTCGGACATGGACTGCACTGCCGATTCAAACTTGCCCGAATCGGCCTTGGTGTACTTCAGTAGCAGGGCCGCATGCAGGTCCTTGGAGTATGCAAAAACACTGGCCCGAGCACTCCCCGTGTTGTTAACGGACACCAGGTTGTTGCTAACAATTGCGTTTATTGTTGTCTTTAGCGATGCGATACCCGAGCGCCCCAAGAGCCCCACTCCCAGTGTGATGATGGCGCACACCACAAATGCAGAGATTAATCGCGTGGAAAGCTTGATGTTACGTAATGCGTCCATAGGACCCTCGACGAACTCTTAGTTGGCTGACCCAAGCTGGCCTGGGTTTCAATGTATCCGCCGGGGGATCTATTAACTTTAACGGTTAGCCGATTTTTTAAGCGTATTCATTAACTAGCTAAGTGTTTTTTGCTGCAGTGCGTCAGAGGTTTAATTTGGAACTAACGTACCGTATTAACAGCAAGATTCCGCGGAGGGGGAACCTTGTTGGCGTCATGGGCGATGTCCAAAGGGGCGCCAATTAAGGTCTGGTGATGAGAACCGCGATGGTGCGGTCTGTACTTACCGCTAGTTGGTCTGACATGGACTTTTGATCCAATACGACGGGTTTAAGTTTCTAGCCATCTATTACAACCGCTACACTAGAACTTGAACCGTACTATCCATAAGGTGGGAATGTGAAGCGTGATACACGCTTGGTTGTGCTGTTACTGTTGGTCGTAGGTTGTTCCCTGGCTTCATTGACTGTTTGGAAAGTGTTGGCATCTCGAGAGCAGGTATTGAGGGATGTGAATGTCCATAGCTTGAACCTGACCCAGGCGCTAGCGACCTACTCCGAAGGTATTGTTCGTCAGAGCTCGGCGCTGTTGCTCGGGCTCGTCGAGCGCCTGGAAACCGAAGGTAGCGGCCCCACACAAATTCAGCGCCTGAGTAAGCTGATCCAGCGACAGGAGCCGCTGATGCCACAGCTCAGTGGCGTCACCATCTACGATAATCAGGGCCGTTGGCTGATGTCTTCCAATCGGCCCATGCCTGTCGGGGCGAACAGCAGTGATCGGGCTTATTTCATTCATCATCGCGACGATCCATCCCGTGAGACCTTTATAGGGCCGCCAATTCAGAGCCGCTCCAATCAGGAGTGGGTGATTACCCTCAGTCGGCGTTTCAATGATCCTCGCGGCGAGTTTGCCGGAGTGGTAGCGGTGACCTTGGGGATCGAAAACTTCCTGCGGTTGTTTGGCAAGATCGATGTTGGGCAGGAGGGGGCCATTGGCTTGTCCAATACCGACGGTACGTTGCTGGTTCGCTATCCCTTCCGTGAGCAGGATATGGGGCGCAATTTTTTGAAGTCGCCGATCTATGCCAAGTACCTGGTCGATCGAACTGTCGGTACCGCGTCGTTTACCTCCAGCCTGGACGGTGTCGAGCGCCTTTATGCTTTTCGCAAGAGTGACCGGCTGCCTCTGATCACGACCGTTGCACTCGGCAAGCGAGAGGCCCTCGCTGCCTGGCGTATGGAAGCGCTGTTGTCGACGGTCGTGGTGGCGGGGCTGTTGGGGCTGACCGCTCTTATCGGTTGCTTCTTGATTCTGGATATTCGCCGGCGAACTGAGGTCGAGGGGCAGTTGCGCGGCGCCCAGCAGCAATTGCTCTCATCCAATCGCCAGCTGGAGTTGCTGGCAATGAAGGATCCCCTGACGGGGCTGGCCAATCGGCGCTGTTTCGACGAGACCCTCGCCACGGAGGCGCGACGGGCACAACGTGCCAACACCTCGTTGGTGTTGATGATGATTGATATCGACTATTTCAAACTGTTTAACGATTCGCTCGGGCATGTAGCCGGAGACGCCTGCCTGCAAGCGGTTGGCCGAATCCTGGAGGCATGTGTGCGACGGCCATCGGACCTGGTGGCACGTTATGGCGGAGAAGAGATGGGCGTCATCATGCCGGACACCGACAGTGACGGTGCCAGGACAGTGGCGCAACTGATTCTGCGTTGCTTGGAACAGGAGAACATTGCACACACCTCCAGCCCGTTGGGACGTGTGAGCGTAAGCATCGGGATTGCGGCAGCCACGGGCGCGGGACTGAACTATCTGCCGGGGCTGATCGAGGCGGCAGATCAGGCGCTGTACAGTGCCAAGGCATCGGGACGTAACCAGTTTGCCGAGGCAAGGGTGTAGTGGGCGTGCGCAGGCGTGCAGGATCAGTTGTCGGGGACGATGGCCGGGTCTTGAGCGGCTTGCGCCTCCAGCTTCAATCGGTCGGCCTTGCTGATGTAGGTCGACTTCTTTTTCGGCGCCAGTTTGGCGCTGGCCTTCTTGGCGTTGGCCTTCAGCAGTTGGTTGATTTTCTTGCGGCGATTCATCGTTGTTACTCGGCGGATAAGTTGCCGGATGATATCAGCTCAGGTGATTGGGCCGCTCACCTGTGCTGAGCACAGCCCGGATCGGGTCATCGCTTCTTGTTCTTGCAGTCGACCATGTGGGCTCTGGTGATGATGTCGTGACAGCGTGCCGCACTGGCGCAATCGCAAACTTTGGTCTTTGCTGTTTCGGGCCCGGCGACGGGAGTGCTGGCGGAGCTTGCAGCAAGCCCGGCCATGGGCGTGTATCCGCCCCCGACGACAAGGGGAAAGCGCGGATCTTGATCATTGTCTGGACCAAGGAGGTCAGGTTGAAAAGAAAAATGCTGGCGGCTTCATTGCTGCTGTGGATGTTCTCGCTGACAGCGCAGGCGGACTGCGCAGTGCTCGGGCCCGGGGAAGATCCCTGTGCCGGTCCGGTGCTCGGCCCGACGGTCTGCGAGTGCCCTTGATGACTGTCCGTGCCCTCGCCAGGGCACGTGGACTATTGGAAGACTGACCAGGAGGTCGCAAATGAAGAAAGTGCTGTTGGCGGTATTGCTGCTGTGGGGGTTCTCCCTGACTGCCCAGGCCTCGTGCCCGGTGTTCGGCCCATCCAAGGATCCGTGCAGCGGTCCGGTATTTGGGCCATCGACCTGCGAATGCCCTTGAGATAGTGGCTATGGCAGGCCCGGCTCAGCTCGGGTCTGCTTGCCCGTCTGGCAGACGCGGCCAGTGCCGCGGCGTCTGCGGCAAGGGCTTCACAGGTGGGCAATCAATTGCTGGTGGTATCCACTTTCATCGCTCGGGGCCGGGTATCGGCTTTCATCGATCAGCGAGCGCAACTGCTGCGAGTGACTGGACTGCCTGAAGGCGACCTGGCATTCGGCAGCGTCGAAAAAACCGCGCAGCAATGGCAGGGCCAGAGGTAGCAGCGCAGGCTCTATCTTCAACGAGACGCTGACGATATCCAGTTGGTCGGTGGGATCTCGGTACAGGTCGATGACCAGCAGGCTCTGACTCCCAGTACTCGGATAGACATGCACATCACCCATACCGACTGGGGTGTCATCGAAGTAGCGGGTGTATAGCTGGCTAATGTCGAGGGCGATGCCCAGGGTACTCAATGCTGCTGCCAGGTCGGCGTTGGGCAGGTGCCGGTCTTCGGCCCAGGTGACGAAGTCGGGCATCGAGACACAGATATCGAACTCATTGGCGCAGATGATGGGCGTCACTGGAAAAGGTTCCGGGTGGTGGAGGGCGGCCAGCCTACCACCTGGGCATGGGGCCTTTGCAAACGTCGCGAATGAGCGATGGTTCGTTGCTGACCGAGCGGCCGAAGCCGCTCAAGGTCTGGCGCGCAGCCAGGGTTGTCCTGTAGTTTTCACCAGGGCCGGCGACAGTCTGCAACCTAGCTGGCCAGGCGCGGGCGTTGGAAGTCCTGTGCATCTCAACCCAAGGAAAGTGGCCCCAGATGACTCAGTTAATTGATTTCAAATCCATCGTTGCGGCGGCGCAACGGATAGATGGATCGGTAACTCGCACGCCGACGGTCAACAGTTCAGTGCTCAGTGACAAGGCCCAGCGGCCGGTCTTTCTCAAGCTAGAAAACATGCAGGTCGGGGGCTCGTTCAAGGCCCGTGGCGTGCTCAACAAGTTTTCCGCGTGTGCCGAGAACCTTGGCAACAGTCATTTCGTGGCCGTCAGCGGCGGAAATTTCGGGATTGCCATCGGCGAAGCGGCCAAGAGCTTTGGCGCCAGGGTCACGGTCATCATGCCCGAGAGCGCGCCGTCATCATCGGTCGAGCGAATTCGCGCCAGTGGCAGTTCGGTGATCATCGAAAAGGACGTTCATGGCGCATTTGCCCGGGCCAAAGCGCTTGAGGAAGAAGGCTATGTGGTTATCGACGATTGTGCCGACACCCTGATCGCCGAGGGACATGGAACCCTGGCGCTTGAGTTCATTGCCGATTGCCCGTCCCTGACCGACGTATTCCTCGCGGTGGGCGGCGGGGCGATGCTGGCGGGAGTGGCCACGGCGTTGAAGGCGATCAAGCCCGGGATCCGTGTCTGGGGTGTCGAGACCGCCGGCGCCAGCTCCATGCACCAGGCATTGCAGGCAGGCAAGCCGGTGGACGTGGAGATCAGTTCGGTCGTCTCGACCCTGGGCGTTCCCATCATCGATGAGTTGATGTTTGCCCACGCTCGCCACTATCTGGAAGACATGGTTGTGGTTTCTGACCATGACGCGATCAAGGGCATGCTGTGCTTCGCCCAGGACGCCAGGCAATGGGTTGAGCTGGCGTGCGGAGCGCTGGTCCCGGCCGTGCTGGCCACCGCGCCGAAGCTGCCGGAGGACGCGGTCATTGGTCTGGTGGTCTGTGGTGGGAACATATCCCTTCAAGACATGACGAAATGGGCCGCCTACGCGGGAATATCCTGACCCTTCCCGAGGTGTTTTTCCTTGCATCAGGAACGGCGTTTCGGGCCATTTATGGCCCGTCGGGCCGATCCTGTGGCGTCAAGCTCATCCCGGCCAAAGAAAAGAACTGAAAGCACAGCACCATGGACAACCGAACCGACGTACAGCGCGTAATCGTTGCCTTCTTGATCATCATCGTGACGCTGGGCGGCATCGCCTTCGTGGGCTGCCTGGCGAGCCCCGCAGGGTTCTTCCCGAGCCTTGGCAAAGTCCTGGCGATCATGGCGCTGGGGATCACCTGCCTGCTGTGCTACCCGCTGGTCTTCGCCTACTGGATGGTCAGCGGCAGGACAACTGGAATGCGCGACCTGTTGATTCTCCATAGCGTGGTGTCAGCAGGCTTTGTCATCTGGTACCTGATGATGGCATTCGGCTGAAGGGCGGGGGGTGTCCCGACAGGGTGCCGGGGCTCTCCCAGCGTTGCGTTGTGGCGCCGAGAGGATGGCCAGAGCGGCCATCCACGGCTTGTGACGAATCAGCAAAGACTATCGGTGGCACTGGGCATGGGCAGCGCCGGCAGACTCGTGTCACGAATGGCCGCTTCGAGCTTGTCTTGATAGAGGCTCAGAATGGAGTAGTCGAGTTTCTGAGTGATGCTCGCGCCGCTTGCGCAATTTTGCAGCAGCTCCTCCAGCGCGCCGGCCACCAGGTCCGCGGTGACTTGCAGGACATTCAAGCCAAACGGGCTATCGACAACGACCAGATTCGTTAAATCGTACATACAACCCCTGCAGTCACTGTGATCAAAGATAATGGCTATGAGCCACTACTAGTTTAACTAAAGCGCTGCTGGGCTGTCACTGGGGTAGCCCGTTGGCGAACGGGCTTTTGTACGCTGAATTTCCTGCACTCGGAGGCCGCGCTGTGTACCATTCGGGCCCGCGTCACCACCCGCTTTGTTCTGTGCGCTGCAGACTGACAAAGGGTGATCTCCAGCGTCAGGCGCGTGCTCAAGCAAGCCTTGAGACGATGCTGCTCCCGGATCCATCGCCACCCTGCGCACAGCCTGCATATCCATTGCGATGACAAGGCTTGAAATGGTGCGCTGGCGCCTCGGTCAGGCAACGCTCAGGGCGTTTGCCGATGACAGTCATAAGGATGTTACGTGTTGCGAAATCTGTTGTTGCTGGCCCTGGCCCTGGGGCTGAATGGATGCACGGCCTTGATGACCCGAACCACCCCCTACACCTGCCCCTATATCGGTGTGCGCATGGACTGGGCCCTGGCGAAGGAAAACAACGGCGTGCTCTGGCCATTGCTGGCGCTGGATGCACCGTTTTCCGGCGTGGTGGATACGCTGATGTTTCCTTTTGAATATCAGTACAGCTGCTCGCTTTGATGCTCGGCGCGCCTATGTCCGGCTTGGGCCAGACAGGCGGGGTTGCAGCCCAGGGCGACTGCAACCCCGACACAGAGTCTGTCGACTGGCAGCACTATTCCCAGCGCTTGAACAGCACGCTGGCATTGACCCCGCCAAAACCGAAGCCGTTGGACAGGGCGTATTGCATGGCCACCTGGCGTGCCTGGCCGCTGACCAGATCAAGCCCCGCGGCATCGTGGTCGGGGTTCTCCAGGTTGAGCGTGGCCGGGGCGATCTGGTCGCGCAAGGCAAGGATGGTAAAGATCGCCTCGATCCCGCCGGCCGCGCCCAGCAAATGGCCGGTGGCGGATTTGGTCGCGCTGATGGCCGGGCCGCGGCCGCTGCCAAATACGCTCCTGATCGCCGCCAGTTCGCCTTTGTCGCCCACGGGGGTGGAAGTGGCATGGGCGTTCAGATGCTCTACCTGGGCCGGCTGGACCCCGGCCTGACTCAGTGCCTGCTGCATGGCACGCCGGGCGCCGTCGCCATCTTCCGGGCCGGCAGTCATGTGGTAGGCATCGGCGCTGGTGCCATAGCCCACCAGTTCGGCGATGGGTTGCGCGCCCCGGGCCAGGGCATGCTCCAGCTCCTCGATGACCAGCAGACCGGCGCCTTCGCCCATGACAAACCCGTCTCGGGCCTGGTCGAAGGGGCGCGAGGCGCGCTGCGGTGTGTCGTTGTAATCGCTGGACAAGGCGCGTGCGGCGGCGAAGCCAGCCAGGCTGACTTGGTGAATCGCCGCTTCCGCTCCGCCACAGACGGCGATGTCGATTTCTCCGGCGCGGATCATTCGCGCCGCGTCACCGATGGCCTGGACCCCGGCTGCGCAGGCAGTCACAGGCGCCCCCAGTGGCCCCTTGAGGCCGTGGCGAATCGAAACGTGGCCGGCGGCCATATTGCTCAGGAAGGACGGAATGGTGAATGGCGACAGGCGCCGCGGGCCTTTGCTGTCGGTGGTGCGCACGGCATCGGCAATGGCCGGGAAGCCTCCGACTCCCGAAGCAATGATGGTGGCGGTGCGTTCCTGGGCGGCAGCGTTGTCGGGCTTCCACCGCGCCTGGGCCAGGGCTTCTTCCGCCGCGGCCAGGGCAAAGAGAATGAAGCGATCCATCTTGCGCTGTTCCTTGGGCGCCAGCAGGCGGTCCGGATCGAAGCCGGCCTGGGGATCCTGTTGCGAGTCGGGCACCTGGCCGCCAATGGTGGTGGACAGGCCCTGGATGAACTCCTCCGGCAGTTGACGGATGCCGGACTGCCCCGCCAGCAGGCGTTGCCAGACCTGCTCGACGCCACAGCCCAGTGGAGTGATTGCGCCCATGCCGGTGACTACGATGCGTTTACTCATACGGGTCCTGCTCCTTCGCTTGTTTGGGGGAAACAACGAAACGTGGACGATACTATCATCATGAAAGTAACATTCGGATCCACAAAAACCGAGATGCGCTGCAGGAGCCCGTCATGCAACGAAAAAGTCTGATCGAAGCCGAATGTCCGATTGCCCGGAGCCTGGAGCGGGTTGGCGAATGGTGGAGCATCTTGATCATGCGCGACGCCTTGCATGGCTTGAAGCGTTTCGACGAGTTCTCCCGCAGCCTGCAGATCGCCCCGAACATGCTGACTCGGCGCCTGAACGCGCTGGTGGAGGACGGGTTGCTGGAGCGTCGTGTCTACAGCGAGCGGCCCTTGCGCCATGAATATGTGCCCACCGCCAAGGGCGAGGACTTTCGCGTGGTGTTGCTGGCGTTCGTCGCGTGGGGCAACCGCCACTTCGCTCCCGAAGGCGAGAGCGTGCAACTGATCGAGCGTGAAAGCGGGCGACCGGTGCAGCCGGTCATGGCGGACATGGCCGACGGGCGCCTGGTGCCGTTGCAGGACTGCACCGTGCAGGCAGGGCCCGCCGCCAGTGCCAGCATGCGCCAGCGCTTTGCGACTATGGCGGATTGAGCGCGCCGGGGGCCGGCTGATTCTGCACCACCCCCGCGCCAGCTGGCCCAGGCTGCTGGGACTCAATGGCCGGCATCGGGCCGCTCGCGGCAGGGTTCAGGCTCGTGGGGATCAGTTTGCCGACCACGTAGCCGCTGTGGCTGATCAGGGCCAGCAACAGCAGCGTGGTGTGCAGTTTCGGCAGGTCCTGCAGCACCCAGTAGCCCGACCCCAGGCTATGACCAACGGCTGCCCCGTAAACCAGGATCACCAGCAGGGTGATCAACAGCATCTGCAGGCGCGGCAGGTCGACGATGGTGCCGTTGGTCACGTCCTCACCGCGAATCAGATCGGCCAGTCGCGCGTCCTTGGGATCACCTTTCATCAACACCTGGCCATTGGCCGAAGGCCTGGCGGCGAGGTTCTGGCTGTCGAGCAACTGTTGGCCGGTGCTGGCCAGCGCGCGGCTGTCGGTGGGTTGCTCGGCTTTGCGACTCAGGGCCATGGGCGCGCTGACAAAACTGGCCAGGCTGAACCCCATCAATGCGATCAGGTTGTAATCCAGGTCCACTGTCAGCGCCGTGGTGGCATCGCCGCGGACAATGTTGGCGATGTACACCGTGTACAAGGTGGCCAGCACCAGCAGGGTCCACAGGCTCATCTGCAGACGTGACAGCGAGTAGCGATTGCGCTCGTCGATCAGCACCCCGAGCACCCGCCCGCGAATGCGCAGGCCGGCCAGCACGAACAGCGCCGCCAGGCCCAGCAGGCTGCAAGCCCAGGCGCTCAGCCGAGGCCAGTCGAGGTGGGGGGCAAACGGCGGGTAGGTGGTGGGACGGGTATGCCCCAGGAGGATGACCGCGGGAACGATGACCGCCAGCAGCACGGCCAGGGTACGCAGCAGATAAGCATGAGCTTTCATCGTGGCAGGCCCTCTCCTTGTTGGGCGGCTGATGTCCTGAGTCTGCGTGAGCCGCTTCTGCGCGCGGGCGCTCGGCGTGTTGGCGAGCGTTCCGGCGCTTGCTCTTGGGTATAGCGAATCCTGGCCCGGGCGACCGGCCGTTGGTCGGGCGCCCGGAGGCGTCAGCGAGGGGGTTGCCCGCGGCGCCAGCTCGGGTGGAAGTGTCGCCAGTGAGGGTCCTGGGCCGCCGCCAGCAGCTCGTGATCGCCCCGGGTATCGCCCCAGGCCCGGACACGGTACTGGCTCAATGGACCGTAGACGCTTTCCAGGCGCAGTACCTTGTTCTGGCAACGGCAATTGTGACCTGCGATATGTCCGGTCAGCACGCCGTCGACCACCTCCAGTTCGGTGCCGATCAACTGGATGCCCAGGCGCGTGGCGAAAGGTTGCAGGACCAGGGCCGGCGAGGCCGAGCACAGGGTCACCCGCGCGCCGGAGCGCAGCTCGTCGGCCACGGCCTGCAGGCCGTTTGGACGCATCAGCCGGCTCCAGGACCGCCGGCAGAAGGCTTCGGCCTGTTGTTGCACCCATGTCGCCTCGACACCGCTCAGAAAGGTGCGGATCAGTTGCGCCTTGAGCTGGTCGCGGTCCATTCGCCGAGCCAGATACTCCAGGCTGGGCAAGGCCAGCCTGAGTATTTGCCGGTTGAAGCGCTGCTTGCCAAAGGCAAACCGCAGAAAGGGCACGAAGCTGTCATGGCGGGTGAGGGTGCCGTCAAAGTCGAATACCGAGAGCACCTGGGCGGCGTTGGCGTCCACTGCCAGGGTGTCCAGGCTGGGCGCAGGCGTTTGGCCGTCTGCCGTCGAGGGAGTCATGGGCGTGGGCGCAGGGGAGTGGGGCGACATGCTGTTCTCGGTGGTGGGGGCGGCCTCTTGGTGGGACCGCCGGGAGGGCCAGGGTTGGTAGCAGTTTACGCCTTGCTGCCTGGGCGATGACGCTCTTAGTTCGCAGTGGCGGCGCGGCTGCGCGCTCTTTCAACCATGGCGACGATGGTGATGCGCAGTTCTTCCTGGGCTTGTTCAGGGCTGATTTCCCCCAGAGCCGCCGCGTGGGAGAGCGCTTCGGCGGCACCGAGCATCGCCCGTAAGCCGGCCGTGGTCAGCACCGCGCCGGCAGCGAAGGGCTCCAGGTTGGCGCGGCATTTTTCCAGGAATAGCCGCTGGTAGTCGCGCTTGATGTTCTCAAGCTCCGGTGAGCTGGCCAGGGCCGCGATGACCCCCGGGATTTCCCGGCCCTGCAGCAGCACGCACTCCACATAAGAGCTGGCAATGACCGCGGAACGGGCGGCCAGGGTTGGTTCACAGGCTTGCAGGGCCCGATCCATCAGCGCGGTCTGGCGCTGGTCGAAATCCTCATAGAGCGTCGCCAGCAGCACGGCCCGAGTGGCGAAATGGTCGTAGACCACCGGCTTGGTGACCTCGGCCTGTTCCGCCAGGTGGCCCAAGGTCAGGGCTTCGGTGCCATGCTCGCGGACAATCTGCCAGGCCACGGCGATCAACTGTTGCAGGCGCTGTTCCCGGGACAGGCGACGCCGCGGCACGGCAGCAGGGGCGGATTTCTGACGGCTTGACATGCGTATATACCAAAGGTAACTTAAAAATCGTAACTTACTAAAAGTATATAGATGCCGGTTCATCCGGCGCAATCCATCCTTTGGAGTACTCGTCATGCACGCTCTCATCGTTGTCGCTCATCACGACCGCAAATCCCTGACCCACAGTCTCGCGCGGCAGATTGCCGAGGGGCTGGGGCGCTCTTGCGAACACTCCTGCGAGATCGCCGACCTGTGGGCTGAGGGATTTGACCCGCGTTTCGCCGCCGCCGATATCGCGGTGCATCGCACCCAGGCGCCACCTCCCGCGGATGTGCTGGCCGAACAGGCGCGTATCGAGCGTGCCGACGCCCTGGTGCTGGTCTATCCAGTGTACTGGTGGTCCATGCCGGCGTTGCTCAAGGGTTGGATCGATCGGGTTTTCGCCAATGGCTGGGCCTTCGACTTTCGAGCGGACGCCAAGCTGGTGAAAAAACTCGGGCAGTTGCAGGTGCACCTGTTGGGCGTGGCTGGAGCCGATGCCGGTACCTATGAACGGCATGGTTATCGGCAAGCGATGCAGACCCAGATCGATCACGGCATCTTTGATTACTGCGGAGCCCGAGTGCTGAGTTCGCAATTGCTCTTTGATTCTGAGGGTGGCGAGGTGGCCCCGGCTCTGGAACAGGCGCATGCGCTCGGACAGACATTGTTCAGCGTCAGCCAGGAAAGCGAGTCGGCGTGAGGGCGATAAGGCTGCGGCGGGGGAGGGACGGTGCAGGGGGCGTGGTCAATGGGATTGGCGTCTTTCAGCCCCAGCAGCACCAGGCAAAGGTGGTCAGGCAGAGCACCAGGGGCAGGGCGTCGAGAAATTCATTCATACCAGCGCACACCATTGAGAAAGGTGCCGGCAATTTATGATGGGCAGGCACGTCTGTCTGTTGCGATTCTGTGAATTTTCAGCGCACTTTTGTTTAAGCCTGATGAGGCTTGCGCGCAGCCACCTCACGCTCGGAAAAACGCTTGAAGAGCGCGCCTTCAAAAAATCAAAGACTCAAAAAAAGTGTGGATATTTAATGGCTTAGGTGATTATATTTACGTTTTTTTCTCAAAATATCTTGTTACAGGATGTACTGTTCCGTTACTATAGCTCCGCGTTCACCTACCACGGTTTATGCATTTTTAGTCCCAAGTGTCCATCAGCTACTTGGGCTTTTTTTTGCCTGAAATTTGACTTCGCCGCCCCTTGGCACTGCACATCTTCGTTACTTAGCTGATAGCCGGGCCCCTTGCGGAGCCCGTTGGTAGAACTTCAGGCGACCGGGTGAACGACGATGTGCAGTCCTTCATCCGCCTGCGGAGCCACGAAGTAGCGGCAGATCAACGCGAACTGCTCCTCGCTGATCAATACACTGCCGCCAGCCTTTGCCAGATGACTGGCCAAGGTGGACTTGCCCGAGGCGATCTTGTCGCATAACAGGTGCAGCGTGGTGGGGGACGACGGGGTCATATTGTGTCTCCTGGGGTGGCTTGCCTCAGAAGAGCGGTGATGAACCCGCCTTCGAGGCGGGTTGGTGGCGGGTTGGTGGCGGTTTGGACAGCCGCTAACCCACCTGGCTGATGCAGGTGGTAATAATCGCGGTGCGCAGTTGCCAGGGATTCAGGCTCATGGGCTGAAATCTACACAATCGAAGGCCGTAAACACAGAAAATCTTCGTGCCAATCCGTCGGTGATTGAAGGCTCGGCAGCAGGTGGCAACTGTATCGAGGAACTGTGAGGCAGTTATCGTTTTTTGTGTGTTTTTCGACACACAAGCTCAGATGCTGACCTATCCTGATCGGGAAAAGTCCACCCAATCTCACACAGGCGAGACGGCCATGCTCTCCACCAGCGAGCTTTGTCACATACTGGAGTCCGGCTTTCTCCCGCTTTCCTGCACCTGCAGCCTGACTGCCAATGGTGTCTTGACCATCAAGATCTACGACGCCGAGACGGGGCGAGTGGACCTGCTGTTGCCGGGGGTTTCCACCGCCGAACTCACCAGCGTGCGAGATATCTCCAATCTGATCGGCGAGTTGCGCACCGAACTTCGGGCCGGGCGCAGGGCCTTTGCCGGTGGCTTCACCCACCATGCCGGCTAGTGATTGCTGACAGTTGAACATGTTATTGCGAACGCATATCGTTATGCGGTTCGCCCGGTATCATATGACTCTTTACCGGTTCATGGATGGCGAGGTCATGTGTACTGGGCGAACTCCATCGGCAATCGGCGTTTTTTTCGGCGGCATTTCTCCCTTGTTTGCGACATCAGGCAGCATGCCCGGGTTTTCCTAGGTTGCTGGTCATCGCAGGCATTAGCGGATTGATTCGATATCAAGGATGACCTTCATGAACATAGGCAATACGCGCCCTGGCAATTACACCTACGCCCAACTGTCCAAAGTGTTGGAGCGCAATCGCGGCGTTGCGCAGGTCAAGGGCGCTGAAGTCCGCGATACGCCAGTGGTAACGCAAGCATTTTCCACCCAGTTGGAGCGCGAACAGACCGCAATCAAGGACGAAGCGCTCAAGCTCAAGTTATCGCTGAGTTTTTCGGCCCAGGCCTGACCCTTGATTGCCCTGCCACGCCCGGTGCGCTCATCCGCGCTGCCCGACGCCCGCTTCAAATGCGCTGTCGCTTGATAATAAGTCGTTAAAAATCATTTGGTTAGCCGTGGATGCCATGTTAGTCTTGCCGCCGCCGACGCAGGTGCCGAGATGCATGGTGGTCTTCTTGTCGGCAAATGAACGGATGCTGTAGATCCCTGATTTAGCGTGCTTTTTCACTGGGTTTTAGTGAGCGCAGAAGCGGTTTTTTTGCAGACTCCGTTCTTGCTTCACCTGGGCTGGATGTATATATTCCTCTCCCTGCTTCAAGCACTGGACGGGCTGATGCCTATATACAGCTCCAGTGCCGCGTGATCGCGCTACCGCCCGAATGGCGAAACTGGTAGACGCATGGGACTTAAAATCCCCCGCTCGTAAGGGCGTGCCGGTTCGATTCCGGCTTCGGGCACCATATATATCAAGGGGTTAGGCTTCTTTCATTGCTCCTTAGACAGAAAGCAAATTGCCGCAATCCTACAATGTTGCCGCAATCTACTTTGTTGGCGAGACCTTCTTACCTATCCGATTGCGAATGTAGTGCTCGGTCATGACGACAGTTGTGTGCCCAAGCTGGTCGCGTGCCTGCAGAATATCTCCGCTAGCTTCGAACTTGTCCGTGCCTGCTTTTGCGCGCAGATCCCTCATTTGAAAATCAGCCTTTTTAACCTCGGCCGCCTCTCGAGCAAGGTCGAATCTTCTTCGTAGCATTGCCACCGTCAATGGTGTGCCATCTTCCAAAACGATCAGCCGCGTCGAGCGGAACTGGTGGGAGTCCTTCCTCGCCATTATTCGATCAAGAACAATCTTCAGTTCGCCAGTGATTTCAATGCGGCGTTTTGCCTTGGTCTTTCCTTGCTGAACAGCTACCCAGCGCGGTATTGGCTGCATATTCCGAGGTGTTCAATCAGGCCCGCCTGGGAAACTCCTAAGCGCCGCGCGCGCACTCTACGAGCAAGGGCCTTCGGCTGAAGAACTGAAGACCTTTGGCTTTCGGGTGGGTGATCTCACGGGCGATTGTGAGGTCTGGCCAGACAACTGGCCGGCCTTCACCGTTTTCGAAGCGATGAGCACCCAGTGGCGGGTCGGCGCGTGCGGCGCTACCGGTTTGGACTACGGCGTCCTGCCGAGCGTCATCCGAATGTGTGGCGTGCCGGCTGGCTCCAGGCAAAGCATTTTCAGTGACGTCCGGCAGATGGAGGCTGAGGCCCTGGCCGTAATGGCTGAACAGAGAGGCAGTGGTTGAAGCGCTTGGTCCTCAGTGTTGAAGGAGGTTCGGTGTTCCTGTGGCTCCAACCGTATCAGCCAATCGCATCTCCATCTGCGCAATACCTCGTCTGGGAGGGGGTTTAGTACTTCCCACATGCGATGTTAGAGTCTCGCCAAATCACGATGAGGGATCAGCATGAGAGTTTTGATTGGAGCTCTGGCCATAGCTTTTTTGGCAGGTTGCGCGTCACCGCCGCCGCTGAATTTTTCCGTTCAGGGGCTCGAGCCTTCCACCCGGAAAATTGATGCGGACTTAAAGTCTATATCTGTCTCGTTTGCGGGGCCGTCGGAAACGCGTGGAGAAATACCGTCAAGTGGAGAGGGTGTTCCTGGGCTGTGGGAGAGTTCGCTGAGAGAGGGAGTCAACCGAATCGCGGTCTTTGATGATGATTCGGCGAGGAAGGTGAATGTTTTTGTGAAGATCACGGAATTGGATATTCCTGGTGGCGGTGCGTCTATGACCACCAAGGCGAGTGCCATCTATCAAATCGTGAACAGAAAAACAGGAAAGGTCATTTATGAAAGGGAGGTCTCAAATATTGGCACTGTGTCTGGTACCTATGCATTCTATGGTGTGACCAGACTCAAAGAGTCCATAAATAGAGCTGTCCAGGAAAATATTCGCATTTTTCTTGAGGCAATTAGCACTGTTAAGTTGGATGCTTGATTTAACTATCAACGAGCTGCTGTCTGTGACAGCATCTATCTGAAACCCATTTTCAGCAGCTTGTAAAGAAAGTTTCTGGATGTACTTCTGTAAAAAGCCCGCCTTGAGCGGGTTTTTTATTGCCTACCGAAAAGTACCTGCTTGTGGGGCACCCACCACCTGACCCGGCCAATGCGCCGGGTCTTTTTGTTTAAGGGGCAGGGCAATGACGAACGAGCAACAGGCACTGGCAGAGATGCCGATCTGGTTGGTGATTGCGCTGTCCCTGGTTGGCGGAGTGTCTGGCGAGATGTGGCGCGTACACAAGGACGGGGCGCGAGGCTGGGCGTTGTTGCGCCGCCTCGCACTTCGCTCCGGCGCCTGCATTGTCTGCGGCGTGTCAGCGATGATGTTGCTGTTCGGTGCGGGTCTGTCGATCTGGACAGCGGGCGCCTTGGGTGCATGACCGCGATGGCCGGCGCTGATGTCGCCATCGGCTTGTACGAACGCTGGGTGGCCAAGCGGCTGGACCTGAGCGGGGCCGAGCCGAAGGTATGAGTCGGGCAGGCCGGGCAGGGCGCCGATTTTTACCGGTCCTCCCTGAGGGCAGCCCCATGCACGGGTTATCGAACTCGCGGATTCTCTCTAGCTGAAACCTTCGCAGGGATGTCCGTCTTTCCAACGGGATGGGGGCAGGGCATGGCAGTCGGATGTCGGTTCGACCGACCGGACCAGGCAGAAAACCGCCGGGGACCCTGGGGACTTTCAAAGGACACGGGGTCGGAAATCCGCGGGATCTTGTTAGTGGCTGGGTTTGAAAGTTAGTTGACCCCAGTTGACTGGTTGACCAGTTGACCGGGCTTGGAAATAGGGGGCTTCATGGCATTGTGCATTACGTCTTTGAACCGGGCACTTTTGTCCCTGTTGCACAGGCTGTACGGCATGCGCCGATCAATCTGATGGGGCAGCCGGATTACAGTGGCGAATACAACCTTGATGACGATCCAATATGGAACCACCAGGCCACGGCATTACCGTTTGATGCGTTGGCCTGGTACCAGTGCGACCACCTGGGAACACCGCAGGAACTGACGGACTCACAAGGCAACATGGCTTGGACCGCGCAGTACAAGGCGTGGGGGCAGTATCACGATCATGAGACAGGGCTGCACTACAATCGGTATCGGTACTATGGTCCGAAGATCGGTCGGTTTATTTCGCATGACCCAATCAGTTATTTTGGAGGCATAAACCTCTATCAATATGCTTCTAAACCAGTGAGCTGGATTGACCCTTTGGGACTCAATCACTTCAAACCTAAGACCTTGACGACGGGCCGTGTGTTTAGAGGTGGATCCAGTACGGCGAGCAGCATGACACCTCATCCGAACAAAGATGATGTTCGTAAAGGACGTAACGCTCCGGGTTTGTCAGCCGATATGTCAGTGGACAATATGGGGCCTGGAAAATATGTCGAACTCGATGTTGAAGCGCTTTGCTCTTGTGGTATTGATGTAATTAATGACAAAGAGAGCGGGCACGTGACTATTCGTCCATCTGACGATCCTGATGATTCAAGGCATGGGCAAATACCCGTGGAGCAGAATCCAATCACGCCCTGACTGACGGTGTGTTGAAATCAATAAGCCGCAAAGGGGTGAAGTAATGACTGAAAAACTAAAATGCGTTGATCTTCTTCAGGATTTTTTAGACAGGGTTTATGGACAGGCGTCGAGAGAGCATGACGGTGTATTAAGTAGAAACTGTGGTCATTACGATTATGCGGGTGACAAGTTTTCTGTATATGTTACGGTTTTTCCCGAGGAAGTTGAGCTTGTTTTTGAAGGTGAGCAAGTAGAGGGCGGAAGTTTTGTTGTGAGTCTGGATATATGTACTCCTGAAGGGGGAATATTGAAGGGCAAGGTGGTGTCTGCAAAAGGCGGTTGTGACGAAATCAGGAAAGCTTTGGAGCGTTCAGAGGCCTCAGTACTTGCAGAATTTTTGAGGTTTCTCAACGGATGAAGTCAATGCATGCTTGGTTCCAATAATTGGGACGGATTTATTTTTGCAATGAGTTATGAATGCAAGCTGGTGTCCGACGACACCACTGTTAGTGGTTTTTACCAAGCGCTTCACTTCGGGCATTTAATGGAAGAGTTTCCGGAGGTAGTGAAATGTCTTTACCTACCTGAAGGTGCAAAATTCATTATTGACAGAGAGGGTTACGAGGATGTCTGGATGGCTGAGCTGAATCCAGCCGAATGAGTGATTTCTCTTAACTCTCCCCGGAAAGACCATGTTTTCATGGTTTTATTTAAACATGATTTGGTCCTTGAGATTTTCCTAGAGTCCATAGGGAAGTTGTGTCCAATTAGCTGGAGTCTTTGGGGCCGAGGCCGAAGAATGATAAATGCGCAATAAACCAGGCACACACTATTTCGCTTCGAGTAGCGCGGGTCGTATACAATCACAGTTGATAATTTACATAATCTACTGAAAGCGTTTCATTTAACGGCTTCTATTGGGTGTTGGATGTTCCACCATCCTGAACCCCGATGTTCTGGCCAGGTTTTGACTTTGCTAGGTATTCATCAACGATATAAATGGTATCAAGCAAGAGACGCTCCTTATCAATGCGCATTGATCAACTTCAAGTGGTGCGATATTGAAAAAATTGAATAGCACACCACTATCGGCGGCCGATAGCTTGTCTTTAGTTGTCTCGCGTTCAACGGAAAGACACGCGCACCTATTCAGGATCTCGCTATTGTGTGAGGTTTTTTCGCTTGCGGCCCCACCGCACCCTTCGCTCTGAGCTGGGAGTGCTACTGGGGCTGATCAATTTCAAACATGCCCCACGGAGCGAGCGCATGGTGTTTCTGTTACGCCAGCTCAATAGGCTGGATACCTAGTTTACCGTAGGGTTGGTTGGCGTGTTCGCCGCGAGTTGATGGCACCGCGACGACCTGGTGGACCGAGAGGTCTGGGCCGTCTTAATCTTCTCGGATGTCGTCTGCGCCCATTACCTGACTGGACTGGTTAGCGCTTACCTGGGCCTCCCGTAAAGAGCGTATGCTTCGACAAAAATCCACCCTGGAACTACTGTGATTGAAAGTGGCAAGGGTGGCCTCATCATGTTCAATCAATATCCACATCAAAAATCTGCTCGGCGGCTGTTCTTTCTAATGGGGCTATTGATGCTGGGCGTAGCGATCGCGGTCTTTGTTAGTACTGATTGGACTGGGTTTTTATTAACTGTTGTGGTTTCGAGCATCTTTTTCATACCCGCATTCATTCTTAGCGAAAAGGCTTTTGACCGCTTTGTAAAATCGGTGGACAAGATCAGCTTCCTGGCTCCTGTCATTCGATTTTTCAGCGGCTGAGTTAGATGAGCGTTCGGTTTTTACGGGTGGAGTACAAAAGTACTCCTGGCGGGATTTCTTGCCTCGGAGCTGCTTGTCCAGCTTCATCAGCGCATCCGTGACGTTGCCAAAGCCCATGCCGCCGGCCTTCTGGCATCCGGTGCGCCATATGCTAATCGTTATCCCAGAAACAGCCATCAGCGGCACCCCAGCCGGTTACGCTCTGGATGCTCGTGGCTTCTGGGGAGTTGACGTTGTGAGGCTCGCCGGATCTGCCGCAGCCCTTTGTAAAAGGGATGAACTCATGCGTGCAGCGTTTTGCCGGCTTGCGCTTCAGGATGTCGCGCTCTACCAGCGGCGATTGCCGATCAAGCCGGCAGTCTCTGCGCAACTACCGCAGGCGCCGCAGGACTCGGCAGGCTCCGCGCTGGCGGATGGGGCGGCGCGTGCAACTTCCCCATCTTCGATAAACCATGGTTCATCTTCATGCCAAAGAATGTTGGACGTTTCGCCCGAGCAAGTGTCCCTGGCATCCATTTTGTCCGGTGCCAAGTGGTCACGATTCGCACAAAACAGCAACGCGGTGTGCTGACATGATTGCACTCCAGAGTGGCGGGTGCTGGTCCAACAAAACTCGGCTGCACTCATCTCCGCTACTGGCCGATGGTCGCGGGGGGGAGTGCAGAACGTTTGAGTAGGGGAGTGGGGTTGCTGTTGAATCCGGTGATTGTTAAAAAACCGGCCCCAATTGTCGCCAATGACTGCAATCAATGTTTTTGCTAATGATGGTTCTCTCGTTCTGGACGGAGGATCCCGCCTATGTCGTTAACGATGAAAACTGCACATTTGGGCATTTTGTTGAGCTACTGAACGACAACAGGCAGAGGTGACTGACTAAGGCGTGCCGGTTACCAGGTTCAGCAGACTGTTCGCTGAGGGTGCCACGCGAGTATCTGTCGGTGAGGATGGCCCGTAGCAGGTAAGGGCCGACCTTGGCTATTACGACTGGCTGGCGCAGCAGCCGAGCGCGTTTCAGGTTAAGGCAATAGGCCCTAGCCGCGCCAAGCTGCTGCGTGATGGTGGGTTAAGCGTCGTGCGATTTAGCGAGCTTCAGCTGGGCCGAAATTTCTCATCCCTAACCCTTGAGCAAATGAAAGCCCTTGAGCCGCTTGCCTTTGAAAAGGCAGGGCTGAGATAGCCCGCTTGGCTGGTTAGTCGACCAGTTCAATCGCGTTGACGGCGCGAGTAAATACGCCTTCGTAGCGTTGCTTGCAACGGCGAAACTTTCCAGTCGATACCAATGCATCAATCACTTCGGTCGTTGCCTGCATGGTGTTTTTGTAGCGCAGGTCATCAATGAATTCGCGACGGATGATCGGGTCCAGGGTCATGAGCTGGTTCTCCGGATAAGCCGTATAGACCTGAGCTCGTTGGTTGATAGCAAGGTGCTTGATGCCGTGCTTTTGCAAATAGTTCACCAGGTCAGGCACATGCAGATAAGCATTAAGACCTCCATAAGGAAGTTTGATCATGGTTTGATCCTCATTAACAAGTGGGTGGGTTTGAGCCGCTGGCTCTAAAGCTGACCTACCCGCTACGAGATCCCGATACACAGCGATTGGCATCACTGCAAAGATCGCTTCTCCGTTTTCACCATGAATAAATTGTACCGAGTTCATTTACCGCTCCTTTCTCTTTGTTGTGACTCCAATGTAATTACAATGTAGAGATAAATCAAGTTTTTCTTCGCGGGCGGGGGCTGCATCTACGTCTCCGGGAGACGCCCAATGCTGAAATTCCAACGGGATACCCTGGAAGGGGTAGTCGAATCCGTGCGCGCTTTTTACATCAAGAAGGATGGCAAGTGCGTCCTGGGTATTGAAGGCTTTCCTCAACCTGAAGATGTACCCGCGTGAGTGCTGCGGTTGGGTGATTCGTGAGGGGCGAAAGGAGGTTTATGTGGCTTGCCGCAACACGGCCTCGCCCAGGTGCTGGCGGTCGTGCACAGCCACTTAGACCAGCCCGCAGCGCCCAGTGAGGCAGATCACGTTTCCTGCGAGGCATTCGGGCTTACCTTGCACATCCTTGAGGTCCGCAAGGACGATGACGAAAAGGTGCGCTCAGGCTAGCTTGTGAGCTTCGCGTCCTAGGGCTACCAGGCCCTACTGATCGACCGCAAGTTCGCCCACGGCGTGCACGACTGCCTGAGCATCATCCTCGACTTCAACTGTCGCGAAATGGGCATCGGCCTAGGCCAGTACGAGCGAGAGGACGGCTGGTGGGAGAAGGGCGGGAACCTGTACTTGGCGACTCAACAAACGCGGCGTAGCGGAAGCCACTAGAAAGATGGCCGTCTTAAACAGGGAGATAACTCTTCCTTTCTGTCGCGTTATCCCTTCAACGAGTACATTTTATTCAACTGTGTCGGTGTCAGTGGAGGAAGTTTCTGCGTCCGCCGGACCCCGATCCGTTTATTTTCGGTACGCACGTCGAGCGGATAATAACTCGCGCCATACTCAAAATTGCCTTCACAGGTTTGCACAAGCCATGCGCCTAAGCGTACACCGTTGCTTCCAAAGGTGGACAGGTATTCGTCCAACCGGCTCACACAGCCGTCTTGAAAATCCGCTTTTATCAGACGCGCCCATTCCTGGGAGATTTCGTCATTAGCAGCGCCGGCAGTTGACGCCAGCATAAAGATGAGGGCAAGAGCCACTCGGCTCAGTGAGAGCATGACTGCAAGTCCTTTGCGTCTGCAGGGTGGGGGAGCCTATTTAACATCAGGTTTTCAGTAGCGCAAAGCCTGAGTCGTACGTTTGGTGGCGGTTAACCTCGCGATCCAAGTTGGATCCTTGAGCAGATAGAGGGATAACGTCACCATTTTTAATATGAGGATTGAACTTGAGACAGTTTGTCGTGGTGCTGGCGATTTTATTCATGGCTGGGTGTTTCCACGCACCACCTCCGGAGTATCGCGATCCTTGTCTTGACGCTGGCCCGGTTCAGAGTTCTGCATTCAATAACTGTGTGGCGGAACGAGATGTACGCAAAGCCAAGGCCCTGAAGAATCTTTTGGAGGGCGGTTCTGGGGATAGATACCCACTCGCCCCCATAGGAAGTGAACCTTGAATTGCCGATGATTTTTTAGGTTTATGGTCACCTGAATGGCGTGGGGTCATCCGACTTTGGTATCCGCCTAGCTCCCGCCCCCGAGCAGATCCAACTGCCAGTCGTGCTGATCAAAGAGCGAAGGACCTGAGCCCCGGACAGGGTTCGACGCAGCAGCGGGCCGCGGGTGCTAGGGCGACAAGGCTACGGATTCAATGGCGTGTTTGGCCTGGGCGATGCTGAAGGCGCTCGGCAAGCTGGCGCCGTTCTTGGCGGCAAGGATCTCGGCCATCACGCTGACGGCGATTTCCGCAGGTGTCTTGCTGCCAATGTAGATGCCGATCGGTCCGTGCAGGCGCTCGAGTGAGGCCGGGGTTTCACCAAAATGCTCGATCAGGCGTTCGCGGCGCAGTTGGCTGTTGCGTCGCGAACCGATGGCGCCGATGTAGAACGCCGGGCCGTGGAGGGCTTCGAGGAGCGCGAGATCGTCGAGCTTGGGGTCGTGGCTCAAGGCGACGATGCAGGTTCGGAGGTCGACGGCGAAGTCGCGGACCACGTCATCGGGCATGCCGATGATGCAGTCCACACCCTGTACCCCCCAGGTTTCGATGTATTGCGGACGGGGGTCGCAAACCGCGACCCTGAAGCCGTTGAACAAGGCCATGGTGGCCAGGTATTCGGCCAGTGCGCCGGCGCCGATCATGAGCAGCCGATACGCCGGCCCCAGGGTATTGAACATCTGCTGGCCGTCGAAACTGAACTGCTCGGGTGTCGCCGTGGCGGTCAGTGTCACCTCATTGCTGGCCAGAGTCAGGCCGCGGCGTATCAGGCGTCCGCTGTCGAGTGCGGCGACCAGTTCCGCCAGCGCTGGCCCCGACGGGTTGAACTCGAGAACCAGCTGCAGGGTGCCGCCGCAAGGCAAGCCGAAGCGATGGGCGTCGTCGGCGCTGACGCCATACTGCACCACCTCAGGCAGACCCTCCGTGAATCCGGCGCCGCCATGGGCGGTGCAATAGCGGTGGATCAAGTCGTCCTCGATGCAGCCGCCGGACACGCTGCCCACCACTCGCCCATCCCCGCGCAGGGCCATCATCGACCCCACCGGGCGCGGTGAAGAGCCCCAGGTGCGCGCCACCGTGACCAGCAGCACCGGCTCTGCGGCGGCGCGCCAGTCCCGCGCGGTACGCAGGACTTGCAAATCGATGCTTTCCATCCGGCTCTCCTCTAGCGCATGTGCAGGATGATCGGGCTGCTGCTGGCCGGATCGGTGCGTTGCCGCAACTGGCTCACTGCCCGGGCTTCGACGGCGCCGCCATGATTGCCCCAGGCGCCGCGTACGAAGGTCAGGACCTCGGCGATCTGCTGATCGGACAACTGTTCACGCAAGGCCGGCATGCGATAGGCGTCCGGCACCCCCGCGGCCACGACACGCTGCGCAGCGTTCAGGGTGATGTTGATCGCCGAGGCGCTGTCCTTGGCCAGGGCAGAGGTAGCCCCCGCCAGCGGCGGCATCCATTCGCCTTGTCCCTTGCCGTCCAGGCCGTGGCACGAGGCGCAATGCGTCATGTAGATGTGGGCGCCAGGCGCCTCGGGCCCGGTCGCGGTCCGCAGCTCTTGATACTGCCAGGGCGGGCCGTCGCGCCCGGGGTCCCCAGGCAGCGATTTGAGGTAACGGGCAATGGCCATCAGGTCTGGGTCGGTCATGAACTGGGTGGAATTGTTGAATGCCTCGGTCATCGAGCCGTAGACCACCGCGTGCTGGTTGCGGCCGGTCTTGAGGAACTGCACGATCTGCGCTTCGCTCCAGCGGCCCAGGCCGGTGTTGTGGTCGGCACGCAGGCTCGGCGCATACCAGCCATCGAGCAAGGCACCCGCGAGGAACGGCGCTGCCGACTCATCCAGCGCCTTCTCGTTGAACGCCAGGCCGCGGGGTGTATGACAACTGCCGCAGTGCCCGGGGCCCTGAACGAGGTAAGCGCCGCGGTTCCACACAGCATCCTGGGTCGGTTTGGCCACGTAGGGCTCGGCGTCGACGAACACAGCGTTCCACAGTGCAATCGGCCAGCGCAGGTTCAGGGGCCAGGGAATGGCTCTCGGGATGTTCGCCTGTCTGACCGGCGCCACGTCTTTCATGAAGAACGCGTACAGCGCCCGCACGTCGTCATCACTGAGCTTGGCGTAGGACGGGTAGGGCATCGCCGGGTACAAGCGGCGGGCGCCGGGGGCCACACCGTGGCGCACGGCCCGGTCGAAGTCCGCCAGGCTGTAGCGGCCGATGCCGGTGTCCGTGTCCGGCGTGATATTGGTCGCATGGATCGCGCCCAGCGGCGTGGCCATTTCCAGGCCCCCGGCGAACGGCGCGCCGCCCGGTACGCTGTGGCAAGCCACGCAATCGCTGAGCCGGGCGACGTATTCACCGCGGGCGACCAGCGCCGGGTCGATGTCGGCCAGGGTGGTCGGGGGGCTGGCAAGCGCCGAGGCGGGCTCGCGCGTGACGTACCAGGCCAGCAGGCCGGCCACGACCAGGCACGGCACGGTCAGCCAGCCAACGGTTGTTGCGAATCGACGCTTATTCATGGGCGCTCCAGCGCTGATCAGGTGAAGGTGTGGCGGCTCATGGGCAGGCTGCGGACCCGCTGTCCCGTCAGCGCCGCCACCGCGTTCACGACGGCCGGCGCCACCGCGGGCAACGGCGGCTCGCCGATACCGCCCATCTTTTCCCCGCTCTCGACCACTCGCACGTGCACCCGCGCCATCCGCGCAGGCGGCAGGATCGGATACAAGTCGTAGTTGCGAGCCCGAGGCCGGCCATCGACCCACACCGATTCCTCCACCAGTGTCTGCGACAGCCCCAGCGCCACGGCGCCGTTGACTTGGGCCTCGACAATCGCCGGGTTGACGATGCTGCCGGGGTCGATCGCCTGCCAGATGTCGTGCACCTTGACTTGCCCGTTCTCGATGGAGACTTCGGCAATCACCGCGGTCTGGGTGCCGAACGGCGACGCCATGGCCACGCCCCGCGCGCGCCGGGTGCCGTCCTCGGCGGTAAAGGGTCCGCGCTTCCAGCCTCCCGACAGATCACCCACCGCCTGCAGCAGTGTGGTCAGGCGCTGATTGTCCCGCAGCAGATGCAGGCGCAGTTCGAACGGGTCCTTGCCTCCCTTGTCGGCCAACTCGTCGAGGAAGGACTCATAGAAAAAGTCGTTGAGGGAATTACCCACCGAACGCCAGTAACCCAACATGGCCGGGCCCTTGACGTAGATCTGCGCGATCCTCTTGTGGGGAATCGCGTAGGACTTGCCCGATAAGCCTTCCAGCGCCGTGGGGTCGAGCTTTTCACCCTGGCGGCCGGCCAGGGCCTCGGTCGGCCCCTCGGTGGCGCTGATCGCTTCGATTGCCAGCGGCCAGCCGTCGTTATCCAGCGCGGCGCGGAAATTCACCGCGGCCACCGGACGCAGCACGTCACGCAGGAACTCTTCCTCCCGGCTCCAGATCAGTTTCACCGGGCGGCCAACCGCCTTGGCCAGCTCGATCGCCTGGGGATAGGGACTGGCCGCGTCGTAGAGGAAATGCCGGCCGAAGAATCCCCCCAGCAGTGGCGAATGCAAGGTGATGCGCGACGGATCCAGCCCGGTGCGCTTGGCGATGTCGGCAAGGAACATGTCCGGCGCCTGGTTCGGCAGCCAGACCTCCAGCGAACCGTCGGGGTTGAATCTGGCCAGCGCCGAAGGCGGTTCCAGCTGCCCGTGGTTCAGGTACTGGTTGTGGTACGTGGCGTCGATCCGGGTCTTGGCGCTGGCCAGAATCGACGCCGCGTCGCCCAGGTTTTCGTCGTCCCTGGCCGGGCCCTTTTCCTTGGCAAGGCGCTGGATCCAGCCGTCGCTGGAAAAGTCTTTGGGCATCGGCCGCACCTTGCTGTCGGGCGCCGGCTCCAGCCAGTCGACCTGAATCGCCTCCACCGCGCGTTTGGCGTGCCACCAGCGTTCGGCGACCACCGCCACGGCGCCCGGCAGACGATGCACCGAGTGCACGCCTTTCATCGCCTTGACCTGCTCTTCGTTGCGCAAACCGCCCACGGTCATGCCCAGGCGGGGCGCATGCTGAACAGCGGCATGCAGCATGCCCTCGACCTGTAGGTCGATGCTGTAGAGCGCCTTGCCCGTGGACTTGTCATAGGCATCGACGCGCTTGACCGGCTTGCCGATCCAGCGGAACCGGCTCGGGTCGCGCAGTGGCACCGAGGCCGGATCGGGAACCGGCAGGTCCATCGCCCGCTCGGCCAGCTCACCGTAGGTCAAGGCGCGGCCCGACGCGGCATGCAGCACCTTGCCAGGCTCGGTGCTCAACTCGCTCACCGCCACCCCCAGCTGCAATGCGCCCGCCTGCAGCAGCATGGCGCGGGCCAGGGCGCCGAGGCGGCGCATCACCGGGTAGCTCATGCGCACCGACATGCTGCCGCCGGTGATGCGCATGCCGTTGTCCATGACCACATAGGCCTCGCCGGGTGGCGCGGCCTCCACCAGGAAGCTCGCCGGGTCGGCGTCCAGTTCTTCACCGACGATCTGCGCCATCGCGGTGAAGGTGCCCTGACCCCCTTCCATGAACGGGCACAGCAGGCGCACGCGGTTGTCCGGGCGGATTTCCAGGAACGCCGGGACCTGGGTGCCGCGCGCGGCAGGCGTCGCCGCTTGCACCCGGGGCGAACCCAGCGGCAGGCCGAAGCCCAGCACCAGCGCGCCGACGGCGGTGCCGGTCAAAAAGCGCCGGCGCGACACATTGACCGGATCGTGCAGGGCCAGCGCCGAGGCCTCCAGGGCAGGATCGATAGTGGGCTTCATGACAGGTTCCTCTTGCCGGCCAGCTCATGCAGGGCGGCATGAATGGCGTTGTAAGTCCCGCAGCGGCACAGATTGACCATCGCCGCCCGGATCTGCGCGTCGCTCGGCTCGGGGTTCTGTTTGAGCAGCGCTGTGGCCGCCATCACCTGTCCGGACTGGCAGTAGCCGCACTGGGCGACCTGCAGATCGACCCAGGTGGCAACGACCCGCTTGCCCACCTCATCGGCTTCGATGGCCTCGATGGTGGTGACCTCCCGGCCGACCACCCCGGCCACCGGCGTCACGCACGAACGCACCACATTGCCGTCCACCAGCACGGAACAGGCGCCGCATTGCGCCAGCCCGCAGCCGTACTTGGTGCCGGTCATGCCCAGCTCATCGCGGATCACCCACAGCAAGGGCGTATCGGCGTCGGCATCGACCTGATAGGTCTTCTGGTTGATTCTCAGTTCCATGGCTCACCCGCTGGATCATCGGTTGAAGGGCATTGTCATAAGGGCTGACACGCAGCAAGGCGCATCAGCGGTAAAGCTGCTGCTCGGCTCAACCTGCCCGGTTGCCGAGCGCGTCTGCCGCAACCGGCGCTCCACGCAGCAGCCCAATGTCACGACTGGGCGCGGCGCCGAACAGGCGGCCATATTCACGGCTGAACTGCGAAGGGCTCTCATAGCCGACGGCGAACGCCGCCCGCGAAACGTCCAGACGCTCCATCAACATTAGCCGACGGGCCTCGTTCAGCCGCAGCCACTTCTGGTAGCGCAGCGGGCTCATGCCGGTGAGCTGGCGGAAGTGGTGGTGAAAAGTCGGGGCGCTCATCTGTACCCGCGCCGCCAGCTCATCGATGCGCAGCGCCGTGGTGTAGTTGACCTTGAGCCAGTCGATGGCTTTGGCAATGCGGTAACCCTGGCCATCGACAGCAATGATCTGCCGCAGCCGCGGCCCCTGATCGGTATTGAGCAGCCGGTAGTGGATCTCCCGCAGAATCAGCGGCGCCAGCACCGGGATCGCCTCGGGTTCATCGAGCAGGGCCAGCAGACGATCAAGCGCGTCTTCCAGAGCACACGACAAGGTGCCAATGCCAACGCCGCTGCCCGAGGAGGGTTGGCGCTGCGCCGGCAAGCCGCACTGGCTGATCACCTCGGCGAGCAGGCTGACGTCGAGTTTGAGCACCAGCCCGACGCAGGGTTGCTCGGGGCTGGCGAGCATCACTTCGGAGTTGGCCGGCAGGTCCAGCGAGGTGAGCAGAAACCGCGAAGGGTCATAGCTGTAGCCTTCGCCGCCGACCCACAAGCGCTTTTCCCCACGCCCCACCAGCACCAGGCTCGGCTCGATCATGCACACGGCAGGGGGCGCCGGCCGGTCGCGACGAAACAGCGACAGGCCGGGGAGGGCGGTGGCGAAGTCTCCGGGCGCGCTGACGCGCGGGTCGATGTTCAGCGCCAGAGGCGATGGGGCGCGCGAATTGCTGTGGCTCATGGCGGATGGCTCCTGTTGAGCGAACTCTAATCCGCGCCATCGGGGTTTCCTATCCATCCCCCTGCATCCCCATAGGATTAGGCAAGTATTCAAGAGCAATGCACTAGGGCAGGGGCGGGCCGAGCGGGAGAATGCGGCGAACGGTTAGCGGAGAGCCTCCATGCATGTCTTAGCTTATGGCGCCCAGGCGGGCGACCAACCCCTTGAATCCCTGTGTATCGAGCGGCGCCATCCCGGCCCGGACGATGTGCTGATCGAGATTGCCTATTGCGGCATCTGCCACTCGGACTTGCACCAGGTGCGCGGCGAATGGGCCGGGACGAAGTTTCCCTGTGTGCCCGGTCACGAGATCGTCGGCCGGGTCGCCGCCGTGGGCCGCCAGGTCATCGGCTTCGCCCCGGGCGATCGGGTCGGCGTGGGCTGCATCGTCGACAGCTGCAAGCAATGCCAGGAGTGCGCCGAAGGCCTTGAGAACTACTGCGACGGCATGATCGGCACCTACAACTTCGCCACGCCCGACGCGCCGGGCTGGACGCTCGGTGGCTACTCCCAGGCGATCGTCGTGCATCAGCGCTACGTGCTGCGTATTCGCCACCCCGAGGCGCAGTTGGCGGCCGTGGCGCCGCTGCTCTGTGCTGGCATCACCACCTGGTCGCCGCTGCGGCACTGGCAGGCCGGGCCCGGGAAAAAAGTCGGCGTGGTGGGCATCGGTGGCCTGGGCCACATGGGCATCAAACTGGCCCACGCGTTGGGCGCGCAGGTGGTGGCTTTCACCACCTCCCAGTCCAAGCGCGAGGCGGCCAAAAGCCTCGGCGCCGATGACGTGGTGATCTCAAGCGATGCCGGGCAGATGGCCGCGCACCTGCAAAGCTTCGACCTGATCATCAACACCGTCGCCGCGCCCCACGACCTGGATGCCTTGCTGGTGCTGCTCAAGCGCGATGGCGCGATGGTCCTGGTGGGCGCGCCGGCCTCGCCGCACCCCGCGCCCAACGTGTTCAACCTGATCATGAAGCGCCGCACCCTGGCCGGATCGATGATCGGCGGTATCGCGCAAACCCAGGAGATGCTCGATTTCTGCGCCGAGCACGGCATCGTCGCGGACATCGAGCTGATCGCTGCGCAACACATCAATCAGGCTTACGAGCGGATGCTCCGGGGCGACGTCCAGTACCGTTTCGTGATCGATAACGCGACGCTGGCGCCAACCGCCACACCCACCCGCCCTTAGCTGCACAGGTAGAGTCAATGACCTTTCGTTCCGCAGAAAAGACCGGCTGGAGCGCCGTGCTGGCCATGTCCCTGGCCGCATTCGCCCTGGTCGCTTCAGAGTTCATGCCCGTCAGCCTGCTGACGCCCATCGCCGCAGACCTGCACATCACCGAAGGCCAGGCCGGGCAGGGCATTTCCGTGTCCGGGGCCTTTGCCCTGGTCACCAGCCTGGTGATTGCCGCGATTGCCGCTCGGGTCGAGCGCAAGAGGCTGCTGCTGTGCCTGACCCTGCTGATGATGGTGTCGGGCACGCTGGTCGCCCTTGCGCCGGGCTACCTCTGGTTCATGTTCGGACGTGCCCTGATCGGCATCGCCATCGGCGGTTTCTGGTCACTGTCGGCGGCCACCGCCATGCGCCTGGTGCGGCCTGATCAGGTTCCCCGGGCGCTGGCCATGGTCAACGGGGGCAATGCTCTGGCCACGGTCATCGCCGCCCCGGCGGGCAGCTTCCTGGGCTCGCTGATAGGCTGGCGCGGCGCATTTTTCTGCGTGGTGCCTGTCGCGACGCTGGCCGCCGTGTGGCTGCTGATCAGCCTTCCGTCCTTCAAGGTCGAGCGCCGGGCGGCGAGCGGTAACGTCTTGCGGCTGATGAAGCAGTCGCCGGTCGCCCTGGGCATGCTTGCCGTCAGCGTGTTTTTCATGGGGCAGTTCATGCTGTTCACTTACCTGCGGCCATTTCTGGAGGTCGTCACCGGCGTCAGCGTGTCCACCTTGTCCTTCATGCTGCTGGGGCTGGGAGTGGCAGGTTTCATCGGCACCTGTGTGATCGAAAGATTCATGGGCAACGGCCTCTACCGCACCCTGACGCTCATCCCCCTGGGCATGGCGGTCATCGCACTGGCGCTGGTGAACTTCGGCGCATCGCCGCTGCTGACCGCGTTGCTGCTCGGGGCATGGGGGCTGGTCGCCACGGCTGCTCCCGTTGGCTGGTGGACCTGGCTGGCGCAAACGCTGCCCGATGATGCCGAAGCCGGAGGCGGCTTGCTGGTGGCCATTGTGCAACTGGCTATCGCCGGTGGGGCGATCATTGGCGGCCTGGCCTTTGATCTGAGCGGCTATCGCGCCACCTTCGAGCTGAGCGCAGTGGTGCTGGTCGGCGCTTCGGTGCTGGCTTGGCTGGCCGGGCGCAGCGCCACTGAAATGAGCCTGGCCGGGGCGAACGCCAGGGGCTGACGAGATCGGGGCAGGTCCAGGGCCTGGGCGCATGCACCCAGGCTGGCGGGCAACGGCCTGGGGCGAGATTGGCGTGGCAAGTATGGATCCGGTGCCGTTCATGAGCCCCGAGCAAGACCGTTGCAAGCCAGGGTGTGTCGAAAGAGAATGGCCGGCTTTCAGGCGGCGGCAGCGCTTGCTCGGTGAAATCCATGGGTTGCTTTCATGGGCGCGGAGCACTGCCGTGTTTGCCCTCGATACAGCACTGTTTTATTCAACAAGGCCATATGGAAATGAGTATAAAAATACTGTTTATCGCCTCACTCGGGTTCCTGTCGCTCATTCAAACCCCGCTGTCGGTGGCGGAGAACGCCAATGGCAAAAGCCTCTATCTGCAGCGATGCGCGGTGTGCCACGGAGCGGACATCAAGGGCACGGGCCCGTTGGCGCATAAAAGCAACCCGCCGACACCGGATCTGACCACCGCCGCGTTCAAAAAACGCCTTAATGATTATCCGGGCGTGATTGTCTCTTCAGTGATCCTGCGTCCCAATGGCGACTTGATCCCCAGAACCTTGCGCGAGAACGGGGTAAAGATCCCGCCGCACCCTTGGAGCGTTAAGGACTTTCGCGACTTGAATCAGTACATGAGCGAGGTCATCGCCAAAAGCCGCTGATGGTGTCGGGGCGACGATAGCGTACCCCTTGAGGTCAACGCCCCGGCCACTCAAGGTTGATCAGGACAGTGGCGCTGGTTACGCCTCAATGCAGGGTGACAACCTTGCGGCTCTCTCCAATCCTGATCCGATCCAGTGCCCGGTTTAATCCGTCCAGGGCATTGATCAGGGCCTGGGCCTCCGCTTCTCGGCCCTCTCCCCACAGGCGCTCAGCCATTTTGTTGAGGGCCTGTATGGATCGCTCGATATCGGCAGCAGTCACGGCGCTGCTCTGTGCCGGCTGTTTCTTGGTCATTCGATCGGTTTCCACGGCGCTTGAGAATCAGCGCGAAGGCTACCACGCTCTGGATGTCGCAAGAGCACCCGCGCACGCGCTGATAGATCAACCGAGCGCACAAGAGCCGGCAGCCGCGGCATCGTGTCGATGAGGCGGGCGATCTCTCCTGCTTCCTCCATCAGCATGACGGCTTTCTGGATCAGCGAGGCATTGTGGTCCTGGGGCTCACTGGGGGCGAATCGACGGGCTCATCCCACAGCTCGCCATGAAAATCCAGATGCAGGCCACCACGGACGTTATACATTTTTTCAACAAATTGACCATGTCGCCGGTTGCGCAGGGAGCGCTAGGATCGCCTTTTCATGCACGGGTCTTGTGGCCCTTTCGGAGCGTTACTCGATGCAACAAGGACCATTGCCTCATTCATCCACTGGACTGCTGGTCAGGGAGATCAGCCTGTCAGATGTCGAGCGGTTGCAGGCGTTCTTCGTTGAGAGTCCGGACTACTTCCACATTGTTCACGGCTGTGCGCCGCAGCCGGACGAAGCCCGCGATGAAATCGATGACTGCTTGCCAGAGGGCTGGTCCTTCACTCGCAAGTGGAAGATCGGTTACTTCGACGGGACAGGTGCGCTGGTGGCCATGGTCAGTATCGTCAGCGATCTGCTGGCGCCCGGGGTTTGGCACATTGGTCTGTTCATGCTGGCCGGCTCGCTGCAGGGCCGGGGCATTGCCCGGCAGTTGCATCGCGAGCTTGAAGACTGGGCGGCCGGTCTGGGCGCGCGCTGGCTGCGCCTGAGCGTGGTGTTCGATAACGTCCGGGCCGAGGGCTTCTGGAGAGCCTGCGGCTATGTTGAGGCTCGTACCCGTGACGGGATCGAGCTAGGCCGGCTGCGGCACCGGGTGCGCATCATGATCAAGCCGCTGTCCTCGGATTCTCTTGAGGACTACCTGACCCTGATGCCCCGCGATCGGGTCGAGCCTCCGGTGTCAGTCTGAGAAAAAGATTGGCAGTAGCGCGCTGTGTGCCGGGTGGGGTGGGGCGTCCAAACCCGGGGGCGCGAGCGCCCGTCCGGCACCTGAGCCAGCGCTGTGCTGGAACGCTCGGCAGCCCGGGGCGAAGCCTTTCGGGCATGAACTAAAATCGCTGTCACCAGTCCCATGGGGCATCTTTGACCATCCGGGGAAACACCATGAAAACTCGTCTCGCAACGCTCTGCGCCGTGGCTTTGGCTTCGGCCTTGCCGATTCTGACCGAGGCTGCCCAGGCTCAGTCACCCACCCCTGAGCCGACCTATCAGAGCCAGGTGGCGCGCTATCGGTGCGAGGGCAATGTGCGCATCGAGGCGGCCTATCTGAACATCGACAATGGCACCTCGTTCGCCACGCTCCACTACAAGGACCAATTGATTCCCATGCACATCGCCCGTTCGGGTTCCGGGGCGCTGTATATCGCCGATGACGAGCAGAACAGCTTCCGCTGGCATACCAAGGGCAAGCAGGGCGTCTTGTCGTTCCTTGAGGCCGACCACACCGCCGAGGAAGAGACACTGCTCAAGGACTGCCAGGAGATCGACCCGCAGTGAGCCTTTGCCGGCGTTTGTGGCCGGCAAAAAAAAGCCCGCGGGAGAGGGCGGGCGAACGTAGTTGCTTGAATGAGCAAAGCGACTATACACAGGCGCGTTCGGCCCTTGGGTGAAGGAAATTTCATCTTGACCGGCGGTGGTCCGCTCGACGAAAGCGGGTGCTCGCCGGATCTGTTCTAACCTGAACAGGGCAGTGAAAAATCCCTTCAGGAAGAGAGGTGGGCATGACAACGCCAGAGCAACGCCCTTACGAGCATGAACGCAGCGATGAAGCGCAGCAGCACGAAGTCGAACACCGCGAGCCGCCACCGCAGACCTGGAAACACCCGGACGACGGCAAGAGCCTCTCCGAGCTGGATGAAGAGCGTCCCTTGAAGCCCTAAGCCCAAGCCCCGCCAGAGAGCGGGGCTTTTTGTGCCGGGTGGTCAACCGCGCATGGCCGGCGCCGGGTCTTGGCGGCTGGCAGGCGCTTGGCGTTTGGTACAGGGCGGGCGACGCGCTGGCGGGCAGCGCTGGTTCACGGCCGACACTCGCGCAGCTGCCAGCCGCGGGCTGACCATTGCCACTCATGGGTCGGCGCCAGGGCCCGGAGAAAGGCCTCATCATGGGACGCCACCAGTAGCGCGCCGGGAAAGTCCCGCAGCGCTTGCTCAAAGGCCTGTACCGACTCCAGGTCCAGGTGGTTGGTGGGCTCATCGAGCAGCAACAGCTGCGCCGGGTTGCCGGCCCACAACGCCAGCGCCAGGGCCGCCTTCAAGCGTTCGCCGCCGCTGAGCAGGGCGCAGGGTTGCTGCACCCGACGGGCATCGAGCTGCAACCGCGCCAGCCAGGTGCGCAAGGTGCTTTCCTCCAGGGGCGTGGCGCCGCCATGCAACTGCGCGAGCAGCGAGCGCTCGGCGGCCAATTGCCGCAGGTGCTGATCCAGATAGGCGCTGGCCACCGCCACCCGGCAGTGGCCACTGAGCGGCTGCAGGTGCCCGGCCAGCATCTTCAGCAAGGTGGATTTTCCGCAACCGTTGGGACCGACCAGGGCGATGCGTGCCGGACCGCTGAGGTTGGCGGTGAGATAGGTCGCCGGCGACCCGCTGTCCAGCCAGGGCAGTTGCGCCCGCTGCAGGTTGAACAACGTCTGGCCGGCCGCCAGGCGGGTTTCGGGCAGGCTGAGCAGGGTCGGCTGCTCCGGGGCGACCCGGGCGTAGGCCTCGCGAACCTGTTGGTCGAGGGCGCTTTTGTGGCCCTGATGCTGGTGCCGCACCTGACCCATGATGTCGCGGGCGGCGCCGAGTATCTTGGCCCGTTCAAAGCTGGAGATATTGGCGGTCTTGGCGTGCTTGCGCGAAGCCGCGGCATGGCGCTGGATGGTGTCGTGCTCGCGCTGCAGGCGCTTGTGCTCGCGACTGCGCTGGGTGCGCGCCTGTTCCAGGGTCGCCTGGGCAGCATGTTCATGGGCCTGGCGCTGGGCCTGGAACAGGGCGTAGTTGCCGCCGTAGACCCGGGCGCCCTGAGGGCCGAGTTCGACGATGCGCTGCACCTGCATCAGCAACGGGCGGTCATGGCTGACCAGAATCAGTCCGCCGCGCCAGTGTTGCAGTTGCTCCATCAGCCAATGGCGTCCGGCCCGGTCCAGGTGGTTGCTGGGTTCGTCAAGCAACAGCAAGTCGGCGTCGCTGAGCAGAGCGCCGATCAGCACCACCCGGGCCAGTTGCCCGCCGCTCAAGGTCGTGGCCGGATCTTCCGGTTGCAGTCGTTCCAGACCGGCTTGATCCAGGGCCTGACGCAGGCGCTCGGCCAGGTCCCAGCGGCCATCGACGTGTTGCCAATCCTCCGCGGTCGCGGTGCCGGCCGCCAGGCGTTGTAGGGCGTGCAGGGCTTTGGCCAGCCCGGCGACCTCGGCCAGCGTCTGCCGCGCTGCCGGTCGCGGGTCCTGGGGCACATAGGTCAGGCGGGCCGAGCACTGGACGCTGCCCGAAGAGGGTTGCAGTTCGCCGGCGATCAGGCGCAGCAGCAGGGATTTGCCCACGCCATTGCGCCCGACTATGGCCGTGGGCAGGCCATCGAAACTCAGGCTCAGGGCATCGAACAGGGTGTCGCCATGGGCGAATTGATAAGTCAGCCGGTTCAGTGAAACCAGCGCAGGCAGCCGTTTGACGTGAGTCATCAGCACCTCCGAAAAATGTGGCAACAGACCAACGAGCGCGATTGAAGGGCTCGTCGCGAATACATTTTGGAAGGCTTAGTTGTTCACGTCGGCAATCGTCCTGGGACGGCAAGGAAGGCGCGCAGCCTAACGCCGGACCCGGGGCCCTGGCAAGGGCACTGATGGCTTCAAGCCAGAACCGCCACCGCCTTGATCTGGGCCCAGAGCTGCTGGCCGGGATGCAGGTCGAGCTGATCCCGGGAGTAACGGGTGATGCGCGCCAGCAGCGGCGTGCCTGCCGCGTCCAGGCGCACCAGGACGTGGGCGGCGTTGTCCGCGGGGATCTCTTCGCGCACGGTCACCGGCAGGCGGTTGAGGATACTGCTGCGTTCGCCGGCCTGCAGGCTCAGGCTGACGTCCCGGGCCTGGATCTTGAAGCGCAGGGCCTTGCCCTGGGCCAGCGGACCGTGGGTCACGCGTACCTGCAATGGGCTGTCGGGCAGTTGCAGGGTCAGCAGTTGATAGCTCGGGTCGTAGTGGTTGACCCGGCCCTCGACCACCACGCCGGCATCGTCGCCCAGGGCCAGGGGCAGGTCCAGGCGTGCCAGGGTCTGGCCGATGGGGCCGCTGGCCAGGGCGCGGCCCGCGCTGAGCAGGACGATGTAGTCGGCCAGGCGCGCCACTTCGTCCTGGGAGTGACTGACGTAGAGCACCGGGATATCCAGTTCGTCGTGCAGGCGCTCCAGGTAAGGCAGGATTTCGCCCTTGCGTTTGGAGTCCAGGGCCGCCAGGGGCTCGTCCATCAGCAGCAGGCGCGGGCTGGTGAGCAAGGCCCGGGCGATGCCGATGCGCTGGCGCTCGCCGCCCGAGAGGTGCTGTGGATGGCGCTGCAGCAAATGGCCGATGCCCAGCAGCTCGGTGGCCTGGGCCATGTCCACCCGGCGCTGCGCCTTGGGGATGCGGCGCAGGCCGAACTCCAGGTTGGCCTGCACCGACAGGTGGGCAAACAGACTGGCCTCCTGGAACACATAGCCCAGGGAGCGCTTGTGCGGTGGGACGAACAGCCGTTGCCGGCTGTCCTGCCAGACTTCGTCGTTGATCTGGATGCGCCCGCGCCCGGCCTTTTCCAGGCCGGCGATGCAGCGCAGGCAGGTGGTCTTGCCGGATCCGGAGTGGCCATAGAGCGCGGTGACCCCACGGCCCGGCAGTTGCAGGTCCAGGTCCAGGTCGAAGTCCTGGTAGTCCAGGTGCAGCTTGATGTGCAGGCTCATGGCTCAGCTCCAGCCGGCTTTGGTCTTGCGGCTGGAATACAGCGCCAGCAGCACCAGGAACGAGAACGCCAGCATGGCTCCGGCCAGCCAGTGGGCCTGGGCATACTCCATGGCCTCGACGTGGTCGTAGATCTGCACCGACACCACCCGGGTCTTGTCGGGAATGTTGCCGCCGATCATCAGCACCACGCCGAACTCGCCGACGGTGTGGGCAAAGCCGAGGATCGAGGCGGTGATGAAGCCCGGCCGCGCCAGGGGCAGGATCACCGTGAAAAAACTGTCCCAAGGGCCGGCGCGCAAGGTGGCGGCGACCTCCAACGGGCGACTGCCGATGGCGGAAAAGGCGTTTTGCAGCGGTTGCACGACGAAGGGCATGGAATAGATCACCGAGCCCAGCACCAGGCCGCTGAAACTGAAGGTCAGGGTGCCCAATCCCAGGGATTGGGTGAGCTGGCCGAAAAAGCCGTTGGGCCCCAGGGCCAGCAGCAGGTAGAAACCGATCACCGTGGGGGGCAGCACCAGGGGCAGGGCCACCACCGCACCGACCGGCCCGCGCAGCCAGGAACGGGTGCGCGACAGCCACAGGGCAATCGGAGTGCCGACCACCAGCAGGATCAGCGTGGTCAGGGACGCCAGCTTCAGGGTCAGCCAGATGGCGGAAAAATCGGCACTCGACAGGCTCATTTACAGTTGATAACCGTAGGACTTGATGATGGCGGCGGCTTTCGGGCCCTTGAGGTAGTCGACCAGCGCCTGGGCGGCCGGGTTGTCCTTGCCCTTGTTGAGGATCACTGCATCCTGCTTGATCGGGTCATGCATCTGGGCAGGCACTATCCAGGCCGAACCGCTGCTGACTTTGCCGTCCTTGTAGATCTGTGACAAGGCGACAAAGCCCAGTTCGGCGTTGCCGGTGGAGACGAACTGGTAGGCCTGGGTGATGTTCTGGCCTTCGACGATCTTGTCCTTGACCTGATCGCTCAGGCCCAGCTTGGCCAGGACCTGGGTCGCGGCCAGGCCGTATGGCGCGGCCTTGGGATTGGCGATGGACAGGTGCTGGTACTGGTTGTCCTTGAGTACCTGGCCCTTGCTGTCGACATATCCCTGCTTGGCCGACCACAGGGCCAGGGTGCCGATGGCATAGGTGAAGCGCGAGCCCTTGACCGTATCGCCTTCGCTTTCGAGCTTCTGCGGGGCGCTGTCGTCGGCCGAGAGAAAGACTTCAAAGGGCGCGCCATTCTTGATCTGGGTATAGAACTGCCCGGTGGCCCCGTAGGCCGCCACCAGTTTGTGGCCGGTGTCTTTTTCGAAGTCGGCGGCAATCGCCTGGATCGGCGCGGTGAAGTTGGCGGCCACCGCCACCTGGACTTCAGCGGCCTGGGCTGAACCCAAAGCGAAGACGGCAAACAGGGCGGCAAGGCCGGTCGAGGCAAAACCTGAGGCGCGAAGGTTCATCAAACAGCTCCATTGGGGGGAAGGAAGGACGGGCGCCAGCGCTGATTGCAGGGCCTGTGCAGCCAGGCGAGGAGAAGCGCTGTATAGCGGAATATATAGCGAATCGCCAGCCAGCGGAACTGCGAAACGGTCACCCATGCACAGGGCCGCGACCGAAGTCGCGGCCCTGTTCCTCAGCGTCTGTTCAACTGGGCCAGCGTCTGTTCGGCCAGGCGCAGGGTCAGCTCGTAGGCCGGCAGCTCGATGCCCAGGCGCAGGGCCTGGCCGGACCACAGGTTGGCAAAGTCCGCCTCGTCCTTGGCCTTGAGCGGCAGCAAGGCGCCACCGGCTCGGGGAAAGGCCGGAGCCAGCGGGCTGATGGGGCCGATTTCGCGCATCACCCGGTTGACGATGCCCCGGGCCGGGCGGCCGGTGAACAGGTTGGTCAGGGCGGTCTGGCTTTCCTTGGCGGTGCGCAGGGCCCGGTGGTGGGCCGCGCTGATCTTGGCTTCCGGGGTGAACAGGTAGGCGGTGCCCAGCTGTACCGCCGAGGCGCCCAGGGCCAGGGCGGCGACGATGCCCCGGGCGTCGCCGATACCGCCGGCAGCGATGACCGGCACCTTCACGGCATCGACGATCTGCGGCACCAGGGCCATGGTGCCGACCTGGGTGTCGAGGTCATCGCTGAGGAAGATCGCCCGATGGCCGCCGGCTTCGTAGCCCATGGCGATGATCGCGTCGCAACCGTGGGCTTGCAGCCACAGCGCCTCATCCACGGTGCTGGCCGAAGACAGCACCTTGGCGCCTGTGGCCTTGACCCGAGCCAGTAGCGCCGGCTCCGGCAGGCCGAAGTGAAAACTCACCACTTCGGGTCGCAGTTCCTCCACCAGCTGGCAACTGGCGTCATCGAAGGGCGCACGGTTGCTGACGGGCGTCGGGGCGTCGAAATCCGCTCCCAGCTCCTGGTAGTAGGGTTTCAGGGCCTCTTTCCAGCGGGCCTCCTGCTCGGGGTCGACGGCGGACATCGAGTGGCAGAAGAAGTTCAGGTTCAGCGGGTGGCGGGTGGCGGCCCGGATGGTCTGCACCTCCAGGCGAATCTGCTCGGGGCTGAGCATGGCGCAGGGCAGCGAGCCCAGGGCGCCGGCGCGGCTGGCGCCGATCACCATGGCGCCGCCGGTGGCCCCGGCCATGGGGGCTTGGATGATGGGCAGTTCGATGCCCAGCAGGTCGAGGAGGCGGCGATCAGTCCAGTGGCTCATGTGCAAGGGTTCTCCGTCGGCAGGATTGGGCGAAGCGCCCCGGGGTTTTATCAGGCCAGGGCGTTGCGCGGCCAGCTGACTTTTCACTCCGGGCTCAATCGGGCACCTCGACAACTGATTCAACCGCCGTGTCGACCACTGTCGGCGGCGTCTATCCGAGGCTAGACTGCGGCGGATATTTTTCCTCACCGCCCCCCCCCCAAAAAAAAAAGGAATGCCGACCATGGATGTAAAACTGCGCGAAGTCCTGCCCTTTAGCGTTGCCGGCCTGCAAGTACGGACCTGCAACGCGGCGGAGCAACAGGCGGACAGCGCCCGGATCGGGCCGATGTGGCAACGTTTTTATGTCGAAGACCTGTTCAACCAGATCACCTCGCGGCAAGCGGACTCGTTTGTCTATGGCGTGTATTCCAACTACGAGTCCGATGCCTCCGGGGCCTTCGACGTGATGGCCGGGGTGGCGGTCAGTGGCGCCAGCGCCGATTACCCCAGTGTGCAGGTCCAGGGCGGTGACTACCTGGTGTTCAGAGCCCGGGGCGCGATGCCCGATTGCGTGATCCAGACCTGGGGCCTGATCTGGGCCTACTTTCAGGACAATCCCCAGGTCCGTCGTGCCTTCGCCACGGATTTCGAGGTCTATACCAGCCCTGACTCGGTGGCCATCTACATCGGCATTCAAGACTCGGGCAGCGCTTCGCGTTCCAGCAACTGACGCTTGCGCTCCACTCCCCAGCGGTAGCCGGAAAGGCTGCCGTCGCTGCGCACCACCCGGTGGCAGGGGATCGCCACCGCCAGGCTGTTGGCCGCGCAGGCCTGGGCCACCGCACGCATGGACTTGGGCGCGCCGATGCGCTGGGCGATCTCGGCGTAGCTGGCGGTGCTGCCGGCGGGAATGCTCTTGAGGGCCTGCCATACCCGTTCCTGGAACGCGGTACCGCGCAGGTCCAGGGGCAGATCCAGGCCGATGGCCGGCGCTTCGACAAAGCCCACCACCTGGGCCACCAGGCGCTCGAAATCCGCGTCGGCGCCCAACAGGTTGGCCCGGGGAAACTTGTCCTGCAGTTGCTCCACCAGCTGATTGGGGTCGTCCCCCAGGAGGATGGCGCAGACCCCGCGCTCGCTCCGGGCCACCAGGATCGCACCCAGGGAGCACTGGCCCACGGCAAAGCGGATATCGGTGTTGGGGCCGCCGGCACGGTAATCGCTGGGTTTCATGCCCAGTAATTGGTCGGCCGCCTCATAGAAGCGGCTGTTGGAATTGAAGCCGGCGTCGTACAAGGCGTCGGTCACCGAGTGGCCGTTCTCCAGGTGATGGCGGACTCTGCGCGAGCGCTGGGCGTTGGCGTAGCCTCGGGGCGTGAGTCCGGTGGCGGCCTTGAACACCCGGTGGAAGTGGTAGCTGCTCATGCCCGCGTGCTGTGCCAGTTGCTCCAGGCTGGGGACCGATTCGGCGCGCTCGATCTGCCGACAAGCCTCGGCCACCATCGCCGCATGCTGCGCCGCGATCTGGGTCTGGTCGCTGGCCTGGCGTTTGCTCGGCCGATAGCCTGCGGCTTCGGCCTGTTCGGCGCTGTCGAAGAACTCGACGTTTTCTGCCTTCGGCAGTCGCGACAGGCTGCTGGGGCGGCAGTACACGCCGGTGGTGCGCACGGCGTAGACGAAGCTGGCATCGGCGCTGGCGTCGCGCTTGAGCACGGCCTGCCAGCGTGGGTCCTGTTCGATGCGCTGTTTGCGCGATGGGGCATTCATGATCGGTCCTCGGCTGGGCGTGGCGGCCAGATTAGCCGCCCGGGGGCGGCCCGGCACTCCGTGGCTTGCGCTGGAATTCCCGCGCTCACCCGGCATGGCGAAAGGTCAGGTTGATCCGCTGTCGGCCAAGCTCTGGGTGAGTACCGTCCTTGAGCGGCAGCACCCCGTGATAGCGCAGGCGGTCCACGCCGCCCCAGACCACCACGTCAGCGTGCAGCAGTGGCACTCGCTGGCTCCGGTCGCTGCGCTGCTGGCCGCCAAACAGGAAGATCGCCGGCAGCCCCAGGGACAGGGAAACGATGGGGGCGTTGAAGTCGCGTTCGTTCTTGTCCTGGTGCAGGGACATCTTGGCGCCGGGGCGGTAGCAGTTGATCAGGCAGGAGTCGGGATTGAAGTCGTTGAAGCCGGCGGCTTGCGCCGCGTGCTCGGCCAGTTGCCGGAACACTTCCGGCATCGCCGGCCAGGGCCGCAGGCTCTGCGGGTCGATGGCGCTGTAGCGGTAGCCATGGCGGTCGGTGGTCCAGCCCAGCGCGCCGCAACTGCTCAAGCCGACGGACATGGTATGGCCGCCCGGCGTCAGCATCTGGCGAAAGGGCGCTGCCGCCAGCACTTCGTCGAGCCTAGGCAGCAGGCGCTCGATCCAGGGCAGGGCAAAGCCGCGCAGGACCAGGGCCTGGGGGCCCAGTACCTCGGTGCGTGGCGGCTGCTGCAGGTCGCTTTCGGCAAAGAGCCCGAGATTGGCCGGGGCGTCTGGGTTACAAGGCATCGTGAAAGATCACTCCAAGGGTGTGGCGCTGGCCGCTGTGCACGCGGCTGACCCCGTGGCGCAGGGTCACCCGATAATGCCCGCGCGCACCTTTTACCGGCCGATGATGCACGGCGAAAAGCAGCCCATCACCTTGCTTCAGACCAATGACCTGTGGCCGCGATTGCATGCGCGGGCGCTGCTCGGTGAGCACCAGTTCGCCGCCGGTGAAGTCGGTTCCCGGCCGGGACAGCATGAACACCGCCTGCAGGGGAAACACCTGCTCGCCATACAGATCCTGATGCAGGCAGTTGTAGTCCTCGGGGCCGTATTGCAGCAACAGCGGCGTAGGGCGCGACTGGCCGGCGGCGTGACAGCGCTGGATGAATGCCGAATGTTCTGCCGGGTAGCGCACGTCGATGTTCATGCTCTGGTTCCAGCGGTTGGCCTGCTCCACCAGATGGGGATAGAGCTGCTGGCGCAGTTGAGCCACCGGCTCGGGCAGCGGATAGCCAAAGTACTGGTACTGACCGCGACCGAAACCATGGCGGGCCATCAGCACTTTTGAGCGGAACAGTTCGGGCTGTGGATACAGCGCGCTGAGGGCCTGGCACTGCTGGGGCGTCAGCAGGCCTTCGAGGCGGGCGCAGCCGTCCTGGTCCAGGGCCTGCGCGATGCGGGCCCAGTCCAGTTGTTGCAGACGCAGGTGCAGCGAGGAAGCGGGCATGGCGCAAGTGTCCTGGGGCAGTAAGATCCCGGGCAGTCTGGGGCTCGGCTGTCCAGTACGCACTCCGCTGCTTGCGCTCGAATCCGGGGTGGGGGAGTTACAGGGCCTTGCTGACGTTGACGTCGCTGATCACGTCGTCGGACTGACCATGCAGGGCTTCCAGGGCGGCCAGGGCTTCTTCCTGGGTGCCGTTTTCCAGCTGGGCGAATTCGAAGCGGCGCTCGCCGTTGAGCTTGTATTTGATGACGTACTTGGTGGTCTGGGGCACGGGATTACCTGTTGTCGCAGAGGGGCGGTGGCTTAACGCAGTTTCGAGCTGGAACGGCGAATGATGCGGATCGAGTGGCTCAGGTTCGGCTTGCGGGTCACGCTGATCGGGCGCCGGTTGACGGTGTCGATGGTGATGTTCCAGAAGCCAGTGCTGGGTGCGGTGATCTTCGCCGGAAATTTGTCGAAAGCGCCGCCGTGATAAGTGTGGCGGCCGCCATTCTTGAAGCTGCGGAAGTTGGCGTCGCTCATCAGGCGAATGTTGCAGACCTGGGAGCATTCGATGACGACGATATCGTCTTCGTTCAGGTGCTCGCGCTGGTGGATGAATTTCATGGGCGCCTCCAGAAGGGCTATAGCTACAAAAAAACAAAACAGGTGCGTGGGCGATGGCGCAGTTTATCAGGCCCAACGGGGTATTATTCGGCCCCCGCGTCGCGGTTTGACAATTTAAAACAGTTATTTGGATTTTTATCGGCGATAAAGCCGTGCCTCCGGAGAAAAACAGCGCCGTTGCTGTCGGAGGGGCATTTATTGGAGGTTTGCTATGAAACGCTGGGTGTGGATTGTGCTGCTGGCCATCAGTGGCTGCGCGACGGTTTCGGACATCAACCAGACGCCGCCGACCCTGAACGTCATCTCCGGCAAGAAGCCCCAGGAGTACGTCCAGTGCCTGAGCGGCAAGCTCTCCGGCAGTCGCGGTGCGTTACAGGTCGAGCCGCACAAGAACGGTTATCGAGTGCTAGTGCCCCAGAGCCTGTCGTCGGCCCCGGCGGCGGTGTTCTACATCGATGAACGCTCCGGGGGCAGCAGCATCAAGCTGCATGAGCAGATGTCCAACAACCCCTTGCGGCCTCAGGACGTACGCAAGGCGGGGGAGGCCTGCATCTCCGGTTGAGCCTCCAGGCCCAGGCGCGTCCTGGCGTCCCTTGCGCGGATGCCGCAGGCGCTGGCCGGTGCAAACCTCCTCCCTGCCGGGCCGCGTCCGTCCAGTGCGACAGCGGCCAGCGTGCAGTGGCACAGGCAGCCATTTCGCATTGTCGCTGTGGATCTATTGCCCTACTATTTGTGTGCTTATACCGGCTGGGTCTAAGCATATAACTAGAATAATGGAGTGCATATGATCCCACTGGATCGAATGTTATTGAGCGGCCTGATGCTGCTGTTTGTGCAATCTGCCTCTGCCGTCGACGGCCAGAAGGTGTTCACCCAGGGTGGTGCCCTGCCAGGGGCAACGGCCTGCCTGGCCTGTCACGGTGCTGATGCAATGGGGCTGGCGCCTGCCGGCTTTCCGCGTCTGGCGGGGTTGCCGGCGGGCTACCTGGCCAAGCAGTTGCACGACTTTCGCAGCGGCGCCCGCAGCAACCCGGTGATGCAGCCCCTGGCCAAGGCCTTGAGCGAAGAGGAAATCACCGCGGTCACCGCGACCCTGGCGGCCATGCCCGGGCCACAGACCCCGCAGACCCTGCGCAGCCAGAGCACCAGCGGCGTCGGCGAACGCCTGGCCCTGCGCGGTGCCTGGGAGCGTCAGGTGCCCGAGTGCGTCAGTTGTCACGGGCCGGGTGGCGTCGGTGTGGGCGTGGCCTTTCCACCGCTTGCCGGACAGCCCGCCGCTTACCTGGTGGCTCAGTTGAACGCCTGGCGCGACGGCACTCGTCACAACGATCCCAATGACCTGATGGGGCATGTCGCCAAATCCCTGAGTGCCGACGAGGTCACGGCCGTGGCGGACTACTTTGCCCAACTGAAATCCCAGGAGGCGCGGCCATGAAACTATTGATTGCCGGGCCGTTGCTGGCATTGCTCGCCGCCCAGGTACAAGCCGCCGGCATTGCCATGGAAGACCAGTCGCAGATACCGGCGCCAAGCGCTTCGGCCCAGGCCCAGTACTTCAAGCCGCCCGCCGAAAGCGAGTTGCCGGACAACGCCTACGGCAAGCTGGTGCGCGAGGGCCATGCGCTGTTCGTTGACACCAAGCGCCGCGCGCCGCAATACGTGGGCAATGGGCTCAATTGCAGCAACTGCCACCTCGATCAGGGGCGTCTGGCCAACTCTGCGCCGCTGTGGGGCGCCTATCCGATGTACCCCGCCTACCGCAAGAAGAACGACAAGGTGAACACCTTCGCCGAACGCTTGCAGGGCTGCTTTCAGTTCAGCATGAACGGTGGTCAGCCGCCGGCGGCCGACAGCCCGGAGATCACCGCGCTGTCGGTGTATGCCTACTGGTTGGCGAGCAAGGCGCCACTGGGCGTCGAACTGCCGGGCCGGGGGTATCCCGACGTGGCTCAGCCAGCCAAGGGTTATGACTTGAAGCAGGGCGCGGCGGTGTACCAGGCGCAATGCGCGGTCTGCCATGGTGAACAAGGGCAGGGGCAGAAGGTCGGGGCCGATTACGTGATGCCGCCGCTGTGGGGCAAGGATTCCTACAACTGGGGGGCGGGGATGCACCGGATCAATACCGCGGCGTCCTTTATCAAGCACAACATGCCCCTGGGCAAGGGCGGCAGCTTGAGCGATCAGCAGGCTTGGGACGTGGCGGCCTTCGTCAACAGCCATGAGCGGCCGCAGGATCCGCGTCTGGTGGAGGGCTCGATCGAGAAGACCCGGGTCAAGTTTCACGCCAATGACGGGGTAAATTTGTACGGTCAGACCGTAGAAGGCGTGCTGATCGGCCAGGGCATCCGATAAACTAGCGCCTGTCGTTACCGATGCCGCCTGGGCTCACGCCTTGGCGGCATCGCTTTTTTGGGAGAGAGCATGAAGCGGGAACACGTCAGGGAAAAGCATGCAGAGGGCTCGATCTCTGCCACCCATGTGATCCAGAACCCGGCCAATTCCGGGGAGTGGATCGTGTTCTTCAAGAAAAGCGCCGGGCGCAGCTATTTTCTGGTGGATGACAGTGACGAGGTGGAGTCTTTCGCTCGCCTCGACGACCTGATCGAAACCATTCGCGGCCTGGGCATCAAGTTCGCCGAAATTCATATGTAGCGGGCGTCCGTGCGCTACTTGCAGACCACCACCACGCTGCGGCTCTTGTAGTTGCCGACATCGACGCCCAGGGTCTTGTCGCTTTCCTTGGGGGCCGGGGTGCCGTCGGTGCTGACGATCCGATAGCCGGTACCGGCGCACGAGGCGTCGGCCTTTTCATAGCAGCTGGCCCAGGAGCCGGCCTCTCCGGAGCAATCGATGCTCAGGCCCTGCTCGCCATTGGCCAGGTAAGTATTGGAGGCGGTGGCGCATCCGGTCAGAGCCAGTACCGCGGTGACTGCGAGAAGTTTGTTCATGGGGGGATTTCGTCGTCTGCAGAGGAGGGGGGAGCTTGGGGCCATGCGTCAGCGTTGCGATGCTATAGCTAATGGCCATTTCGGTACAGCGCATCCCCTTAGTCCGCCGCCGCTGCGCAAAAGTGCCGCTGCTCGATAGACGGAATATTCCGCGAACTGCCCAGAGGTGGCCGAATGCCGTGAACGGTGCCATCAGTCGCGCCTGGCAGAGGCGCTGCGAGGGCGTTTGGGATGGCTGCGGCGGCGTGTCCGCTCGATGCTTGTGTCCGGCGCGCAGGCGGCGGATTTCAAGGCCTGCGGGGTCGTGGTCGTTTACCTTGAGCGCTAACTGATGAATGCTACGGAACTATATGGCGCTTTATTTCTCTATGATGGCAGCGGTTAGCCAGCGCGGGGCATTGTAAGGTGCACGCCGCCTGATTAGACTGCGCCGAAACTCGCACGCACAGCCTTTTTAAGGACTCATATGATCAAGAAATGCTTGTTCCCAGCAGCCGGTTACGGTACTCGCTTCCTGCCAGCGACTAAAGCCATGCCTAAAGAAATGCTGCCGGTGGTGAACAAGCCACTGATCCAGTACGGCGTTGAAGAAGCGCTGGATGCCGGATTGACTGAAATCTCCATCGTGACCGGCCGTGGCAAGCGCGCCCTCGAAGACCACTTCGACATCAGTTACGAGCTGGAAAACCAGATCAAGGGCACCGACAAGGAGAAATACCTGGTTGGTATCCGCAAACTGCTGGACGAGTGCTCGTTCTCCTACACTCGCCAGACTGAAATGAAAGGCCTGGGTCACGCGATCCTGACCGGCCGCCCGCTGATCGGTGACGAACCCTTCGCCGTGGTACTGGCGGACGACCTGTGCGTCAACCTTGAAGGCGACGGCGTCCTGACCCAGATGGTCAAGCTGTACAAGCAGTTCCGCTGCTCGATCGTGGCCATCCAGGAAGTCGACCCGCAGGAAACTAACAAGTACGGCGTGATCGCCGGCGAGATGATCCGCGACGACATCTACCGCGTTCACAGCATGGTCGAGAAGCCGAAGCCGGAAGATGCGCCGTCGAACCTGGCGATCATCGGTCGTTACATCCTGACGCCGGACATCTTCGACCTGATCGAGCAGACCGAGCCGGGCAAGGGTGGCGAAATCCAGATCACTGACGCCCTGATGAAGCAGGCGCAGAACGGCTGTGTAATGGCCTACAAGTTCAAGGGCAAGCGTTTCGACTGCGGTGGCGCCGAAGGCTACATCGACGCGACCAACTTCTGCTTCGAGAACTTCTACAAGACCGGCAAGGCTTACTGATAGCAGCCGCGCGGGTTTGTCGGAAAAAGCCACCTTCGGGTGGCTTTTTCATTGGTTGCCCTTATGTCAATCCTCTGCGCTGACCCGATCGCCATCTGCGGTTATGCTTGTCAGCCTGCCTGGGAGAGTGAAATGGCCTACGATTTTGATCTTTATGTAATTGGCGCCGGTTCCGGCGGTGTACGTTGCGCACGCTTTGCGGCGGGCTTCGGCGCGAAAGTCGCGGTCGCCGAGAGCCGCTATCTGGGCGGTACCTGCGTCAACGTCGGTTGTGTACCGAAAAAGCTGCTGGTGTACGGCGCGCACTTTGCCGAAGACTTCGAGCAGGCGTCGGGTTTCGGCTGGTCCCTTGACGAGGCCCATTTCGATTGGGCGACCTTGATCGCCAACAAGGACCGTGAAATCAATCGTCTCAACGGCATCTACCGCAATCTGCTGGTCAACAGTGGTGTGACCCTGCATGAAGGCCACGCCAAGCTAATCGATCCGCATCAGGTCGAGGTCAATGGCCAGCGCTACACCGCCAAGCACATCCTGATTGCCACCGGCGGCTGGCCGCAGATTCCGGACATTCCGGGGCGCGAGCATGCCATCAGCTCCAATGAGGCGTTCTTCCTCAAGGAGCTGCCCAAGCGCGTGCTGGTGGTCGGCGGCGGCTACATTGCGGTGGAGTTTGCCGGGATCTTCCACGGTCTGGGCGCCGACACCCGGTTGCTGTATCGCGGCGATCTGTTCCTGCGCGGCTTTGACGGCGCGGTGCGCAAGCATCTGCAGGAAGAGCTGACCAAGCGCGGGCTGGACCTGCAATTCAATGCCGACATCGAGCGCATCGACAAGCAGGCCGATGGCAGCCTGCTTGTCACCCTCAAGGATGGCCGCACGCTGCTGACCGATTGTGTGTTCTACGCCACTGGGCGTCGGCCGATGCTCGACAACCTGGGCCTGGAGAACACCGGGGTCAAACTCGACAAGCGTGGCTTTATCGAGGTGGATGAGCAGTACCAGAGCAGCGAGCCATCGATCCTGGCGATTGGCGATGTGATCGGCCGGGTACAGCTGACCCCGGTGGCTCTGGCTGAAGGCATGGCCGTGGCCCGGCGCCTGTTCAAGCCCGAGCAGTACCGCCCGGTGGATTACCGGATGATTCCCACGGCGGTGTTCAGCCTGCCGAATATCGGCACTGTTGGCCTGACCGAAGAGCAGGCGCGGGAAGCGGGGCACAAGGTGCAGATCTTCGAAAGCCGGTTCCGGCCGATGAAGCTGACCCTGACCGATTGCCAGGAACGAACCCTGATGAAGCTGGTGGTGGACGCCGACAGCGACAAAGTGCTGGGCTGCCACATGGTCGGTCCGGACGCTGGTGAAATCGTCCAGGGGCTGGCGATTGCCCTGAAGGCCGGGGCGACCAAGCGTGATTTCGATGAAACCATCGGCGTGCACCCGACCGCCGCCGAAGAGTTCGTCACCATGCGCACACCTGTCGCCGACTGATCAGGCGTCGGCTTTCTTGCCAGCCTTCGCCTTGCTGGCGGAGGCCAGGCGCAGCGCCTCAAGGCCGGCCTCGGCCTTGGCGGCGCGCAACTCCATCTCCTTGCTCAGGCGAGTCTGCTCGTCGGCTCTTTCCCTGAGTGCCTGCATCTCCTCCGAAGCCACACGCAAGCGTTCCTGCAGCAGGGTGCTGGCGCTGTCCAGGCGTGTCAGCTGTTCGCGCAGCTGTGCCTGCAGGGCGGCGCTCTGGCTGGCGGCATCCTGGGCGTGCTTGAGCTCCTTGTGGCTGGCCCGTTGTTCGCTGAGCAGGCGCTCGTTGTCGCGATGCAACTGAGTGATTTCATCCTGGCGAACCAGGGCGCTCTGCTGGGCTTGGCGCAGTTCGGCCTGCAACTGCTGCAGCTGGCCTTCGTGGCGGCGCTGCTCCTGCTCGCGCTGTTCCTTGCTGGCGGCGCGGTAGTGTTCCAGGGCATCCCGGGCGTGCAGGTGCTTGTCTTCCAGGGATCGAATCTGCTGCTCCTTGTCTTCCAGGCGCAGGTCGTAGTCCTTTAGCGCCTGGTTGAGCTCGGCATTGCGGGTCTGTTCGCTTTGCAGCATCGAGCGAGTGTCTTGCAGCGCGGCGCTTTCACCGGCCAGGGCGCTGGCCTGGATCTGCAGTTGCTGTTGCAGCTGCTCCTGGGTGCGTCGGGCTTGCTCCAGCTGTTGCTCGAATGCCTGCTTCTGTTGCTCGGAGAGGGCGAGGGCCTGCTCCAGGGGCTCCTGGGCTTGCTCCTGCAGGCGCTGCGCCAGGCGCCCGACCAGTTCGCTCAGTTCCTCATCCAGGGCCACCGGGCCGGCCTCCCGGCGAGTGCTGCCATCGTCGAGCTCCTTCAGGTAGCGGTGGATGGTGGTTTTTGAGCCGGTATTGCCCATTTCAATGCGTACTGCATCGATGCTCGGGTGTTCGCCGCGGGCGAGAATCGCCTGGCGCGCCTTTTTCACCACCGCTTTGTTAATGCCTCCGCGAGCCATGTGTCCTCCGCCGATTTAATACTGTGATACGTAGTATGTAATTATCGATAATTGTACAGGTATAAAGGCGCAATCGATAGCGTAAATTTGACATGGGATATTGTAGTATTACCCCGTGTGATAGACGCAGCGGCCGGTTTTCGCCCTTGGTCGCCGTACATTTGCTTCAGTGGAGTTGCAATGAGTGAGCTGGATCGTTACCTGCAAGCCGCCACCCGCGATAACACCCGTCGCAGCTATCGGGCGGCCATCGAGCACTTCGAGGTGCAGTGGGGCGGATTCCTGCCGGCCACCGCCGACAGCGTGGCCCGTTATCTGGTGGCCTATGCCGGTGAGCTGTCGATCAACACCTTGAAGTTGCGCCTCTCGGCCCTGGCCCAATGGCACAACAGCCAGGGCTTTGCCGACCCGACCAAGGCACCGGTGGTGCGCCAGGTGTTCAAGGGCATTCGCGCGGTGCACCCGGTTCGTGAAAAACAGGCCGAGCCATTGCAGTTGCAGCATCTGGAGCGGGTGATTGCCTGGCTCGATGGCGAGGCAGCAGCGGCTCGTGGCGAAGGACGCCAGGCCGACCTGCTGCGGGCGCTGCGCGATCGGGCGTTGATCCTGCTGGGTTTCTGGCGAGGGTTTCGCAGTGACGAGCTGTGTCGCCTGCAGATCGAGCATGTGCAGGCCAGCGCCGGATCCGGCATCAGCCTGTATGTCCCGCGCAGCAAGGGCGACCGCGACAACCTGGGGCGCACCTATCACACGCCGGCCTTGCAACGCCTGTGTCCGGTGCAGGCCTATATCGAATGGGTCAATGCCGCGGCCCTGGTTCGCGGACCGGTGTTTCGCGCGATCGATCGCTGGGGCCACCTGAGTGAGCAGGGCTTGCATGCCAACAGCGTGATTCCCCTGTTGCGCCAGGCCCTGGCGCGCGCCGGTATCGCCGCCGAACACTACACCAGCCATTCCCTGCGCCGGGGTTTTGCCACCTGGGCGCATCGCAGCGGTTGGGACCTGAAGTCGCTGATGAGCTATGTCGGCTGGAAGGACATGAAGTCGGCCATGCGTTACCTGGAGGTCAATCCGTTCATGGGCATGGCGCGGATCGACGAGAAGCCTGTGCGCCAGTGATCAAAGGTTTCTTCTATCAATAGGCTGGCCTTATAGCCAAAACCAATCGTCAGCATCAGGTTTGCCAATGAGCCAAGCGGCGACTGATTGGCTAGGATTCTCCCCATCAAGTTTTCACCCAACGTTTTCAACCACTGATGGAGAGTCAACGATGCCTATCATCAACAGCCAAGTTAAACCGTTCAAAGCCACTGCATTCAAAAACGGCGCATTCGTCGAAGTGTCGGACGCGGATCTGAAAGGCAAATGGTCCGTCGTATTCTTCTACCCGGCTGACTTCACCTTCGTCTGCCCGACCGAGCTGGAAGACCTGGCCGACAACTACGCCGAATTCCAGAAACTGGGCGTTGAGATCTACAGCGTTTCCACCGACACCCACTTTGCCCACGCAGCCTGGCACAACACTTCGCCAGCCATCGGCAAAATCCAGTACACCATGATCGGCGACCCGACCCTGGCCATCTCGCGCAACTTCGACGTGCTGATCGAAGAAGCCGGTCTGGCTGACCGCGGCACCTTCGTGATCAACCCTGAAGGCCAGATCAAGATCGTTGAAATCAACGACGGCGGTGTCGGTCGTGACGCTTCCGAGCTGCTGCGCAAGATCAAGGCCGCTCAGTACGTTGCCGCGCACCCCGGCGAAGTCTGCCCAGCCAAGTGGAAAGAAGGCGAGGCCACCCTGGCTCCGTCCCTGGACCTGGTTGGCAAGATCTAAGTCCATGTTTTATCCAAGGGCGGTCATCCGCACTTAAGTCAGCCGCACCGCCCTCAAATAACGCCCGGGCGAGATTCGCCCGGGCGTTGTTTTTTATACCGAATCAATAGGAAATCGCCCGTATGTTGGACGCCAATCTTAAAGCTCAGTTGAAGTCTTACCTGGAACGGGTCACCCAGCCGATCGAGATCGTCGCTTCCCTCGACGACGGTGCGAAATCCCAGGAAATGCTTGCGTTACTCAAAGACATTGTCAGTCTTTCCAACCAGATTACCTTGCTCGACAACGGCATCGATGCGCGCAAGCCGTCGTTCTCGTTGAATCGCCCGGGCGGTGATATCAGCCTGCGTTTCGCCGGTATCCCCATGGGCCACGAATTCACCTCCCTGGTGCTGGCCCTGCTGCAAGTCGGTGGTCACCCCTCCAAAGCCAGTGCCGAGGTGATCGAGCAGATCCGCTCGCTCAAGGGCGAGTTCAATTTTGAAACCTACTTCTCGCTGTCCTGCCAGAACTGCCCGGACGTGGTCCAGGCGCTGAACCTGATGGCGGTGCTCAACCCCAATATCCGCCACGTGGCCATTGACGGCGCGCTGTTCCAGGCCGAAGTCGATGAGCGCAAGGTGATGGCGGTGCCAAGCATCTACCTCAACGGCGTGAACTTCGGTCAGGGCCGCATGGGCCTGGAGGAAATCCTCGCCAAGCTCGACACCGGTGCGGTGCACAAGCAGGCGCAGAAGCTCAACGCCAAAGAGGCCTTTGATGTGCTGGTGGTCGGCGGTGGTCCGGCCGGGGCTTCGGCAGCCATCTACGCCGCTCGCAAAGGCATTCGTACCGGGGTCGCCGCCGAACGTTTCGGCGGTCAGGTGCTGGACACCATGGCCATCGAGAACTTTGTCTCGGTGCAAGAGACCGAGGGACCGAAACTGGCCGCGGCGCTGGAGGAACACGTCAAGCAGTACGACGTCGACATCATGAACCTGCAGCGTGCCAGCGCCCTGGTGCCGGCCAAGGAGGTCGGCGGCCTGCACGAGATCCAGTTCGAAAGCGGTGCCAGCCTCAAGGCCAAGTCGGTGATCCTGGCCACCGGTGCCCGCTGGCGTGAAATGGGTGTGCCCGGCGAGCAGGAATACAAGGCCAAGGGCGTGTGCTTCTGCCCGCACTGCGACGGCCCGCTGTTTAAAGGCAAGCGCGTGGCGGTGATCGGCGGCGGCAACTCCGGCGTCGAAGCGGCCATCGACCTGGCGGGTATCGTCAGCCACGTGACCCTGCTTGAGTTCGACAGCAAGCTGCGGGCCGATGCGGTGTTGCAGCGCAAGCTGTACAGCCTGCCCAACGTCAAGGTCATCACCAGTGCCCTGACCAGTGAAGTGAAGGGCGACGGGCAGAAGGTCACCGGCCTGGCCTACAAGGATCGCGACTCGGGTGAGTTCCACACGGTGGACCTGGAAGGCATCTTTGTGCAGATCGGTCTGTTGCCCAACACCGATTGGCTCAAGGGCACGGTGGAATTGTCGCCCCGTGGCGAGATCATCGTCGATGCCCGTGGCGAGACGTCGCTGCCGGGTGTGTTCGCCGCCGGCGACGTGACCACGGTGCCGTACAAGCAGATCGTGATCGCGGTGGGCGAGGGCGCCAAGGCTTCCCTGAGCGCGTTCGATCACTTGATCCGCACTTCAGCCCCGGCATAACCGGCACTTGAAAAACAAAACCCCATGAGCCTGCGCTCATGGGGTTTTTTATTGCCGTTTTGCAGGGGGTGCGCTGTGTCGGGGAGCGGGCTCCTGCGCAAACCGGGTTACAGCGGGGCCGGCTGGATGATCTCGACCCAGTAGCCGTCCGGGTCCTTGATGAAGGCCAGGCTCTTCATGCGGCCGTCGTTCAGGCGTTTTTGAAAGTCGCAGCCCAGGGCTTCGAAACGTTCGCAGGCGGCAACGATGTCCGGCACCGAGATGCAGATGTGGCCAAAGCCCCGTGGGTCGCTGTTGCCGTTGTGGTAGGCGAAGTCCGGATCGTTTTCGGTGCCGTGGTTATGGGTCAGTTCGAGGATGCCGGGGATGGATTTCATCCATTCGGTACGGGCTGCGGCGTCCGTCGGGATCTGTGCCTTGTCCACCAGGGCGAGGAAGTACAGGCTGAACTCGGCTTCGGGAAAGTCGCGTTTCTCCACCAGGGAGAAGCCCAGGACCCGGGTGTAGAAGTCCAGGGAGCGGGTGATGTCCTTGACCCGCAACATGGTGTGGTTGAACACGAAGCGGGCGGTCGCCGCGTCCGGTTGGGCGGTCACGCCGGGGAAAGTGTTGAGTTGTTCGAGGCTCATGGGCCCTCCAGGAAAAAGTGCGGCAAAGGTTGTTCGCAAGAGCCAGCCGGCCCTTGGCTGGCAAGGGTTCAGGCGTCGTTGGGGTCGGCCAATGATACGCAACCGAAAGCCCTGACGCCAAACCCAAAGCTCCTGATCTATTGCCCATTCCTGGCGTCGGGCTCAGACTTCCAGGCCCATTTTCCTGGTGTGTCAATCCATGATCGAATCGCTCAATCCCCGGGTCGCGGCCCTGTTGCTGCTGGCGTTTGCCGGCTTTGCCCAGGCCGCGCCGCAAGTTGCCTGGCCGCAGGGTTGGACGGTGGAGCCGGTGCCTGTGCAAGAGGGCGATCAGGCAGCCGAGGTTTCCCGTCAACGGGCAGTGAAAAGCGATGCCGCCGGCAATCCGCAGATGGTCATGGAGTTGACCATGACGCAAGTCGACAGCGGGCATGTAGTCAATCTTCAGGGGGTATTACTGGAGATGCGCAAATCCGTGCAGAAGGACTTTGCCCGAGGCGGTTATCAGAGTGTCTGTAACAAGATTCATCCGGCGCAGTTGAGTCGGCTGGAGGCCCTGGAGACCACTTGCACCATTACTCAAAATGGCCGGCATGTGCTGTCGCAAACATTGGTGGCCGCTGTGGATGGAAATAAGGCTTATGTACTTTCATACGCCGGTCAGGCACAGGCTTATGCTGATAGTCGGGACGAAATACTGGCTGTGCGAAATAGCCTTAAACTTTGACGAAAAATCTGAAGCTGTCGGTTTGCTTTCCCATGTCGAGGGCGGGTTAACGCAGAGGTATTAAGCCCTAAGTTGTACTGGGGCTGTTGTTGCAAGACACAATCCCGGGTGGGCTTGCAGTCGTCGGGCGCGCTGAAAAATACCGGTTCTCCGTGCTGAAGGCGGTCTTAGATGCAGGCCGCAATAAGAATATTCTTATTAATGTAAAAAGCCCTGCATATGCAGGGCCTTTTTCAGGTGGCGGCTTTGTTCAAGCGCGCAGCCAGGAATCTACAGTGGCGGCGCCATATTGTTCTTTCCAGGCTTTCAGGCCGCGATGGTTGCCGCCTTTGGTTTCAATCAGTTCGCCGGTGTGCGGGTTCTGATAAACCTTGACCACCCGCGCGCGCCGCTGTTTAGGGGCGTTGGCCGGTGGCAGGCCGGTTTTGCCCAGGTTCGGATCAAGGATCGCGATGATGTCACGCAGGCTCTTGTCATAGGTTTTCATCAGGGCCTGGAGCTTCTCTTCGAACTCGATTTCCTTTTTGAGTCCGGCGTCATTCTTCAGGGATTCAAGCTGCGCGAGCTGTTCTTGAAGTGCTTTTTCTGCAGCACGAAATTCAGCAAGTCTGGACAATATCTTCACTCCAATAGTCTATTTTGGCTGATACAAACCACAAACAAAGCTATAAACCATGAGCCGATTAAGGTTCGATTAAGTGGCCTACCTGTGAATCTTGAACAGGCGTGAAAAATTGTAGTAGTTAATGGCGGCGGAGTAAATCAGGTTGTTCTTGTTTGCCTCGGTATGGGTCGATTGATTCAAATTGCTGCGCTTTCCGAGTTGTCGATTCGAGTACTTGTTGTTCTGACATGGCTATTTAATGGCGCGCTAGAACGGCAACAAATTCACTACTGGGCATCGGTCGGCCAAATAAATAACCCTGTAGGAAATCCACCCCTTGCGCGACCAGATAGTCGCGCTGTTCGGCGGTTTCTATGCCTTCGGCGACTATACCCAGATCGAGTTTGGCCGAGAGTTGGATAATGCTGTCGAGTATATGCAGGGACAGCGCATCGGCACCGATCATGGCGACGAAGCTTTGATCGATCTTCAAGTAGTCGACATTGAACTGACGCAGATAAGCCAGGCTGGAATGCCCGGTGCCGAAGTCGTCGATGGCGATCATCACGCCCAGTTCGTGCAGGGCGGCAAACAGCTGTTGGGTGATGGCCGTGGGTTCGATCAACTCGCGCTCGGTCAGCTCCAGCACCAGAATCACCTTGCCGGGCGCAAAGGCGGCGAGGAATTCCCGACAGTCGTCCAGCAACTGCAGATCGTGGCAGTGACTGGCCGTGATGTTGATGCCGATATGAAAGCCGTCGCTGAAGTGCCCGGCGTGGGGCGCCAGGGCTTGCCGGGTCTGCTGCATCAGCGAGCGGGTCATGGGCACGATCAGCCCGGAGTGCTCGGCAAAGGGAATGAACAGATCAGGACGCACCAGTCCCTCCTTGGGATGTTGCCAGCGCATCAGCACTTCAACCCCGGCCCATTGCAGGCTGTCGCCGCGCACCACGGGCTGGAAATAGGCAATGAACTCCTGGGCCTCCAACGCCCGGCGCAGCTCCTGGCTGGGGGAGGCGGAGCGCTTCTGCAGCCAGTGGGCGAGGACGCCGGTGGCGGCACCGAGGAACACCAGCAGGCCAAATAGCGCCGGGTACTGGCCTTTCATGTAGTGCCAGACATGCCCCTCGGCAAAGCCGGCGCTGACGCTGTAGGGATAGCGCGCCGAGTTCAGTTGCTGTCTGGCCACCGCCGCCTCGGGCGCCGCGCCATCGTGGACCTGGCCGTCGCTGGACAGCCAGTGCGCGCCCACCTGCAATTGCAGGTAGGCAAAGCGGCTGATCAGACGCAGCGCGTTGGCCAGGTGATAGCCGTCGATGGTGGCCAGGACCGCGCCATCGCCCTCACTCCAGCGGTAGACCAGCAACGCCGTATTGGGCGTGATGGGGTTGCCGTTCATCAGCCAGAGTCGGCCAGCCACATAATCCCGGGGATCGAGGGGCACCGCGTAACTGCCCAGCAACGAGCTGCAATAGTTGCTGTTGCGCCACACCAGGTTGGTCGAGCGCACGAAGGGCCGGCGGGTGACCTGATCGCGCAGGGCCAGTTGTCGCGTGGCGTCGCAATCCTGGCCCACCAGAGGCAGCAGGGCCCTGGCGGCGATATCGGTGTTGTCCAGCATCAGGTCGAACTGGCGAATGGCTTCTTCGGCGGTTTCCAGGCTGCTGCGTTCTAGGGCTCGTTCAGCCTGGGCATAGAGGATCACAGCCCCCAGCCCAATCGGCAGGACAATCGCCAGCAAGGTCCAGAGGGTACGGGTAGAGCGCTTCAGCGGACCTTTGGCGGTCAGGGGCATGGATCGGACCTGTGGCAGAGGAGGGGAGGCTTGGACATCCGACCGTGACCGCGTGCGCGACGGTCTTGTGGCGTGTTTCGATCACCGCAGGATAGACGGCTTTGTCCGACCATATAGGCGTTGCGCGTGGCGAATGAAGGCCAGGGTCGCCGGCGACGACTGGCGCTGATCGAGCACGGCAATCCCCACCTGGCGCCGCACCGGCGGCGATAGGGCTTTGCTGACATAGCGGGCATCCGTGCGCGGTGGCAGCGACAGTTCGGCCAGGATGCTCAGGGCCTCGCCCCGGGCCACGGTTTCCAGGGTGCTGAGCAACTGCGAGCTGCGGTAGCGGATGTTGGGGCGCAAGCCGGCACCGACGAACAAGCGTGACACCAGTTCCGCCGAGCCGGCCTCGGTCAGCACGAACGGGTCGTGGCACAGCTGATCCAGGCGCACCTGTGGCTCCCGAGCCAGGGCATGGGTCGCGGGAATCAGCGCCACCAGTTGGTCCTCCAGTAGGGCGAAGGTGTCGAAACGCTCCTCGGGCAGCACCACGAAACCCAGGTCGATCCGCCGTTCCTCCAGCCATTGCAGGACCTGGCGGTCCGGCCCCTCGTCGATGTGCACCTCGATCCCCGGGTACTCCTGGCGGTACTCCTCAAGGATGCGCGGCAGCAGGCGCGTGGAGGAGGTGGGGCCGAACGAGCCGATGCGCAGGGTGCCGCGCTTCATGCCCCGGGCGTCGGCGGCCTCCTGTTCCAGGGTCGCGGCCAGCCCCAGCATGGCCCGGGCCCGCAGCAGCAGCTGGCGCCCGATATCGGTGAGCTCGACCTGGGCCTGATGGCGGCGAAACAGCTCCACCCCCAACTCCTGCTCCAGGGACTTGATGGCGTGGGAAACCGCCGACTGGCTGATGCCCAGGCGCGTGGCGGCACTGGTGAAACCGGCAAGCTCGGCCACCCGGGAAAAGATTTCCAGTTGGGTCAGGGTCATGAGTAAAAGCTCATTTTACGATGATCGATCATTAGACAAAGAATAACCCGGCGGCACAAACCCACGGACCTAGAGCGTTACGACCATGAGCGACAGCAGTATCAACGGACCCTTGAACGCCAGGCACCAGGACCTGGCGGTCTATTGCAAATTGGCGGCGGTCACCATGATCTGGGGCGGCACCTTTGTCGCCGGGCGGTATCTGGCTGGCGGGCTCTCGCCATTGCTGCTGGCCAGCCTGCGCTTCGTTCTCGCCAGCCTGGCCTTGCTCGGCTTCATGGCCGTGGCGCGCATTCCTCTGGTACGTCCCAGCCTCCGCCAGTTCGGCCAGTTGGCGCTGCTGGGGTTCTGCGGGATTTTTTTCTACAACCTGTGTTTCTTCCTTGGCCTGCAACAGGTCAGCGCCTCACGCGCTTCGTTGATCGTGGCACTCAATCCGGCGGTGATTGCCCTGGGGGCCTGGGCGCTGTTCAAGGAGCGCCTGAGCCGGCGCCAACTGCTGGGTATCGTGCTGTGCCTGAGTGGCGCCGCATTGGTGATCTGCAGCCGTGATCCCGCAGCGCTGACGACCCGTTCCGGCGGTTGGCGCGGCGATCTGCTGATCCTCGGCTGTGTCCTGGGCTGGGGCCTGTACTCGCTGTTGTCCAGGGACCTCAATCGGCGTCTGGGGCCCTTGCAGACCGTCACCTACTCGATCCTGCTGGGCACCCTGATGCTGTGCAGCGCGACCTGGCTGCGTGGCGAGTTCGACCTGCCGGCCATCGCCCGGCTGAGCCCGGTCCAGGGCCTGAGCCTTTTGTACCTGGGCGTACTGGGCTCGGCGCTGGCCTATATCGGGTACTACGACGGGCTGCGGCGCATCGGCGCCACCCGTTCCGGGGTGTTCATCGCCCTCAATCCGCTGACCGCGCTGATGCTCGGCGCGCTGCTGCTGGGGGAGCAGTTGAGCCTGGTGATGGGGTTGGGCGCGGTGCTGATTCTGGGCGGCATCTACCAGTGCAACAAACCCCTTGCGGGCCGGGCAAAAAAGGCGATTTTATAGAGAATGCGGACAAAGGCTTTTACGCTGTGTAGAATCCGGTTACGCATACAATAATAAAGTCTTCTGGCAGCAGAAGCCTCGCCCCCCAGCCTGTAACACAGGGTCGACATGAAGATTCTCGGGTTTCAACTGATCTACGGTGACTTCCTCGCCCGCAGCGTGCGAGGCATCTCTTGCGCGCCACCTTCGTTCCTCAGCATTGATAGCAACTAACGATCCGTTAATTCTAAAAATATGATGAGGCGCCAACCATGGCAGATATCTTCGAAAACCCGATGGGCCTGATGGGCTTTGAATTCATCGAATTCGCATCGCCCACCCCCAACACCCTCGAACCGATCTTCGAGATCATGGGTTTCACCAAAGTCGCGACCCATCGTTCAAAAGACGTGCATCTGTATCGCCAGGGTGCGATCAACCTGATCCTCAACAACGAACCCCACAGCGTCGCCTCGTACTTCGCCGCCGAACACGGTCCGTCGGTGTGCGGCATGGCGTTCCGGGTCAAGGATTCGCAGAAGGCCTACAAGCGTGCCCTGGAACTGGGCGCCCAGCCGATCCACATTGAAACCGGCCCGATGGAACTCAACCTGCCGGCAATCAAGGGCATCGGCGGCGCGCCGCTGTACCTGATCGACCGTTTCGGCGAAGGCAGCTCGATCTACGACATCGACTTCGTGTTCCTCGAAGGCGTGGACCGCAACCCACAGGGCGCCGGCCTGAAGATCATTGACCACCTGACCCACAACGTGTACCGCGGGCGCATGGCCTACTGGGCCGGTTTCTACGAGAAGCTGTTCAACTTCCGCGAGATCCGCTACTTCGACATCAAGGGTGAATACACCGGCCTGACCTCCAAGGCCATGACCGCCCCGGACGGCATGATCCGCATCCCGCTGAACGAAGAATCGTCCAAGGGCGCCGGGCAGATCGAAGAGTTCCTGATGCAGTTCAACGGCGAGGGCATCCAGCACGTGGCCTTCCTCACCGACGACCTGGTCAAGACCTGGGACGCGCTGAAGAAGATCGGCATGCGCTTCATGACCGCGCCGCCGGACACCTACTACGAAATGCTCGAAGGCCGCCTGCCGAACCACGGCGAGCCGGTCAAGGAGCTGCAAGCCCGGGGCATCCTGCTGGACGGTTCCTCGGAGGCCGGCGACAAGCGCCTGCTGCTGCAGATCTTCTCGGAAACCCTGATGGGCCCGGTGTTCTTCGAATTCATCCAGCGCAAAGGTGACGACGGATTCGGCGAAGGCAACTTCAAGGCACTGTTCGAATCGATCGAACGCGACCAGGTGCGTCGCGGTGTACTGGCCACCGAGTAACCCTCGGCAGGCTTGAACCCAGAGCCCGATCAGGCCTCGCCTGATCGGGCTTTGTTTTGCCTGTCGGCTGGCGATAGTGAATGTGTTAATGTTCCCGCCTCTGTTTCCCAGCCCTCGACCGACGCCTTGATGAACACACCCAGACCTTCCCTGACCCTGACCCTGCTGCAGGCCCGTGAGGCCGCCATGGCGTTTTTCCGCCCCTCGCTGAACCAGCACGACCTGACCGAGCAGCAGTGGCGGGTGATCCGCATCCTGCGCCAGAACGGCGAGCTGGAGAGCCACCAGCTGGCGAAGATGGCCTGCATCCTGCCGCCGAGCATGACCGGGGTGCTGACCCGCCTGGAGCGCGACCAGTACGTCAGCCGGCGCAAATCCCCGGAAGACCAGCGCCGCCTGTTCATCACCCTGACCGACAAGGGCCAGGCCTGTTTCGAATCCATGAGCGGCGACATGGAAATCAACTACCAGAAAATCCAGCAGCAATTTGGCGAAGACAAGATGCAGGCCTTGCTGGCCCTGCTCAATGAACTCAAGCAAATCAAGCCCTGAACCCCATCCACGCCGGAACCTGTTGCATCTGTGCCCCTGCGGGCCCGTCGATCAGCTGCGGCGCTGGCGCAGCAGGTGCTTGACCCCTTCGAGCACCAGCACCAGCACCGCCAGCCACACCGGTATGTAGGTCAGCCATTCCCCGGCCTTGATGCTTTCCCCCAGCAGCAGCGCGACCAACAGCAGCAACACCGGCTCCACATAACTGAGCAGGCCGAACAGGCTGAAGGCCAGCAAGCGGCTGGCGATGACGTAGCACGCCAGCGCCGAGGCGCTGATCACCCCCAGCAGCGGAATCAGCAGGTACAGGCCGGGATGGCTGTCGACCACGGCAAATCCCTGTTCGCCGCCTTGCACGAACCACAATGCCGCCGGGATCAGCAGCGCCATGTCCAGCCACAGGCCGCCCAGGTGATCGGTGCCCAGGCGCCGGCGCAGGACGAAATACACCGGGTAACCCAAAGCCACCACCAGGGTCGCCCAGGAAAAACTGCCCACCTGATACAGCTCGTTGAGCACCCCGAGGCAGGCCAGCAGCGTGGCGACCTTCTGCAAGCGCGACAGACGCTCGCCATAGACGATGCGCCCGGTCAGGACCATGGTCAGCGGCAGCAGGAAATAGCCCAGGGACACATCCAGGCTGTAGCCGTTGAGCGGCGCCCACATGAACAGCCAGAGCTGCACCCCCACCAAGGCCGCCGACAGCAGCAGCGCCAGGCTCAGCAGCGGTTTACTTGCCACCTGGCGCAGCACCTGGCCGACCCGGTGCCACTCGCCGCTGAGGATCATGAACAGGGTCATGCACGGCAGGGTCAGCAGCATGCGCCAGCCGAAGATCTCCACCCCGGTCAGGGGCGCCAGCAGCGAGGTGTAGAAATACATGACGGCAAACAGCACCGACGCCAGGACCGATAACGCGATTCCTTTAGACACACTGTCCTCGTAATACCCGAACGCTCGGGACACCTAGAAATAGAGGGGAGAAGCGAGGGGGGAATATAGAGGGTTGAGCGCAAGAATTTTGCTCTGATTGCGCCATCGCAGCGGGAATTTTTCTCGATTATGGCCAACCTGCAGCACCACCGGTCGAGCCCGAGGCCGGTGGCGCGCCGCTTTGCGTCGCCACCGGCGCGGTTCAGCCCAGGTGCGGAAAACGACCTGAAACGAAGTGGCCGACATCATTGAAGCCCGGGGTCGAGGCATGCCCCGGACTCACCAGGGCGTCGATGAAGGCTTCGTCCTCGGCGCTGATCTGCACCGCCAGGGCCCGGGTGTAGGCATCCCACTGGGCTTCGGTGCGCGGGCCGACAATCGCCGAGCTCACCGCCTGGTTGTTCAATACCCAGGCGATGGCGAACTCGACGATATCGACCCCGCGACCCTGGGCGTAGGCCTGGATCTGCTGGGCGATGCGCAGGGATTCCACCCGCCACTCGGTTTCCAGGATGCGCTTGTCCTGGCGTCCGGCGCGGCTGCCGCTGTCCGGTGCCACGTCCGGCGCGTACTTGCCGCTGAGCACACCACGGGCCAGGGGGCTGTAGGGCACCACGCCCAGGCCATAGGCCTTGGCGGCGGTGATCTGCTCGGCCTCGGCCTGGCGGTTGACGATGTTGTACAGCGGCTGGCTGATCACCGGACGGTCCACCCCCAGCTGGTCGGCCACGCGAATGGCCTCGGCGATCCGCCAGCCCCGGTAGTTGGACAGGCCCCAGTAGCGGATCTTGCCCTGGCGCAGCAGGTCGCCGATGGCCGAGATGCTCACCTCCAGCGGGGTGTTGTGGTCCTCGCGGTGCAGGTAGTAGATGTCCAGGTAGTCGGTGCCCAGGCGGGTCAGGCTGGCCTCGATGCCGTTGAAGATGTGCTTGCGGCTCAAGCCGCTGCGGTTGGGCAGGCCGTCCACCGGGCCGAACCCCACCTTGGACGCCAGCACCCACTCATGGCGGTGGCGGGCGATGGCCTCGCCGACGATCTCCTCGGAGCGGCCCTGGGTGTAGACGTCGGCGGTGTCGATGAAATTGATCCCCTGGTCCCAAGCCTTGTCGATGATGCGCAGCGAGTCTTCGGTGCTGGTCTGCTCGCCGAACATCATGGTGCCCAGGGTCAGGATGGAAACCTTGAGACCGGAATGGCCGAGGATGCGATAGCTCATGGGCGAAATCCTTGTGCTAGAGGGGTGGCCGGGCATTTCCGGCCACGGGGGCGACCATCAAATACCACAACGCCGGGCTTGCGCAATGCCTGAATGGCGCCTCCTCGCCGGGGCCGGCTTTTCGCCGAAGAGGCCCATGAGATCGCCTGCCAGGACTTCGCGTAGGAGCCGGCTTGCCGGCGAACCGCGCAGCGGCCAGCCGCCAGCCGCCCCGGGCCGATGCTGGTCAGGGGCACAGCGCCCGACAGCGCTGCAGCACAAAGCTGTGCAGCAGGCGCACCCGCTCGGAAACCTGCAGGCGATGGGGGCACAGCAGATTGAACGGCGCCAGTTCCCCTTGCCAGTCGCCGAGCAGCGGCACCAGGCGCCCGGCGCGGATGTCCTCGGCCACGTCCAGCCGGGCCTTGTAGACGATGCCGTGGCCGGCCAGGGCCCAGCGCCGGGCCACTTCGCCGTCGTCGCACAGGTAGTCGCCGCGCACCGGCACCTCGCGGGTGTCGTCGCCGCGGCTGAAGCGCCAGCTGTCATAGGGCCGGTCGTTGCGCAGGTAGAGCAGGGCGCTGTGCTGCGACAGCTCCTCGGGCGACTGCGGGATGCCGCAACGGGCCAGATAAGCCGGGCTGGCGCAGGCCACGCGCCGATGCTCGGGCAGGATCGGCAGGGCCACCAGGCTTGAGTCTGCGGGCACGCCAAAGCGCAGGGCCACATCCACGGCCTCGCGGAACAGGTCGGCATGGCGATCGTTGAGCCGCAGTTGCAGGCGCAATTGCGGGTGTTCGGCCCTGAATTCATCGAGCCAGGGCAGCAGCGCGTTGCGCCCGAAATCCGAGGGCGCCGACAGTTGCAATACCCCGGCCAGGCCCTGGCTCTGCTGCTTGAGCGCCTGCTCGCCGTCCTCCAGGGTGGCCAGGGCCAGGCGCACGCTGTCCAGGTAGCGCCGGCCTTCCTCGGTCAGGCGCATGCTGCGGGTGGAGCGTGCCAGCAGGCGGCTGCCGAGGCGGGTTTCCAGGCGCTTGAGGGCGATGCTGGCCGCAGCGGCCGTCATGCCCAGGGAGCGGGCGGCGGCGGAAATGCTTCCGGAGTCGGCGGTGCGCACGAAGATTTCCAGATCGAGGATCGAGCTCATTAGTAAAAATCCTTTAAAGATCTTTGCGTTTTAGCGGGATTTTTCCTCGATTGGCAAGCTGGGAAGATGCAATCACTTTCAATCGCAGCAGGTGATCGCAATGACTTTTTCCAACTCAAGCTTGTCCCGGCAGACCGTGGTGGTGATCGGCGCCGGCAGCGGCATTGGCGCGGCGGTGGCGCGTCAGGCCGCCGCCCGCGGCGCCCGGGTGGTGCTGGCCGGGCGCAGCCTCGAAGCCCTGCAACGCCAGCAGGCGCAGTTGCCGGCATCGGTGTCGGCCCGCAGCCTAGCCGTGGACATCACCGATGCCGCCAGCGTCCGCGATCTGTTCGACGCCGTGGGCGCCTTTGACCATCTGGTGATCAGCGCCGGTCCGGCGATCAGCGCCAAGCCCCTGGCCGACACCGACCTGCTGGATGCCCAGCGGGCCTTCGAGGTGAAGTTCTGGGGCGTGTGGCGCGCGGTCCAGGCAGCGCTGCCGACGCTCGCGCCCCAGGGCAGCATCAGCCTGACCTCAGGCCTGCTGTCGCGCAAAATGGTCCCCGGGCAAGTGCTCAAGACCACCCTCAATGCCGCGCTGGAAGCCCTGGGCAAACACCTGGCCAAGGAACTGGCGCCACGCCGGGTGAATGTCATCAGCCCCGGGGTCACCGCTACCGAAGCCTATGCCGGAATGGCCGAGGAGGCGCGTCAGGCGATGTTCGCGCGCACCGCCGCCAGCCTGCCGGTGGGCCGTGTCGGCCAGCCGGACGACATCGCCGCGGCCTTTATCCTGGCCATGGAAAACGGCTTTATCAGCGGCAGCCTGATCGACGTCGATGGCGGTGGCCTGCTGTGAACTGGCGCTTCGACCATCTGGCGTTCAACGTCGCCGAGGGCGAGGCGCTGCAGGCGGCGTTCGCCGACTTGCTGGGGCTGCAAAGGGGGCGGCGCCCGCCGTTTCCCTTTCCCGGGCGCTGGCTGTATCAGGAGCGGCAGGCGCTGGTCCACGTCATCGAACAGGCCGATAGCCCCGAGCCGCAACTGAGCCACATCGCCTTCAGCACCCAGGAGGCGGCCGAAGCCGTGTTGCGGCGGGTGCAAGCCAGTGGCCTGGAGCATCAAGTGGCGCAGGTGCCGGAAGACGGCATCTGGCAGATCTTCGTCCGTCTGCCCGGCGGCCTGGTGCTGGAGCTGGATGCTCCGGCGGCGGGGGAGTTGAGCATCAGCCACGACTACGCCCGACAAGGAGGCGCGCCGGCCTGAGGCTCGCCATGAAAAAGCCCGTTGGAGCAGAGGCTCGAACGGGCTTTTGCCGTTGCCGGGGCGGTGTAGTGCCGGGGCTCAGCGGTTCAGGGTGCGGGTCATGCGCAGCGCCAGCAGGCTACCGCCGACAATCACCCCGGCCAGCAGGTACAGCGCGGCATCGGTGGAGCCGGTGCTGTCCTTGACCCAACCGACCAGGTAGGGGCTGAGGAAGCCGGCCATCTGGCCCATGGAGTTGATCAGCGCCAGGCCACCGGCCGCCGCGCCGGCGCTGAGCAGGGCGGTGGGCACCGGCCAGAACATCGGCAGGCCGGTGAGGGCGCCCATGGTGGCGAGGGTCAGGCCGAGGATGGCCAGGGCCGGGTTGGCGGCGAAGTTCACCGCGATCAGCAGGCCCACGGCGCCCATCAGCATCGGCACTACAAGGTGCCAGCGGCGCTCCTTGCGCAGGTCCGCCGAGCGGCCCACCAGCAGCATGAACACCGCCGCCAGCAGGTAGGGAATCGCACTCAGCCAGCCGATCACCAGATTGTCGGCAAAGCCCAGGTTCTTGATGATCGACGGCAGCCAGAAGTTGATCGCGTAGACCCCGCTCTGGATGCAGAAGTAGATCAGGCCGAAGGCCCAGATCGCCGGGTTCTTGAACACGGCCGTCAGGGAGTCGCTGGCGGTTTTCGGCTGGTTGGCAAGGTCCGTGGCCTGGTCCGCTTCCAGCACCGCGCGTTCAGCGGGGGACAGCCACTTGGCGTGGGCGAAGCTGTCGCTGAGCAGGAAGAACGCCAGGGCGCCGAGGATCACCGTGGGAATGCCCTGCAGCAGGAACATCCACTGCCAGCCGGCGAGGCCGCCTTGCCCGGCGGCGAAATGGTTGAGGATCCAGCCGGAAAACGGGCTGCCGAGCAAGCCGGACACCGGGATCGCCGACATGAACAGGGCCATGATCCGGCCCCGGCGGAAGGTCGGGAACCACTGCGAGAGGTACAGCACCACCCCGGGGAAGAAGCCGGCCTCGGCGGCCCCGGTGAACAGGCGCAAGGTATAGAACTGGGTCGGCGTGGTGACGAACAGCAGGCAGGTGGACAGGGTGCCCCAGGTGATCATCATCAGCGCGATCCAGCGCCGCGGGCCGAACCGGTTCAGCGCCAGGTTGCTCGGCACGCCGCACAGCACGTAGCCGATAAAGAAGATCCCGGCGCCCAGGCCGTAGACCGTTTCGCTGAACTTCAGGGCATCGAGCATCTGCAGCTTGGCAAAGCCGACGTTGACCCGGTCGAGGTAGTTGAACAGGTAGCAGACGAAAATGAAGGGGATCAGGCGCAGGGTGATGCGCTTGTAGACGGCGTTCTTGTCGTCAGCCTGGGCCAGTGTGGCAGCGGCGCTCTGTGACATGGTGTGTCTCTCTTTATTATGATTTTTCGCGGTGCAAGGGTAACGTTGACCGCCCCGAGAGTCTCGGTCACGCCGCGGTCGCTGTCTTTGTGCCGGCGCACAGCGATTGGCCGCCGCCCCTGTGCCACTGAACAATGTCCAAGGACCTTCCCCCCTATGTTCGAACTCGATCATGACCTGGCGCAGGACATCGTCGACCGCGCGATGGCCATCCTGCCCTACAACGTCAACGTCATGGACAGCCAGGGCCTGATCCTCGGCAGTGGCGAGCCGGAGCGCATCAACACCCGGCATGAAGGCGCGCAACTGGTGCTGGCCAACGGCCGGGTGGTGGAGATCGACGCGCCCACCGCGCAGCGGCTCAAGGGCGTGCAACCGGGGATCAACCTGCCGCTGCTGCACGACCAGCGGCTGATCGGCGTGCTGGGCATCACCGGTGATCCGGCCTTGCTGCGCACCTACGCCGAACTGGTGCGCATGACCGCCGAGATGCTGGTGGGCCAGCGTCATCAGCAGGCCGAGCAGCAATGGCGGCGCCAGCGTTGCGACGATCTGCTGGCCTTGCTCCTGAGCGACGACGGCGACTCCCCGCGCCTGGTGGACGAAGCCCGACAGATGGGCCTCAAGCCGCAGCTGGCGCGCACGCCTTACCTGTTCGAACTGGCCCTGGAACAGGCCGCGGGGCAGGGCGTCGAGACCCTCAGTGCCTGGCTGATGAGCCGTTACCCGGACAGCTGGTGCGTCAGTTCGTCAAAGACTTCCCTGCTCTGGTGTCGCCCGGCGAACCTCAACCTGGACAACCCGCGCCTGCTGGAAAAACTCGACGGCCAGGGCTGGAACATCCTGCGGGTCGCCGTGGGCGGACAGGCCGAGGGGCTGGCCGGCCTGCGCCGCTGCTATCGCCGGGTCAGCGACCTGCTGGCCTATGGGCGTGATCTGCTGCCGGACGCGCGCCTGCTGACCCTCAACCGCTACCGCCTGCCGGTGATGCTCTGGCGTCACCGCAACGACGACGCCCTGGACGAATTGCTCAGCCCCTTGCGCAAGGTGCTGGCCAAGGACAGCAACGGCCAGCTGCTGGCAACCCTGCGCAGCTGGTGCGACCACGATGGCCAGAGCCAGGCCTGCGCCGATGCCCTGGGCATCCACCGCAACAGCCTGCGCTACCGCATGGAGCGCATCGCCGAACTCAGCGGCGTCGACCCCCTGCGCCTGGACGGCATGCTGGCCCTGTACCTGGGGGTGCAATTGTTGCCCCGCAACACCACTCAACCCAATCCCCTGTAGCCGCTGCCGAGCTTCAGCGAGGCTGCGCAAAGGCCCGCAGGGCCTTGCTTGGCAATCCCCAGCCGAACCTGTATCGCCTTCAAGACCCTCGCGAGCGCTACGCACCCGTTCGCCGCCTGCGGCAGCGGCTACAGGGTCCAGGAGGATTTAACGGTTCTGTAGCCGCTGCCGAGCTTCAGCGAGGCTGCGCAAAGGCCCGCAGGGCCTTGCTTGGCAATCCCCAGCCGAACCTGTATCGCCTTCAAGTCCCTCGCGAGCGCTACGCGCCCGTTCGCAGCCTGCGGCAGCGGCTACAGGGTCCAGGAGGATTTAACGGTTCTGTAGCCGCTGCCGAGCTTCAGCGAGGCTGCGCAAAGGCCCGCAGGGCCTTGCTTGGCAAACCCCAGCCAAACCTGTATCGCCTTCAAGACCCTCGCGAGCGCTACGCACCCGTTCGCCGCCTGCGGCAGCGGTTTCAACGCCAGGCGAGGTTGCGCGGTTGTAGCAATGAACAATAAAGCGCCCTCGGACTTGTGCAGCGGCCCGGGGTCAGCGCCGGCGCCAAGTGGCAGCATGGCGGCACAAGAACCGGAGAACAGCCCATGAAGATCATCATCGCCCCCGACTCGTTCAAGGACAGCCTGAGTGCCGAAGGCGTGGCCCGGGCCATTGCCCAGGGGCTGGCCGAGGTCTGGCCCGACGCCGAGCTGTGCCAATGCCCGATGGCCGACGGCGGCGAAGGGACGGTTGAATCGATTCTCGCCGCCTGTGACGGGCAACTGCGCCGCCATCGGGTCCAGGGGCCGCTGGGGGCGACGGTCGAGGCGCGTTGGGGCTGGCTGCCGCAGAATCACACGGCGATCATCGAAATGGCCGAGGCCAGCGGCCTGCAACTGCTGGCGCTGGATCAGCGCGATGCCTGCAACAGCAGCACCTTCGGGACGGGAGAGCTGATCCTGGCCGCGCTGGATGCTGGCGCCCAACGGATCATCCTGGCCATCGGCGGCAGCGCCACCAACGACGGCGGCGCCGGGGCCCTGCAGGCCCTGGGCGTGAAGCTGCTGGACCCGCAGGGGCGGATGCTGCCCCGTGGCGGCCTGGCCCTGGCCGACCTGGCCAGCATCGAGCTGGACAGCATGGATCCGCGCCTGGCCCGGGTGCGCTTTGAAATCGCCGCCGACGTCAACAACCCGCTGTGCGGCGCACAGGGCGCTTCCGCGATCTTCGGTCCGCAGAAAGGCGCTTCGGCGCAGCAGGTGCAGCAGCTGGACCAGGCCCTGGGGCACTTTGCCGAACGCTGCGCCGAGGTGTTGCCCAGGGACGTGCGTGACGAACCCGGCAGCGGTGCGGCCGGTGGCCTGGGGTTTGCCGCCAAGGCCTTTCTTGCCGCGCAGTTTCGCCCGGGGGTGGAAGTGGTGGCGGAACTGGTGGGCCTGGAACAGGCCATGCAAGGCGCCGATCTGGTGATTACCGGTGAGGGCCGCTTTGACGCCCAGACCTTGCGTGGCAAGACCCCGTTTGGTGTGGCGCGGATTGCTCGGGAGCAGGGTGTTCCGGTGATCGTGATTGCCGGCACCCTGGGCGAGGGTTACCAGCAGATGTACGCCCACGGCGTGGACGCGGCCTTCGCCTTGACCAGCGGCCCCATGAGCCTGGAGCAGGCCTGCCGCGAGGCCCCGCGCCTGCTGCGCGAGCGGGCCAGCGATATCGCCCGGCTCTGGCGTCTGGCCAGTAACGCCCGCTAGAGACTCGCTGGAGCTGGCTGGCCAGTGAAGTTCGTTAACCTGCGCGGGTGGTGGGCATGTTTGTTGCCGTGGTAACGGCCACTGAGGGCTTCGCTCTTACAGCGAGTTTGACGGGGTACATATCCATTGCTGCGGTCACGGCTGCTTATGGTTTCGCTCTTACAGCGAGTCACTTTGGAAAGAGCCCAAAGTAACCAAAGGCTCTTGCCCCTCCACTCGGTGCCTCGCCTAGGCTCGGCATGCCCGAACTCCGGCATTGATCCGTGGGCCGCCGCCACAGGCCATCCATGGCCTGGGGCGGCTAACCCGGCGTCCTGCCGGGTTACCCACGGCTCAATGCCTGCGTTCGGCCATCGTGTCTAAAGGAGCAGGAAGATCAAAAGCCAGATCAAAGGCAAAATCTGACGGCGGCCTTGCGGCTGGCCTGGGGAGGGGCGGTGTGTACCGATCCTACAGCCTGCGCTCTTCAGTAGACCCCGCCGTCGCGGGTGGGGGCGTCCAGGGTCTTGTACTGCCCGACCAGGCTCTGCAAGCCCTTCATCAATACCGTGGTATCCACTCCCACGGCCACGAAGTTCGCCCCCAGCTCGATGCAACGCCGGGCCAGGCGCTGATCGGCGCTGAGAATCCCCGCCGCCTTGCCCGCTCGACGTATGCGCACGATGGCGTCTTCAATCGCCGCCACCACCTCTGGGTGCCCGGGGTTGCCCCGCTGGCCCATGGCCGCGGACAGGTCCGCCGGGCCGATGAACACGCCATCGACGCCGTCCACCGCGAGGATTTCATCCAGGTTGCGCAGACCTTCGAGGTTCTCGACCTGCACCAGCAGGCACATCTGTTCATCGGCCCGGTCCAGGTAGTCGGCGATGCTGTTCCAGCGCGACGCCCGGGCCAGGGCGCTGCCCACGCCACGCACTCCCTGCGGCGGATAGTGCATGGCGCGCACCAGTTGGCGCGCCTGCTCGGCGCTTTCCACCATGGGAATCAGCAGGGTCTGGGCGCCGATGTCCAGCAGTTGCTTGATCAGCGCGGTATCGCCGATCGGTGGGCGGATGATGCCCTGGGCGGCGTAGGGGGCGATGGCCTGCAACTGCGCCAGCAGGCTGCGCAGGTCGTTGGGGGCGTGTTCGCCGTCCAGCAGCAGCCAGTCGAAACCGGCGTTGGCCGCCAGCTCGGCGCAGTAGCCGTCGGCCAACCCCAGCCACAGGCCGATCTGCGGTTCGCTGTGCTGCAGGCGTTGTTTGAACAGGTTCAGGGGCATGTCCATGGCTGTCTCCTCAGACAAAGCGGCAGGCGATGCTGCCCAACTGATCGTAGTCGACGTGGAAGACATCCCCGGGACGGGCCGCCACCGGGCGGGTAAAGGAGCCGCCGAGAATGATCTGCCCGGCCTCCAGGACGACGTCGTAGGCCGCGAGCTTGTTGGCCAGCCAGGCCACGCCCTTGGCCGGGTGGTTGAGTACCGCGGCAGAGACTCCGGACTCCTCGATCACGCCATTGCGGTAGAGCACCGCCGGCACCTTGCGCAGGTCCACATCACCAGGGCGCACGGCGCGGCCGCCCATCACCACCCCGGCGTTGGCGGCGTTGTCGGAAATGGTGTCGAACACCTTGCGCGTGGCCTGGGTCTGCGGGTCCACCTGCTGGATGCGCGCGTCGATGATTTCCAGCGCCGGGATCACCCAGTCGGTGGCGTCCAGCACATCGAACAGCGTGCAGTGGGGGCCTTTCAAGGGCTTGCCGAGGATGAACGCCAGCTCCACCTCGACCCGCGGCACGATAAAGCGCTGAAAGGGAATGTCCGTGCCTTCATCGAACAGCATGTCGTCCAGCAGGGCGCCGAAATCCGGCTCGGTGATGTTCGACGACACCTGCATCGCCCGCGACGTCAGGCCGATCTTGTGGCCCACCAGCTTGCGCCCGTCGCGGATCTTCTGCTCCACCCAACGGCGCTGGATGGCGTAGGCATCCTCGATGCTGATGTCGGGGTATTGCAGGGACAGCTGGCCGATCTGTTCGCGGCTGCGTTCGGCGGCGTCGAGGCGCGCGGCGGCTTCTTGGATATCCGAGGTGCTGAGCATGGTTATTTCTCCCGAGGGTTGACGATATGGGCTGGCACCCGCAGTACCAGCCAGGCACCGAGGGCGATCAGCAGGGCCAGGGCATAGAGGGCGAGGCTGGCGCTTTGCGTGGCATCACGCACCACGCCGATCAGGTAGGGGGCAAGGAAGGCGGCCACACTGCCGAAGGAACTGATCAGGGCAATGCCCGCGGCCTGGGTGCTGCTGGCCAGAAAGGCCGGCGGCAATTGCCAGAACATCGGCAGCGCGGCGCTGGCGCCCATGCCCGCCACCAGCAGGCCGAACATCACCAGCCACGGATCGCCCGGGGCCAGCCCGGTGAGGATCAGGCCGAGGCTGGACATCAGCAGCGGTATCGCCAAATGCCAGCGGCGTTCGCGCAGGCGGTCCGAGGAACGGCCAACGCCGAGCATGAACAGGCAGCCGGCCAGATAGGGCAGGGCGCTGAGCAGGCCGACATTGCTGTCCCGGGCGATGCCGGCGTGGTGGATCAGGGTCGGCATCCAGAAGGCGATGGTGTTCACCGCCAGCATCACCGCGAAGTAGATGCACACCAGCAGCCAGACATGGCGCTCCTTGAGGATGCCGCTGAAGCGGGTGATGGATTTGCGCTGTTCTTCCTGTTGCAGGGCCTGCAGCAGCCGGGCTTTCTGCGCCGGGGTCAGCCAGTCCACCTGTTCGATGCTTTCCGGCAGGGCCTTGAGCACCACCAGCCCCAGCAACACCACCGGCAAGCCTTCGATCAGGAACATCCACTGCCAGCCGCGCAGGCCGCCGATGTCGTGGAAGCTTTCCAGGATCCACCCCGACAGCGGCCCGCCAATCACCCCGGCCATGGGCACGGCAATGGCGAACAGCGCGGTGACCTGACCGCGGCGGCTGGCCGGGAACCAGCGGTTGAGCAGCACCAGGATGCCGGGGAAGAACCCCGCCTCGGCGACCCCCAGCAGAAAGCGCAGCACGTAGAAGCCCCAGGCGCTGTCCACCAGCATCAGGGCACTGGACAGCAGGCCCCAGACCAGCATCAGCAAGGCGATCCAGCGCCGTGGGCCGACCCGTTCCAGGGCCAGGTTGCTGGGCACGCCGAACAGCGCATAGGCGACGAAGAACAGCCCGGCGCCGAGGCCGTAGACGCTGTCGCTGAAGCCCAGGTCCTGGGTCATCTGCAACTTGGCGAAGCCGATATTGATCCGGTCCAGGTGGGCGAAGATGTAGCAGACGAACAACAGTGGCATCAGCCGCCAGGTGATCTTGCGATAGCAGTCGTTGACCTCGGCCACAGGAGCCTTGGCGATTGCGGGATGGGACATGGGGAGATCTCGTTATTGTTCTTGTGTGGGTCGGCTTGCCGGCGAAGGCGGACTCAGGGCTGGCGCCTGGCTTGCGGGCCTGTTCGCTGGCAAGCCAGCTCCTACGGGTTGCATGGACGTTGTGTAGGAGCCGGCTTGCCGGCGAAAGGGCCGGCACAATGCTCAGGCCTGTCCGCGCAAAAACTCATGCACGTTGTTGTGCTTGAAGTTCAGCTCGGCATCCAGCTCGCTCATCTCGAACGACAGGGCCAGCAAGCGCTGGGCCTGCAGCGTGGCGAAGTGCGCCTTGATGATCTCGAACAGCCCTTCGGCCACTTGTCGTCGGGTCGCCAGGTCGCGCCCGGCACCCACTTGCAGGCGCATATGGACAAAGGCGTAGTCGTGCTTGCCGTCGGCCATGCGCCAGGTGTCCAGGCGTACCCCGCGGCTGCGAATGCCACCCAGGGGAAACACCCCAGTGGCGCCCAGGTAGTCATGAACCTTGGTGAACAGCCCCGGCAGATCGGCGGCCTGTTCGATGTTGTCGGTGTACTCAGCGATGAAATGCGGCACGGAGGCCTCCTTCGGAGGCAGCGGCAAGCGGCAAGCTACAAGCTGCAAGAGGGTTCTCTTGTGGCTGTAGATTGGCGACTTGCCGCTGCTGTCGATGTGGTCTTGCAGCTTGTAGCTGGAAACTTGCCGCTGCTTCTAGAAGATGGCGTTGATCTGCCCGGTGCCGGAGCTGCCGAACAGCGGCGTGATGATCTCGGCCGGACGGTTGTAGTCAGGTCCGCCCAAGAGCCCGAGGAGCATCGCCGTGTCGTGCATGCCGCCCTCGCCGTGACAGCTGGTGGCGTAGTCCGGGAGCATGGCGCAGAACTCGCGATAGCGACCTTGCTGCCACAGTTCCACCACCCGCTGGTCCACCTGCTTGTCGAACTCCCGGGTCCAGTTGTGGATGTTGGCTTCGGCTTCGCGGTCGTTGGAAAAACGATGGGACAGCGAGCCGGACGCCAGCACCAGGACCTTGCGCTCGCTCTTTTCGATGGCCCGGCGCACCGCGGCGCCGAAGGTGAAGCTGTCTTCCAGCTTGTGCCAGGCGCACCAGGCGGCGATCGATACCACCTTGAAGTGCTCGGCGGCGGGCACGTCCATATGCATGTAGCGCATCGGCACCAGGGTCCCGTACTCCAGCTCCAGGCTGGGGATGTTGTGGGCCAGGGTGCGCACGTCGGCGGCGTTGGCCTCGGCGGCGATCAGTTCCCCCAGCTCCGGGCAGCCCTGGTAGTCGTAGGTCATGTTCTTGATGAAATGCGGCAGCTCGTTGCTGGTGTAGGTGCCGTTGAAGGCTTCACCACAGTTGATGTGGTAGCCGCTGTTGACCAGCCAGTGCACATCGAACACCACCGCGGTGTCGGCCCCCAGCGCCCGGGCGCGGAGAGCAATTTCCTTGTGCCCGGCAATGGCCGCCTCGCGGCAGCCGTGGTGCTTGCCCGGCAGTTCGGACAGGTACATCGATGGAACGTGGCAGACCTTGGCGGCCATGACGACTTCGCCCATGGTGCTTCTCCTGAAACATCTTCTTGTTGGCGTGATCCGGGACGGTGCTAAACCTTACACGCCCCAGCGCGGGATGTGATGGCTGCCCATGGAGAGGCAGACGTTCTTGATCTCAGCAAACACTTCGAAGCTGTATTCGCCGCCTTCGCGGCCGGTGCCCGAGCCCTTGACCCCACCGAAGGGCTGGCGCAGGTCGCGCACGTTCTGGCTGTTGATGAACACCATGCCGGCCTCGATGCCCTGGGCCAGGCGATGGGCCTTGCCGATGTCCTGGGTCCAGATGTAGGAGGCCAGGCCGTACTCGGTATCGTTGGCCAGTTGCAGGGCCTGGGCCTCGTCCTTGAACGGGATCAGGCACACCACCGGGCCGAAGATCTCTTCCTGGGCGATGCGCATCTTGTTGTCCACGTCGGCGAACACCGTGGGCTGGATGAACTGCCCGCGAGCCAGGTGCGCCGGCAGGTTGGCCGGGCGTTCCAGGCCGCCGGCCAGCAGGGTCGCGCCTTCTTCCAGGCCGATGCGGATGTAGCCGGTGACCTTGTCGTAGTGGGCCTGGGTGATCATCGAGCCGACCTGGGTCTTGGGGTCCTGCGGATCACCGACGATCAGGCGCTTGGCCCGGGCGGCGAATTCCTTGACGAACTGCGGGTAGACGCTTTCCTGGATGAAGATCCGGCTACCGGCGGTGCAGCGTTCGCCGTTCAGGGAAAAGATGGTGAACAGCGCGGCGTCCAGGGCCCGCTCCAGGTCGGCGTCCTCGAAGATCAGCACCGGTGACTTGCCGCCCAGTTCCATGGAGTACTTCTTCAGGCCGGCGGTCTGCATGATCTTCTTGCCGGTGGCGGTGCCGCCGGTGAAGGAAATCGCCCGCACGTCCGGGTGGCGCACCAGGGCATCGCCGGCAGTGGCGCCGTAGCCCTGGACGATGTTCAGCACCCCGGCGGGAATCCCGGCTTCCAGCGCCAGCCGACCCAGCTCGTTGGCGGTCAGCGGCGACAGTTCGCTCATCTTCAGCACCGCGGTGTTGCCCAGGGCCAGGCACGGCGCGGTCTTCCAGGTGGCGGTCATGAACGGCACGTTCCATGGCGACACCAGGGCGCACACGCCCACCGGCTGGTACAGGGTGTAGTTGAGCATCTGGTCGTCCACCGGATAGCTGTGGCCATCCATGCGGGTGCAGACCTCGGCGAAGAAATCGAAGTTGTGCGAGGCCCGGGGAATCAGCACGTTGCGGGTCTGGTGGATCGGCAGGCCGGTGTCCAGGGTTTCCAGCTCTGCCAGATGCGGCACGTTCTCTTCGATCAGCGCGCCCAGGCGGCGCATCAGCCGGGCGCGCTCCTTGGCTGGGGTATTGGCCCATTTCGGGAAAGCTTCCTTGGCCGCGGCCACGGCCTGGGCGATTTCCTCGGCGCCGCCGCTGGCCACCTCGCCAATGGCTTCACCGGTGGCGGGGTTGTAGTTGGTGAAGACTTCACGGCTTTCGACTTCGCGGCCGTTGATCCAGTGCTTGATCATTTATGCGTGCTCCTTGGCCGCAGCGGTGGGTTCTGGTTGGGCGTAGTGGGCGAAGAATTCGCTTTCGCTGACGATGCGGTTGACCAGCCGGCCGACGCCTTCGATTTCCACCACCACCTCATCGCCGGGCACTACATCACTGAGGCCTTCGGGGGTGCCGGTGGCGATCATGTCCCCCGGTTGCAGGGTCATGAAGCTGGACAGGTATTCGATCAGGTAGGGGATGTCGAAGATCATGTCGGCGGTGCTGCCTTGCTGGCGCAGCTCGCCGTTGACCCAGGTGCGCAGGGTCAGCTTGTTGGGTTCCGGCACCTCGGCGGCATCGATGATCCACGGGCCGACCGGGGTGGTGGCGTCGCGGTTCTTCACCCGTAGGTTGGGCCGGTAGTAGTTCTCCAGGTAATCGCGGATCGCGTAGTCGTTGCACAGGGTGTAGCCGGCCAGGTAGTCCAGGGCCTCCTCGCGCTTGACGTTGCGCGCGGTCTTGCCGATCACCGCCACCAGCTCGCACTCGTAGTGCATATAAGCGACGTTGTCCGGGCGCCAGGTCACCTGCTTGTGCCCGGTGTAGGTGCCCGGCGACTTGATGAACACCAGGGGCTCGGTGGGCGGCGTGAAGGCCAGCTCGGCGGCGTGATCGGCGTAGTTCAGGCCCAGGGCGAACATGGTCCCGATGGCCGGGGGCAGCCACTGCACCTGGTCTTCGGCGAGAACTCGGCCGTCTTCCAGTTGCAGGGTGTTGGGGCCGGTGACCAGGGCCTGGTGGACCTGACCCTGATAACGAATGCGTGCATGTTTCATGTCGGTTCCTTATTCGGCAACGATGCTGTTGGCCAGACGGCCCAGGCCGCTGATCTGCACTTCGACCCGGTCGCCGGGGCGCACATCGACCCGGCCTTCGGGAGTGCCGGTGATCAGCACGTCGCCGGGGTGCAGGGTCATGAACTCGCTGATTTCGGCAATCAGCTGGGGAATGCTGCGCACCAGATTGGCGGTGCTGTTGTGCTGCACCCGCTCGCCGTTGACGAACAGCTCCAGGCTCAGGTCGTGGGGATCGCTGATCTGGGCGGCCGGCACCAGTTGCGGGCCGATGGCGCAGTAGCCGTCGCGGCACTTGGCCTTGACCGCGGGGCGGTAGTAGCTGTCTTCCGGCAGGCTGAACTCGTTGACGATGGTGTAGCCGGCCAAATGCTCCAGGGCGTTTTCCAGGCTCACCCGGCTGGCACGCTTGCCGATCACCACCCCCAGGGCCGGGCCCGGTTGCAGGCGTTGGACGTCCTTGGGGAAGACCACGGGCGCTTCATGGGAATTGCGGGTGTTGGGGGTCTTGATGAACAGCACCGGTTTCACCGGAGGCTTCTGGTAGGGCGGCTGGGTGAAGCTTTGCAGATGGCTCTGCAGCAACCCCTGGTAGTTCAGCGCAACGCCGAACAGGGTGCCGCCGGCGTGATCGTTCAGTGCACGGCTCATCGGGCTCTCCTGGTGTTGGTTCCCGTGGCGGCTTGCCGCTGGCGGGTCGAGTTCGTTAATGTATTAACGTTATATTTAATATGTTAACGATCGTCAAGCGCCAGCCTGATCGATTGCCTCGTGCCCTGGCGGGCACGCCGCGAATCGCGCAGGATGCCAACGCTCTGCGTGCTGAAAAAATAAAAAACAGAAGGGTGCCATGAACCCACGTCAACCCATTCCCAATATCAACATCGGCCAGGTCTACGATCAGCGCTACGCCGATGCCCAGGTGCACTACGACAAGCTGAGCAATCTCGCCGGCTTCTTCGGCCGCAACATGCCGGTGCATCGCCACGACCGCTTCTTTCAGGTGCATTACGTGCAAAGCGGCGCGGTGCGGGTTTATCTGGACGACCAGCAGTACCTGGAGTCTGGGCCGATGTTCTTTCTCACTCCGCCGACCATTCCCCACGCCTTCGTCACCGAGGCCGACAGCGAGGGCCACGTGCTCACCGTGCGCCAGCAACTGGTGTGGGAACTGATCGGCGCCGACCCGGCCCTGGCGCCGGCGCCGCTGGTGCCACCGGCCTGCGTGGCCCTGGCGCGGCTGGGGCCGCAGTTCGCCGGCGAGGTGCGGCGCCTGGAGTGCCTGTTCCAGGAGTTGCAGGAGGAAATCGCCGGACAGGACGCGGGACGCGAGCCGGCCCTGGAAGCCCTGACCCGGCTGCTGATGATCAGCCTGCTCAGGCTGTCGGCCAATTCCCTCAAGGCCCGTCCGGCACGGCATGAAGACCTGCAGATCTTCCATCGCTTCAACGAACTGATCGAGGCCCGCTATCTGGAGCACTGGCCCCTGGCGCGCTACGCCAGCACCCTGGGGGTCACCGAAGCGCGGCTCAACGACGTCTGCCGACGCATCGCCGACCTGCCGTCCAAGCGCCTGGTGTATGAACGCCTGATGCAGGAATCCAAGCGTTTGCTGCTGTTCACTGCCAGTTCGGTGAATGAAATCTGCTACCAGCTGGGCTTCAAGGACCCGGCCTATTTCAGCCGGTTTTTCCAGCGTTACGCCAAGACCGCGCCGGGGGAATACCGCTTGCGCCAGGGGCAGGCGCCTGCCCCTGGCGCAAATGCACCGGGTGCCTGATCGCTGGGGCAGGGCTGATGCCATGGAGCCGCGCCCAGGCAACTGACCCTGGCGGTATTCGCCGCCTGGCGGGCGTGGCAGAATCCGCGCCTTTGCCCGACAAGGAGCGTCGTCATGCTGCGTACCGTTGTGTTGCCCCTGCTGGTGCTTGGCGCCTTGCCGTGCCTGGCCCGGGAGCTGCCGGAGCTGACGCCGCTGTGGTTGCAGCAGGAGGGCTGGATCGGCGCGTGCGACAACCGCCGCGATTGCCAACTGCTCTACGCGCCGAACATCGACTTTGCCGAGCGGGTCAACCACCTGACCCTGAAAATCCGCAGCCAGGCCGGCCCCGAGGGCCTGCTGCAACTGCAACTGGAGCACCAGGGCGCGCCATTGGAACCCGGTGCATTGCGCCTGGATGGCCAGCCGCTGGAACCCGGCCTGCTGGCGGCGCTGGTCCAGGAAGAGGAAGCCCCCGACAGCACCCGTGAACAACAGTACTACCGGGTTGACGATCAGGCGCTGGCCCGGCAATGGCTGGCGCGGCTGCGGGCCGGGCAGGTGCTGGAACTGCCGGGAGAGGAGCCGGCCCAGGTGCTGCTCAAGGGGTTGCCGGATTTGCTGCAACGGGTGGACCAGGTGCAGCAGCGCCAGGGCACGGTCAGCGCCCTGGCGGCGCCCGGCGAACAGCCGGCCAGCGCGGTGCCCAGGGTCCAGGCGGCCAAGGCATTGCGGCCCTATCCCGGGGTGACGCCCCTCAGTGCCCGAGAGCGCAGCGGGCTGCTGGCGGCGGTGCGCAAAACCTTGCCGCCGGCAAAGACCGAAGACGCCGACGACTACGTCATGCCACCGAGGATCGAGGTCTATCCCCTGACCGCGCAGCAGGCGCTGGTGTTCGAGTTTTCCGACTGCGGCGCCTATATCTGCCTGTTCGATATCAGCAGCCGGTCGCGCACGGCGCCCTATGGGCTGCAACCCCTGCAGATTCAGGCATTGTCGGACGGCAGCGTCGACCATGCCGGGGGCCTCAATTATTACCCCGAGACCGGCGAGCTCAGCAGTTTCCTCATGGGCCGCGGGATGGGCGACTGCGGTGAAATGGCCAGTTGGCACTTCGACGGCCAGGCCTTCCAGCTCACCGACTATCGGCGCATGCCCACCTGCAGTGGCCTGGGCTACGAAGACTGGCCGGTGCTCTGGAGCGCCGAGGCACCCAAGCGCCCCTGAGCCCCGGCATCAGACGCAAGCCTGGTCCTGGGGCTCGGCGCAGGGTTGCGCCTTGGCCGCTCCCAGCAACAGGTCCGCGGCCTTTTCGCCGATCATGATTGCCGCCGCGTTGGTGTTGCCGGTGATCAGGCTCGGCATGATCGAGGCGTCCGCCACCCGCAGCCCCTGCAGGCCGTGGACCCGCAGTTGATCGTCGACCACCGCCAGTTCGTCATGGCCCATCTTGCAGCTGCCCACCGGGTGGAACACCGTGCCCAGGTGCTGGCGGATCCATTGCTCGATCTGTTCCTGGCTCTGCACCTGCGGGCCGGGCACCAGCTCGCCCTTGAGGCGCTGGGAGAAGGCCCGGGTCGCCGCCAGCTGGCGCACCAGGCGCAAGCCGGCCACCAGTTTGCGCAGGTCCTCCGGGTGGCTGAGGAAGTTGGCCTCGATCAGCGGTTTGTCGTGCGGGTCGGCGGAGTTCAGGCGCACCCGGCCGCGGCTTTGCGGGTGCATCACCGCCACATGCAGGCTGATGCCATGGCCCACCGGGATCAGGCGCTGGGGCTGGTTCTTCAGGGCCGGGGCGACGATCAGCCCCAGTTCCGGCACCGGGTCTTCGGGCGTAAGGCGCAGGAAGGCCCCGGACTCGACGGTGTTGGAGGTCAGCGGGCCCTGGCGCCGGGTCAGGTACTGCCAGGGCGAACGGGCCAGGGGCAGCAGGCCCTTGGGCGAAAGGCCATAGCCCAGCTCGGGATCGCTGCGGTACATCAGCACGATGTCCTGGTGGTCCTGCAGGTTCAGGCCGACCCCCGGCAACGGGTGACGCGGCAGGATGCCATGGGGCTTGAGTTCCTCCGCCGGGCCGATGCCGGAGAGCAGCAGCAACTGCGGCGAGTTGATCGCCCCGGCGCAGAGGATCACTTCGCGGCGCGCCTGCACCTGCCGGACCTGGCCGTTGTGGCTGATTTCCACGCCGCTGGCGCGAGTGCCTTGCAGCAGCACCCGATGGGTCAGGGTGCTGCTCAGCACGCTCAGGTTCGGCCGCTGCAGGATCGGGTGCAGGAAGGCCCGGGCCGCGCTGCAGCGTTCGCCGTTGATCTGGGTGACATGGAAGGGCCCGAAGCCTTCCTGTTCCGGGCCGTTGAAGTCCGGGTTGTAGTTCCAGCCCAGCTCCGTGGCCGCGTCATAGAACACCTGGTTGACCGGGCTCGGGCTGCGCTGTTCGGCGACGTTGAGCTCGCCGTGCTGGCCGTGCCACGGCGAGGCGCCCGGTTCGAAATGCTCCGAACGCTTGAAGTAGGGCAGCAGCTCGTCGTGGCTCCAGCCCTGGTTGCCGGCGGCGGCCCAGCGGTCGAAATCCTGGCGATGGCCGCGGATATAGATCATGCCGTTGATCGCGCTGGAGCCGCCCCAGACCCGGCCACGGGGGCAGGGGATCGGCACATCGCCACTGCTGGCCTGTGGGCTGAACCGGTGCATCCAGTTCCAGCGCGGGTTGGCGATCAGGCGGATGATCCCCGCCGGGGTGCGCACATAGGCGGCCGGCAGCAAGGTGCGGTCACTGGGCCCGGCCTCAATCAGGCACACCTGGACCTTGGGATCGGCGGACAGCCGGTTGGCCAGCACGCAACCGGCGGAGCCGGCGCCGACCACGATGTAGTCGAAGGTTTGCGTGGTGTGTTCAGTCATGGGGATACCTCTTTGGGCAGTCACAGAAATCCATCTCACAGCCCCAGCAGCGAGCCGACGTCGAGGGTCACTTGCAGGCCGACGACAAAGCCGTTGCCGCTCAGCTCGCGGGCCTCGGGGTTGTAGAAATTGTCTGGGTTGATCAGGTACTGGACGCTGGGCTCCAGGGCCAGTTGCCGGGTCAGGGCGATATGGGCGTTGGCTTCCAGGGCGTAGACATTGCGCTCGCCCAGACGCGGGTCGCCGCCGTTGGCGGTGCGGGCCTGTTGCTGGAAACGCAGCTGGTGATCGTTGAGGCGCAGGTAGCTGGCCTTGAGGTTGAGCTTGTCCTGGGGCCGGTCGAAGGGCGCCAGATAGCTCAGCCCGGCTTCGGCGAACTGGCTGAAGGGCTGCTTGTCGTCGGCCGCCGCCGACAGCGAGCCGAACAACAGTAGAGCCTGGGGCGCAGTGCCGGTGCCGGCGTCGGCGCGCCACAGCGCCTGCTGGAACTTGAAGAAGGCGCCGCCCGTGCCGAAGGCCGTGGCCCCGGTCAGCGGGTCCACCTGCTTGGCGGTGTTGTAGTAGCCGTTGAGCTCGTAGTGGGCGCTGTAGGCCTCTTGATTCCGGCTGCCGATGCCCAGCAGCAGGCTGGTGCCGCTGGCGTCGTCGGTACTGAAGTCCAGGCCCTTGCGCTCCTTCAGGTAGTCCACCGGGTTGGATTCGAAGGCGCCGCCGTGCAGGTACCACTGGGGCGTCAGCCGGTACTTCAGGTAGCCGCCCCAACTGCCGTAGGGCGGCGGCAGGATGCCGGTGGACGAATCGATGATCGGGTCGTTGCAGGTGATGGTGCTTTCACAGTTGTAGATATAGAAGTAGTGCCGGGCGTTGGTCCGCCCCAGGCTCAGGTCGACCCGGCCGTCGAGCCAGGTCTGCTGGTAGGTCAAAAGGCTCAGCTGGTTGCTGGTGAGGTCATTGTGGATCGGCGCGCCGCCAAAGTAGCTGCCGGCGGCGCCCTGCCAGTTGCGCGAAGTGGGCACGCCGGTCTGCTGGTCGAGGATGAACAGGGTCTGTTCGACGTGCAGGGCCGCGCCGTCGAGCCCGGCCAAGGTCCCAAGGTCGATATCGGCGCCGACGAACAGATCGCCGCTGTTGCCAAAGCTGTGGGGGCGGGGGCCGGTGTCGAGGTTCTTCATCGCCAGGCTGAGAAACTGCACATGGGGCGTGATGCCCTGGTCGGCCAAGTAGTCGCCCAGCCCGGACAGCGGCCCGCTACGGGTTGCGGGCGGCGTATCGGCAAGGCAATCCAGGGGCAGCAGCAAGGCGGCCAACAGCGGGCACAGCGCATAGGAAACATTCATGTCAGGTACTCGTTTCTTGTTGTTTTTGTCTTGAGTGTTGAAGCCGATGGGTCAGGCCTCGGCCAGGGCCGGCGTCGGGTTGACCAGCACCTTGATCTGACTCTTGTCTTGCAACAGCGCCTCAAAGCCCTGTTCCACCGCCTGCTCCAGGGCCAGGCAGCGGGTCACCACCCGGGACAGGTCCAGGCGTCCGCTGGCCAGCAGCTCGATCAGTTCGGGATACACCTGGCGGTAGCCGACGCTGCTGAGCAGGCGCAGTTCGTTGTTCACCAGATAAAAGGCATCGAATTGCACCTGGCCCATCAGGCCCACCAGTACCGCTTCACCGCCCTTGCGCAGGCAATGCAGGGCATGGCTCAGGGTCTGCTGGCTGCCGGCGGCCTCGAAGGCGGTGTCGAGGCCGCCAGCGCTCAGTTGCCGCAGGCGCTCCTGCAGGTGCGGATCGCGGCCGTCCAGGGCAGCCGAAGCGCCGAGCTCCAGGGCCAGGCGCCGGCGCTCGGGGTCCAGGTCCACGGCGTAGATGCGCTCCACGCCCCGCAGCCGGGCCAGCAGGATCAGCAGCAGGCCGATGGGCCCGAGGCCAAACACCACGCAACTGTCGCCGGCCATCAGGCTGCTCTGGTTCAGGGCGTGGTAGGCCACCGCCGCCGGCTCCAGCACCGCCGCTTGCTTGAAGCTCACGCCCGCCGGCAGGCGGTGCAGCATGTAGGCGGGCACCAGCGCCTGCTCGGCAAAACCGCCGTCGCCCATCAGGCCGATAAAACCCATGGATTCACAGAGGTTGTACTGGCCGATGCGGCAGTACTGGCATTCGCCGCAGCGGTACTCCGGCTCCACCGCCACCCGCTGCCCCAGCAGGCTCGGGTCGACGTCGGGGCCCAGGGCCGTGACCTGACCGCAGAACTCATGGCCCAGGGTCAGTGGCGCCCGACAGCCGGACAGCGGATGGACCTCGTGCTGGGGAATCGAGTGCGGCCCATCGGCGTATTCATGCAGGTCGCTGCCGCAGATACCGCAGTAGGCCACCTGCAGCAGGACTTCCCCGGGGCCGGGTTGGCGCAGTTGCACCTGGCTCAGGCGCAGGTCGCGGGCGGCGTGCCATTGCAGTGCTTTCATGGCTGGTTTCCTTGCAGGACAGAAGAGGCGCTGGCGTGCTGGCGTTGTTGTCGCGCCAGCACGGCGGGAGCGGTTTCCTTGAGGAACAGCGCCAGTACCGCTGCCAGCAGGGCACCGCCACAGGACATCCACATGACGATGGACAGGCCGAAGCGGTCGGCGGCGAACCCGGCGATGGTCGGGGCGACGAAGCCGCCCACCAGTTCACCGATGCCCATGATCAGGCCCAGGGCGGTGGCCATGACTTCACGGGGCACGGTCTCTGCCGGAATGGTGGCCATGAACAGGGTGAAGCAGCCCAGGCCGGTGTAGGTCAGCAGCATCAGGACCCCGAGCATCCACGGCGAAGACGCGTAGAGCAGGGCGATCGGGCAGCAGGCGGCGATCAGCGAGAACAGCACCAGGGTCGGGCGTCGGCCGATGCGGTCGGAGATCGCCGGCACGCCGAAGCCCCACAGCACCCAGGCGCCGCCCAGGCAGCTCATCACCGTGCCCATGCTGGCCGGGCTGTAGTCGCGGACCTTGACCAGAAAGGTCGGGGTGAAGGAAATCAGAATGATGAACCAGGTCAGGAACACGCAGCTGATCAGGGTGCAGAGCACGATGTTGCGGCTTTTCAAAAGAGCCAGCCGATGCCCGCCGCCGTTGCCCGCTACCACCTCGACGCGAGGCTCGCGGTGGGGGCGGTCGGCTTGCACGTAGCGCCAGATCAGCAGGGCAATCAGCAGCCCGGGAAGCAGCGAGACGATAAAGGCGTGGCGCCAGCCATAGGCTTCGGCCAGGCCGATCAGCACCGGCGGGCCGATCACCGCCCCCAGCAAACCGGCGGCCGAGCCTTGCAGCAGACCCATGTTCAAGCCCCGACGCTGGGGCGAGGAGGCCTCGACCATCAAGGATTGCGAGAGCGGCAGGATCGGTCCTTCCGCCAGGCCCATGATGGCGCGAAACAGCAGCAGGCTGAGGAAGCCGGTGACCAGCCCGGACAGGGCCGAGCACAGGGAAAACAGCAGCACCGCGACGATCAGCAGCGGCTTGCGCACCCCGCGGCGGTCCGACCAGGCGCCCACCAGGGCCCCGGACACGGCCCAGGCCAGGGCCAGCACCGACGACAGCATGCCCAGGTGGCGGTTGCTCAGTTGCAGTTCGTCGGCCATGAACGGAAACAGGAAGGACAGCGCCAGACGATCGAAAAAGACAAAGCCGAAGGTCAGGAACAGCACCCCGAGCAAGGTGTTCTCGTAACTGGCCTTGTTGTTTTTATAAGCCATGGTGGTTCTCCAAAGGAGGTGTGAGCGGCCCAGGTCAGCGAAACAGGGTGTCGATATGGGCCGCGCCGAGGCCGATCTTTTCGTAGTGTTCGCGGCACAGGGCGATGTAGGAGTGCACATCGAAATAGCCGTCCGGCTCGCCTTGTTGGTCGAGCCAGATCAGCGGGCCCTTGACGATGAAGAACACCCGCATCGGCTGCTCGTGTTCATAGGCCACCAGGGTGTGGCCTTCGCCCGGGGTTTCGTAGACAAAATCCCCGGCGCTGGCCGTCCATTCGTGCTCCAGGTAGCCCCACTTGCCGGACAGGGTGTAGGCGAAGACTTCGTGGGGGTGGTAGTGGCGGTTGACCAGCCCGGCGCTGCGGGCCATGAGGATGTCGCACCAGCGGTTCTCGCTGGGGGAAATCCACAGCGGTCGCGACGACACGGTGTCGGTGAAGGGCACGTACAGGCTCAGGTCGTCGCTGGCGGCGTTGGGCAGGTAGACCTCGGGCTTGGCGTCGGGCTTGAAGCAGTCGGCGATGGGCTGCAGGTCTTTCCAGAATTCACGGGTGGCGGCTTCAGGCATGGTCGACCTCGATTGTTGTTATAGGGGGCGTCATGGGGATGACTGAGGCGACTTTAGGCCCACGGGTAAGGGCCGGTTTGATCGAATCGGACCGGTTTGTTGTCTGTTTCGGACGGGGATTTTTCCCAGCGCAAACAGCGATGGGATGAGCTCGTTCCGGCGAACGGCTGTCACTGCGTTTCAAGTTGACAGCGCATATAGTTCAGATGTTAATGAATGGCCGCGAGCCGCAGATCATGCGGTCCCTGGTGCCCGGACGCGGCCTTGCCGTCCGGGGAATATCCCGCCGCCCATGAGAAGAACAACAATGTCTCCATGCGCCTTGCTCGAAACCCGACACGCCAGCACCCAGGCCGTCGAACTGGATCAACGCCTGAGGTTCTGGGAGGACTACAACGCCAGCACCCTGGTGGGCCTCAAGTGCAATTCCTACGCCGAGAGCGGCTTTCGCGCGCGCCAGGACAACCTGCAACTGAGCGCCATGCGCCTGGCCTGCATCGTCGGCAACCAGCATGTGGTGGAGCGCGACAGCTCGATGATCCGCGGCGTGCCCAAGGAGTCGATCTTCGTCTCCCTGGTCAGCGGCAGCGGCTCGTTCTTCTATCAGGATGGCGCCTGCCAGGTGCTGGAGCCGGGCGAGCTGGTGGTCTATCGCACCGACAAGCCCTACCTGTTCGGCTTCTCCGGGGCGATGCGCCAGTTCATCTTCGACATCCCCCAGGTGCAGTTCGCCGAGCGCTGCCTGAAACGTTTCGACCGGCCCCTGAAGATCGGTGTGCACAGCGGCGTGCAGCGCCTGCTGCTGCGCACCCTGGGCGAACGTACCCGGGCCTTCTTCCAGCAGCCACTGTGTGGCGAGGCCGAGGCCTACCAGGAACAGGCCTTCGAACTGCTGGCCAGCCTGATTGCCGGGCAAGTGGGCGAGCGGCCGATCAACGCCTTGAGCGGGGCCTATCTGCTGGCCGCCAAACAGTGCATCCAGGAGCAACTGGCCGACCCGTCCCTGAGTTGCGAGCGGGTGGCGGCCCAGACCGGTATCTCCCCCCGGCATCTGGCCCGGCTGTTTGCCCTGGAAGGCACGCTGCCCAGCCGCTTCATCCTGGAAAAACGCCTGCACCTGGCCCGCCAACTGCTGGGCAGCCCCCAGGGAGCGGGCCTGGACATCAGCGAGATTGCCTATCGCCATGGCTTTGCCAGCCAGGCGCACTTTGCCCGGGCGTTCAAGGCCCGTTATCAGCTGACCCCCAGTGAGGCCCGGGCGCGAAAGTCGTCATAGCCGGGGCGTTGCCCGCGCGGTTTCAGTCCGCCGTATCCGTCGGCGGCGTGCTCCCGGCGGCCCCGGGGTCGGCTGGCGCCGCCTGTTCGGAGCCGCGACGCAGCGCGTCGAGGCCGCAGCTGTGCAACAGATCGTCCAGCGGCTCCTTGGCGGGATTCGCCAGCGCCGGTTCCAGCGGGCCAGGGGGAGGTTCGCGCAATTGTGCCGCGAGTTCCAACAGGCGCGCGCGAGCCTTCTGCCAGAAGTAGATTTCGTCGAGGTATTGCTGGGTCTTGCGGTCCATGGACATCTCCTTTGTCTCAGCGGATAGGCAAGCCCCCGATCAGTGGCAAATCCTGACAATCGGGGAGGGCGGGCAAGCAGACGGACAGGCCCCGGCGCGCGACACACCCGCTCCCGAAGGCAAGGGCGCGTTGCTGCAGCACGCGAGGGTTCTTCCAGGGGTGAACGGCGAGGAATCGGACCTGTGGGTCAGGTTATTGAGGAGAGAATAGAAAACCTTTGGCCATCGTCAGAGCGAATGTGCCGTGGTCGTACACAAGGCGGCCGGGCGAGGAGCGGCGGCCGGGCATCGGCATCGGGCCGCGCACGCCGCTCAAGCGGCGCCGCTCGCCACCCAGTGGCGCGAGGATGCGGAGAAGGGGTTGTCAGGCAGGGGGAAGGCAGGCGGTGGCTGATGCCCGGCGTCACGCCGCTGAACATCAGCCCCGCCAGGAAGCCGGGCGGGTCAGCCAGCGGCAGCCGCTATGGCCGCGGCTTGACGGTCCAGCAACTGGCGCTGAAAGGCCGCGAAGTCCGGTTTGGGCTGCTGCTGGCGGACGAATTCCAGCATCGGGTCCTGGACCGCAGTACGGATGCCCGACAGTGCCTCCAGGGTCGCCAGCCCGCAAAACGGCACGTAGGCCTCGGAGTAGCCACCTTCATGCACCAGCACCAGGCGCCCCTGGCACAGGCGCTCGGCGGCGTCGCGCAGGCACTGGGTCATCTCGCGGAACGAATCGCTGTGCAGCAGCATCCGCGCCAGCGGGTCCACGGCGTTGGCGTCATAGCCGCAGGCAACGATGATCAGCTCGGGTTCGAAGCGCTCCAGGGCCGGCACCACGATCTGTCGCATGGCGTACAGGTAGGCGTCATGGCCGCCACCGGGCAGCAGCGGGACGTTGATGTTGCAGCCCAGGCCGGCGCCGCGCCCGCGTTCGTGTTCACCGCCGTAACCCGGCGGAAAGCAGCCGTCCTGGTGCAGGGACAGGGTCAGTACGTCGGCCCGTTCCTCGAAGATCGACTGGGTGCCGTTGCCGTGGTGCACGTCCCAGTCGATGACTGCCACCTTGGCCAGTCCGTGGCGGGCCTTGGCGGCTTCGATGGCGATGGCGATGTTGGCCAGGAAGCAGAAGCCCATGGCCTGGTCGGCGCTGCAGTGGTGTCCCGGTGGCCGCGACAGGGCATAGGCATTGTCGGCTTCGCCACTGAGCACCGCGTCCACCGCGGCCAGGGCCAGACCGGCGGACAGCTTGGCGATTTCATAGCTGCCCGGGCCCACCGGTGCTTCATCCCCCAGGTGGCCGCCGCCGGCATCGCTCAGGGCCTTGAAGCGTTGCAGGTAGTCGGCCGGGTGCACCCGCAGCAGGTCCGTTTCGCTGGCCGGTGGAGCGCTGCGCACCTGCAGTTGCCGGGTCAGGCCGCAGACGTCCATCAGGCTTTTCAGGCGGCGCTTGGTTTCCGGTGATTCGGCGTGTCCGGCGGCGGACGGCGGTTGCACCCAGCCGCCTACCGGCAGGGTCAGCACATGGGGGCCGCCGCTGTGCCACAGGCAGAGTTCATCGAAGAAGAACGCGGTTTTACAGGTCATGGTGATGTCCATTTTTCAGGGAAAAGGGTGAGGGCAGCCCCGGCAAGCCCTGGCTGCCCGGGGCTGGCTAGGGCGCGGGACGGCAACCGAGCACCAGCGCCAGGGAAACCAGGGTGACCACCGCGCCCCCCAGCAACAGGCCCTGGAAGCCGCCGCTGCTTTCGATCAGGCGCCCGGCGAGGCTCGGGCCTATGGCCAGGCCGGCACTGATCACCAGGTTGGAGGCATTCATCAGCCGGCCGCTGCGATCCATCTCGGCCATGCGCGCCAGGATCAGCGGCAGGATGAAGGTCCAGGTGAACTTGAACACCAGCGCCGCCAGGGCGAAACGCGCCAGTTGCGGCTGGTCCAGAAGCAGCAGCACCGAGCCTGCCATCAGGCCGTAGCCCAGCAGGAGCAGGGCGCTGCGGGGCAGGCGGTCGCCGAACAGGGTGGCGCACAGCGCCCCGACGATGCCCATCAGGGTGGCGATGGCCAGGATGTCGCCAGAGGTCTGGGCCGAGAGGCCGGACTGGCTGCCGATGGCGCCGATAAAGGTCCAGACCCCGCTGAGGCTGATGTAGAAGGTGAGGATGCCGAGGATCCCCAGCCCCGCCTTGAGCCGGGAGATCGCCGGAGCCGGCGGCGCGTCGGCGCCCGGGCGCGTGGCCCCCGCCGGAAAGCAGCGGACCAGGGGCAGGCACAGGGTCATCAGCAGCGCCAGGATCAGGTAGCAGGCGCCCAGGCCGAAGCGTTGGAAGAGCATGGGCAGCAGGCTCAGGCCGATGGCCCCCAGCACCAGTTGGCCCATCACCCAGAAACCGTAGGCACGGCTGGGCGTGGGGCTGGCGGCGGCGCTGGCCAGGCAGATGATCATCAGCGAGCCGCCGGCCAGGGCGCTGCCAAAGCGCGCCATCAGCAGCAGCGAATAGTCGTGGGCCAGCATCGACAGCAGGTTGGCGACGATGAACAGCAGGGCGCTGCACAGGGCGGCGCGGCGCCAGTCGATGTGTTTCAGCCACCAGATGGCCGGCAGCGTGGCCAGGCTCATGGCCCCCAGCTCGGCGGAAAACAGGTCGCCGATCTGGGTGGGACTCAACTGCCATTGACTGGCCAGTTGCGCGGCAATGGCCGGGGCCGTCAGCAGCACCGCGGGGGTGATGGCGGCGAACAGCACGATGGCCGCCAGCAGCCCCAGAGACGGGTGACACAGGTGTGAGGTGACGCTCAAGGTGGGGTTCCGGGTGTTCATGGACAGGCTCCGCAGGCAAGGGGTTCAGAACACGTGGACCAGGCGCAGCAGGGCGTCGGTGCCGGCAAAACCGTTCTCGGTGGCGACGTTCTGCGACAGGCTGAACAGCAGCTGGTTCTGCTTGTCCAGCCAGTGCCCGAGCTCGAAGCCGACCTGGGTGTAGCGCTTGTGGGTGTCGTCGATGCGCCGGTCGTTGATCCGCAGTTCGCCGCCATCGGCGTGGATGAGGCGCAGGGCGCCGTAGGTCGAGGGGGTGAAGTCGTAGGAGGCGAAGGCCTGCAGGCGATAGAGCGGGTCCTGCTTCAGGTCGCTGCCGAAATAGTCGTCGTTGGTGCCATAGAGCTGGGCTTCGAGGTTGGCCTCCAGCACCCATTTCTGCCCCAGGCCCTGGGTGTAGTTGTAGACAAAGGTCGTGCCCCAGCGGTTGGCCCCGGGGGACACGTCCGGGTTGCGCCCGTGGTACTCGCCCAGCGGCAGCGTGACCAGGGTCAGCAGGCCGCTGTAGGTGCGGGTTTCTGGCTGGTTGATGAAGAACAGCGTGCCGCCCACCTGGGGATCGCCGAAGCCGCTTTCGCCGCTGCGGCGCTCGGCGCCGGGCAAGCGGGCGCTGATGTCGGCGAAGGGCACGATGAACTGCGGGGTGCACAGGGTGCCGCACAGGTCGCTGAAGAACACCTGGCGGTAGGCCATGGCGTTGATCCGCAGATCGGCCTTGCCGCTGCTGTCGGCCGGGCCGTGGAAATCGCCGGCGCGGGTGGCGGGCAGGTAGAGCACGCCGAGGCTGGTGCCCGCGGGGGCGGCGAAGAAGTCGCGGGCGTTGAGGTCCGCGGCGTTGAGCGACAGGCTGGCCAGGCAGCCAGCCAGGGCCAGGGCGGTACGGGTCGGAATCCTTGTCATGGTCGGTGCGTCTCTTGTAGGTGTTGTTATTCGGCGAACGGCTCGCCGGCACGCGGCAGTGGGGCAAAAAACAGGCAAAGGCTGCCCGTGGCCGTCAAACGCGACGGCGCAAGTCAGTGCGGATTAACGGTCTGGATCAGTCGGGCGGGGCGTGGAGCAACTGGGCGATGCGCGCCTTGTCCTTGACTCCGAGCTTGCTGTAGATGGCGCGGATGTGGTGGCGCACGGTGTTGGGCGACATGCCCAGCTCCCGGGCCACTTCCTTGTAGGTCTTGCCGTCGCCGAAGCCCTGGGCGACGGCGTTTTCCCGGGGGCTGAGCTTGGGCAGCAGGGCGCGGCTGCGGGCCGCCAGCAGGTACAGGTCGCCCACGGCCGAGCAGTCGATCTGCAGGCGCTTGCCCTCGAAACCGTTGCTGTCCAGGGCCATGGGCAGTTGCGGGCCGTTCCACCGTGGCCATTCATTGAGCAGCAGGTCGACAAATCCCCGTTCGGCGCACTGCAGCACCCCACGCTGATCGCACACCGCCAGGGCCAGGTTGCGCGGGCGACTGAGCTGTTCGCGCATCGCCACCAGGGTGCGGATCTGATTGGCCGACACCGCCGCCACCAGGTGCAGCATCAGGTTGTTCAGCAGGTGGCAGTCGTCCTGGGTGAAACGCGGCGCGCCCGGGGCGCGGTACAGCGCCAGGTGGTTGCTCAGTTGGGTATGAGGGTCGATGTGCACCACGCACAGCAGTTCGCCGATCTGGTACTGGCGGCCCAGCCAGTTGAGGCCCGGGCCGTTGTCCGGATCGGTCATGTCGACGATCACTGCCCGTCCCGGCACCTCGTGCACCCGGCGCACGGTGACATCGGTGTGGCGGATCGATTGCCAGTCCGTCAGGTAGCTCGGCGGCAGGCGGTACAGGTAGCAGCTGTGCTCGTCCGGCAGGCCGTCCACCAGGGCGGCGCGGCCCCACCAGGCGCTGTCGAAGGGCAAGAGTCTGCCGATGCGCGCCAGGGCATGGGGGTGAAGGCTTTCGATGTCCTTGTGCTGCGCCAGTTGCTGCAGGTCCAGGGTCAGCTCGCTGAAGGCCTGCAACAGACTGGCCGGAGCCTGATCGGGTCGGTTCATGGGTCTGTACCTCTGTGCGACGTTGTTATTGTTTTCGTCACGGAAGGGGTTGAGGACCGTACGCCTGGGGGACGTGGGCAGGGCCTGGTGCGAGTATCGATGGCTGGGGCGGCCACCGCCATCCTACAGATGCAGGAGGTGGCCCATGGCCTGGAGGCAGAGGGTGCAACCAGGCCGGGACAAGCGAGGAAGGGGGGCGGCGCTCAGGCCGCCGGGCAGGGGTGCTGCAAACGGTGGAAACAGCGGCTGAAATACACCAGCGAGTCGCCTTGCTCGCGCACGCTGATTTCATCCAGTTCCACCAGCATCACCGAGTGGGTGCCGATTTCCTGGACCTCGGTGATGCGCCCCTGGAGGCTGGCCAGGGCGTCTTCCAGCACCGGCAGGGCCTGCCGGCCGTCGCGCCAGGGGTGCAGGCCGAAGCGCTGGTCCATGGCCACCCCGGTCATGCCGGCAAAATGCCGGGCGACGTCTTCGTGCTCGCCGCCGAGGACGTTGATGCACAGCTGGCCGTTGCCCTTGAACACCGGGTTCAGGGCGCTGTTGCGGTTGACGCAGACCATCAGGGTCGGCGGGCTGTCGGTGACCGAGCAGACCGCGGTGGCGGTGATGCCGCAACGCCCGGCGGGGCCGTTGCTGGTGATGACGTTGACCGCAGCGGTCATGTGCGCCATGGCGTTGCGAAAGGCAAGTTGCTTGGGATCGAGTACAGGCATGACGAATTCCTCGTGGACGCAGGGCAGCCGGGTGTCTGGCTGCCAACGCGGGGCTGACGGCGGGCTTGGCCTTTAGGAGCCGGCTTGCCGGCGAAGCGGGCCTGGAGGCTTGTGGTGCCCTGGCGGGCGTCTTCGCTGGCAAGCCAGCTCCTACACAAGCCAGCTCCTACATGAGCTAGTTCCTACACACGCTGGCTTCGTGGCTATTGGCGGATGCGGTCCAGCATGTTGATGTCGTCGGGGTTGCTCAGGTGCGGCACGGTCCAGCCGTCGAGGTCGTAGTCGCCCAGGCACCGGTCCACCAGGTCGGTCATGGCCTTCATCGAGCCGCTGGCCTGGGCGTGGCGCAGGCACTGCATGCGGATCTCGTCCTGGCTGCCGGCGTAGTTGATCTCGTACAGCTCGTGGCGGCCACCGAACTCGGTGCCGATGGCGTCCCAGAGCAATTTGAGGATCTTGATCCGCTCTTCGTGGTCCATGCCAGCGGAACCCCGGCAGTAGGTACTGAGGTACTGGTTGAGCACCGGGTCCTTGAGGTCGCGGGAGCCGGACGGCAGGTAGATCAGGCCGCTGGCCACCACCTGCTCGATGATCTTCTTGATGTCGGTGTAGGCCTGGGGCGCCAGCACCCGGTAGGCTTGCAGGGCCTGGGTGCTGGGCAGGTAGACGCCGTTCATCCATTCGCTGGCGTTGCCGTGCATGGCGTCGGTCAGCGACCAGAACAGGTTGCGCCAGGCCACCACTTCGCCGACCTGGGCCTGGACCCCGCGAAACTCCAGGGAGCCGGTGCATTGCAACGCCTTGACCAGCAGACCGGTGATGAAATCGAGCTTGACCGCCAGCCGGGTGCAGCCCTGCATCGGGAACAGGCGGCCGAAACCGCCTTGCGGGAACCACTGGCGGCAGCGCTCGAAGTCGCGGTAGATCAGCACGTTCTCCCAGGGGATGAACACCTTGTCCATGATCAGGATCGCGTCGTTCTCGTCGAAGCGGCTGGACAGCGGGTAGTCGAAGGGCGAGCCGGTCATGCCGGCCTGCAGTTCGTAGGACGGGCGGCAGATCAGCTTCATGCCGCGGGTGTTCATCGGGGCGATGAACATCAGGGCGAAGTCGGTGTTGTCGCCCAACAGTTGGGCCGAGCCCTGGCCGACGAAGTTGTAGTGGGTCAGGGCCGAGTTGGTGGCCACCACCTTGGCGCCGCTGACGATGATCCCGCCCTCGACTTCCTGGTCCACCGAGATGAACACGTCCTTGACCTGATCCACCGGTTTGTCGCGGTCGATGGGCGGATTGACGATGGCGTGGTTGAGGTACAGGCAGGCTTCCTGGATGCGCTTGTACCAGGTGCGGGCGTTGTCGGCGAAGCGCCCGTAGAACTCCGGGTTGGCCCCCAGGGCGCTGCCGAAGGCGGCCTTGTAGTCGGGGCTGCGGCCCATCCAGCCATAGGTCAGGCGCGACCAGTCGGCGATGGCGTCGCGCTGCTGGCGCAGTTCATCGGGGCTTTTCGCCGAGCGGAAGAATTTGTGGGTGTAGCCGCCGTTGCCGGTGTCGGTGTCCCAGCACAGTTGTGACTGGGTGGCCGGGTCGTGCAGGGCGTCGTACAGGCGGGCCATGGAAGCCGCCGAATTGCGGAAGGCCGGGTGGCTGGTGACGTCCTTGACCCGGTCGCCATAGATGTAGATTTCACGGTCATCGCGCAGGCTGGCCAGGTATTCGGCACCGGTCAGCGGGCGGTGGGTTGCGGCACGAAAGTCTTCAGGTTTCATATCCAGTCTCTGCGTTGTTGTTATGGACTGGGCCCATGATGGGCAGGCGCCGACCCTGAAAAAATGGCTTTTCCGGCGAATGACTTGCACTTTCCATGGCACCAAGGCGCCAGGCGCGAGGCATTCGATACTGGCCCTTGGCTGCTTTATCGATTCACTTCCAGCGCAGCTGTATCAGGCTTGAAACACTTGTCACATTCAGAAATATTTTTGCGAATCAGCCGTATAAAAGCTCAAGTTCGGCCGATATCTCATACAGGCCCACGGGTTTTGCGTGCGTGGTGCCCCTGTCGGTGCAGCCCCTGATGCGCCAGACGGTCAATGGCATGGATGCACGCCGCCCCGTTCTCCTTCGAGAGTCGCCCTATGTCCCTGCGTAACCTGAATATCGCCCCTCGTGCTTTTCTCGGTTTTGCCTTCATTGCCCTGCTGGTCGTGGTGCTGGGGGTGTTTGCAGTCAATCGCATGTCGATCATCCGTGAGGCGTCGCTCGACATGGAAAGCAACCAGCTGCCCAGCGTCGGTTTTCTCGGCAACCTCACCGAGAACGTGCTGCGCCTGCGGATTCTTTCGTTCCGGGTGCTGGTCAACCGCGATCCGGCGGGCCTGGCCGAAGCCCAGACGCGCATCGGTGTGCTGGTGGACAAGGTCCGGCAGGCCCAGTCCGGTTACGCGGCGCTGCCCATGGTTGGGGAGGAGGCCGACCTCTACAAAACCTTCGCCCTGACCCTGGAAAACTACCTGCAGGCGCAGAAGGAAATGCTCGAACTGTCGCGCCAGGACAAACTGGATGAGCTGCGCAACCTGATCAACACCCGGATCAAGGACGGCACCGACCAGATGGGCGAGCAGTTGAACAAACTCATCGCCATCAACGCCGCCGGCGCCAGGAGCGCTTCCCAGGCCGCCGGCGAGCACTACAGCGGGGCCATTACCGGGATCGTCATCGTCGCGGTGATCGCCGCCTTGCTGACCATCGTCCTGGCGCTGTTGCTGACCCGCAGCATCGTCACTCCCCTGAACAAGGCGCTGAGCGCCGCCCAGGTCATCGCCGGGGGCGACCTGCGGCAGGTCATCGAGGTCGACGGCAAGGACGAACCGGCGCGACTGCTGCGCGCCTTGTCCGAGATGCAGGCCAGCCTGCGCCGGACCATCGAACAGATCGCCGGCTCGGCGACCCAGCTGGCCTCGGCCTCGGAAGAACTCAGCGCGGTCACCGAAGAAGCCTCCCGCGGGGTGCAGCAGCAGAACACCGAGATCGAGCAAGCGGCCACCGCGGTCAATGAAATGACCGCGGCGGTGGAGGAGGTGGCGCGCAACGCGGTGTCCACGTCCGAGGCTTCCCAGCAGTCGACCCAGACGGCCCGCGAAGGCCGTGACCGGGTGGTGCAGACCGTCGAGGCGATCCAGACCATGGCCCAGGACGTGCAAAGCACCTCGGTGATGATCGAAGGGCTGGCGACCCAGGGCCGGGACATCGGCAAGGTGCTGGACGTGATCCGCGCCATCGCCGAGCAGACCAACCTGCTGGCGCTCAACGCCGCCATCGAGGCGGCCCGGGCCGGCGAGGCCGGGCGCGGCTTTGCCGTGGTGGCCGACGAGGTGCGGGCCCTGGCCCATCGCACCGCCCAGTCGACCCAGGAAATCGAGAAGATGGTGGCCGGCATCCAGAACGGCACCGGCGAGGCCGTGGAGTCCATGCAGCAGAGCAACCAGCGCACCCAGAGCACCCTGCAACTGGCCCGCGCCGCCGGCGAATCCCTGGAGCAGATCGCCCAGTCCATCCATCAGATCAACGAGCGCAACCTGGTGATCGCCAGCGCCTCGGAAGAGCAGGCCCAGGTGTCCCGTGAAGTGGACCGCAACCTGATCAACATCCGTGACCTGGCCACCCAGTCGGCGGCCGGTGCCGACCAGACCAGCGCCGCCAGCCACGAGCTGTCGCGCTTGGCGGTGGACCTCAACACCCTGGTGGGGCGTTTCGTGATCTAGGAGCACCAACGGTGGTGCCGGACGCTCGACGAGCGCCCCGGCAGCACCTAGGGTTTTGCCTGAGGCATCTTTCATGGAGAAAGCGATGCGCTACTCAGCCCTGACCCAACGGATCGCCGGTGAAGGTTCCGCGGCCTGGAACATCCATTACCGGGCCCTGGCCCTGCGTGAGCAAGGCCGGGACGTGTTGCTGCTGACCGTCGGCGACCCGGATTTCGACACCCCCAGGCCGGTGGTCCAGGCGGCGATCGACAGCCTGCTGGCCGGGGACACCCACTATTCGGACGTGCGCGGCAATCTGGCGCTGCGCCGCTGCATTGCCCGGCACCACCAGCAGCGCAGCGGACAGATCGTCGACGCCGAACACGTGGTGGTCCTGCCCGGGGCGCAATGCGCGGTGTTCTCCGTGGCCCAGTGCCTGCTCGATCCGGGGGACGAGGTGCTGGTGGCCGAGCCCATGTACGTCACCTACGAAGGCGTGTTCGGTGCCTGCGCAGCGCGCATCGTGCCGGTGCCGGTGCGCGCCGAGCAGGGCTTTCGCGTCGACCCGCGGGACGTGGCGGCGCGGATCACCCCGCGCACCCGGGCCATGCTGCTCAACAGCCCCAACAACCCCTCGGGCGCCAGCCTGTCCCTGGACGACTGGCAAGCCCTGGCGCGGCTGTGCTTTGCCCATGACTTGTGGCTGATTTCCGATGAGGTGTATTGCGACCTGCTGTACGAGGGCCGGCACTTCAGCCCGGGCAGCCTGCCGCGCATGGGCGAGCGCACCGCCACCATCAACAGCCTGTCCAAGTCCCACGCCATGAGCGGCTGGCGGGTGGGCTGGGTGATTGCCCCGCCGACCCTGGCCGGGCACCTGGGCAACCTGTCCCTGTGCATGCTCTACGGCCTGCCGGATTTTGTGCAGAACGCCGCGGTGGTCGCCCTGGACCGCGAGCTGCCGGAAGTGGCGCAGATGCGCGAAGAGTACCGGCGCCGCCGGGATCTGGTGTGTTCGCTGCTGGGCCAGTGCCCGGGCCTGACCCCGATCCGCCCGGACGGCGGCATGTTCGTCATGGTGGATGTGCGCAGCACCGGGCTGGACGCCCAATCCTTCGCCGACTGCCTGCTGGAGAGCCACGGCGTCTCGGTGCTGGCCGGCGAAGCCTTCGGCCCCAGCGCCGCGGGGCACATCCGCATCGGCCTGGTGCTGGACTGCGAGCGCCTGGCCGAAGCCTGCCGGCGCATTGCCCTTTGCACCGGCGAACTCCTCGAACGCCGCCCGCCAAGCCGCCAGCCGTAGACGCCGGCGAGGCGGCGTGCCGTTGGCCCTGACCCGGGCGATCTTCCCGTAGGAGCCGGCTTGCCGGCGAATTGGCCATCAGCCTCGCATCGCCCTGGTGGACGCCTTCGCTGGCAAGCCAGCGCCGTGGTCAATCCGTCAGCCGGTCTGTCGTGTCCTGAGGTTCCAGGCGGCGCTATTGACCAGGTTCGGCGGGCGCTGGCCGGACAGCGCCGCCAGCAGGTTGTCCACCGCGCAGCGGGCCATGGCTTCGCGGGTTTCGTGGGTGGCCGAGCCCATGTGCGGGGTGGCCACGACATTGGGCAGTTGCAGCAGCGGCGAGTCCGGGTCCAGCGGTTCGCGCTCGAACACGTCCAGCCCGGCGCCGCGAATCCGTCGCGCCTGCAAGGCTTCGATCAAGGCCGCTTCGTCCACCACCTTGCCCCGGGAAATATTGATGAAGATGCTTTCCGGGCGCATCAGCGCCAGTTCACGGCGGCCGATCAGCCCCTGGGTCTTATCGGTCAAGGGCAGGGTCAGGCAGATGAAGTCGGCCTCTTGCAGCAGTTGCTCCAGGCTCCGGTAGCGGGCATTGAAGCGTTGCTCCACCGCCGGCTTGGGGCTGTTGCTGTGGTAGATCAGCGGCATGCCGAAGCCGAAATGCCCGCGCTGGGCCAAGGCCTCGCCAATGCGCCCCATGCCGATGATGCCCAGGGTCTTGCCGTGCACGTCGCTGCCGAAATGCAACGGACCGATGTTGCGCTGCCATTGCCCGGCGCGCACCAGGTTGGCCAGTTCCACCACCCGCCGGGCGGTGGCCAGGATCAGCGCGAAGCCGGTGTCGGCGGTGGTTTCGGTGAGCACGTCCGGGGTGTTGCTGAGCAGGATGCCGCGTTGGGTCAGGTAGTCGATGTCGTAGTTGTCGACCCCCACCGAGACACTGGCCACCGCTTGCAGGCGCGGCGCCAGGTCCAGCAGTTCGGCGTCCAGGCGCAGGCTCGCGCCCAGCAGCCCGTCGGCGCTGGGCAGGGCCTGGCGCAGGGCCGCAAGGCCACTGGGGCCGAGGTCTTCGATCAGGGTGACCGCGGTCTGTTCCTGCAGGCGCGCCATCAGCGACGGCGAGAGTTTCTTGTACAGCACCAGGTGTTTTTTCATCACGGTTCTCTGTGGCGATTCAGGAGTGGGCCAGGCGGCGTGGCAGGGGCAGGCCCTTGGCCCGAGGCGCGCCGGCGCCGGGTGTCAGCAACAGGGTCAGCAGCACCGAGAGCAGCAGCGCGCCGCTCATCAGCAGGTAGGAGGCCCCCGGCGAGCCGGTGCTGCTGTTCAGGTAACCCACCAGGTAGGAGCCGCCGAAGGAGCCCAGGGCGCCCATGCTGTTGATCAGGGCCATGGCGCCGCCGGCCACGTTGGCCGGGAGAATCTCCGGAACGATGGCGAAGAACGGCCCATAGGGCGCGTACATGCAGGCCCCGGCGATCACCAGCAGGCCGTAGGACCACCAGAAGTGCTCGGCCCCCAGCAGGTAGGAAGCGTAGAAGGCGATGGCCGCCACCAGCAGCGGCGGCCAGACGAAGCGCTTGCGCTGCTGGGTGCGGTCCGAACCCCAGGACACCGCGAGCATGGCGAACACCGCCGCCAGGTAGGGCAGGGCCGAGAGCCAGCCGGCCTCGACCATGTCCATTTGTGCGCCGTGCTTGAGGATCGACGGCAGCCACAGGACGAAACCGTAGACCCCGATGCTCCAGCAGAAAAACTGCAGCGCGAGGAGGATCACCTTGGGCGAGCGGAAGGCCTCGGCGTAGTTCTTCACCGCCTTGATGCCTTGCTGTTCGGCGGCCAGGGCGTTTTCCAGGTCCTGCTTCTCCTGGGCGCCGAGCCACTGGGCCTGGCTGGGCCGGTCATCGGCCAGGCGCCACCAGATAAAGGCCCAGAGCACCGCCGGCAAGCCTTCGACGATGAACATCCAGCGCCAGCTGAAGTGCTCCACCAGGTAGCCGGAGACCACCGACATCCAGAGCATGGTCACCGGGTTGCCGAGGATCAGGAAGGTGTTGGCCCGGGAGCGTTCGGCGCGGGTGAACCAGTGGCACAGGTACACCAGCATCGCCGGCATCACCGCCGCTTCCACCACCCCGAGCATGAAGCGGATGGCGATCAGCATGTAGGCGTTGGCGACGATCCCGGTGAGGGTGGCCAGGCCGCCCCAGAGGATCAGGCTGACGAAGATCAGCTTCTTCACGCTGCGTTTTTGCGCGTAGATCGCCCCCGGCACCTGGAAGAAGAAATAGCCGAGGAAGAACAGCGCCCCCAGCAGCGATGACAGCCCCGGGGTGATCTGCAAGTCGTCGGCCATCCCCGAGGCGGCGGCAAAGCCATAGTTGGCGCGGTCCAGGTAGGCCAGGCTGTAGGTGATGAAGACCATCGGCATGATGTACCACCAGCGGCGGGCGGCGAGTTTGAGGCTGTCCATGAAAGTTCTCCTGAGCTTGTTGTTTTTGTCGCAACAGGTGGTTCTGGGGTTTTGTTCGCATGTGCGCGATGCCGGCGCCTACAGGGCGCAGGCGGTTTTCAGGGGCGCTGCCGGGTCCGGCAGTTCGTGGCGTCGGGGCAGGCCTTCCATGTCGCCACGGCTCTGTATCGCGCGGCTGCCGATCCAGTTGGCCCGCTGCACCGCTTCGATCACGCTGCGGCTTTCCAGCAGGGCGCTGATCAGGCCCACGGCGAAGGCATCGCCGGCGCCGACGGTGTCCACCACCTGGGGCACCGGCACGCCAGCGACGAAGCCGGCGTCCAGATGGGTGCGGTAGTAGGCGCCATGGGCCCCGAGCTTGATCACCACGGCTTCGGCGCCCTGGTCCAGGTAGAACGCGGCAATGTCCGCCGGGTCGTCACGGCCGGTGAGCAGGCGGCCCTCGCCGAGGCCCGGCAGCACCCAGTGGGCCAGGGCCGCGAGGCGGTTGATCTCGCGGATCATCAGCGCTTCGCTGGCCCACAGGGCCGGGCGCAGATTGGGATCGAACGACACGCTGCGGCCGTTGGCGCGCTGGGTGCGCATCAGGTGGCCGGACAGCTCCCGGGCCGAGTCCGAGAGGGCCGGGGGAATCCCGGTGGCGTGCAGGTGGCGGGCCTGGAGCAGGGCCGGGGCCAGGTCGTCGAGGCTCAGGTGGCTGGCGGCCGAACTGCGGCGGAAGTACTCGACCCGCGGGTCATCGCCGGTTTCTTCCCGGGACTTGAGCTGAAAGCCGGTAGGGTGCAGCGGGTCGCGGCGCACGAAGCGGCAGTCCAGGCCCTCCGCCTGCAAGGTGTCGAGCACGAACTGCCCGAGGGAATCGTTGCCGACCCGGCTCAGCCACGCCACCTTGAAACCCAGGCGCGACAGGCCGATGGCGACGTTGCTGTCGGCCCCGGCAATGCGCTTGTGAAAGTGTTCGACCCGGGCCAGGTCGCCGCTGTGTTCGGCGACGAACATGGCCATGGTTTCACCGAAGGACAGAATATCGATCTCAGACATGGGCAGGCTCCAGTCGCGACTGGCCCAGGCCCGCCAGCAGGCCGACCTGCTCGGCGCTCACCTGCAGCAGGTCGGCGCCTTGCAGCGGGTATTCCACGGCCCGGGTCAGCCCTTGAGTCATGTGCCGCAGCAGGTGTTCCCACTGCTGCAACTCCGAGGCCTGTGGCGCTACGGCCACCCGCTTGCCATCGGCGCGCAGGCGCACGGCCTTGCAGTGCACGTAGGCCACGTGCCGGCCCAGCAGGCGCGCGGCATCGAGCGCCGACTGCGCCTGCCACTGCCAGTTGCCGATATCGAAGGTCATGCGCAGCGGCAGGTTCAGCGCCTCCACGGCGCTGAAAAAACGCTGGAAGGGTTCGATGCGGCCACCGTGTGCGGTCTGGTCGTTCTCCACCAGCAGCCGCACCGGCTGATCCGCCAGCAGGCTGGCGAGGCTGCGCAGGTCGTGATGCGCGCCGAAGTGACCGAGGGACACCTTGAGGTCGCGGGCGCCGAACGCCCGGGCCCGTTGCAAGGCGGCGGCGAGTTCGAGGTTGGGTTCGCGGCGCTCGGCCTGCCACAGCTCCAGGGGCGAGGAATACACGCTTTCCAGGCCATGCTCCACGGCGCTTTGCGCCAGCTGCGCGGGGTCTTCGTCGCTCAGCAGCTCTTCGCGCCATTCAATGCAGGACGCGCCAGCGGCGGCCACCAGGGGGATGAAATGCGCCTGGCCGTGCTCGCGCACAAGGTCCGCGCCGTAGCTGGACAGGCTGATGGAAACGGGGGATCGCTGCATGTCTATGACCTCTGAAACCGGTTTCATTTTTGTTCGAAAAAAGCCGCGGGGTGCTTGCCCCCGCCGTTACAACGCGGTGGAGCCGCGCACGATCAATTGCGTCGGAAAATCCACCACCCGCGGCGCGGCGTCGTCGCCCTGCAGGCGCTTGAGCAGGCAGTGGAAGGCGCTGGCGCCGATGGCGGCGGTGGGCTGGGCCAGGGCCGTGATGCCGCTGCCCACCAGGGGGTACCAGTCCAGGTCGTCGAGGGCGATCAGGCCGACGCCCTCGAACAGCGGGCACTGCAACTCGCGCAGGGCACGGGTCGCCGCCAGGGTCGCCACGCCGTTGGCGCAGAACAGCGCCTTGGGCCCGGGCCCGGGGGTGTCGAGAAAGTCTTTCAGGTGACGGGCCAGGGCCTCGCCGGTTTCCAGGGACTGGCCGCGCAAGGCCGGGCGCCGGGCGATCTCGGCCTGGAACGCGGCGCTGCGTTCGAGCCGCGAGCTGGTGCCGTCATGGGGTTCGCTGACCAGCAGCAGGTCGCGGTAGCCCTGGTGTTCCAGGTGGTCGATGGCGCTGTGCACCGCCGCCGGGTTGTCCAGGCCCACCAGATCGGCGTGCAGGGGATCGAGCTTGCGGTCCACCAGCACCAGGGGCATTTCCTGCTGCAATTCCAGCAACTGCTCCAGGTGGTGGCCCAGGGTGTTCACGATCAGGCCTTCGATGTTGTAGGCCCGCAGGTTGGCCAGGTGCCGGGCTTCCTGTTCGTCGTCGCGGTCGGTGTTGCACACCACCAGGCTGTAGCCGTGCTGGCGGCAGGCGGTTTCCACGCCGTGCATCACGGCAATCGAATAGGGGTTGCGGATATCCGCCACCAGCATGCCGATCAGCCGCGTGCGCCCGCGCTTGAGGCCGCGGGCCATCTGGTTCGGGCGGTAGCCCAGCGCGTTGATGGCTTGCTCGATGCGCAAGGCGGTGGCAGCGGAAAGCAGGGCGCGGTCTTCGCCGATAAAGCGCGACACGCTGGCCTTGGAGACTCCGGCATGACGGGCGACATCGAGCATGGTGACGCGATTGCGCTGGGCGGCGGAAAACGGATTCACGGGCGACGACCTTATTCTTGGAATGATCGGTTTGCAGTCTTTCCGAGGATGGCGCTGAAACCGGTTTCAGGAAACCGCAAAACCCATTCTGCCGTCAAGGGCGCAACGTCGATAAATCTGCATCAGGACCGCAGGTGGCTGACCAACGGCAGGGGCTCAGGGCTGCTCAAGGAACTGGCGCAGGGCGCGCAGCAGGGCGGCATACAGCGCATCGACTTCCGCCGCCAGTCCCCTGGCCCGCAGGCAGCCATGCACCAGGCCCAGGCCCGGGTACAGCTGGCTGGCGACGCCGGCCAGCAACAGGCGCTGGTGATAGCACTGGCCGTCGTCGCGCAAGGGGTCGAACTCAGCCTGCGCGATAAAGGCCGCTGGCAGGTGACGCAAATCCTCTGCCAGCAGCGGCCGGGCATAGGGCGAGGTGGGTTCGGGCTCCGGCAGGTACAGCGCCTGGAAACAGTCCAGGTCGCTGCTGCTGAGCAGGGGCGCGTCGGCGCACTGGCTGCGCGAGGGCAGGTTGGCCGCGCCACCCAGCCCGGGGTAGACCAGCACCTGGGCGGCGGGCAAGGGTTCGGCGGCGTCGCGCAGGGCCAGGCACAGGGCCGCGGCCAGATTGCCCCCGGCGCTGTCGCCCATCACCAGTCGACGACGGCGATCCAGCGGCACCGGGCCCAGGCCCTGTTCCAGGGCGCGCCATACTGCCAGGCAATCGTTGAAGGCGGCCGGGAACGGGTGTTCCGGGGCCAGCCGGTAATCCACTGCGATCACCAGCACCTGCAGTTCGCTGGCCAGATGGGCGGTGATGAAATCGTGGGAGTCCAGGCTGCCCAGCACCCAGCCACCGCCGTGCAGGTACAGCAGCCAGGGCCAGCCGCATTCCGGGGCGGCGCGCTCCGGGTGATAGAAACGCAGCGGCACCTGGGCCCGTTGTCCGTGATGCACGGCGAGGCCGGGCGGATGGGCCGGAGTGAAATCCCGGCACATGCGCTCATAGCTGGCGCGCAGTCCCTGGAGGCTGCTGTCGGTGCTGGTGTAACTCAGGGTGCGCTGGACGAAGGCCGCCAGCTCGGCAGAAAGCGGGTAATGGCTCATGGATAGCCTCACAGGGGTAGGAACTGTCTTGCCAGCGAAGGTCCGTGAGGCCTCCTTCGCCGGCAAGCCGGCTCCTACGGAGGGCGGTTATAGGTTGGCTTTGACCGCGGCCACGCCATCGCCGCCGTCGAAGGTGGTCACCCCCGTCAACCAGCGCTGCAGGTCCTCGGGGTATTCGCGCAGCCACTGTCGGGCCACGTCCTGGGGCGTCTTGCGCTGCATGATCGGCACCATCAACTGGCTTTCCTGGGCCGCGCTGAAGCTCAGGTTCTGCAGCAGTCGATACACATTGGGGCAGCGCTCGGCGTAGTCCGGCGCGGTCACCGTGGACACCGTGGCCGCCCCCTCGTTGGGCCCGTACACGTCTTCGCTGCCGCTGAGGTAGGTGATGGCCATGTTGATGTTCATCGGGTGCGGGGTCCAGCCGACGAACACCACGAATTCCTTGCGATTGATCGCCCGCTGCACCGCCGCCAGCATCCCGGCCTCGCCGGATTCGATCAGCTTGAAGCCCTTGAGGCCGAAGTGGTCGGTGTCGATCATGGTTTTGATGGTGGTGTTGGCGCCGCTGCCGGGCTCGATGCCGTAGATCTTGCCCCCCAGCTGGTCCTTGAAACGAGCAATGTCGGCGAAGGTTTTCAGGCCCGCTTGCGCCACGTAGTCCGGCACCGCCAGGGTCGCCTGGGCGTCGGTGAGGCTGGGCCGGTCCATGACCTTGACCTGCCCGGCCTCAAGGAAGGGCGCGATGTTCTGGTCCATGGCCGGCTTCCAGTAGCCGAGGAAGATGTCCAGGCGCTTGTCGCGGATGCCGGCGAAGATGATCTGCTGCACGGCGCTGGTCTGCTTGCTGTCGTAGCCCAGCCCGTTGAGCAGGACATCGGCCACGGCGCTGGTGGCGATCACGTCGGTCCAGTTGACCACCCCCATGCGCACGGCCTTGCAGGATGGGGGCTCGGCGGCCCAGGTGGAGGCACTGAGCAGTGCAGTGGCGCAGAGGAGCAGGAAACCACGCTTGAACGGTGTTTTCATCAGAGGATCTCTTGCGGCAGGTGGCTTGTTGTTCAGAGCGGCGTCTTGTTGCGCCGTGCTGGCCACCTTACGTGGCCCTGATGGTCCGGGAAACGCTCTGCGGCGACCGGCTTTTGCCCTGTGGCGACTGCCCGGGCGCACTTCACGCCCGCAGGCTCATCCAGGTCGCGATCAGCAACAGCCCTGGCGGTTGGCCGTAGTGCCAGGGCTGGGGTGTTGCAGTGTGGTGCAGCCTCGGTTGGGCTGATCGGCAATAGCGCGAAACAGGGCAGGGTCGCTATCAGAACCGATAGGTAAAGGCGGTTTGAATACCGGTCGTGTCGTTGCCGCCCGGTTCCTGTGTCCAGAACACACCGGCATGCACGGCGCTGTGCTGGTCCAAGGTGTAGCTTGCCCCGGTGCTCGCGGCAAAACGGGTGTAGTGCTGTTTATCGGCCTGGTAGGTATAGCGTCCCAAGTCATCCATGCGGGCTTGAAAGGCATCCTGGTCTTTGTTCAGGTCCTGGATCAGGCCCAGGTTGGCATTGAGTTCCAGCTGTTTTGTCAGGCGCTTGGCGGTCCGTACGCCGGCGTTCAGGCTGGTCACCGAACGGGCCATTTTTGCGTAGCTGGCCGCCATGACGGCGCCGCTGTGCTCGCTATAGCCTTGGCGGCTGACTTGAGTCTGGCTGAGGCCGATGTAAGGGGTCACGGTCAGGCTATCGAGCCGCAGGCCATAGCCACCCTCGATGCTGAAGGCCTTGCCACGCAGGCTCGAACGCCCTTTACCGGCTTCGGTATAAGCCAGTTGTTCACGGCGGATATCGACCTTGGACGACAGGTAGGCCGCCGCCAGACGCCCCTGCCAACCCAGGCCCTGGCCCGATTCGTCCACGGCAACGAACATCGCCACTGCGGGTGCGCTGGACCCTGCCTTGGTGTAGTTGTCCGGCAACTGTTGATCGAGGTTCTGATCCAGGGTGATGCCCAGACGCAGATGTTCGCCCGGGCGGGCGCCCAGGGTCAGGCTCGTGGAGGTTTGGCGAGTCTCGCGGTTTCTGCTGTAGCTGGGGCCAACCCCGATGCAGAACGCGCCGCTGTCGATCTGGCACTCCTGGCTCATCAAACGATCCAGTTGCGCACTGCGCAGGTCCAGGACTCCCCATGCCTGATGGGCGCTTTTGGCCATCGCGGTCCGGGTGTTGTCCAGATCAAGCAGGTGAGTGCCGGTTTCCGTGATCTTCCACAGCGCGGCGTGCAGGGCGCCATTCGCCGTTTGGCTCATGCCGACGGCAATATTGCCGTCGGCGGACACGGCAGTCGCTGCCGACTGTTGGCCGCCCAACGTGCCCAGATCGATCATGCCGTCGGCATCGGTGTGTCTGAAGGCGTGGCTATCGCCCTCTGCAGTGATGGCAAACCCGACGACAACGCGGCCGTCGGCGGACACCGCGTGAGCACTGGAGTCGCCCCCCCAGGAACCGAGCCCGACCATGCCGTTCTCGTCAGTGTGTTTAAACGCTTGAGTAGCGCCGGTGATTGTTTCTGAACTGCCCACCACCACCAGGCCGTTGGCGGATACTCCCCAGGCCCCGGAGGCTGTTCCGCCAAGCGTGCCCAGGTCGGTCATGCCGTTGGCGTCGGTGTGCTTGAACGCGTGTTGTACGTTCGAAGCGGAATCGATGTCCGCCAGCCCCACGACAACGCTACCGTCACCGGACACCGCAGTTGCCAGGGCGTCGCCACTGTTGTCTGCCTTCAAGGTCCCCAGATCGATCATGCCGGTCGCCTCCGTGTGTTTGAAGGCACGAGTCCTCCCTTGGAGATTCAAGGAGTCGCCAACCACCACGGCGCCGTCAGCGGATACGCCATTGGCGCTGGATGACGCGCCGCCCAATGTGCCCAGATCGATCATGCCGGTCGCATCGGAGTGCTTGAAGGCATGAGCCGAGTCCGGGGTAGCCGCTTTTCCCACGACCACACTGCCGTCGGCGGAGATGGCATAGGCCAAGGAATAATCTCCGCCCAAAGTGCCCAGATCGACCATGCCAGTCGCATCGCTGTATTTGAAGGCGCGATCTTCGTTTGTGTCTGATGTTGTGTTTACCGCGATTACACGACCGTCAGCGGATACGCCGAGGGCCATGGAGTAGTCGTTACTTGAAGAACTTAAATCAATACTTTCGATGGTAGTGAGTGCATGGGACTGCGCTGAATAAGCAACGCTGTATAGCAGGGCGATAGCTGTTACTGCGGATGGGTATTTCAACGTTTTAACCTTTTTGACGAAGCAGAAAACACAACAGCCCGTAGAAGTTACAGGCTGCTTTTGCTGGTGGCTGATTGCTATAGGGTCTATGGGGTGGGCGTGCGGGAGCTCTATTACAGGTGCTTTGGTCTTTTGCGCATGGCGAGGTCGGCGAATTTCAGGCGTTCAGCAGGGGGAGTTACTTTAAAGCGAGGAACTAACGCCACGTGGTTAGTTGGTTAAGCCCAGGGTTTTAAAAGCCGGCCATTCTATTTTTAGTATGGGGACGGGTCTTTAAGATAAATCTGAAAATGAGTTTGAAGTGGTGGGGCGATTTATTGGGGAGTTGGATCAGTGCAACTGATGTTAGTTGATTGGCGCTGCAGGCCGTTCGCATTGGATCAATTGCGGTTGCCCAGCCTGGCACTCGCTATGCGGCATTCCGGACGACGCCGTCGCGATTCTCACGGACGATCCCGCGAAGCGGCCAGGATCGGGTTCAAGTTGTCTTGGACTGGTTCAGCCGAACAGCCCGGCGGCGATATTGATGGAGAAACCCAGGATCGCGGTATTGAACAGAAAGCCGATCAGCGACTGGGCCAGGACGATCCGCCGCAACTCGCGAGTGGCCACGCCGACGTCCGAGGTCTGCACCGCGACGCCGATGGTGAAGGAGAAATACAGAAAGTCCCAATAGTCCGGATCGGTCAGGCCCTCGGCGAAGCGCAGCGCCGGTTCCTTGCCGTTCCAGGTGTAGTACAGGCGCGCATAGTGCACGCTGAAAATCACCCCCACCAACAGCCAGGAGCCGATCACGGTGAAACCGGTGAAGGCGTAGTGCAGCAGGCGTCGGGTGGTGTCCAGGTCCTTGCTGCCGGCCAGTTCCAGGGTGATGGTCACCAGACTGGCGATGGCCGCGACACAGACGATCAACAGCACCAGCCCGGCGTTTTCGTCCTCGGCTTCGGCGATGCGTTTGACCTGATCGGCCCGGGCTCGCACGGTGAGCCAGAACATCAGCGCCAGGTAAGTCCAGACGGCGGCGTTCCAGCCGATGAGGATCTTGCTGATCAGGGTCTCGGCAGGGGCCAGAAAGCCCACGGCGCAGCCGATCAGCACGCCGATGGTCAGGCGGGGGTGGGTGCGGATGACGATGGACATGGTGGCTCGCAGCTTGGGGAAGAAGGGGGGAACAGTAGCATTGGGGACGGGGGGCGGTTTAGGGTTTTGCTGTTGCGGCGAGTGGGATGGGGTACATATCTGTTGCTGCGGTTATGGCCGCTGGTGGTTTTGCCTTTATGGCTGGGGAGTGGTGTACATATCCGTTGCTGCGGTCACGGCCACTTAGGGTTTCGCCCTTACGGCGAGTCCCTTTTGTCAAACGCCACAAAAGGAACCAAAAGGGCTTGCCGGTATGACTCACCCACATAGGTAACAAACCAGTTCAA